>NZ_JBICZE010000005.1:0-314331 GCF_043201735.1 Kitasatospora sp. NPDC048286
TCGCCGACTGCTTCCCCGCCCTCGACTACTTCGAGAACAGCGGACTGCCCTTCGTCGTCGCCCTCAACGGCTTCGACGGACACCAGCCCCACACCGCCGACGAAGTCCGCGAAGCCCTCCAACTCGGCGCCGACACCCCCGTCATCACCCTCGACGCCCGCCGCCGCGACAGCGCCAAGAGCGCCCTCATCACCCTCGTCGAACACGCCCTCCTCGCCCGACTCCGCTGAACCGGCGGTGCTCGGACATGCCGGCGGCCCGCGGGACTTCCTGCGAAGTCCCGCGGGCCACGGGTGTGTTCGGGCCGGCTATTCGGTGGGCTCCAGGCCGGCCCGGATGAGGCCGTAGGTGTACGCGTCCTCCAGCGCCAGCCAGGAGGCGGCGACCACGTTGTCGGCCACGCCCACCGTCGACCAGGTGGCGGCGCCGTCGGTGGACTCGATCAGCACCCGGGTCTTGGAGCCGGTGCCGTGCTGGCCCTCCAGGATGCGGACCTTGTAGTCCACCAGCTCGAAGGTGGCCAGCGGCGGGTAGATGCCCTCCAGGGCCGTGCGCAGCGCCTGGTCCAGCGCGTTGACCGGGCCGTTGCCCTCGCCGGTGGCGATCCGGCGCTCGCCCTTGGCCCACAGCTTGACGGTGGCCTCGTTGCCGGTGAAGCCGTTCGGACCCTGCTCGCTGATGGTCCGCCAGGACTCCAGGGTGTAGAAGCGGTCCCGGCTGCCGCGCACCTCGTCGCGCAGCAGCAGCTCGAAGGAGGCGTCGGCGGACTCATAGGTGTAGCCGAGGTTCTCCTGCTCCTTGACCTTGGCCACCACCCGGCCGGCCAGGTCCCGGTCGCTGGAGAGGTCGTAGCCGAGCTCCTTGCCCTTGAGCTCGACGGAGGCCCGGCCGGCCATGTCGGAGACCAGCATCCGCATGGCGTTGCCGACCCGCTCGGGGTCGATGTGCTGGTACAGGTCCGGGTCGACCTTGATCGCGGAGGCGTGCAGGCCCGCCTTGTGGGCGAAGGCCGAGTAGCCGACGTACGGCTGGTGGGTGGAGGGGGTCAGGTTGACCAGCTCGGCGATCGCGTGCGAGATCCGGGTCATCTCGGCCAGCCGGCCCGCGGGCAGCACCCGGCGGTCGTACTTGATCTCCAGCGCGCCGACCACCGGGAACAGGTTGGCGTTGCCGACCCGCTCGCCGTAGCCGTTGGCGGTGCACTGGACGTGGGTCGCTCCGGCGTCCACCGCGGCCAGGGTGTTGGCCACCGCGCAGCCGGTGTCGTCCTGGGCGTGGATGCCGAGCCGGGCGCCCGTCCTGGCGAGCACGTCGGCGACGATCTCCCGGACCCCGCCGGGCAGCATCCCGCCGTTGGTGTCGCAGAGCACCACCACGTCCGCGCCGGCCTCGTGCGCGGTGCGGACCACCGACACGGCGTACTCGGGGTTGGCCTTGTAGCCGTCGAAGAAGTGCTCGCAGTCGATGAACACCCGCCGGTCCTGGGAGCGCAGGAACTCGACGCTGTCCCGGACCATCTCCAGGTTCTCGTCCAGGGTGGTGCGCAGCGCGAGCTCCACGTGCCGGTCGTGCGCCTTGGCGACCAGGGTGATCACCGGGGCGCCGGAGGTGACCAGCGCGGCCAGCTGCGGGTCCTCCGCGGCCTTGCCGCCGGCCCGGCGGGTGGCGCCGAAGGCGACCAGCCGGGCGTGCTCCAGCTCCAGTTCGGCGGCGGCGCGGGCGAAGAACTCGGTGTCGCGCGGGTTGGCTCCGGGCCAGCCGCCCTCGATGAAGCCGACCCCGAACTCGTCCAGGTACCGGGCGATGGCCAGCTTGTCCGCCACCGTCAGGTTGATGCCCTCCCGCTGCGCTCCGTCGCGCAGCGTGGTGTCGAACACGTGGAAACTGTCATCGGTACGGGTGACCTCGGTCATGACCCCTGGTTCTCCGTTTCGGGGAGGTTGGGTACTGCTCTGCCGGACTTTTCCGTCCCGGCTCCACTGTCCATGATCCCGCGCGCGGTCCCGGTGTCCCCGGGCCCCTTGTGGGGGCCGTCGGCCGGTCCGGGAGAAACAAAAAGACCCCTCGCGGGTGCGAGAGGTCTGCGCGCGGGTCTGGACGCTAGTGGTCGCTCCGCATCGGGTCGTGCGGGAAGCGGTCACTGCGGACCGGCGCGCCTGCTGCTAATAATCAGCGAAAGCGAGGACACGCTCGCAGTCTGGCACAGCTGCCCGGGATCCGGCCCACCCGTCTCGCGATGCGAAACGGGCGGGCCGGACGGGCCGGGCGGGCGGACCGGCGGGGTGTGCGTGATCAGACGATCTTGTGCAGCCACTGGTGGGTGTCCGGGGTCTGGCCGCCCTGGATCGACAGCAGCGCCTTGCGCAGCTCCATGGTGACCGGGCCCGGCTCGCCGGCGCCGACGGTCCAGTCGGCGGCGGCGGACTTCACCGAGCCGACCGGGGTGATGACGGCGGCGGTGCCGCAGGCGAAGACCTCGGTGAGGGTGCCGTCGGCGTTGGCCTGCTGCCACTCGTCGGTGGAGATCCGGCGCTCCTCGACCGCGTAGCCGAGGTCGGCGGCCAGCTGCAGCAGCGAGTCGCGGGTGATGCCGGGCAGCAGGGCGCCGGACAGCTCCGGGGTGACGATCTTCGCGTCCCTGCCCTCGCCGAAGACGAAGTACAGGTTCATGCCGCCCATCTCCTCGACCCACCGGTGCTCGGCGGCGTCGAGCCAGACCACCTGGTCGCAGCCCTTCTCGGCGGCCTGGGCCTGGGCGACCAGCGAGGCGGCGTAGTTGCCCGCGCACTTGGCGGCGCCGGTGCCGCCGGGGGCGGCCCGGACGTACTCCTTGGACAGCCAGACCGAGACCGGCTTGATGCCGCCCTGGAAGTAGGCGCCGGCCGGCGAGGCGATGATCATGAAGAGGTAGGAGTTGGCCGGGCGGACGCCCAGGCCGACCTCGGTGGCGAACATGAACGGGCGCAGGTAGAGGCTCTGCTCCGGCTCGTTCGGCACCCAGTCCTGCTCCTGGCGGACCAGCAGCTCGACGGCCTCGACGAAGGTCTCCACCGGCAGCTCCGGCATCGCCAGGCGGCGGGCCGAGGCCTGGAAGCGGGCGGCGTTGGCCTCCGGGCGGAAGGTGGCGATGGAACCGTCGGCCTGGCGGTAGGCCTTCAGGCCCTCGAAGATCGCCTGACCGTAGTGCAGGGTCATGTTCGCCGGGTCGATCTCCAGCGGCGCGTACGGGGCCAGCTGGGCGTCGTGCCAGCCCACGCCCTCGGTCCACCGGATGGTGACCATGTGGTCGGTGAAGACCCGGCCGAAGCCGGGGTTGGTCAGCCGGGCCTCGCGCTCCGCTGCCGGCAGCGGGTGGGCGGAGGGCTTGAGGTCGAACGTGATGGGCGCCTGGGTGGCCGTGCTCATGGCTGTTTCCTTCACCGTGGGTTGGTAAGGGCCGCCACCGCCGCGGATACGTTTCGGCGAAATTCACCGGAATGGACGCACAACGGCACGGCCCACTGTCGATACTCGCATCCAGAGGGCCGTGCCGAACAGCTGTCCGCCCCATTTCCGGGGCCGCAGGCTGCGGTTATGCGCGGTCCGGCCCGCAGGCCGGAGTTCCGCTTCGGGATCCGGCCCGCTGGCCGGAACCTCGTTCTCGGATCCGGCCCGCTAGCCGGATACTCGGGCGGCGAGCGCGTCGCCGACCTGGGAGGTGCTGCGGGTGCCGGAGCGCTCGGCCAGGTCCGCCGCGACGGCGGCCTCGACCGTGGCGGCCTCGGCGGCGAAGCCGAGGTGCTCCAGCAGCATCGCGACCGACAGCACCGTGGCGGTCGGGTCGGCCTTGCCCTGGCCGGCGATGTCCGGCGCCGAGCCGTGCACCGGCTCGAACATGGACGGGAACTCGCCGCTCGGGTTGATGTTGCCGCTCGCGGCCAGGCCGATCCCGCCCGTGACGGCGGCGGCCAGGTCGGTCAGGATGTCGCCGAAGAGGTTGTCGGTGACGATGACGTCGAACCGCTCCGGCTGGGTGACGAAGAAGATGGTCGCCGCGTCGACGTGCAGGTAGTCGGTGGTGACCTCGGGGAACTCCTGGCCGACCTCGGCGAAGATCCGCGTCCACAGGTGCCCGGCGTGCACCAGCACGTTGTTCTTGTGCACCAGGGTGAGCTTCTTGCGCGGCCGCGCCTGCGCCCGGCGGTAGGCGTCGCGCACCACGCGCTCGATGCCGTACGCGGTGTTCAGGCTGACCTCGGTGGCCACCTCCTGCGGCGTCCCGGTGCGCAGCGTGCCGCCGTTGCCGACGTACGGGCCCTCGGTGCCCTCGCGGACGACCACGAAGTCGATCTCCGGCTGACCGGCCAGCGGACCCTTCACCCCGGGGAAGAGCCGGCCCGGACGCAGGTTGATGTGGTGGTCGAAGGCGAACCGCAGCTTGAGCAGCAGCCCCCGCTCCAGCACGCCCGACGGCACGCTCGGGTCGCCGATGGCGCCCAGCAGGATCGCGTCGTGCGACTTCAGCTCCGCCAGCACGCCGTCCGGCAGCGTCTCCCCGGTCCGGTGGTAGCGCCGGGCCCCGAGGTCGTACTCGGTGGTCTCCAGCTTCACGTCGGCGGGAAGCGCGGCACCCAGGACCTTGAGGCCTTCGGCCACCACTTCCTGGCCGATGCCGTCACCGGGGACTACTGCGAGACGAATGGTGCGAGACATGCTCGGACCCTACTCCGCCGTCCCAGGTACTGACACCTCACGTCCACCATGCGGACGGTCGAAGGCGATTGCCAGTGGAAACGGGCGTCGAACTGTCAACCGCTCACGGAAGGTTCCACTCAACACGTACTCAGCCGAGGCCGTGGACAGTTCGTGGATGTGGGCAATCGGCCGTCCCTGCACGTACTCGACACGCCAGAAGTACCGGATCTCAGCAGCAGCGTACTTCCGCGGCTTGACCTCGCGATCCCACTCCGCCTCGCCCTCCTCGGTCACCTCGACAACGAGCACCACGTCCTGCGGGAGCCAGAACGTCTGCTCAGGCCCGGTGTCCGCACGGGAATCGACCACCATGAGATCGGGCTCCGGCCGATTGCGGGAGTCGATCTTCAGCCCCATTTGTCGCCAGACCTCCCACCCCTCCGGTACCTGATCCACCAGTTGCCGATCCAGCCAGCTGACCGTCTTGGAGTGAAACGCCGACTGCCGAACGGAGAACACCAGGCTTCCAAGCAGCAACTCCGTGTGAGGCGGGAGGTCCGGCAGCCGGTCCAGATCGTCGGCGGTGTAGCCGCGGGCCGGTGGCCTCGACCACTCCGGTGTCGGCAGGTCGCTACCCGTTGCCATGGGAACACAGTCGCAGGCCCGACCACGCCCTCGCCATCTCTTCACCCTTTCGAGCGAGCGCGCGTGACGTGGAGGGCGCTGGTGGCCTGCTTAGGGTGGCGGGATGCGGACGAGCGAGCGGCGGCGGGAGGTGCTGGTCTGCGGGGGTGCCGCGGGGCTGGCGGCGGGCGGGTACGGGCTGGCGGCGGCGCTGCGCGGGCGGTGGCCGGCCGGGGCCGATGCGGTGGCCGTGCCGTACCACGCCCACCTGTGGGACCTGCTGCACGGACAGGCCGCCGGGGACCTGCTGCTCGACTGGAACAGCGGCTACGGCACCCCGTTCCTGGCGGACTTCTTCGCCTACCTGATGAACCCCTTCTCCTGGCCCGCCGCGCTCCTCCCCCGCGACCAGGGCCGGCTCGCCGTCCTGCTGGTCACCCTGGCCACCATCGGCCTCGGCACCGCCCTGATGACCCGGCTGCTCGGCCGCCTCCACCCCGGCCCGCGCCGGCTGCGGGCGCTCGCCGCCGTCGGGTACGGGCTGTGTGCCTGGGTGCTGGACGTCGGCGGGGCCGCCCCGATGTGGCTCTGGGGCCTGGTCTCGCTGCCCCTGCTCGGCCTGGCCGCCGACTGGTGCCTGCGCGAGCGGCACTGGGTGGCCGGCACGCTGTGCGTCGCGCTCGCCTGGGCCGGCAACCTGTACACCGCCGCGCTGGCCACCCTGGCGGCCGGACTCCTGTTCGCCGTCCGGCTGTTCGTCGCCCCGCTCCCGCTGCGCCGGCGGGTCCGGGCCACCGGCCGGGCCGTCACCATGGCCGCCGCCGGGGTGCTGCTCGCCTCCCCCGTGCTGTTCGTCGCGGTCCTGGCCGCCCGCCGGGCCCAGCCGGAGTCCCAGGTCCAGCCGCTCGGCCCGTCCGGCGTCGGCGGCCACCTCGCCCGGCTGCTGCCCGCCACCCACGGCGGGCCGCAGTTGCCGGATGTGGCGATCGGCGTCTTCGGTCTGCTGGTGGTCTGCGGGTTGCCGTTCAACCGGCGGGTACGGCCGCGGGAGCGCGCCCTGTGGTGCGCGGCGCTGCTGCTGGTGGTGGCCGGCTTCCTCTGGACCCCGACCGTGCTGGTCTGGCACGGCCTGGCGATCCCGGCCGGCGGGCCGTACCGGGTGGCCTTCGTGCTCAGCGGGCTGCTGGTGCTGGCCGGCTGGGTCTCGCTGGCGCACCGCCCGGACCGGCTGACCGTGCTGGGCGGCGCCGCCGTGGTCGCGGTGATCGCCGGCCTGGCGGCGGGCCGGCACTCGGTTCGCCCGGCCACCTGGGTGCTGCTGGCCGTCGGCGGCGCCGTCCTGTCGGCGGCGCTGTGGCTGCTGGACCGCCGGCACGCCGACCGGCGGGCGAACGCCCTCGCCACCTGGGTGGTCGGCGGCGCGGTGCTGGGCAACGCCGTCTGGTCCGGGTACGCGGCGCTGGGCGCGGCCCCCTCCGCCGGCGTCTCCCCGGCGGCCGTCCGGGCCGGGCACGCGGCGCTGCGCGCGGCCGCCGACTGGCCGCACGGCCGCAGCGACCCGGGCCCGCACGCGTTCACCCCGAACGACCCGCTGCTGCTGAACGGGCAGGGCGGCGGCTACTTCAGCGGCTACCTGCCGACCGTCACCGCCCTGCTGCTGCACGACCTCGGCGCGGGCTGGACGGCCGGCGGGCGGCAGACCGCGAGCGTCACCGACCCGGTCGGGCAGGCGCTGTTCGGCGTCCGCACCCACCTCGACGACGGACCGCCGCCGTACGGCTTCGCCCCCGTCCGGGCGGCGGCCGCACCGCCGCTGGTCACCGTGCTGCCCCCGGGCGCCCGGACGGAGACCTCCTCGGTCTGGGCCCGGCAGGAGTCGCTGCTGGGCAGCCAGGTGTACGACGCCCCGCTGCCGGTCCCGGCGGGCGGGGCGGCGCCCACGCTGCACGGCACCAGCGGCTGGTCGGTGCCGGGCGGCGCGGAGGGCACGGTGTTCACGGCCGCCTGCACGCCGGGCGGGACGGCCTACTTCCACGGGCTCTGGTACCGGGGCACGGTCAGCGGCCTCGGCACCGACTACCGCAGCGACGGCGAGCAGCCCACCACCGCCGTGCCGATCCACCGGCTGGGGACCGTCCCGGCGGACGGGGTGGTCCGGGTGACGCTGCGGTCGGACGTGGTGAGCCAGGTCCCCGCCCGCCCGGTCGGCTGTCTGCGGGCCGGTGCCCTGGAGGCCGCCGTCGCCCGGCTCACCGCGACCGGCGCCACCCGGGTGGAGGCCGGCGGGCACACCCTGACGGCGACGCTCCCGGCCGGGTCCACCGGCACCGCGCTGCTCTCCGTGCCGGCCACCGACGGCTGGACCTGCGCGGTGGACGGCGGCCGGTACGCGGCCCCCGTCCCGGTGCTCGGCATGATCGGTGTCCCGCTGGGCGGGGGCGCCTCCCGGGTGGCCTGCGCGTTCCGCCCGCCCGGCCTCACCGAGGGCCTCACCGTCACCTCCGCCACCGCCGCCGTCCTGGCCCTGGTGGCCGTCTTCGCCCGGCTCTCCCGCCGCCCGACCCGCCTCCCGCGCGGCGACCGCCGCCGGGCGGCCCGAAGCTCCGACGGCCTGGACGTTCGTACCTGACGGGGCGGCCCGCCGGAGTCCCGGTGGGCCGCCCCTTCCGCCCGGGGGTCAGGGCAGGTCGACCACCTGGGCCCGCCGCTCGGCCGGGTTCCGGTGGTACAGCAGCAGGAGCCGCGAGGCGTCGCCCGGCGCCCGCCGCACGTCGAGGACGGTGCCGGGGCCCGTCGGGGCCGCCACCGCGGCCGGACCGTCGAGGCCGGCCCGCGCGGTGAGCGCCGGCCGCAGGACGTCCAGCGGGACGGACGGGGTGGTGCCGTTCAGCCCGATGGCCGAGAAGGCCTCGGCGACGTCCGGCGTGCCGCCCCCGGTGTAGCCGGTCCACACGCCGTAGCGGACGGTGCTGTGCCCGGGCGCGACGCCGGGCAGGGCGCTCAGCCGGACGGGCAGCACCAGTACGTCGCTGTCCAGCAGCCCGGTGTCGGTGTCGCCCCAGTGGGCGTTGAGCGGCTGGACGTCCAGCTCGGCCCCGGTGCGGGCGTCCAGCGCGCGGGAGACCAGGACGTCGCTGCCGGACAGCCGGTCGGCCTTGAGAACGACGTCGGTGCTGCCGTCCCCGTCGGTGTCCAGCGCCACCCGCACCCCGTACAGCCCCACCGGGGTGGCCGCGGGCGCCCACAACCACGCTCCCACGTACAGCAGTCGGTCGTCGACGGCGGCACCGGCCGCACGCAGGTCGGCGGAGCGCTCACCGGGGTGCTCGACGCAGATCTCGTCCGCCGGGTCCGCCTGCGCCCCGGCGAGTTCGGGCCGCACGCCCGCGCCCGGCGCGACGGCCGCGTCGCTGCCGCCGGGCGGGCAGTCCGGCCAGCGGGCCCCCTCGCCGCCGAGCGCGAAGGCGCTGACCAGCCCCGGCTGTTCGCCGGGCGCGGCGCGGCCGCCGAGGGCGACCAGGGTGGCGCCGCTCGCAGCGGTGCGCACGGCGGCCGTCGCCGCGAGGTCGCCGGTCGGGCGCGGGGCGGCCAGCACCGGGATCCGCAGCTGCGGCAGCGTGCCGTCCCCGACCGGGGTGAGCAGCACCCGCCCGGAGAGCTCGCCCCGGTAGCTGCGGGCGTGGTCGCCCTGCACGGTGTCGATGGTCGGGTCGGGCGCGCGCCCCAGCTCCCCGGGCACGGACAGCGTCACCCGCACCCGCGCGGTGCCGCCCGCCGGGACGTCCACCCGGGCCGGCGTCACCTGGTAGGAGGCGCCGGGCAGTCGGGTGGCCGCCGCGTACGAGGTGCGGTAGGCGAGCGGCCCGCCGGAGGTGTTGCGCACCTCGATCTCCCGGGTCCGCGCCGTCGGCCCGGCCACCTCGACCGGCCCGAAGGAGACCCCGACGGCGCCCGCCACGGCACCCTCCCCCGCCGCGTAGGCGACGGCGGGGGTGCGGACCGCCCCGTCCACCCGGACCCGCCCGGCCCCGGTGCGCTCGGGCCCGTAGGCCGGCCCGCTGCGGTCGTCGCCGAGGAAGGTGTCCACGGTGGTGTTCATCAGCGCGGCCTTGACCTGCTCGACCGGCCAGTCCGGGTGCGCGGCACGGACCAGGGCGGCGAGCCCGGCCACGTGCGGGGTGGCCATCGAGGTGCCGCTCTCGCGCTGGCCGCCGGTGCCGCTGCCGACCAGGGCGGACCGGATGCTCTCGCCGGGGGCCGCCAGGTCGGGCTTGACCACGCCCGGGACGCCGATGCCGCGCGAGGTGAAGTCGGTCAGGGTGTCGACCCGCTCCGGCTGGTCCTGGGCGACGGAGGCGTGCAGGGTGTTGCCGGGCGCGGCGAGCCGGATCCGCACCGGCCCGGCGGCCGCGGCCTGGCGCAGCCGTTCGCCGTCGGCGCGGGCCAGCAGCGCGGCCGGGATCCGGTCGTTGCCGGAGATCTCGGCGAGGTGGTCGGAGTCGGCGGCGTACAGCGCCCCGATCGCGCCCGCGTCGGCGGCGTGGTCGGCGCGCGGGCCGGAGTTGCAGGCCCGGTCGGCTTCGCGGGTACGCCAGGTGAGCAGCGCGATCTTCCCCTTCAGTCGCTGCCGGTCGGCCTCGCCGAAGTCCGCGCAGCCGTCCGACTGGTCGACGGGCAGGGCGAGTTCACCGCTGACGTCGGCGGTGGACCAGCCCCGGTAGCGCTCGCTCCAGTGCGCCGGGACGACCCCGGCCCGGGCGGCGGGGGCAAGCACGGTGACACCGTCCACGTCGGCGTGGCCGTGCACCGAGGCGGCGACGGTGATCGCCCGGGCGGCGGTGCCGGGGCTGCCGCCGATGCCGTACACGTCGCCGTCGTTGCCGGCCGCCGCGACCACGACGGTGCCCAGTTCGGCGAGCCGGTCGACGGCCAGGGCGTCGGTGTCGTCGGTGCTGCCGAAGTGGCTGCCGAGCGAGAGGTTGACGACGTCCAGCCGGTCGCTCAGGTCGCCGTCCCCGTTCGGGTCGGCGGCCAGGTCGAGCGCCTCGGTGACCCGGTCGGTGGAGCCGTCGCAGCCGAACACCCGGATCGCGTACAGCTGTGCGCCGGGGGCGGCGCCGGGGCCGATCCGGAAGCCGGCCGGGTCGAGTCCGGGCCCGTACGGACCGGTGTACGGGCGGCCGTCGGCGGTGACGCCGTACCCGGCGGCGGTGCCGGCCACGTGGGTGCCGTGCCCGTTGCGCACGCAGTCGATCGGGTTGTCGCCGGGGTGCGGCACCGGCTGGTGGTGCGGGGAGGCCGGGTCGGGGTCGTAGTCGTCGCCGACCAGGTCCCTGCCGCCGACGACCTTGGCGTTGGGGAACAGCGCGGGCGGCGCGGGCTTGCCGCGCTCCACCGAGCGGAAGGCCTCCTCGGTGCCGGGGCCGCCGAAGTCGGCGTGGGTGTAGTCGATGCCGCTGTCGACGATCCCGATCCGCATGCCCTGCCCGGTGCCGGCCACCCGGTCGCCGGCCCAGACCTGCGGGGCGCCGGTCAGCGGGACGGAGTGGGCGTTGTCGCGCCGCTTGACGACGATCGGGTGGACGGCGCGGACGCCCGGCAGCGCCCGCAGCGCGGGCAGCCGGGCGGCGGGCGCGCTGACGGCGAGTCCGGTCAGCACGGTGCGGGTGCGGTAGAGCTCGCGGGTGGCGGGTGCCGCCCGGTGGACGGCGCCGGCCAGCCGGTCGAGCGCGTCCCCGGCCCGGGAGCGCTGGTCCGCGCCGGCCCGCGCGGCCTCCCGGCGGACGGCCTCCGGGGAGCGCTGGGCCCGCCGGGCGCCGTCGGCGGCGCGCCGCCAGGCGGGGCCGGCCGCCTCGGTGGTGAGTTCGAGCAGCACGGAGGCCGTTCGGCCCGGCCCCGGCGGTCCGGCGGACGGCGGTCCGGCGGAAGGTGGCCCCGCGGTCGGTGGACCGCCCGCCGCCGGGGTGGCGGCGAGGACGGCGCTTCCGGCCAGCAGGGCCAGGGTGAGGCCGATCCGGGCGGCGGGTCGGCGGACGGATGGCAGACGCACTGGGCCCTCTCCCCCGGCAGGGGGACTGATCCGCACTCCGTGTCGCTGACGCCCGCCCACGCGAACGTCGATCACCCCTCCGAGGGCCCCAAATTAGGATGATCGCGCCGCCGGGGACGAGCAACTTCCCTCGGACGGACCGGGGTTGCACTCTACTGGGTGACATTCCGACGACCCGTACGGCCCATTCCGCGGATGAACGCCACCGCCGGCCGCTCCGCCGGACCTCAGTGGTGGCCGGTCACGCCGCCGTTGTCCCGGCGGTCCAGCGAGCGCTGCAGCGCGGCCGCCGCGAAGGGGTTCCGCTCGGCGGCCCGCCGGCGGCGCGGGGCGCGGACGGGGGTGGCGGCGGGGGCGGACGTGGCGTGACGGTCGGCGGTCGGCGACATACCGGGCTCCTTGGAAGCGGCGCCGCGGGAGGCGGGCGCGAAGAGGGGAAGGGAGCGCGGGAGCAGGGGTCGCCTGCTCGTGAAGGCGCACGCCTACACGGGCCGCAGGCCCTGGCTACAGGGGCGGCACACCGTATGGCCCTTCCACGGTAAGGCCGCGCCCCGGCCGTGTCTGCACGAATACTTGGATTTCCTACTATCTGAGACGGGTGTCACCCGGGAGAACGCAGCGGGGCCCGGACCACCGTTCGAACGGTGGTCCGGGCCCCGCCGGAGCCGGTGGATCAGCCCAGGTCGACCGAGCGCGCGAAGCGGGCGCCGATCTCGGCGGCGATGGCCGACAGCACCTCCTGCGGGATCTCGGTGTCCACGGTGATGGAGGCCAGCGCGCTGCCGCCGTCGCGGGCGACCTGCATGCCGGCGATGTTGATGCCCGCGTCGCCGAGGTGGCGGCCGAGCACGCCGACCACGCCGGGGCGGTCCTCGTACTTGAAGAAGGCCATGTGGTCGGTGAGCGCCACGTCCACGTCGAAGGCGTCCACGCCGACGATCTTCTGGGTCTGCTTGGGGCCGGCCAGCGTGCCGGAGATGGCGATCTCCTCGCCGCCCGCGAGCGTGCCGCGGACGGTGATCACGTTGCGGTGCTCGGGGCTCTCGCTGGAGGTGGTCAGGCGGACCTCGACACCGCGCTCCTGGGCGAACAGCGGGGCGTTGACGTAGGACACCGTCTCCGCCACCACGTCCTCGAACACGCCCTTCAGCGCGGACAGTTCGAGCACCTTGACGTCGTGCTGGGTGATCTCGCCGCGGACCTCGACGTCGAGGCGCACGGCCACCTCGCCGGCCAGCGCGGTGAAGATCCGGCCGAGCTTCTCGGCCAGCGGCAGGCCCGGGCGGACGTCCTCGGCGATCACGCCGCCCTGGACGTTCACCGCGTCCGGCACCAGCTCGCCGGCCAGCGCGAGGCGCACCGACCGGGCGACGGCGATGCCGGCCTTCTCCTGCGCCTCGTCGGTGGAGGCGCCCAGGTGCGGGGTGGCGACCACGTTGTCGAAGGCGAACAGCGGGGAGTCGGTGCACGGCTCCTTGGCGTACACGTCCAGACCGGCGCCGGCCACCCGGCCGTCGCGCAGCGCGTTCGCCAGCGCCTCCTCGTCCACGATGCCGCCGCGGGCGGCGTTCACGATGCGGACGGTCGGCTTGACCTTGTGCAGCGCGTCGTCGCCGATCAGGCCGATGGTCTCCGGGGTCTTGGGGAGGTGGACGGTGATGAAGTCCGAGACCTCCAGCAGCTCCTCCAGCGAGACCAGCTTGACGCCCATCTGCGCGGCGCGGGCGGCCTGGATGTAGGGGTCGTACGCGACGATCTTCATCCCGAACGCGGACATCCGCTGGGCGACCAGGACGCCGATCCGGCCGAGGCCGACGACGCCGAGGGTCTTCTCGCTCAGCTCGACGCCGGTGTACTTGTTGCGCTTCCACTCGCCCTGCTTGAGCGCGGCGTTGGCCGGCGCGATGTTGCGGGCGACGGAGATCAGCAGGCCGCAGGCGAGCTCGGCGGCGGTGACGATGTTGGAGGTCGGCGCGTTGACGACCATCACGCCGGCCTTGGTGGCGGCGGAGACGTCCACGTTGTCCAGGCCGACACCGGCCCGGGCGACGACCTTGAGCTTGCGGGCCGCGGCCAGCGCCTCGGCGTCGACCTTGGTGGCGGAGCGGATCAGGATCGCGTCGACGTCGGCGATCGCGGTGAGCAGCTCGGTGCGGTCGGCGCCGTTGCAGTGGCGGATCTCGAAGTCGGGGCCGAGGGCGTCGACGGTGGCGGGCGAGAGCTCTTCGGCGATCAGAACTACGCCGGTCTTCGCAGTGGTCACAGTGCTCACGACAGTGGGTCCTTAACTGTCCGGTTCCCCCGGGCACGTGGGTGGCGTGGAGGGCGGGGGAAGGTGGCATGCCGCGTGAGTAGACGCACGACGCTGTGGGCCTGACGCGCACTCGGAGTGTATCGACGGGCTGGGTGGCGGGCTGCTCCCGTCCGGCGAAATCACCCGGACGGGAGCAGCCTACTTGTACAAGCGAGTTACAAAATCAGGGCCGGGAAGGGCCTTGACGAGCTCAGGCCTTCTCGTTGACCCAGCTCATCAGCGAGCGCAGCTTCTTGCCGGTGGTCTCCAGCAGGTGGTCCTCGTCGGCCTTCTTGTACTCGTTGTACTTGGGCAGACCCGCCTTGTACTCGGCGATCCAGGTGTTGGCGAAGGTGCCGTCCTGGATCTCGGCGAGGACCTTCTTCATCTCGGCCTTGGTGGCGTCGGTGATGATCCGCGGGCCGGTGACGTAGTCGCCCCACTCGGCGGTCTCGGAGACCGACCAGCGCATCTTCTCCAGGCCGCCCTCGTACATCAGGTCGACGATGAGCTTCAGCTCGTGCAGGCACTCGAAGTAGGCGATCTCCGGCTGGTAGCCGGCCTCGACCAGGGTCTCGAACCCGGCCTTCACCAGGGCGGCGGTGCCACCGCAGAGGACGGCCTGCTCACCGAACAGGTCGGTCTCGGTCTCCTCGGTGAAGGTGGTCTTGATGACGCCGGCCTTGGTGGCGCCCAGGCCCTTGGCGTACGACAGCGCCAGGGCGAAGGCGTTGCCCGAGGCGTCCTGCTCGACCGCGACGATCGCGGGGACGCCGCGGCCCTCCTCGTACTGGCGGCGGACCAGGTGGCCCGGGCCCTTCGGGGCGACCATGCAGACGTCGACGTCCGCCGGGGGCTTGATGAAGCCGAAGCGGATGTTCAGGCCGTGGCCGAAGAACAGGGCGTCGCCGGCCTTCAGGTGCGGGGCGATGTCGGCCTCGTAGACGTCGGCCTGGATCGGGTCCGGCACCAGGATCATGATGACGTCGGCCTCGGCCGCCGCCTCGGCCGGGGTGACGACGCGCAGGCCGGCCTCCTCCGCCTTGGCGCGGGACTTGGACTCCGGCTTCAGGCCGACCCGGACGTCGGCGCCGGAGTCGCGCAGCGACAGCGCGTGGGCGTGGCCCTGGCTGCCGTAGCCGATGACCGCGACCTTGCGGCCCTGGATGATGGACAGGTCGGCGTCGTCTTCGTAGAACAGCTCGGCCACGGGGGCACATCTCCTTGCGTGGTGGTTGCCGGGTACGCGGTGTTCACCGTATGCGCACCGGCGGGGGTGTGGGTCTTTGCTTCGAGGTTTGAGACGTGGTCTCGCGCTGTTTACGCGCTGCGGTCCAGGGCGCGCAGCGAGCGGTCCGTGATGGAGCGCGCGCCGCGGCCGATGGCGACCAGGCCGGACTGGACCAACTCCTTGATGCCGTAAGGCTCCAGCATCCGGAGCATGGCCTCCAGCTTGTCCGAACTGCCGGTGGCCTCGATGGTCACCGCTTCGGGCGACACGTCGACGGTCTTGGCACGGAACAGCTGGACGATCTCGACGATCTGCGACCGGGTCTCGTTGTCGGCGCGGACCTTCACCAGGACCAGTTCCCGCTGGATCGCAGCGGACTGGTCGAGTTCGACGATCTTTATCACGTTCACGAGCTTGTTGAGCTGCTTGGTGACCTGTTCCAGCGGGAGGTCCTCGACGTTGACCACGATCGTCATCCGGGACACGTCCGGGTGCTCGGTCGAGCCGACGGCGAGGGAGTCGATGTTGAAACCCCGCCGGGAGAACAGTGCGGCGATGCGGGCGAGCACGCCGGGCTTGTTCTCGACCAGGACGGAGAGGGTGTGCTTGGACATGGGGTTCCTCAGTCGCACAGGAGGGGTCCGGCACAGCCGGTCCCGAGAAGGGTGGTGGCGGGCGACGGGCGGGCGGGCAGGGACATCAGTCGAGATCGTCGCCGAAGTCGGGGCGCACGCCCCTGGCGAACTGGATCTCGTCGTTGCTGGTGCCGGCCGCGACCATCGGCCAGACCATGGCGTCCTGGTGGACGATGAAGTCGATGACGACCGGACGGTCGTTGATCTCCATCGCCTGCTTGATGACGGCGTCGAGGTCCTCGGGGCGCTCGCAGCGCAGGCCGACGCAGCCCATCGCCTCGGACAGCCGGACGAAGTCGGGGATCCGGGTGCCCTGGACCGGCGGCTCGACGCCGTCGTGGCCGGGGCCGGAGTGCAGCACGGTGTTGGAGTAGCGCTGGTTGTAGAACAGCGTCTGCCACTGCCGGACCATGCCCAGCGAGCCGTTGTTGATGACCGCGACCTTGATCGGGATGTCGTTCAGGGCGCAGGTGACCAGCTCCTGGTTGGTCATCTGGAAGCAGCCGTCGCCGTCGATGGCCCAGACCGCGGTCTCCGGCCGGCCGGCCTTGGCGCCCATCGCCGCGGGGACGGCGTAGCCCATCGTCCCCGCGCCGCCCGAGTTGAGCCAGGTGCCCGGCTTCTCGAACTGGATGAACTGCGAACTCCACATCTGGTGCTGGCCCACGCCGGCGGCGTAGATCGCGTCGGAGCCGACCATCCGGCCGATCCGCTCGATGACCTGCTGCGGCGAGAGCTGCCCGTTCGGGGCCGGCTCGTAGCCGAGCGGGTAGGTCTTCTTCCACTCGTCGAGCCGCTCCCACCATTCGGTGTAGTCGCCCCTGTGGCCGGCGTCGAACTCGGCCTGGACGGCGACGATCAGGTCGGCGAGGACCTCGCGGGCGTCGCCGACGATCGGCACGTCCGCCGGGCGGTTCTTGCCGATCTCGGCCGGGTCGATGTCGGCGTGGACGACCTTGGCGTTGGGGGCGAAGCCGTCCAGCTTGCCGGTGACGCGGTCGTCGAAGCGGGCGCCGAGGGTGAACAGCAGGTCGGACTTCTGGAGCGCGGTGACGGCGGGGACGGAGCCGTGCATGCCGGGCATGCCCAGGTGCTGCGGGTGGCTGTCCGGGAAGGCGCCGAGCGCCATCAGGGTGGTGACGACCGGGGCGCCGGTCAGCTCGGCGAGGATCCGCAGCTCGGCGGTGGCCTGCGCCTTGAGCACGCCGCCGCCGACGTACAGCACCGGGCGCTTGGCGCCGACCAGCAGCTTCGCGGCCTCGCGGATCTGCTTGGCGTGCGGCTTGGTCACCGGGCGGTAGCCGGGCAGCGCGGTCTCGACCGGCCAGCGGAAGGTGGTGGTCGCCTGGAGCGCGTCCTTGGCGATGTCGACCAGGACCGGGCCGGGGCGGCCGGTGGCGGCGATGTGGAAGGCCTCGGCGATCACCCGGGGGATCTCGGCCGGGTCGGTGACCAGGTAGTTGTGCTTGGTGATCGGCATCGTGATGCCGCAGATGTCCGCCTCCTGGAAGGCGTCGGTGCCGATCGCCTTGGAGGAGACCTGGCCGGTGATGGCGACGACCGGCACCGAGTCCATGTAGGCGTCGGCGATCGGGGTGACCAGGTTGGTCGCACCCGGCCCCGAGGTCGCCATGCAGACCCCGACCCGGCCGGTGGCCTGGGCGTAGCCGGTGGCGGCGTGACCGGCGCCCTGCTCGTGACGGACCAGGATGTGGCGCACCTTGACGGAGTCCATCAGGGGGTCGTACGCGGGAAGGATGGCCCCGCCCGGAATACCGAAGACGGTGTCCGCGCCCACGGCCTCCAGGGAGCGGATGAGCGACTGGGCGCCGGTCATGGTCTCGACGACGTGCTGGGGAGCGGGAGCGTTGGCGGCCGGGTTGTCCCCGCGGCGGGGGGATGCGGCGTGCTCGGTCATCTGCCTGTCTCTTCTCGGGTTTTGCCGACCCGGTGTGCGGGCCCCGGTGCTGCGAGGGTGGGGTCCCGGTCCGGGTCGATCGCCGGCTCTGCCTCAATCGTCCCGCTTGATCCGACAGGTCGGACTTGCTCGGGGGTCGAGGCCAGGGGTCTTGCGGAGGTGGAACAGCGTCAGTGCAACAAAAAACCCCTCGTGCCCAAGGGCATGCGAGGGGTGGCGCGTCGGTCTGTCACGAGCAGGGCGTACGAGCCCACTCAGCCGACGCGCCCGCCAAGTACGAGAATTCGGGTGCGCATGGCAACGACCTTCCTCCCGTGCGGGGCAACGTGTCAAGCAGGTGGGACGACCGTCTCGCCATGCGGACCCCCCGACGGACCAGTAACGGCACGGTGTTCGGGCAGGTCAGAGCCGCCATGGTGATGTGCGCCACGTCCCGGCGTGGCGTCCGCCCGGCCGTTCGGGCGGCCACCCGTCCGGGTGTCGTCGACGGTCGGCGGGTACGGGCGGCGGGCCGGGAGCGGACCCGTCGACGTGGGCAGCGGGTAGTCGCGGCGGGCCAGCGCCCGGCGCAGCCGGGGCTCGTCCAGGGGCGGGGCGAAGGCCGAGCCCTGGGCCTGTCCGCAGCCCAGCTCGCGCAGCGCGGCGACCTGGCGCGGCAGGTCCACCCCCTCGGCGGCGGTGACCATCCCGAGGTCGCGGCCGAGTCGCAGCGCGTGCCCGGCGAGGGTGCGGCTGAGCGGGGATTCGCCGAGGTCCTGGACGAGGGTGCGGTCGAGCTTGAGCCCGTCCAGCGGCAGCCGGGCGAGGGCGCCGAGCGAGCCGCCGCCGGCGCCGTACCCGGCCAGCCAGGTGGAGACGCCGAGGCCGCGCAGGGCGGTGAGCCGGCGGCCGAGCTCGTCGGCGAGCGAGTCCGGGCCCATCCGGGCCACCTCGATCACCAGTTCGTCGGCGGGCAGCCCGCTGTCGCGCAGCGCCGCGGCCACCGTCTCGTACAGGCCGGGCGAGCAGAGCCGCTCGACGGACAGCCGGACGGCCACCGGGACGGGCTCGGGCAGTCCGCGGCCCCGGCCCGGCAGGCCGCGGCGCTCGGCGGCCGCGCTGACCGCCTCCAGGACCAGCCAGCGGGAGAACCTGGTCGCCGCGTCGCCGTGCTCGGTCGAGCGCAGGAACTCGGCCGGGGTGAGCAGCAGGCCGCCGACCGAGCGCCAGCGGGCCTGGGCCTCCACGCCGGTCACCGCGCCGCTGCCGAGGTCCACCACGGGCTGGTGGAGCAGCGTGAAGCCGCCCTCCCGGACGGCCAGCCGCAGCCGTTCCTCCAGTTCGGTGCGGCGCTCCAGGTCGGCCCGCATGGCAGGGGTGTAGAGCACCACCCGGCCCTTGCCCTCGGACTTGGCCCGGTACATCGCGAGGTCGGCGTTGCGCATCAGCTCGTCGGCGGCGGCCCTGGGGTCGGCCGCCGGGCCGCGTTCGGGGGCGCCGAAGGCGATGCCGATGCTGGCGGCGACGCTGAGTTCGGCGCCGCCGATCCAGTACGGCTCGGAGAGCGCGAGGCGCAGCCGCTCGGCCAGTTCCTGGACCTGGAGGCGGCCGAGCGGGCCGCAGACCAGCGCGGCGAACTCGTCGCCGCCGAACCGGGCGACGGTGTCCCCGCAGCGGACGGCGCCCTGGAGCCGGCGGGCGGCCTGCACCAGCAGCTCGTCCCCGACCTGGTGTCCGGCGGTGTCGTTGACCGCCTTGAAGCCGTCCAGGTCGAGGAAGAGCACCGCGATCCCGGCCCCGGTCTCGCCCTGCTGGCCGCGGGCGCCGAGGGCGGCCCGCAGCTGCTGGGTGAACAGCGCCCGGTTGGGCAGGTCGGTGAGCGGGTCGTGGAAGGCGTTGTGGTGCAACTGGGCCTGGAGCATGACGCGTTCGGTGACGTCCCGGCTGTTGAGCAGCAGGCCGTCGCGATGTCTGCTGACGCTGGACTCGACGTGCAGCCACTCCCCCGCGCCGGAGCTGATCCGGCACTCGACCCGGGCGGAGGGCACGGCGGTGCCGGGGCTGCGGTGGGTGGCGAGCCGGACTCTGGCGAGGTAGCGGCGGACCTCGGAGAGCACCCGGCCGACGTCCTCGGGGTGCACCAGGTCCAGCAGGTTGCCGCCGACCAGCTCCTCCGGGTCCCGCCCGTAGACGCCGAGCGCGGCCGGGGAGACGTAGGAGAGCACGCCGTTGGCGCCGGCGATCATGATGACGTCGCTGGAGCCCTGCACCAGGGAGCGGAAGTGCGCCTCCTTGTGGGCGAGTTCCTGGGCCAGCGACAGGTTGTCGAGCAGCATCACGCCCTGCCTCAGGATCAGCGCCAGCCCGACGGTGCAGGCCGCCGCGGCCACCACCCGGTCCAACTCCCGCCCGCCGAGGGCGTTGTAGAGGATTCCGGCGGTGCAGACCGCGGCGGCCGCGTACGGGGTCAGCGCACTGAAGGTGGTGGCCACCCGGCGGTGCGGCAGGCCGCCGGCCGAGGGGTGGTCGCGCAGCGGACGGCGCCAGCGCGGCGACCACGGCGCCCAGCCCAGCAGCAGACTTCCGGCGAACCAGCCGGCGTCCAGCAGTTCGCCCGAGTGGTAGCTGCTGCGCAGTTCCGGGGAGGTGAACAGGGCGTCGCAGGTGACGGTGACGGCGAGCGCCAGCATGGCCGTGTGCACCGCCGCCCGGTTGCCGTCCCGGCCCCGGAAGCGCAGCCCGACGACCAGGCTGACCAGCAGGATGTCCAGCACGGGGTAGGCCAGGTTGAGGGCCAGGCGCAGCGGTGAGCCGTCCTCCCCGGCCGCGATCCGGCCGAGCGCCAGGCTCCAGCTGAGGGTGAACAGCGAGCCGGCGATCAGCCAGCCGTCGAGCAGCAGGCAGAGCCAGCCGGCCGCCGTGCGCGGGTGCTGGGCGAGCACCAGGACGCCGGTGATGGCGAGCGGGGCGAACAGCAGGAAGGCGTACTCGGCGAGCGAGTCCTCGGGCAGCGGGGAGCGCAGGACCAGCTCGTACCAGCCCCAGGTGCCGTTGCCGAAGGCGACCATGAGCGAGGAGAGGCCGAACAGCAGCCAGGCCGGGCGGGCGTGCCCACCGACGGTGCAGCCGTACACCAGGCAGGACAGGGTGGCCGCCAGGGCCGCCGCGGCCAGCCCGAAGTCACCCATGAAGACGGACAGTTGGTGCGATCCCCAGCCCGCGGCGGCGCCCCAGGCGTAGGCCGCGCAGAGCGCGCCCAGGACGAAGCCGGGCAGCGCGCGGCTGTCCCGGATCCGGCACAGCCGTCTACAGCGGACGGCTGCGGGCACGTCGACGGCGGACGTGTCGACGCGCGGCGCGTCCGACCGCCCGGTTCCGGGCAGCACCGTTTCGGTGGAGCTCACTCGGCCTCTCCCCCTCCGGCCCGGGGCCTCGCGCCCCGGCCACGGACCACCGGCCGCGCACCTCTCGGACGTACGCGGTGGCCTGGCGCCCCGTCAGGACGGCAGCCCAGGGGGCGGGCGGCCTGCCGGACGCCACACCGTACCGATGCTCCCAAAATGGACCCTACACCAATTCCGTCACTCAATGACACACACTCAACTTAGAGTAATGGCGAAAGGGTGGGGAAATGCCCCCGATTCCTACGGATCGGCCCGGTTGGCGGCGGCGCGCGGACGGGGGCTCACGCGGCGCGCACGGGAGCACGGGGAGGCGCCCGAACACCGGTGCCAGGGTGGACGAACGGCGGGCCCGGACCGGCCTAAGCCGGTCCGGGCCCGTGCCGGCGCCCCGTTCAACGGCCGGAGGAGGCCAGGTCGTCCGGGAACAGCCGCAGCCGGTGCGCCAGCGCCGCCGCCTCGCCCCGGCCGCCGACCGCGAGCTTGCCGAGGATGTTGGAGACGTGCACGCTCGCGGTCTTCGGAGAGATGTACAGCTCCTCGGCGATCTGCCGGTTGGTCCAGCCGCGGGCCAGCAGCCGCAGCACGTCCCGCTCACGGGGGGTGAGGTTGAAGGAGTCCCCGGCGGCCTGGGCCGGCACCGCGGCCGCCCGCTCGGCCGGGGCGAGGCTCAGCCCGGCCCGCTCGGCCAGCGCGGCGATCTGCCCGCCGAGCGGCCGGTCGTCCCGGACGGCCGCCAGTTCGGCCGCCTCGCGCAGCAGTTCGGCACCGGCCTCGCGCCGGCCGGCCTGCACCTCGGCCTCGCCGGCCCGCAGCAGGGCGAGCGCCAGCGGGTACGGCAGGCCGGTCGGCCGCAGCGCCTCGACCGCGGCGGCCCACTCCCGCGGGGTGTCGGTGCCCTCGGCCCGGGCCAGTTCGGCCTCCAGCAGCCGGGCCCAGCCGTGGTGCAGCGGCGCCCTGGGCCGTAGCTCGGCGGCGGCCTCGGCGATCACGGCCAGCGCCCCGGGCCGACCCGCCTCGGCCTGCGGCAGGCCCCGGCTGTCCGCCTCCACCGCGGCCGCCTCGGCCAGCAGCGGGTACACGTCGGACTCGTTGCCGGTCCTGCCCTCCTCCGCGAGCGCGGCGAGCAGTTCGTCCCTGGCCTCCAGCGGCCGCCCGCCGAGCGCCGCGATCCGGATCGCCAGCCGGCTGATCGGCACGCTGTGCTGGACCTGGCCGATCCGGTTGGCCGCCCGGGCCTGCGCCAGCATGGCCGCCGCGGTCGCGAGGTCCCCGGCCAGCACGGCGAGGTCACCGCGCATCCGGTCCAGGAACTCGGCGTGGGTGCCGGTCAGGCTGGTCGACTCGTAGCCGGCCAGCACCTCGGCGGCCTCCCGCACCCGTCCGAGGTCGGTCAGCGCCTCGACCAGGTTGCCGGTCAGGATGGCGCCGATGTTGCGCAGCAGGCCGTTGCCGTCCGCGAACTCCAGCCCCTCCCTGGCCAGCCGGACGGCCGCCTCGGGCCGGCCCAGCCCGCGCTGCATGCTGGCCAGGTTGTTGATGCCGCGCAGCAGGAGGTCGGGCACGCCCAGCAGGCGGGCCCGCTCGACCGCGCCGGCGAGTTCGGTCAGCCCGCCCTCGGCGTCGCCCTGCACGTCGTAGCGCAGGCCGCCGAGGGTCATCCGGGCGTGCACCTCGACCGAGTGGGCGCCGACCTCCTGGGCGATCCGGATCGCCCGCTCGGCCAGCTCGACGTGCTCGGGCCCCGGGGTCTTGAGCATGGCGGAGTTGGCGCTGAGCGCGAACACCTCGGCCTGCACGGCGGACGGCGGCAGGTGCTCCACCAGCCGGTGGGCGTGGGCGATCTCCTCCTCGTCCCCGGAGCGGCGCAGGCTGCCCAGCATCCGGGCCCGGTTGATCCGGAACCAGGCCGCCCGCACCGGGTGCTCCACCTCGTCGACCAGCCGGATGCCGCGCTTGGCCAGGCTCAGGCCGCGCTCGCGGTCGCCGCTGCGCCGGGCCGCGACCACCGCCTCGGCCAGCACGTCCTCCAGCTGGATCCGGTCGCAGTCCTCGTCCGCGGCGTCGTGGTCCCGGGAGCCGGGCGGGTAGGTCTCGGCCCAGTCGTACGGGCGCAGGGTGTGCGCCAGCACCTCCTCGGAGACCAGGTCCCACAGTTCCAGGGCCCGTTCCAGCATGCCGAGTTGCTCGGCGAAGGCGTTGCGGCGGCGGGCCGCGCGGGCGGCGTCCAGGGCGGTCGGCAGGGCGCGGGCCGGATCGTGCGCGTGGTACCAGTAGTTGGCCAGCCGGGCGGCCAGCGCGTCGCCGGGGACCAGCTGCGGCTGGGCCTCCACCGCGAGCGCGAACTTGCGGTTGATCCGGTGCCGTTCGCCGGGCAGCAGGTCGTCCGAGACGGCCTCGCGGACCAGCGCGTGCCGGAACCGGTAGCCCTCGCCCTCGCTGTCCGGGCGCAGGATGTTGGCGCCGACGGCCACCCGCAGCGCCTCGATCAGCGCCTCCTCGTCGTCCAGGACGGCGGCCAGCAGGGCGTGTTCGACGTGCGAGCCGCCCTCGGCGGCGATCCGCACCACCCGCTGGGCCTCCTCGTCCAGGCCCTCGACCCGCACCAGCAGGATGTCCCGCAGCGAGTCGGTCAGCCCGGCGCCGAAGCCGTCCTCGAAGGCGGTGGCCAGCTCCTCGACGAAGAACGGGTTCCCCTCCGAGCGGCGGTGGATGCGGTCCACCAGCTGGCGGTCGGGGGCGGCGGTGCCGAGGATGCCGGCCAGCTGGGCGGCCACCTCGCGCCGGCCGAACCGCGCCAGCTCCAGCCGCTGGACGGTGCGCAGCCGTTCGAGCTCGGCCAGGAAGGGGCGCAGCGGGTGCCGGCGGTGCAGGTCGTCGGTGCGGTACGTGGCGACCAGCAGCACCCGGGAGCGGTGCAGGGTGCGCACCAGGAAGGCGAGCAGCTCGCGGGTGGAGCGGTCGGACCAGTGGAGGTCCTCGACGGCGAGGACGAGGGTACGCTCCGCGCCGAGCCGCTCGAACAGCCTCGCGGTGTGCTCGAACAGCCGGGCCCGGCTGTACTCGTCGTTGGGTTCGCCGTCCACCTCGCCGAACTCGGACAGCAGCAGGGCGAGATGGCTCTCGCTGCCGGCCGCGGCGGCCTCCAGTTCGGGGCCGAGCGAGCGGTGCAGCCGTCGCAGCGCGGCAGCCAGCGGCGCGTACGGCAGGCCCTCGGCGCCGACCTCCAGACAGCTGCCGAGCGTGGTGACCGCCCCCTGGGCCGCGGCCCGCTCCAGGAACTCCTCCAGCAGCCTGGTCTTGCCGACCCCCGCCTCGCCGCCGACCAGGACGGCCTGCGGACTGCCGGTGCCCGCGCGGCGCAGCGCGTCGGTCAGCTCGGTGATCTCGCTGCCGCGGCCGACGAAGACGGGGCTGACCGATGTCTGCTGCATGGAGGCGAGCATGCCATAGCCGGTGGGGCCCGGCCGAGGGGTTATCTCCCGAGGCGAACGGGGTTCCGAGCCCGAACGCCCGGAGGGGGAGACGCCCGTTCGCGGCGTCTCCCCCTCCGGAGCTCCTTCGGCACCGTCGTGGTGCCGAACCGTCAGCATTCGGGCCGACGCACGGGGCGCCGCTGGAAGCGGGCGGCCACCGGGCGCTGCCGCAGTCGGCGGGCCTCCTTGGCCTCGCGCACCAGGCGCTCGTGCTCGGCGCGGGCCACGAGCTCGTGGGCCTGTTGCTGGAAGGTCTGGTACTCGATCATTTCCGGTTCCCCCTCGGGTTCTCACTCCGTCTTGCTGACAGGTAAGAGCTTCCTCCGCCAGTGGGGGGTGCCGCATCGGGAGCCTGCCGCATCTTCCGGGGCCCAGCTGCCTTAGATCGGTCGCCAAGAAAGGTTTAAGGCCCCGCCTCACCTAGATACATAGGTGAGGCGGGGCCTTAGGCCTTACTTAGAGGGCCTTAGATGCCTTAGATGCCTTAGGAAGACAGGCTTGACAGGCCGGGTGGCACTCAGGCGGAGACGCCGAGCTTCTCCAGACTGTGCTCACTGTCCTTCCACGGCAAGCCGCTCCAGGATCAGATCCTTCACCCGGGCTGCGTCGGCCTGGCCGCGGGTGGCCTTCATGACCGCGCCGACCAGCGCGCCCACGGCCTGGACCTTGCCGTCGCGGATCTTGGCGGCGATCGCCTCGTTCTCGGCGATGGCCTGGTCGACGGCGGCGCCCAGCGCGGAGTCGTCCGAGACCACGGCCAGGCCGCGCTTCTCGACGATCTCGTCCGGCTCGCCCTCGCCGGCCAGCACGCCCTCGATGACCTGGCGGGCCAGCTTGTCGTTCAGCTTGCCCTCGGCGACCAGCGCGGCGACCCGGGCGACCTGCACCGGGGTGATCGGCTGCTCGCTCAGCTCGGTGCCGGTCTCGTTGGCGCGGCGGGCCAGCTCGCCCATCCACCACTTGCGGGCCTGGTCGGCCGGGGCACCGGCCGCGATGGTCTCCTGGATCGGGCCCACCGCACCGGCGTTGAGCACCGACTGCATGTCCTTGTCGGACAGGCCCCACTCGGCCTGCAGCCGGGCGCGACGCACCCGCGGCAGCTCGGGCAGGGCGGCGCGCAGCTCCTCGACCCACTCGCGGGCGGGGGCCACCGGCACCAGGTCCGGCTCGGGGAAGTAGCGGTAGTCCTCGGCGTTGTCCTTGATCCGGCCCGAGGTGGTGCTGCCGTTGTCCTCGTGGAAGTGGCGGGTCTCCTGGATGATGGTGCCGCCGTCGGTCAGCACCGTGGCGTGCCGCTGGATCTCGAACCGGGCGGCCCGCTCCACGCTGCGCAGCGAGTTGACGTTCTTGGTCTCCGAGCGGGTGCCGAAGGTCTCGGTGCCGTTCGGGCGCAGCGACAGGTTGACGTCGCAGCGCATCTGGCCCTTGTCCATCCGGGCCTCGGAGACGTCGAGCGAGCGGATGACCTCGCGCAGCTCGGCGACGTACGCCTTGGCGACCTCGGGGGCGCGCTCACCGGCGCCGACGATCGGCTTGGTGACGATCTCGATCAGCGGGATGCCGGCCCGGTTGTAGTCGAGCAGGGAGTGGGTGGCGCCGTGGATGCGGCCGGTGGCCCCGCCGACGTGGCTGGACTTGCCGGTGTCCTCCTCCATGTGGGCACGCTCGATCTCCACCCGGAAGGTCGAGCCGTCCTCCAGCTGCACGTCGAGGTAGCCGTTGAAGGCGATCGGCTCGTCGTACTGCGAGGTCTGGAAGTTCTTGGGCATGTCCGGGTAGAAGTAGTTCTTCCGCGCGAACCGGCACCACTCGGCGATCTCGCAGTTCAGCGCCAGGCCGATCTTGACGGCCGACTCCACGCCGACCGCGTTGACCACCGGCAGCGAACCCGGCAGGCCCAGGCAGGTCGGGCAGGTCTGGCTGTTCGGCTCGGCACCCAGCTCGGTCGAGCAACCGCAGAACATCTTGGTCTTGGTACCTAGCTCGACGTGGACCTCAAGGCCCATCACCGGGTCGTACGACGCGAGAGCGTCCTCGTAGGAGACCAGGTTCATGACGCTCACAGCGTCCCTTCTCACTTGAAGCTTGGGAGGTACGGGCCCGGCCGCCGCATCGCGCGGGGCCGGGCCGGGGCGCTCAGCTCGGCTCAGCCCAGCAGCACGTCGTCGGAGCCCAGCCGGCGCAGCTCGCGCACCAGCAGGGCCGTGCCGGTGACCAGCGCGGCCGCGCCGACCAGGGCGTTGACCAGCTTGAGGGTGTCGCTCTCCTCGCGGGCCCTGCGGACGTCCTTGACGACGGAGATCGCGCCGAACGCGCTGGTGCCGATGGACAGCCACAGGCCGGGCTTGCTGTGCTTGAAGCCCTTGAGCGACGTGGACTGGGCCTTGGCCTTCTCGATCTTGCTCACAGTGCCGGTGCCTCCTCCAGCAGGGTGTGCCCCCACTTGTCGTTGAGCGCGGCCTCGACGGCACCGCCCACGCGGTACAGGCGGTCGTCCGCCATCGCGGGTGCGATGATCTGCAGGCCGACCGGGAGATTGTCCTCCGGCGCCAGGCCGACCGGCAGCGACATGGCCGCGTTGCCCGCGAGGTTCGACGGAATCGTGCACAGGTCGGCCAGGTACATCGCCATCGGGTCGTCGGCGCGCTCGCCGATCGGGAAGGCGGTGGTCGGCGTGGTCGGCGAGACCAGGACGTCCACGCCCGCGAAGGCGGCGTCGAAGTCGCGCGAGATGAGCGTGCGGACCTTCTGGGCCGAGCCGTAGTAGGCGTCGTAGTAGCCCGAGGACAGCGCGTAGGTGCCCAGGATGATGCGGCGCTTGACCTCGGGGCCGAAGCCGGCCTCGCGGGTCAGGGAGGTGACCTCCTCGGCCGAGCGGCTGCCGTCGTCGCCGACCCGCAGGCCGTAGCGCATCGCGTCGAAGCGGGCCAGGTTGGAGGAGCACTCGCTCGGCGCGATCAGGTAGTACGCCGGCAGCGCCAGGGTGAACGACGGGCAGGAGACCTCGACGACCTCGGCGCCCAGCTCGCGCAGCAGCTCCACCGACTCGTTGAAGCGCTGCATCACGCCGGCCTGGTAGCCCTCGCCGGCGAACTCCTTGACGACGCCGATCCGCATGCCGCGGATGTCGCGCATCTTCGCGGCCTCGACCACGGCCGGGACGGGCGCGTCGATCGAGGTGGAGTCCAGCGGGTCGTGCCCGGCGATGGCCTCGTGCAGCAGGGCCGCGTCCAGCACGGTGCGGGCGCACGGGCCGCCCTGGTCCAGGCTGCTGGAGAACGCCACCAGGCCGTAGCGGGACACCGAGCCGTAGGTCGGCTTGACGCCGACGGTGCCGGTGACGGCGCCGGGCTGGCGGATCGAGCCGCCGGTGTCGGTGCCGATCGCCAGCGGGGCCTCGAAGGCGGCCAGCGCGGCGGCCGAACCGCCGCCGGAGCCGCCGGGGATGCGGGAGAGGTCCCACGGGTTGCCGGTCACGCCGTACGCGGAGTTCTCGGTGGAGGAGCCCATCGCGAACTCGTCCATGTTGGTCTTGCCGAGGATGACGACGTCGGCGTCCTTGAGACGGCTCGTCAGCGTGGCGTCGTACGGCGGGATCCAGCCCTCGAGCATCTTCGAGCCACAGGTGGTCGGGATGCCCTTGGTGGTGAAGACGTCCTTGAGCGCGAGCGGGACGCCGGCCAGCGGGCCCAGCTCCTCGCCCTTGGCGCGCTTCTCGTCGACGGCCCTGGCCGCGGCCAGCGCGCCCTCGGTGTCGACGTGCAGGAAGGCGTTGACCTTCTGGTCGACGGCGTCGATGCGGTCCAGGTGGGCCTGCGCGACCTCGACGGCGGACACCTCGCCCTTGGCGATGGCGCTCGCGGTCTCGGCGGCGGTGAAACGAATCAGCTCGGTCATCTCGGTCAGTCCTCCCCGAGGATCTGCGGCACACGGAAACGCTGCTCCTCGGCGGCGGGGGCGCCGGACAGCGCCTGCTCCGGGGTGAGCGACGGCCGTACCTCGTCCGCACGCATGACGTTGGTCAGCGGCAGCGGGTGGGAGGTCGGCGGGACGTCCTGTCCGGCGACCTCGGAAACGCGGGCGACCGCGCCGATGATCACGTCGAGCTGCTCGGCGAAGTGGTCCAGCTCTTCGGGCTTCAGCTCAAGACGCGACAGCCGGGCGAGGTGGGCGACCTCCTCGCGCGTGATGCCAGGCATGCAGCGATCCTCAGGGTGAGTTCTGGTGAGACCCGGCGGTGCCTTGCGGGCGGCGCCGGGCCCGGGCAGGAGCAGCCGGGTTCGGCGCTCCGTCCTCGTGGTCTTTGGACCCCATCCTATGGGGCCCGTCCCCCACCCCGGCCAACGAGTGAGCCGAGGCGCCCGTCACCGGTCGCCCACCGGGCCGTCCACCGGTCGCTCCACCCGTTCGTCCACCGCCTCCACCGGTTCACCCGCCGGCCGCCGTCACCGCCGGACGGCGGCGTCCGGCGGGCGCTGCTGCGGCTGGGTGCGGGCGGCGGCGCACCCCTGCTGCTCGACCTCCCGGTGCGCGGCCTGCACCATCTGCGCCACCGGCGGCAGCGGGGGCGGGGCGACCGGCGGCCGGACGGGCGGGAGCGTCGGCGGCAGCACCGGCGGCCCGGCCGGCTGGGCGACCGGCTTGGCGCCCTGGCCCGGCCGGAAGCCGGCGTGCAGCTGGGGCGGCACGCCGAGTCGCTCCACCGGCGGGGCGCCGGTGCGGTGCACCCGCAACCAGGCGGTGGCCTGCTCGGCCGGCAGCGCGGCCGACACCAGCCAGCCCTGGACGGCGTCCACGCCCATGCAGTGCAGCCGCTCCCAGGTCTCGTCGTCCTCGACGCCCTCGGCGACCACCGTCAGGCCCAGCGAGTGGGCGAGCTCCACCGAGCACCGGACCACCGCCGCGTCGTGGTCGTCGGCGACCATCCGGGAGACGAAGGAGCGGTCGATCTTCAGCTCGCCGACCGGCAGGCTGCGCAGCCGCACCAGCGAGGAGTGCCCGGTGCCGAAGTCGTCCAGGGACATCCCGACGCCGTAGCCGCGCAGCTCGGCCAGGGTGTCGGCGGCCCGCCGGGAGTCGTCCAGCAGCAGCCGCTCGGTGATCTCCAGCTGGAGCGCGTGGGCCGGCACCTGGTGGCGCACGAGGTGGCCGGCCACCCGCTGGGCGAAGCCGGGGTTGAGCACGTCGCGCGGCGAGACGTTGACCGCGACCTGCACCTGGAGGCCCTGGTCGCGCCAGTACGCGAGCTGGCCGACGGCGGCCTCCAGCACGTAGTCGGTGAGCCGGGGCATCAGTCCGCTGGACTCGGCGAGCCCGACGAACTCGTCCGGCGAGACCTTCCCCTGGCCGGGCCGCTCCCAGCGCAGCAGCGCCTCCAGGCCGACCACCCGGCCGTCGAAGGCCACCTTCGGCTGGTAGTGCAGCTGCACCTCGCCGGTCTCCAGCGCCCGGCGCAGGTCCCCCAGCAGTCCGATCCGGTACGGAGTGTCGGCGTCCTGGGTCTCGTCGTACTGGGCGACGCCGCTGCACCCGCGCTGGGCGTGGCCCATCGCGACGTCGGCCCGGCGCAGCAGCGCCTCGGCGTCCTGGGCGTGCTGCGGGTAGACGCAGACGCCGGCGCTGGCCTCCAGGACGAGCAGCAGCCCGTCCAGCCGGATCGGGGCGGCCAGTTCGGCGATCAGCGCCTTGGCGACCCGCTCCAGGCTGTCCGGGCAGTTGATGCCGGGCAGCAGGACGGCGAACTCGTCGCCGCCCATCCGGGCCACCATCGGGCGGCCGCGGCGGTAGTGCCGGGGCAGGCCGGCGAAGACGTCGTCGATGGACTCCCGGGTGGCACTGCCGGCCGGGCCGCCGGAGCGCAGGGCCCGGTGCAGCCGGCGGGAGATGTGAACCAGCAGCCGGTCACCGGCCGTATGACCGAGTGTGTCGTTGAGTGATCGGAAGCGATCGAGGTCGAGCAGGATGAGACCGACGCTGTAGCCCTGCTCACACTCCGCGATCGCCTCCTGGGCGGCCAGCAGCAGGGCCTGACGGTTGGGCAGATCCGTCAGCGGGTCGCTCAGCTGGTCCCGGGCGCGGTCCCGGGCGATCCGCCAGGCCGCCACCAGCACCGCCAGGGGCACGGCGAACAGCGGCAGCAACTCGGGTTCGTACCGGTAGACCAGGACGGCCAGCGGGATGAGCGGCGCGGCTCCGGCCAGCAGTACGCCGAGCAGCAGGACCGCACCCGCCACCCCCTGCGGCGGGCGTGTGGGCGCACCGCCGGTCGTACGATCCATAAGCCCTGTCCTCCGTCGGGCCCGCCCCGTCAGGCCGCCTTACGGTGAGGCACCGTGCCGGTACCGACAGCTGCCGGGCATGGAGCGACCCCGAGGAGCACCGGCCCAGCCGGTGCCCCCACCCCTGCTGACACTCTGTTGCGCTCCAGGGTATGCCGGGCTCCACCCGGTGGGCAGACTTTCGGACAACCGGAAACGCGCCACCGCGCTCGGGTGTCACACAGTGACACAATGCCCGCTTTCACTGTGTGGCACCCGGTGACGCTGCATCAGGACGATAACAACACCGATCCGGTCACGGACCGCTCGGGTCGGCTCGGGATCAGTCCTCGACGGGCTTCTTCTCCACCCCCACGGCCTCCTCCGGCTCCGGAAGTCCCAGGTGGGCGCGGGCGGCGGCCGGCCCGTCGGCGAGCAGCACGGCGAACCCCGCGTCGTCCAGGACCGGCAGGCCGAGCTGAACGGCCTTGTCGTACTTGGACCCTGGGTTGTCACCGGCGACCACGAAATCGGTCTTCTTCGAAACCGAACCGGTCACCTTCGCTCCGCGCGTGGTCAGCGCCTCCTTGGCGCCGTCTCGGGTGTGGCCGGCCAGGGTGCCGGTCACCACCACGGTCAGGCCCTCCAACGGGCGCTCCGCCCCCTCCTCGTCGGCGAACTCCTCGGTGAAGCGGACACCGGCGGCGCGCCACTTCTCCAGGATCTCCCGGTGCCAGTCGACCTGGTACCACTCCCTGATCGAGCGGGCGATGGTCGGACCGACCCCCTCCGCGGCGGCCAGCTCCTCCTCGGTGGCCGCGAAGATCCGGTCCAGGTCGCGGAACTCCCGGGCCAGCACCTGCGCCGCGACCGGGCCGACGTGCCGGATGGACAGCCCGTTGAGGTAGCGCCAGAGCGGCCGGTCCCTGGCCTTGTCGAGGTTCTCCAGCAGCAGCCCGGTGGTCTTCTTCGCCGCGCCCGTGGTGGTCGCGAAGAAGAACACCTCCTTCTCCTCGCCGGTGACGTCGTCCAGCTTCGGCATGCCCGTCTTCTGGTCGCGCACCAGCACCTTGATCGGCAGGAGCTGCTCCTCGGACAGCCCGAAGATGTCGCCCTCGTTCCTGACCGGCGCCTCGGCCGGCTCCAGCGGCTGGGTCAGCGCGGTGGCCGCGACATAGCCGAGCCCCTCGATGTCCAGGCAGGACCGGCCGCCGAGGAAGGCGATCCGCTCCCGGATCTGGGCCGGGCAGAACTGGGCGTTCGGGCAGCGCAGGTCGATGTCCCCCTCGGACATCGGCCGCAGCTCGGTGCCGCACTCCGGGCAGTGCGAGGGCATCACGAAGGCCTGCTCGGTGCCGTCCCGCAGGTCGTACACCGGGCCGAGGATCTCCGGGATGACGTCGCCGGCCTTGCGCAGCACGATGGTGTCGCCGAGCAGCACGTCCTTGGCCTTGACGATCTCCTGGTTGTGCAGCGTCGCGTACTGCACCATCGAGCCGGCCACCTTCACCGGCTCGGCCAGCACCGCGTACGGAGTGGCCCGGCCGGTGCGGCCGACGCCGACCTTGATCTCGGCGAGCCTGCCGGTGACCTCCTCCGGCGGGTACTTCCACGCGATCGCCCAGCGCGGGGACTTGGAGGTGGCGCCGAGCCGGCCCTGCAGGGCGATCTCGTCCACCTTCACCACGACGCCGTCGATCTCGTGCTCGACCGAGTGCCGCTGCTCGCCGAAGTGCTTGATGAAGGCCCGCACCTCGGCGAGCGTCCCCACCGCCTTGTTGTGCCGGGCCGTCGGCAGGCCCCAGTCGTGCAGCAACCGGTACGCGTGCGACTGGTTGTCGATGTCGAAGCCCACCCGGGCGCCGATGCCGTGCACCACCATGTGCAGCGGGCGGGAGGCGGTGACGTGCGGGTCCTTCTGGCGCAGCGAACCGGCGGCGGCGTTGCGGGGGTTCATGAACAGCCGGATCATCGCCCGGGGCCGCTTGCCCTCCTTGGCGCGCTCCTCGTTCTCCTGCCGGCGGCGCTCGTTCTCCTCCGCGAAGGACGCGTTGAGCGCGTCGAAGGCCTCGGTCGGGAAGTAGACCTCGCCGCGGATCTCCACCAGCTCCGGGATGTTCTCGCCCTTGAGCTGGTGCGGGATCTCCTTGATGGTGCGGACGTTGGCGGTGATGTCCTCGCCGACCCGGCCGTCGCCGCGCGTCGCCGCCTGCACCAACTGGCCGTTCTCGTAGGTGAGGTTGACGGCCAGGCCGTCCACCTTGAGCTCGCACAGGTAGTGGTAGTCGATGCCGTGCAGCTCGGTGGCGACCCGCTCGGCCCAGGCGGCCAGCTCCTCGTCGTCCATCGCGTTGTCCAGGCTGAGCAGCCGCTCGCGGTGCTCCACCTCGGCGAACAGCCCGGCGGCGGCCCCGCCGACCTTCTGGCTCGGCGAGTCCGGGGTGACCAGGGCCGGGTGCTCGGCCTCGATCGCCTCCAGCTCCCGCATCAGCGCGTCGAACTCGGCGTCACTGACGACCGGCGCGTCCTGCTCGTAGTACCGGGCCCGGTGGTCGGTGATCTCCTGCGACAGCTCGACGTGCCGCCTGCGCACCTCCGCCGGGACGTCCTCCCAGCCCTCGACAGCCGTCACCGCAAGCCTCCTACCTTCTCATTCCGGGTTGTCCACCAGGCTCTGCGCCGCCCGCACCGCGGACGACAGCGCCCTGCGCGCGTACGCCGGGGAGGCCCCGGCCAGCCCGCAGGTCGGCGTCACCAGTACGCGACGGCCCAGCAGCTCCGGGGCGAACCCGAGCCTGCGCCACAGGGTCCTGACCCCCTGGACACTACCGGCAGGGTCGGACACCGCCTGGTCAGTGGCGGGGACGACACCAGCGAGGATCATCGTGCCGCCCTCCACGGCCTCGCCGAGGTCGTCGTCCTGGCGCTCGGTGAGGAGGGAGAAGTCGAGGGAGATCCCGGCGACCCCGGCCCGGCGCAGCAGCGGGACCGGGACGTCCGGCGCGCAGCTGTGCACCACCACGGGCGCGTCCACACCGCGGACGGTCTCCCGCAGCACCTCCTCGGCGACCTGCCGGTCGACGGCGCGCAGCCGCTGGAAGCCGCTGGCGGTCTTCACCGACCCGGCCAGCACGGCGGGCAGCGAGGGCTCGTCCAGCTGCAGCACGACCTCGGCGCCGGGCACCCGTTTGCGGACGTCCGCGAGGTGGCGGCGCAGGCCCTCGGTGAGCGAGCCGGCGATGTCGCGGCAGGCGCCGGGGTCGGAGAGCGCCTTCTCGCCGTACTTGAGCTCGATGCTCGCGGCGAGCGTCCAGGGGCCGACGGCCTGGACCTTGAGCGCGCCCTGGTAGCCCTGGGTGAACTCCTCCAGCGCGTCCAGGTCCTCGCCGAGCCAGGAGTGGGCGCGCCGGGTGTCCCGGCCGGGACGGTCGGTGAACCGCCAGCCGCTCGGCTCGGTCTGCGCGAACAGCTCGACCAGCAGGCCGGCGCCGCGGCCGATCATGTCGGCGCCCGGCCCGCGCGCGGGCAGCTCGGGCAGGAACGGCAGGTGCTCCAGTGCCCCGGTGGAGGTCTTGGCGGCCTCCCGGGCGTCGGTGCCGGGCAGCGAGCCGACGCCGGTGGCGGCGCCGCGCAGGTCGGGGAAGGGATGTGGGGTGCTCACCCGCCCGAGCCTACTCAGCCGGACGGCCCCCGCTGAACGCGTGGGAAGTCGGCCGGGCCGACTTCCCACGCGGTGCACTACCGCCCGGGGCGGACGGTGATGTCGGTGATCTCCGCGTCCCGCGAGGCGTCCAGGGCCGCGAGGATCGCCTTCGCGACGGACTCGGGCTCGATCCAGCGGTCGGCGTCGTACTCCTTGCCCTCCTGCTGGTGCACCTTGACCTGCATCGCGGTGGCGGTGCGGCCGGGGTAGACGGAGGTGACCCGGACCCCGTTGGCGTGCTCCTCCTGGCGCAGCGAGTCGGCGAGCGCCTTGAGGCCGTGCTTGCTGGCCGCGTACGCCGACCACTCGGCGTGGGCGTTCAGGCCGGCGCCGGAGTTGACGAACAGCACGTGGCCCTTGGCGAGCCGCAGGGTCGGCAGCAGCAGCCGGGTGAGTTCGGCGGGCGCGATCAGGTTGACGTTGAGCGTCTCCTGCCAGGCCTTCGGGGTCAGGTCGCCGACCGTACCGAGCTCGACCATGCCGGCGACGTGCAGCAGCGAGTCCAGCCGGACGGGCAGTTGCTGGTGCCCGAGGGCCCAGGACAGCTTGCCCGGGTTCCCGAGGTCACCGGACAGGGTCTTCGCCCCGGGGAAGCGCTCGCGCAGCTCGGCGCCCCGACGGGCGTCGCGGGCCAGCAGCCAGAGCTCGTCCCCGCGCTCGGCGAGCTTCTCGGTCAGGACGGCGCCGATGCCGGAGCCGGCGCCGGTGATCAGGTGTGCAGCCATGGTCCCGATCCTCTCAGGCCTTGAGCTGCGCAAACACCTCGGCGGGCGTGTCCGCGAAGGTGATCAGCTCGGCGAGCGGGCGGGGCAGGAAGCCCTCGGCGTCCATCCGCTCCATCTGGGTGCGCAGGCCCGCGTAGAAGCCCTCGGTGTCCAGGACGACCACCGGCTTCTCGAAGCGGCCGTGCTTCTTGAGCTCCAGCACCTCGGTGACCTCGTCCATGGTGCCCAGCCCGCCGACCAGCACGACGATCGCGTCCGCCCGCGCGGCCAGCTCCGCCTTGCGCTCGGCGAGGTCGGCGGTCCACACCAGCTCGTCGGCGCCGACGTACGCCTTGTGCCGCAGCATCTCGACCATCACCCCGACGGTCCGGCCGCCCGCCGCCTTCACCTCGTCGGCGAGGAGCCCCATCAGGCCGGCGTTCGAGCCACCCCAGACGAGGGTGTGCCCGCCCTCCCCGAGGAGCCGGGCGAAGTCCGCGGCGGGGGCGGAGTAGCGGTCGTCGAGGGAGTACGCGGAGCAGAAGACACAGATGTTCATAATGTCGTCTGGTCTATCACGCGGAGCTTGCGCGTCTCACCGGGATTACGTCTGCGGACTCGTCACCGGCTCCGTCACGGGCTCCGTCACCAGGTGACGGGCAGCTCCAGCAGCCCGCCGGTCAACTGGCTGTCCCGCCAGCGCAGGCTCTCCTCAGGTACGGCCAGCCGCAGCCCCGGGAACCGGCGGAACAGCAGCTCGAACACCACCTGGAGCTCCAGCCGGGCCAGGGCGGCCCCGACGCAGAGGTGGGGGCCCGCGCCGAAGGCGGTGTGCGGCCCCTGCTCGCGGTGGATGTCGAACCGGTCCGGCTCCGGGTAGGCGGTCGGGTCCAGGCAGGCCGGGCCGTTGGCGAACAGGACCAGGTCACCGGCCTTGATCAGGCCGCCCCGGGTCTCGACGTCGACGGCGGCCCAGCGCCAGACGAGGCCCAGGTCCTGCTGGCTGACTCTGAGCAGTTCGTCGACGGTCGCCGCGAGGAGGTCGGGGCCGCTCAGCATCTCCCGGCGCTGCTCGGGATGGGCGAGCAGGTGGAGGACGCCGGTGCCGATCCGGGTCACGGTCGTCACGTGGCCGGCGAAGAGCAGCGCCACCGACCAGAGGACGGCGAGGTTCTCGTCGATCAGCCCGGCCTGCTGGGTGCGCACGAGTTCCGTGAGCGCGTCATCGGCAGGATGGACACGCTTGCGGGCCATCAACGGCCTCATGTAGTCGTTCAGCTTGCCCAGGGCGTCGATGACCCGGTCCGGCTCGGCCAGGTAGACGACGTCCGCGGTCCAGACCCGGAATTCGTCGCGGTCGGCCGCCGGTACGCCGAGCAGTTCGCAGACCACGTCGACGGGCAGCGGCTCGGCGAGCAGGGCGTGGAGGTCCGCCGGCGGGCCCGCGGCCTCCAGCTGGTCGAGCCGCAGGGAGACGAGCTCCTCGATCCGCGGGCGCAGTTGACGGACCCGGCGCACGGAAAGGGAGTTGGCGGTCGCGCGCCGCAGGATCCGGAACTCGTCCTCAAGACGGTCGCCGTCGGCGCCCTGGGGCCCGTAGAACTGCCCCGCGTCGGAGAGCACGGGCGCCGAGACGGGATCAGGATGCGCCCACCCACTACGCTCCCCCACGCCCCCGGCGGCCTGCTCGGCGAGCAGGCCGCCGGGTCACAGCAGGTGCCGGCCGTCGTGGGTGCGGATGGCCGGTGCCACACCGGACCTGAGTCCCGTCACTCCCCGGTGGAATTGACCTTCTCCCGCAGTGCCGGACGGAGCAGGTCGAGGACGTGAGTCCAGTTGTACTTGTCGCGGCCACCGCCGGACTTGGGCTTGTGCGGTACGTAGTCGCCGATCAGCACGCCCATCGAGCGAAGCCGTGCCAGGCTCTCCGGGTAGGCCGGGTGGGCAGCCTGAGCGGAGTTGACGTAGGGCTGGACGGCCACGGGGATACCGAGTCCGTACGCCTCGCAGAGTATGCCGAGTGCGAGCGTGTCGGAGATGCCGGCAGCCCACTTGTTGATGGTGTTGAACGTGGCAGGCGCGACCGCGATGGCGTCGGCCGGAGGCAGCGGCTGCGGGATCTTCGGCGTGCGCCAGGCAGAGCGGATCGGATAACCGGTCTGCGTTTCGATGGCTTCCTGGTCTATGAAGCCGAGGGCACTGGGAGTGGCGATCACACCGACCTTCCAGCCTTCGGCATGGGCGGCCGCAATCAACTCACCCACTCCGTCGGCGATCCCAGAGGCGCAGACGACGATGTAGAGGAACGACTCCCGGTGCTCGGTCAATCCGGACTCCCAACCCCTAGCGGAAGCGATGCTCCGGTGCGATCCCACCGCCACCTTCGGCGAGTATCGTCCGCAGTGGTCGCTACGAACGGAGTCTCCGTATGCCCAGGCACACCTCCGAGCACACCGGCGAACGCATCGCCCAGTATCGCAAGCTTCGCCATCTGACGCAGCGTGAACTGGCTGCTCGCGCACACATTTCATACAGCATGCTCACCAAGGTCGAGCAGGGAGCCAAGCCGGCCACACCCGCCGTGCTCGCCGCCGTCGCGCGGGTCCTCTCTGTACAGACCGTCGACCTCACCGGCCAGCCGTACCTGACCGAGCTGCGGCAGGACGAGCTCGATGTGCTGATCCAGCCGATCCGCGAAGCACTCGACCTGTACGACCTCGGCGCCGACCCCGATGTCGCCGCCCGCCCGATGACCGAACTCCAGACCGCCGCCGAACAGTTGTGCGCCATGGTCCGCGAGACGCGCATCAAGGATGCTGCCCGCACACTGCCCGCCCTGATCGCCGAGGCGACGACGGCCGCACACCTGGCGCCCTCCGAGAAGGCGTGGCAGGTACTGGCCAGCACCTATCGCACGGCCTATGACATCACCACGAAGCTGGGTTTCGCGGATCTGTGCGTGGTGGCCCTGGACCGGATGGCCTGGGCGGCCGAGCGCGGATCCGACCCGGTACTCGCGGGAGTTCGCCAGTATCTCCGCTCGCTGGTCTACCTGCGCTCGGGCCAGTTCGAGATGGGTAAGCGACTCATCGCGGTCGGCGCGCACACCCTCGGACAGGCGGACTCCGGACGAGTCCGGGACGTCGCAGTGGGCCAACTCCACCTCGGCGCGGCCGTCCTGGCCGCACGATCCGGGGATGGCGACGCGGCCACAGGACACATCTCGGAGGCCACGCGGATCGCCGAGATCACGGGCGAGGCCACGCGGGTGCACTGGCTCTCGTTCGGCCCGACCAATGTGGCCGTGCACCAGGTGGCGACACTCTCCGAGCAGTACCGCTACGCGGAAGCCGTACGGGCCGCAGAGCAGATCCAGATGCCTGCGGAGTGGCCGGCTTCACGGGTCGCCGCCCACCTCGCCGAGGTGGCCCGAGCCCAGCTGTGGATCGGCCGCTCCGATGAGTCACTGAAGTCCTTGCAGCACGCACGGGAGCTCGCACCCCAGCAGATGCGCTACCACCCGATGGTGCGGGAGACGGTCGCCGGGCTCGTCTCCGCACGCCGGTCGACGCCGGGCACGCTCAGCAGCATGGCGCACTGGGTCGGCATCTGATCATCACTTATTGGAGCCGGACTATCACCAGAGAGTGATAGTCCGGCTCCCCTCCTGTGGCGATGCTCTCAGTAGCGAGATGACTACGCCAAGGAGAAGCACTGATGACCCTCCTCTCCAACGTCGCGAGGGACGACGCTGCCCTCCCGCCCCCGGAGCCGGCGACCATCTGCCTTCCCTACCGGGCCGAATCGGTGGGGGCTGCCCGCCGCTTCGTCTCCGGCAAGCTGCGGGAGTGGGGGCTGGACGACCTCGTGGACGACGCGTCGGTGGTCATCAGTGAACTCACCACCAACGCGCTCGAGACCGGGTGCCAGACGCACATGATCGTGGCCGTGCGTCGGCCGAGCGATCGGATCGTCCGCTTCCTCGTCGGGGACGGCTCCCGTGCCATTCCGGTGCTGGTCAAGGCCGAGCCCGGGGCCACCTCCGGGAGAGGGCTGGCACTGATCCACCGGCTCACCGACGGCCGGTGGGGTGTCACGCCCCTCCCCTTCGGCAAGGTCGTTCACGCCGACCTCTCCGCACCCCACTGAACCCCCGCCCGCGCCGCCGGGCCGGCGGCGCGGGCGGGAACACCAACCCACCTCTCCCCCACGCGAAGGAGCACCGCCATGCCCTGGCGCGAACCGAAGCCTCCCCCTCCCAAACCGCCGCACCCGCCCACGCCCCGGCCACCGGACCGGTAGCCACCAACCACGAACCACCAACCACCAACCACCAACCACCAAGGAGCACCCATGACGTGGGGAACCGACAAGCCCAGCGACGGCAAGCACGGCGACAAGAAGGACCCGGGCACGAGCAAGCCCTCCCCCGACAGCGCCCGCCCGGCGCCCGAACCGAAGCACAGCAAGAAGGACGAGAACAACAAGTGACGCATCGACCGGAGCAGGCCGCGAACAGCGCCCTGCTCCGGGCCGTCGAGGCATCCCTCGACGGCCCGGTCCCCCGCGAGTGGCAGGCGGCCATCACCGCCGTCCCCCGCCACCACTTCCTCCCCCACCGCCTCTGGCTGCAGAACGCCCAAGGCGACTACGAGCCCTGCGACCTCTCCACCGACCACGACCGCTGGTTCGAGGCGGCCTACGCCGACGTCCCGATCGTCACCCAGGTCAACGACGGCACCGCACCCCCCGACCCCGCCGACGCCTGGCCGTCCTCCTCCGCTTCCGCCCCCTCCATCGTCGTCCGCATGCTCCGCGACCTCGACGTCCGCCCCGGCATGAACGTCCTGGAGATCGGCACCGGCACCGGCTGGAACGCCGCTCTCCTGGCCCACCGCCTCGGCGACGGCCACGTCGCCTCCGTCGAGGTCGACTCCGACATCGCCCGCACGGCCTGGGCGTCCCTCAACGCATCGGGCCTCAACGTCGAGGTGATCTGCGGGGACGGCGCCGACGGCTGGCCCCTCCGCCAGCCGTACGACCGGATCGTCTCCACCTGCTCCGTGCGCCGCGTCCCGTGGTCCTGGATCGAGCAGACGCGCCCCGGCGGCATCATCCTCACCCCCTGGGACAACCCCATGCTCTGCTGGGGCCTGCTCAAGCTCACCGTCGAACCCGGCCGGGCCCTCGGCCGGTTCAGCCCGCACTCCGCCTTCATGCTCATGCGCGGCCAGCGGCAGGACCTGCGGATCTTCCGCGACATCGTCCGTGACGACCACGTTCCGGAGGAATCCCAGACCTCCCTGTCCCCGCACGACATCACTGGCGACAACTGGGAGGCCAGGTTCGCCCTCGGCCTGCATCTCGGCGACGCCTGGACCGCCTGGGACGCCGACGACAAGCGGCTCTGGGTCGCGACCACCGACACCCGCTCCTGGGCCGCCGTCGACACCGACGGCGACCACCCCATCGTCTGGCAGTACGGCCCGCGCCGCCTCTGGGACGAGGTCGAGGCCGCCCACCGCTGGTGGGAGGAGCACGGCTGCCCCGGTCCCGAGCGCTTCGGGCTGACGGTCACCGCGGAAGCGCAGTGGGCCTGGCTCGACCGGCCCGCCCAGGTGCTCCCGCTCAGGAGGTCATGAAAAAGGCGAACGGGCCGACGAGCGGCCCGTTCGCTGGTTGACGTGGAACGTCAGCTACTGCTGAGCATCAGCACCCTCCGGTCGCGCTCGACGATGGCCGGCGCAGCGGTCTTCCACCCGTCCCCCGGCTCCGGGCACGGCGGCACCGGGCTGCAGGAGACGGCCGGGGGCGAGGTGACCGGCGGGCCGGACGGCGGTGTGCCGGTGGCCGTCGCGGTGTTGCTGATGGTGCCGTTGACGATGTCCTGGTCGGTCAGCGTGCAGGTCAGCTGGGTGCCGGGGTCGAGGTCGGCGGGCGACGGCATGTACCAGCACTAAATGTGATCACGCGTGTCACGGGGTGACCGCTTGGCCACCCCATGACGCGGGATCAGGCGGTGACGGCCGGGCGCTCCGTCGTGGCGATGGTGGCCGAGCCGACGACGCGGGTGCCGTCGTACAGCACCACGGCCTGGCCGGGGGCGATGCCCCGCACCGGGGTGTCCAGCCGGACCCGCAGCTCGCCGTCGACCACCGAGGCGCTCACCGGCACCTCCTCGCCGTGGGCCCGCAGCTGCGCGGTGTAGCGGCCGTCGGCCAGCGCTTCGGTGCCGCACCAGCGGGGGCGGATGGCGGTCAGCCCGGTGACGTCGAGGCCCTCGACCGGGCCGACCGTCACGGTGTTGTTCACCGGGGAGATGTCCAGGACGTACCGCGGCTTGCCGTCGGCCGCCGGGCGGCCGATCCGCAGGCCCTTGCGCTGGCCGATGGTGAAGCCGTACGCGCCGTCGTGCTCGCCGAGCTTGGTGCCGTCGACGTCGAGGATGTCGCCGGTCGCGGTGCCGAGGTGCTTGGCCAGGAAGCCCTGGGTGTCGCCGTCGGCGATGAAGCAGATGTCGTGGCTGTCGGGCTTCTTCGCGACGGCCAGGCCGCGGCGCTCGGCCTCCTCGCGGATGGCTTCCTTGGTGGTGTCGCCGAGCGGGAACAGCGAGTGGGCGAGCTGGTCGGCGTCGAGGACGCCGAGCACGTAGGACTGGTCCTTGGCGGCGTCGACGGCGCGGTGCAGCTCGCGCGAGCCGTCGGGCAGGTCGACGATCCGGGCGTAGTGGCCGGTGCAGACGGCGTCAAAGCCCAGCGCGATCGCCTTGTCCAGCAGCGCCGCGAACTTGATCTTCTCGTTGCAGCGCAGGCACGGGTTGGGGGTGCGCCCGGCCGCGTACTCGGCGACGAAGTCGTCGATCACGTCCTCGCGGAAGCGCTCGGCGAGGTCCCAGACGTAGAAGGGGATGCCGATCACGTCGGCCGCCCGCCAGGCGTCCCGGGAGTCCTCGATGGTGCAGCAGCCGCGGGCGCCGGTCCGGAAGGACTGCGGGTTGGCGGAGAGCGCCAGGTGGACGCCGGTCACCTCGTGCCCGGCTTCGACGGCGCGGGCGGCGGCGACGGCGGAGTCGACTCCGCCGGACATCGCCGCGAGCACGCGCAGGCGGCCGGTGGACGGAGTGGTCGGGGCACCAGGGAAGTCAGTCATGGTGACTACAAGCGTACGGGGCTCCCGTACATGCCCTACCGCCGGACCGAGGCCAGCCCCGCGTTGCGCGCCCGCTGCACCGCGGGCCCGATGGCCTGCGCCAGCGCCGTGACGTCCTCCCGCAGCGAGGTGTGCCCGAGCGAGAACCGCAGCGAGGCGCGCGCCAGCAGCGGGTCGACGCCCATGGCGAGCAGCACGTGGCTGGGCTGCGGCACCCCGGCCGAGCAGGCCGAGCCGGTGGAGCACTCGATGCCCTGGGCGTCCAGCAGCATCAGCAGCGCGTCGCCCTCGCAGCCGGGGAAGGAGAAGTGCGCGTTGGCGGGCAGCCGGCCCTCGGCCGTCGGGTCGCCGTTGAGGATCGCGTCCGGGACGGCGGCCAGCACCGAGGCCACCAGCTCGTCGCGCAGCGCGCCCAGCGTGACGGCGTGCTCGGCCCGCCGCTCCACGGCGAGTGTCGCGGCGGCCGCGAAGCCGGCCGCGCCGGGGGCGTCCAGGGTGCCGGAGCGCACGTCGCGCTCCTGCCCGCCGCCGTGCAGCAGCGGTACGGGCGAGGCGCCCCGGGAGAGCAGCAGCGCGCCGATGCCGAACGGGCCGCCGATCTTGTGCCCGGTGACGGTGAGCGCGGTGAGGCCGGACTCGGCGAAGGAGACCGGGACCTGACCGAGCGCCTGCACCGCGTCGGCGTGCACCGGGATGCCGTACTCGGCCGCCACGGCGGTCAGTTCGCGCACCGGCTGGACGGTGCCGACCTCGTTGTTGGCCCACATCACGGTGACCAGCGCCACGGCGGCCGGATCCCGTTCGATCGCCTCGCGCAGCGCCTCGGGGTGCACCCGCCCGTACTCGTCCACCGGCAGGTACTCGACGTCGGCGCCCTCGTGCTCGGAGAGCCAGTGCACCGCGTCCAGCACCGCGTGGTGCTCGACCGGGCTGCACAGCACCCGGGTGCGGGCCGGGTCGGCGTCCCGGCGGGCCCAGTACAGGCCCTTGACCGCCAGGTTGTCGGACTCGGTGCCGCCGCCGGTGAAGACGATCTCGCTGGGGCGGGCGCCCAGCGAATCGGCCAGCGATTCCCGGGACTCCTCGACCACCCGGCGGGCCCGGCGGCCGGCCGCGTGCAGGGCCGAGGCGTTGCCGACCACCCCCAGGTGCGCCGTCATCGCGGCGATCGCCTCGGGCAGCATCGGCGTGGTCGCCGCATGGTCCAGGTATGGCATAACCATCCGATTGTAGAGCGCCCCGTCGCGCGGCCATCCAGCCCTACGGACCGATCAGGCCACCGGCCGCGCACGCCCCGGGCCGGGGCCGGCGCACCGCTGCCGGACGGCCGCGTCCGGCACTGGTTTGCACCACTGCGCCACCCAGCGGTTAGCCTGACGCCACCAGTCAGCCGGATCCACGGGAAACGCCATGTCGCAGTCGGTCGACCGCGCGCTGACCCTGCTCGACGCACTCGGCGACGCGCCGCTCTCGCTGGAGCAGGCCGCCAGCAGCCTCGGGGTGCACAAGTCCACCGCCCTGCGGCTGCTGCGCACCCTGGAGGAGCACGGCTTCGCCCGCCGCCAGCCGGACCTGCGCTACCGGATCGGCGGCCGGGTGCTCTCGCTGGCCCACCGCGCGCTGGAGGACTTCGACGTCCGGCAGGTCGCCGCGCCGTACCTGGCCGCGCTCAACGCCCGCTGCGGCTACACCGTCCGGCTGGCCGTGCTGCACGACGGCGAGGTGCTCTACCTGGACGAGGTGGCCGGGCCGCCGGGTGCCGAGCCGTCCCGGATCGGGCGCCGGGCCCCGGTCGACGGGACGGCGGTCGGCCGGGTGCTGCTCGCCGGGCTGGCCGCGGACGGCGAGCGCGAGGAGCCCGAGCTGGCGGCGGTGCGCCGCCGGGGCTGGGCGGCCGAGTCCTACGAGCACCGGGAGCCGGTGACCTGCGTGGCCGCGCCGGTCGCGGGCAGCGGCGGGCGGACGGTGGCGGCCTGCGCGCTGAGCGCCCCGGCGAGCGAGGTGCCGTCGGCCGAACTGGCCCGGATGGTGCCGGAACTGCTCTGCACCGCCGAGGCGATCTCGCTCGCGTACGGCGGCTCGCCTACTCCTCGCTGGTGCGAGAACCGTTGCGGTGCCAGGCCCGCGGGGCACGCCAGCCGTACTTCAGCGCGAGCATCCGCAGCCCGAAGGCGGTGAGCGCGGCCGCGGTGCCGGTCACGCCGGTGAGCCGGTTCGTGCCGATCAGCAGCGCGACCACGGTGGCGCCGACCAGGGCCGGGACGGCGTAGATCTCGCGGTCCCAGCGCAGCAGCGAGGGGATCTCCCCGGCCAGCACGTCGCGGATCACGCCGCCGCCGGCCGCGGTCACCATGCCGAGCGCGATCGCCGCGACCGCGCCGAGGCCGAAGTCGTGCGCCTTGGCGGTGCCGGTCACGCAGAACAGCCCGAGCCCGAGGGCGTCCAGGGTCTGCACGGCCCGGTTGATCCGCTCGACCTCCGGGTGCAGGAAGAACACCACCAGCCCGGCGGCGAGCGGGGTCAGGAAGTAGCCGAGGTTGGTGAACGCGGCGACCGGGGTGGCCCCGATGACCAGGTCGCGCATCACCCCGCCGCCCAGGGCGGTGGCCTCGGCCAGCACACAGATCCCGAAGATGTCCATGTTCTTGCGGACGGCGAGCAGGCCCCCGGAGAGGGCGAAGACGAAGATGCCGACGAGGTCCAGCGACTGCTGCACCTCGGACGGGAAGAGCTGGGATGTCACCGTCCATGTGTACCCGATGTCCCGGAGTGCTCCGGTAAACGCTCATGATCCGGATACGACCGTCTCGACGAATACGAACGTCTCGACGAAGAGGCCGCCCGCCCCGCGAGCCCGGGCGGGCGGCCTCTTCTCGTCGAGGGCCTCAGGCCGTGGCGTCCGCCGGGGCGTTCTCCGGAGCGTTCTCGGGGAAGTGGCACGCCACCTGGTGCCCGGTCCCGAGCGTCACCAGCGGCGGCTCCTGGCTCGCGCACACGTCCTGCGCCTTCCAGCACCGGGTGCGGAAGCGGCAGCCGCTGGGCGGGTTGATCGGCGAGGGGACGTCGCCCTTGAGCAGGATGCGCTCGCGGCCCGCGCGCTGGCGGCGGCGCGGGTCGGGGACGGGCACGGCGGACATCAGCGCGGTGGTGTACGGGTGCTTCGGGCTGCGGTAGAGCGAGTCCCGGTCGGCGATCTCCACGATCTTGCCGAGGTACATCACCGCGACCCGGTCCGAGACGTGCCGGACCACCGAGAGGTCGTGCGCGATGATCAGGTAGGTCAGCCCGAGCTCCGTCTGGAGGTCGTCCAGCAGGTTGACCACCTGCGCCTGGATCGAGACGTCCAGCGCGGAGACCGGTTCGTCCGCGACGATCATCTTCGGCTTCAGCGCGAGCGCCCGGGCGATGCCGATGCGCTGGCGCTGGCCGCCGGAGAACTCGTGCGGGTAGCGGTTGTAGTGCTCGGGGCTGAGCCCGCACAGCTCCAGCAGCTCCTGGACGGCCTTCTTGAGGCCGCCCTCCGGCACCGCGTCCTGGAGCCTGAACGGCGCGCCGACGATGGTGCCGACGGTGTGCCGGGGGTTCAGCGAGGAGTACGGGTCCTGGAAGATCATCTGGATGTCGCGGCGCAGCGGCCGCATCGCCCCGACGCCCAGGTGGGTGATGTCGGTGCCCTCGAACTCGATGGTCCCGCCGGTCGGCTCGTCGAGCCGGGTGACGAGTCGGCCCATGGTCGACTTGCCGCAGCCGGACTCGCCCACGACGCCCAGGGTCTCGCCGGCGTTGACCGTGAAGTCGATGCCGTCGACGGCCCGCACCGCGCCGGTCTGGCGCCGCATCAGACCGCTGCGGATCGGGAAGTGCCGGGTCAGACCGGCCACCTTCAGCAGCGGCTCGCGGCCGGGGGCGGGGGCCGGCGACGGGATCGACGCCGCCTGAGTGTCCGTCATCGGTTCTCTCCAGGAAGGTGGTACGAGGCCGGGCTCACAGCAGGGGCGCGATCTCTTCGGCGAAGATGCGGTGCCGCTCGCCGGCCGCCAGGTGGCAGGCCGCGAAGTGCCCGGGCGCGGCCTCGGCCAGCACCGGGGTCTCGCTCGTGGAGCGCCCGTCGGTCAGGGCGGCGTACGGGCAGCGCGGGTGGAACGCGCAGCCGGACGGCACGTTGATCAGGCTGGGCGGGGTGCCCTTGACCGGCACCAGCCGCTCCTGGAGCTCCCGGTCCAGTCGCGGCATCGAACCCAGCAGGCCCCAGGTGTAGGGGTGTTCGGGCGCGTCGAAGAGGGTCTCGGCCGGGCCGCGCTCGATGCACTTGCCGCCGTACATGACCAGGACGTCGTCGGCCAGTTCGGCGACCACCCCGAGGTCGTGGGTGATGATGATGACGGCGGAGCCGAACTCCTCCTGGAGGTCGCGGATGAGGTCCAGGATCTGCGCCTGGACGGTGACGTCCAGGGCGGTGGTGGGCTCGTCGGCGATCAGCAGCGAGGGGTCGTTGACCAGCGCCATGGCGATCATCGCGCGCTGGCGCATGCCGCCGGAGAACTGGTGCGGGTAGTCGTCCACCCGGCGGTCGGGCTGCGGGATGCCGACCCGGTCGAGCATCTCGACGGCGCGGGCCCTGGCCTGCTTCTTGGAGGCCTGGGGGTGGTGCACCCGGTAGGCCTCGACGATCTGCTGCCCCACCGTGTAGTAGGGGTGCATCGCGGTCAGCGGGTCCTGGAAGATCATCGCCAGTTCACGGCCGCGCAGTTGGCGCACCCGGTCCGGGCCGGCCGCGATCAGGTCCTCGCCGTTCAGCCGGATCTCGCCGCTGATCCGGGCCCGCTTGGAGCGGTGCAGGCCCATGATGCCCAGCGAGGTGACGGACTTGCCGGAGCCGGACTCGCCGACGATGCCGAGGGTGCGCCCCTTGTGCAGGTCGAAGCTGACCCCGTCCACCGAGCGGACCAGGCCGTCGTCGGTGTCGAAGTGGATCCGCAGGTCGCGCACGGAGAGGAAGGGGTCGCCGGACGGGCTCTGCGCGGCGTCCGCCGGGGTCTTCTGGAGGTCGGTCACGAGAGCCTCACCCGGGGGTCGACGAGGGCGTACAGGAGGTCGACCACGAGGTTGCAGACGACGATGAAGAAGGCGGCGAGCAGGGTGACGCCGAGGATCTTGGGCAGGTCGTTGTCGGTGATCGCCTGGACGGCGAACTGGCCGACGCCCTGGAGCGAGAAGACCTGCTCGGTGATCAGCGCGCCGCCGAGCAGCAGCCCGAGGTCCATGCCGAAGATCGTGACGATCGGGGTGAGCGCGGCGCGCAGCCCGTGCCGGGCGACGACCTTGCCCTCGGCCAGGCCCTTGGCCCGGGCGGTGCGGATGTAGTCCTCGCTCATCGTCTCCAGCATTCCGGCGCGGGTGAGCCGGGCGTAGAGCGCGGAGTAGAGGAAGGCCAGCGAGATCCACGGCAGGATCAGGTTGCGGGCCCACATCAGCGGGTTGTCCGTGAAGTCCACGTACTGCAGGTTGTCCAGGATCGGCCACTCGTAGCTGAACAGCGTGAGCAGCAGCGCGCCGGTGAAGAAGACCGGCAGCGAGACGCCGGCGAGCGCGATGCCCATGGAGAGCCGGTCGAAGATCGACTTCGGCTTGAGGGCGGAGACGACGCCGGTGGCGACGCCGGAGACCAGCCAGAGCACGGCCGCGCCGGCGGCGAGCGAGATGGTCGTCGGGATCCGCTTGGACAGCTCGGGCCAGACTTCGAGGTGGTTCTTGAAGGAGTAGCCGAAGCAGGGCACGTGGCAGGTGGCCGGTTCCGGCCCGAAGTTGTACTCGGCGCCGGCGACCAGGCCCTTGAGGAACTTCCAGTACTGGGCGTACAGCGGCTGGTCGAGGCCGAGGTTCTGCTTGACCGCCGCGATCGTCTCGGGGGACGGGCTCTTCCCGATGAACTGGGCGGCCAGTTGGTCGGCCGTCTCACCGGCGATGCGCGGGAGCAGGAAGAAGATCGCGAAGGTGACGGCGCTGACGACCAGTAGTAGCACCAGGGCCGCGAGGATCCTGCGGATGATGTAGGCAAACACAGTTGGGCGGCTCCGGCGGCCCGCCGCCGTCCGGGGTCTTCCGGACGGCGGCGGGCGCCGCTGCCTTCACCTGCCTTCAGGGATGCGGAGCCAGGCTCTTACTTGGTGGTGCCGATGTTCAGGTAGTCGTACTGACCCGAGAACGCCGACGTGGAGGCCAGGTTGGTGGCGTTGGACGGGCGGTACAGGAAGACCTTGAAGTAGGTCAGCGGGACGTAGACCGCCGAGTCCATGACCTTCTTGTCGATGTCCGCGTACATCTTCTCGCGGGCCGCCTTGTCCGGGTTGACGGCGACGTCGTCGATCAGCTTGTTGACCGCCGGGTCGTTCAGCTGGCCCAGGTTGTTGTTGCCGGTGTCCTTGACCGCGCGGCCGTCGACGATCTGCTGGAGGAAGCCGTAGCCGGTCGGCCAGTCGGCGCCCCACTGCATCATCATCAGGCCGATGTTGTGGTCCGCCGCGAACTTCGGCGAACCGGCGTTGTCGGTCAGGTACTTGGACGACGGGTACTGCTGGATCTCGGCGCTGATGCCGATCTTCTTCAGCGCCGCCTGGATCGAGGTCGCGCCGGCGATCTCGGTGGCGCGCTCGGTGCGGGCGGAGATGACGGTGTTGAAGCCGCCCTCCTTGCCGCAGGCCTTCAGGGCGTCCTTGGCCTTGGCCTCGTCGCCCTTGTTGTCCTTGGTCTCGAAGGTGTTGAAGTCCTGGTGGCCCGGGATGTCCGGCGGGAGCACCGTGTTGGCGACCTGGCCGCGGATCGGGCCGCCCAGGGCGGTCTGCACCGAGACCTTGTCGACCGCGTACTGGACCGCCTTGCGGCACTCGACGTTGTCGAACGGCGCGAGCTTGGAGTTGATCGCCAGGTAGACCAGGCGGCCGCCGTAGGCGTTGTCCGTGTTGGCCTTGAGCTTCGGGTCCTGGAGGATCTGCGCCTGGGTCTGCGGGTCGACGCCGGTGCCGCCGAGGTCGACCTGGGCGTTGCCGGCCAGCAGGTCCTTGTCGATGGTGGCCTGGTCGATGTTGAACCGGAGCACGATCTTGTCGCCGAGCTGCTTGCGGATCGGGTCGGTGCTCTTGTCCCAGTTGGGGTTCGGCACCAGGACGGCCTGCTTGCCGTCCTCGTAGGACTCGAACTTGTAGGAGCCCGAGGACACGATGTGCTTGACGTAGTCGGCGCCGGTGTCCTTCGGCTGCGGGACCGGAGCGGTCTGCGGGGTGGCGACCAGGTAGTCGAAGTCCGCGAACGGGTGCTGGAGGTGGAAGACGACGGTGAGGTCGTCGGGCGTCTCGATCGAGTTGAGGCCGCCCTCCTTGTCCTTGAACGGACCCTGGTACGGCGTCGGGTTGTCCACCAGCAGGTTGCGGAAGTACGTCGGGCCGTTGGTGAGCACGTCCGTGAAGTTGGAGCGCTCGACGGCGTACTTGACGTCCTTCGAGGTGATCGGGGTGCCGTCGTCGTACTTCAGGCCCGCGCGCAGCTTGTACGTCCAGGTCAGGCCGTCCGCGCTCTGCTTGCCCTCCGACTCGGCCAGGTCCGGGACGAGCTTGTTGCCCTCCTCGCCCGGCGCCGGGTTGAAGGTGGTCAGCGAACGGGCGTACAGACGCGAGAAGTTGTAGATGTACGCGTAGTACGTGTTGCCCGGGTCGAGCGAGTCCGGGGTGCCCTTCATCTCGAAGGTCACCGTCCCGCCCTTCTTGTCCGAGGCGTTGACGATGCTCTTGGTGGCCGCGTTGGCGCCGCCCCCGGCGGAGCCGGAGGCCGAGGAGGAGCCGCCGCTCTTCGACGAGCTGGTGCAACCGGTCACGACCAGGACCGCGGCGGCAGCCGCCGCGGTCAGGGCGACGGTACGGGACCTACGCATGGGTGAGATCAACCCCTTGGGGATGTGGAGGCGGTGGAGTGTCCTGACACGGGGTCAGTCGATCGTTCAGGGCTGCTCGATGACGCTCGGTCAGTTGTTCTTGGGATCGAGGGCGTCGCGCAGGCCGTCGCCGAGCAGGTTGAAGGCGAGCACGGTGACGAAGATCGCCAGGCCGGGGACCACCATGTACTGGGGGTCCACCTGGTAGTACCGGATCGCGTCCTGGAGCATCCCGCCCCAGGAGGCCTGCGGGGGCTGGATGCCGACGCCGAGGAAGCTCAGCCCGGCCTCGAAGAGGATGTTGGTCGGGATCAGCAGGGTCGAGTAGACCAGGATCGGACCGACCAGGTTGGGCAGCAGTTCCTTGAACAGGATGAACGGGCCGCGGGCACCCAGGCTGCGGGCCGCGTGGACGAACTCGCGCTCGCGCAGCGAGAGCGTCTGGCCGCGCACGATCCGGCCCATGTAGGGCCAGTTGAAGAAGCCGATCACGAAGATCAGCACCAGGATGTGCAGCGGCAGGCCGTGCAGGCCGAACGCGCCGCCCTGGAGCGAGGTCGAGATCGCGATGGCGAACAGCAGCAGCGGGAACGCCAGGAAGACGTCCATCACCCGGCTGATCACGGTGTCGACCCAACCGCCGTAGTAGCCGGCCATGATGCCGAGCACGGTGCCGATGGTGTTGGACAGGACGGTCGCGCCGAAGGCGACCAGCAGGGAGACCCAGGAGCCCTCGATGACGCGGGTGAGCAGGTCACGGCCCTGCAGCGGGTCGATGCCGAGCGGGTGGTCCATGCTCATGCCGCCCCAGTCACCGAACGGCAGACCACCGAGGTCGGCGTCCAGGAGGTCCTGGTGGAGGGCGTCCGGGTCGAGCCCGAACAACGACTCGATCGGCTTCGCCAGCAGGGCGAGCAGGATCAGCACGATCACCACGACGCCGCCGGCGACGGCGGCCTTGTCCCGCTTGAAGCGGGTCCAGGCGATCTGGCCGAGGGAGCGGCCCTCGATCTTCTTGGCCGGGCTCTCGGCGGCTGGTGCCTCCGGTTCGTTCCCGGCGGTGGTCACGGATGCGGTCATGGTCAGTTGGTCCCCTCGCCGACGGTGGCCGGCCCACGGGTGCCGGTCGCCGGCTTCGGCGGTGCGGCTGCGGACGTGCGGAAGTGCTGTGGAGGAGCGGTCTTGACGGCAGTGAGTGGTGCACGGGCACTGCCACCACGCGGGATGGGCGTCGCGTGGGCGGGGCTGTCGGCGTGCGCGCTCACCTTTGTGGGGTTCCAGCACGCGCGGTGCGTTGCGCAGAACTCTCTGCCATCCGAACTGACTTGCGCCAGCCCTGCCAACCGACAGATGCCCAACTGTGATCTGCGCACATGCACCTCCCCGATCTTCCGCATATACCTCTTCACATAGCTGTTACTGCCATGTCAAGATGACCGGAGCACACATCCGGAAATTCGTCCGGAAAGCATCGAAGCCGACTTGATGGACAATCAAGTCGGCTTCGCGGAATGGGTTTTGGGGATCAGTTCCCGGGGTAGCCGGGCCACGGCCGCTGCGGCGGCTGTTGCTGTTGTTGCTGCTGCTGCCAGCCCTGGGCCGGCGGCTGGGTGCCGTACGCGTAGCCCGGCATCGACTGCCCGGGGTACGGCGGCGGGGGCACCGGCGGGTACGGGCCGGTCGGCGGGCGCCCCGCCTCCCGGTCGAAGAACGGCCGCGCGTTGGCGCGCATCCACAGCGCCACCGGGTCGTACTCGTCCGACATCGCCACCGTGGACACCGCGAGCCCCTCCGGGGCCACCGCGATCGCGCGCTGCATCAGCGCCCGCACCGCCTCCACGGCCGGCGGCGAACTCTCGTACAGGTCAAGGCCGATGGCCAGGTACGGCTCCCCCACCGCGGGCTGCACCCAGGCCCGGCGCAGCGCCCGCACCGGGCGCACCTCGACGGCCTGCCGCTCCAGCAGCGCGAAGAACGGCTGGGCGTTCAGCTGCGGCTCGCTCAGCTTCAACGGCCCCGCCGGCAGCCGGTCCAGGCCCGCGGCGATCCGCCGGAGGTCCGCCCAGGGCACCCCGACGCCGCCGCCGGGCGCGTGCGGGTTGAGCCACAGGCCCCAGCGGGTGCGGTACAGCGAGGCCGCGATCTCCCGGCCCGAGACCACCTCGTGGGCCCGCGCCCAGCCGGAGGCGGTCAGCTGCTCGGACGAGGTGACGGCCGGCGCGTAGCCGTGGCCGCTGATCTCCATGTTCCCGTACTGGGCGTCCGGGCTGCCCGGCGTGCCGTGCCACAGCAGCATCCAGACCTGACCGTCCGCCAGCGCGTGCAGCAGCCGCTCGTACGCGTCGTAGCGCTCCGGCGCGACGTCGCGCAGGGCGCGCTCCAACGCGCCGGGATCAGCTCCCGGGCGCCCGGCCGGTGCCTGGCCCCAGGGCCCCGGCACACCGCCCGCTCCCGTTCCCGCACTCATGCGCCCACCTCGCCGCGCCTCTTTCCCTCAACCCGCCGACCCGTCGGCCGTCTGCACGCACCCTATGGCGCGGCACCGGCCACCGCCACGGCGACGTGCCTTTGATACGGACCCCGCTCAGACCCGCGCGTAGAACGGCTGTACCCGGGTGAGCAGCCACTCGACCACCGGGTCGTCGGCGAGGTCGAGCAGTACGAGGTGGACGCCGCCGGGCAGCGGCGCGGTTCCCAGGGCTCGCCCGAGTGCCTCGTTCACCGCGGCCGGATCGGCCGGTGCCGCCGCGTCCAGCTGGACGCCCACGAACATCACGGTCGGCTCGCCCTCGATGCTGGCCAGCGCCCTGCGGGCGGTCAGCACCCCGGGCAGCGCCGACAGTTCGCTCCGGCAGACGGCCAGGAAGTGCTCCGGGTCCTCGCCCGGCACCGGCTCGCGCAGCGCCACCCGCCCGCCGGTCGGCTCCGACGCGTCGCCGGCGCCCTCCCAGCGGTCCACGCGCGGACCGCGGCGCAGCTCGGCGACCCCCTGCGGCGGCACCGGTATGCCCACCGCCGCCTCCGGGTTCACCGCGATGCCCAGGCCCAGCGGCAGCCCGCGGGCGAACTCCCACACCGGCGCGATCGCGAAGGCCATCCCCGGCGCCTGCTGGAGGAACACCTCCTGCGAGGAGAACACCGGCACGTACGGGTCGCCACCCAGCTCGATGGTCGGCAGGTCCAGCGACTGCCCCTGCGGGTCGGCCCCGGCCGGCAGCGGCACCCACACCTGGCTGCGCGCCAGCACCTCGATCACCCGCGGCGTCGCGCCCGGGTCCCCCAGGGCCGCGGTCAGCACCTGCTCCAGCTCGTTGGCCGGCCAGGAGCCGCCCGCCGGCGCCTCCTCCGGTCCGCCCCACCCCTGCTGCTGCTCCACCGGGTACCCCATGCGCCGCCGATTCCGCCCTCTGCCGGTCGGCCGCCCACTGCTGCGCCGACGCGCAGCAGTCTAGGGCCCGTCTTCGAACGCCCGTCGTCCGCCCGAAGGGCGGGCGGGGCGGCGTTGGGGTGCGTGCATCGCAAGGCGGAGGAGGGAGCCACTGCGGAGCATTGGTGACCGACGACAACGCGGCGAGGTGCGTGCCCCGGCGTCGCCCCGCAGGCGGGCGTTCGAAGACGGGCCCTGCGGCCCCGGGGCCTTCCTCTTTAGGGCTCGTGTTCGGGTGCCGTCCGGGGCCCGTGTCCGGATACCGCGCGGTGTGACCGGGTCCCCCCTCCCCTCGTCGCCCGGGACGTGCCATGATGTGCCCGTCCGACGGCATGCGCCGCGGGCCCCTACAACTCCACACCGGCCGCTCGAACCCGCGCGGGAGAGCCCGGAGTGCCGCTCAGGCACAGCCGGCGCCGAAGGAGCAAGTCCTCCCCGGAATCTCTCAGGCACCCCTACCGCACGGGTTAGGCACATCTGGAAAGCGGCGCACGGCCATGTCGTGTGCCCACCCACGGTGCAAGCCGTCATGCTGTCCCCCAAGCTGGAAACGGCTGCGGGCGGCGGGCGGTGAAGCTCTCAGGTTCGACGACAGATGGGGAGACCCACGCCGCCGCATGCCCGCGCGCAGGGTCGGCCCCCGAGCGGGTCCGATCCGGTGCGTGCACCCCTGAGTGCCCCGACCGAGGAGTTCCTGGCCATGTCGTCCCTCCGCCTGACCGCGCTCGACGCGCTGCACCGCGCCCTCGGCGCGACCATGACCGACTTCGCCGGCTGGGACATGCCGCTGCGCTACGGCAGCGAGCGCGAGGAGCACCTCGCCGTCCGCACCAAGGCCGGCCTGTTCGACCTCTCGCACATGGGCGAGATCACCGTCACCGGCCCGCAGGCCGGCGAGATGCTGGACCACGCGCTGGTCGGCTTCGTCTCCGCGCTCGGCGTGCTGCGCGCCCGCTACACCATGATCTGCGCCGAGGACGGCGGCATCCTGGACGACCTGATCGTCTACCGCCTGCGCGAGGACGCCTTCCTGGTCGTCGCCAACGCCTCGAACGCCCAGCTGGTCCTCGACGAGCTGATCGCCCGCGCCAAGGGCTTCGACGCCGTCGTCACCGACGACCGCGACACCTACGCGCTGATCGCCGTCCAGGGCCCGGAGGCCACCGGCATCCTGGCGAAGACCACCGACGCCGACCTGCCCGGCCTGAAGTACTACGCGATCCTCCCGGCCCAGGTGGCCGGCCGCGACGTGCTGCTCGCCCGCACCGGCTACACCGGCGAGGACGGCTTCGAGATCTTCTGCCACCCGGTCGACGCCGAGCCCGTCTGGCAGGCGCTGACCGCCGCCGGCGAGGGCCACGGCCTGATCCCGTGCGGCCTGTCCTGCCGCGACACGCTGCGCCTGGAGGCCGGCATGCCGCTGTACGGGCACGAGCTGTCCACCGACCTGACCCCGTTCGACGCCGGCCTGGGCCGGGTCGTCCGCTTCGACAAGACCACCAACGAGGGCGCCTTCGTCGGCCGCAAGGCGCTGGAGCAGGCCGCCGCCGCGGCCGAGACCAACCCGCCGAAGAAGCTGGTCGGCCTGGTCTCCGAGGGCAAGCGGGTGCCGCGCGCCGAGTACACCGTGGTCTCCACCGAGGGCGAGCCGATCGGCCGGATCACCTCCGGCGCGCCGTCCCCGACGCTCGGCCAGCCGATCGCGATGGCCTACGTCGACGCCGCCCACGCGGAGCCCGGCACCACCGTCGCGGTGGACGTCCGCGGCAAGCACGAGCCCGTCCAGGTCGTGGCGCTGCCGTTCTACAAGCGCGCCCGCTGAGTCTTCGTCCCGCCCCCGTTTTTCCCATACACGCACGTCGCAGCCGTCCGCGCGGCGGCCCGCTTCGTCGTGCCCGCTTCCCATCCTGGAGAATGACGCCATGAGCAACCCCCAGCACCTGCAGTACACCAAGGAGCACGAGTGGCTGACGGCCGCCGAGGACGGTGTCTCCACGGTCGGCATCACCGAGCACGCCGCCACCGCGCTCGGTGACATCGTCTACGTGCAGCTGCCCGCGGTCGGCGACACCGTGACCGCCGGTGAGACCTGCGGCGAGCTGGAGTCCACCAAGTCGGTCAGCGACCTGTTCTCCCCGGCCACCGGCGAGGTCACCGAGATCAACCAGGACGTCATCGACGACCCGGCCTCCGTGAACGCGGACCCGTTCGGGAACGCCTGGCTGTTCAAGGTGCGCGTCGAGGCCACCGACACGCTGCTCAGCGCGGACGAGTACACCGCCTTCATCGGCGGCTGACCAGCCCGTGACCGGGCGGGCCGCTCGCCGGCCCGCCCCCACCGTCCCTCCGCTCTCCTCCACCGGGAAGACCACACCATGACGGTTCTCAACCAGTCCCTGCACGCCCTCGACCCGGAGATCGCCGCCGCGGTCGACGCCGAGCTGCACCGCCAGCAGACCACCCTGGAGATGATCGCCTCCGAGAACTTCGCCCCGGTGGCGGTCATGGAGGCGCAGGGTTCGGTCCTCACCAACAAGTACGCGGAGGGCTACCCCGGCCGCCGCTACTACGGCGGGTGCGAGCACGTCGACGTGGTCGAGCAGATCGCGATCGACCGCATCAAGGCCCTGTTCGGCGCCGAGCACGCCAACGTCCAGCCGCACTCGGGCGCGCAGGCCAACGCCGCCGCGATGTTCGCGCTGATCCAGCCGGGCGACACCATCCTGGGCCTGAGCCTGGCCCACGGTGGCCACCTGACCCACGGCATGAAGATCAACTTCTCCGGCAAGCTCTACAACGTGGCCGCGTACCACGTGGACGAGAAGACCGGCCAGGTCGACATGGCCGAGGTCGAGCGCCTCGCCAAGGAGCACCAGCCGAAGCTGATCATCGCCGGCTGGTCGGCCTACCCGCGCCAGCTCGACTTCGCCGCGTTCCGCCGGATCGCCGACGAGGTCGGCGCGCTGCTCATGGTGGACATGGCGCACTTCGCCGGCCTGGTGGCCGCCGGGCTGCACCCGAACCCGGTGCCCTACGCGGACGTGGTCACCACCACCACCCACAAGACCCTGGGCGGCCCGCGTGGCGGCGTCATCCTGTCCAAGGCCGAGTTCGCCAAGAAGATCAACTCCGCGGTCTTCCCCGGCCAGCAGGGCGGCCCGCTGGAGCACGTGATCGCCGGCAAGGCGGTCGCCTTCAAGGTCGCGGCCTCGGAGGAGTTCAAGGAGCGCCAGCAGCGCACCCTGGACGGCGCCCGCATCCTCGCCGAGCGCCTGCTCCAGGCCGACGTGGCCGAGGCCGGCGCCAGCGTGCTGTCCGGCGGCACCGACGTCCACCTGGTCCTGGTCGACCTGCGCAACAGCCAGCTCGACGGCCAGCAGGCGGAGGACCGGCTGCACGAGGTCGGCATCACCGTCAACCGCAACGCGATCCCGAACGACCCGCGCCCGCCGATGGTCACCTCGGGCCTGCGCATCGGCACCCCGGCCCTGGCCACCCGCGGCTTCCAGGCCGAGGACTTCCGCGAGGTCGCCGACATCATCGCCGAGGCGCTCAAGCCCGCCTTCGACGAGACCGTCGCCGCCGCCCTCAAGGCCCGGGTCACCGCCCTGGCCGACAAGTACCCGCTGTACCCCAACCTGGGCAACCAGGAGTAGTCCTTCCAGGGCCCGGTCGGGCTCAGGAACAGGTGACCGGCCTCACCCCGCCGGCGTACCTGGGGACCCCGGGGCACCGCGCACACTGGACAGTGCGTGCGGTGCCCCGTCCCGTGTCAGCCCTCCCCTGCCTGCAAGTCCTTCCACGAGACCAGACAAGGACGTCCCCCGTGGCCATCAGCGTCTTCGACCTCTTCTCCATCGGCATCGGCCCGTCGAGCTCCCACACCGTGGGCCCGATGCGCGCCGCCCGGATGTTCGCCCGCCGACTGCGCACCGAAGGCCTGCTGGACGGGGTCACCGGCGTGCGCGCCGAGCTGTACGGCTCGCTCGGCGCCACCGGCCACGGCCACGGCACCCCGAAGGCCGTCCTGCTGGGCCTGGAGGACGCCTCGCCCCGCACCGTCGACGTCGACCAGGCCGACAAGGACGTCGAGCGGATCATCGCCGAGAAGCGGATCAGCCTGCTCGGCGAGCACACCATCGACTTCGACCCGGACAGCCAGCTGGTCCTGCACCGCCGCCGCTCGCTGCCGTACCACGCCAACGGCATGACCCTGTGGGCGTACGCGGCGGACGGCTCGACCCTGCTGGAGAAGACCTACTACTCGGTCGGCGGCGGCTTCGTGGTGGACGAGGACGCCATCGGCGCGGACCGGGTCAAGCCCGACGACACCGTGCTGAAGTACCCCTTCCGCACCGGTGACGAGCTGCTGCGGCTCAGCCGGGAGACCGGGCTGTCGATCTCCGGCCTGATGCTGGAGAACGAGAAGGCCTGGCGCAGCGAGGAGGAGATCCGCACCGGGCTGCTGGAGATCTGGTCCGTGATGCAGGAGTGCGTGCGGGCCGGCATGACCCGCGAGGGCATCCTGCCGGGCGGCCTGAAGGTCCGCCGCCGGGCGGCCGCCGCGGCGCGGACGCTGCGCGCCGAGGGCATCGGGCCGGCCAACGCGATGGAGTGGGTGACCCTCTACGCGATGGCGGTCAACGAGGAGAACGCCTCCGGCCGCCGGGTGGTCACCGCGCCGACCAACGGCGCCGCCGGGATCATCCCGGCCGTCCTGCACTACTACCTGAACTTCATCCCGGGCGCCGACGAGGACGGCATCGTCCGCTTCCTCCTCGCGGCCGGCGCCATCGGCATGCTCTTCAAGGAGAACGCCTCCATCTCCGGCGCCGAGGTCGGCTGCCAGGGCGAGGTCGGCTCCGCCTGTTCGATGGCCGCGGGCGGCCTCGCCGAGGTCCTCGGCGGCACCCCCGAGCAGGTCGAGAACGCCGCCGAGATCGGCATCGAGCACAACCTCGGCCTCACCTGCGACCCGGTCGGCGGCCTGGTCCAGATCCCCTGCATCGAGCGCAACGGCATGGCCTCGGTCAAGGCCGTCACCGCGGCCCGGATGGCGCTGCGCGGCGACGGGCGGCACCACGTCTCGCTGGACAAGGCGATCAAGACGATGAAGGAGACCGGCGCCGACATGAAGATCAAGTACAAGGAGACCTCGCGCGGCGGCCTCGCCGTGAACGTCATCGAGTGCTGATCGCGGCGGTCTGACGGCCCCCGGGCGGAGTTCCCCTCCGCCCGGGGGCCTTCGCACGTCCCGCGCGCCTCAGCTGCCTGCCTCCGCCCGGGCCCCGGCCCCGGCCGCGGCGCCGGCGGCGGTGCCCGTCCCGACCGGGCCCGGAGCCCTGGACGGGCGGGCCAGACAGGCCACCGCGGTGGCCACCGCCGCCAACAGCGCACCGCCCGCGGCCGTACCGTGCAGGCCGCCCGTGACCGCGGCCCCGACCGCGTCGCGGACCCCGGCCGGGAGCCCGGCCAGGGCGGACGGGGTCAGACCACCGCCGCCGGTGAGGCGGTCGGCCTCGGCGGGCCCCAGGCGCTCCGCGAGCGAGCTCGTGAGCCGCGCCGTGTAGACCGCGCCGAGCACGGCCATGCCGAGCGAGCCGCCGATGCTGCGCAGCAGGGTGACCACGCCCATCGCCGCGCCCATGTCCTGCGGCGGCACGGCGCCCATCGAGGTCAGCAGGGTGCTCTGGGTCAACAGGCCGATCCCGACCCCGGCGACCAGGGTGAGCCCCGAGGCGAGGGCCACCGGCGTACCGGTGCCGAGGAACAGGAGCAGGGCGGCCCCGGCGAACGCCAGCGCGCCGCCCAGCAGCGGGTAGCGCCGCTCGCCGCCCGGCCGGCCCATCAGCCGCGCCGTCACCAGCTGGGTGCCCATCATGCCGAGCATCAGGGGCAGCAGGAGCAACCCGCCGACGGTGGGCGAGGCGCCCTGGACGAACTGGAGGTACTGCGGCAGGTAGCCGATCAGGGCGAGCATGAGCGCTCCGGCCAGGAAGCCGAGCACCTGGGCGACCGTGAAGTTGCGGTTGCGGAACAGGGCGGGCGGGATCAGCGGCCCCGGGGCGCGCAGTTCGGTCCGGACGAACCAGCCCAGCGCGACCGCCGCGACCGCCGCCGCGCCGAGGAGCTGCGGGGAGGTCCAGGAGTAGGCGACGCCGCCCCAGCTGCCGACCAGGGTGAGCGCGGTGATGCCGGTGGTCAGCAGGACGACCCCGGTCCAGTCGAACGGGGCGCGCACGCGCTCGGTCCGCAGCTGCACCCCGACGCCGACCGCGAGCAGCGCGAACAGCCCGATCGGCAGGTTGACGTAGAAGGCCCAGCGCCAGCTGAGGCGTTCGGTGAGGAAGCCGCCGGCCAGCGGGCCGCCGACGAACGCGATCGGCATCAGCACGCCGATCACCGACTGCACCCGGGCCCGGTCGTCGGCCGGGACGAGCACCCCGATCACGGAGAGCGCGCCGACCATCAGCCCACCCGCGCCGATCCCCTGGAGGCCCCGGAAGGCGACCAGCTGCGCCATGTCCTGGGCGAGCCCGGAGAGCACCGAGCCCGCGAGGAACAGCACCACCGCCCACTGGTAGGCGCCCTTGCGTCCGTACAGGTCACCGAGCCGGCCCCAGAGCGGGGTGGTGGCGGCGGAGGTCAGCAGGTACGCGGTGATGACCCAGGAGAGGTGTTCCAGCCCGCCGAGGTCGCCGACGACGGTGGGCAGCGCGGTGCTGATGATCTCCCCGTCGAGGGCCGCGAGGAAGATGCCGAGCATCAGCCCGACCACGCCTAGCAGCCGCGGTTTGGGCCGCTGCTCGACGGCGGGGTCGGCGGCCTGGTCGGTGACCGGGCCGGTGGCGGGTTCGGTGGCGGGTTCGCTGGCCATGGCGTTCGTACCTCCCCCCGTCGGCTCAGGCCGCGAACGGGCGGGCCCGGCGGGCGTCCCGCAACGCCTGGGCCCACCAGGTGAGCTGGTCGAGCATGGTCTTGGCGGCCGCGTCGGCGGCCGGGTCGACCGCCCTGCCGTCGGCGTCGAAGCACTGCGCGGCGCTGTGGAAGCTGACCGTGTTGCGGATCGTCGCGGCGTTCAACTCGGCCATCACCACGCGGAGTTGCTCGACGGCGCGGAGGCCTCCGGACAGGCCGCCGTACGAGACGAAGCCGACCGGCTTGCCGTGCCACTGCCGGTTGTGCCAGTCGATGGCGTTCTTCAGCGGGGCCGGGAAGCTGTGGTTGTACTCGGGCGTGACGATCACGAACGCGTCGGCCGCCTCCAGCCGGGGCGACACGGCGGCCAGCAACTCGGCGTCACCCGGCGCCAGTTCACCGCCGAAGGACGGGAAGGTGACGGGCAGCGGGGTCTCCACCAGGTCGATCCGGTCGGCGGTCAGGTCGCCGCGCGCTTCGAGGTGGCCGAGCAGCCAGTCGGCGACCACCGGGCCGAAACGGCCCTCGCGGGTGCTGCCGACGAGGACGGCGACCTTCAGGTTCTGCTCCGTGGACATGGGAATCCCCCTCCGGGATGGGCGCTGTGTACGGCGTATCAGTCGAATACAACGTACACATCGACGCGTACGCCGTCCACTGCCGATACGCCGTACACCAGAAGTGCTACGGTGAGAACGATCCCGGCCGGAAGGAGCCCGCCCCATGCCCGCCCAGCAGGCCCCCAGTGGCGACAGCGACAGAACCCAGGTCCCACTCTGGGAGCGCCTGGCCCGCCCGGCCCCCGCGCCGCGCACCACCCTGACCCCGCACCGGATCGCCGAGACCGCGGTCGCCATCGCCGACGCCGAGGGCCTGGACGCCGTCACCATGCGCCGGCTGGCCGCCGAACTCGGCGTCGCCCCGATGGCCGCCTACCGGTACGTCTCCGGCAAGGACGAACTCATCGAGCTGATGGTCGACTTCGCCTACGGCCGGCTCCCCCTGGACGCCCCCGCCGAGGACTGGCGGGACACCATGCGCACCCTGGCCGTCCACCTGCGGGCCATGCACCTGGCCCACCCCTGGACCGTCCGGGCGGCCACCCCGTTCTCCCTCAGCCCCAACCAACTGGCCGTCCCCGAGCACGCGTTCGCCGCCCTCGCCGAGCACGGCCTGGACGCCGACACCACCATGGCGGTGTTCCGCACCGTCACCGGCTACGTCCACGGCTCGGTCACCACCGAGATCACCCTCGCGACCCTGCGCCGCGAACGCGGCTGGTCCGACGGCGACCAGACCCGGGCCGGCCTGGCCTCCCGGATGAGCTGGCTGATGAGCACCGGCCGCTACCCCCGCTACCAGCGCTACCTCCACGAGGCCACCCGCAAGGACGACCCCGACTGGCAGTTCGAGACCGGCCTCGACTGCGTCCTCGACGGCATCGCCACCCACTTCGGCCTCTGACCCGCCGGGGCCGCGCCCGCTGGTGCGCATACGTGTCGCCCGCTCGGCGCACGGGGCTTGCGGCCTCCCCAGCGGGCGGGGAGGTTGCCTCCGGGGCCGCATTGACCCCGGACCCGACCCTCCACTCCCAAGGTGTCCTCATGCGACGCCTCGCGACCGCACTCGGCACCCTCGCCGCCGACGGGCAGCTCGCCATCTCCCCCAACGTGGTCATCGACAACCCGATCTTTCCGCTCATCACGCGGAACACACCGACGAGTACGCCCTGGTGTACGACGGCCCGAACTGCACCGGGCACGTGATCGCGGTCGTTCCCCCTGCAGCCACACGACCCAGGAGTTCGGCGCCAGCGTGTTCGTCAAGTGACCAGCGCCGCGCGGGAAGTCGGCCGGTCCGACTCCCCGCGCGGCGGCCGCAGCCGCTACCCGGCCTATTTGCCCGCGATAATCAGGCGGTAGCCGTAGTCCACGCTCTCCCGGTCGAGCAGGTCGGCGTACCGCCGGTGCCACTCCCCCGAGGCCAGGTCGGCCCGCAGCCGCTCGACCGCCGGCTCCACCACCTCCGGAGGCAGCGTCGCGAAGGTCGAACTGGCCTGCCGGACGGCCCGGTCGAGGTAGAGCTCGGGCCGCCGCCAGTAGGCGGCCTGGTAGCCGTCGGTGAAGTCGTGCGGGATGGGGAACGGCAGCACGGTGTGGGCGTCCAGGGCCTCCACCACCTCGGCGAGCGGGGTGAAGCGGCCGTCCTCCAGCTCCCGGATCTCCGGCAGGTAGTCCTCCAACAGCCACAGTTGCGGCCGGTGCGCCGGATCCCAGGTGAACACCACCTGCCGCCGCGCGACCCGCCGCAGCTCGGCGAGCCCCTGCTGCAGGTCTGGCCAGTGGTGGGCGGTCAGCACGGCCATCGCCGCGTCGAACGCCCCGTCCGCGAAGGGGAGTTGCGAAGCCGAGCCCTTGATCTTCCGCCGCCCGGGGTGCTGGTCGAGCATGACCTGCGACGGATCGACGGCCGTGACCTCGGCGCCCTCCGGCTCGTACGACCCCGCCCCCGCCCCGACGTTGACCACCGTGCGCGCCCCCTGCAGCGCGGACCCGATCAACGCGTGCAGCCGTGGATCCGGCCGCCGGATCCGCCGGTACCCGAAGCCGATGCGGTCATACGCCGCGGGCCCGCTCTGCTCTTCCAGGTGTCCCATCCGGTCAGCCCAACAGACGGCGCCACTACCGACAACCGGTTCACCCCAACCCGCAGGAAGTCGGCCGGGCCGACTTCCCACACAAGGCGGGCGGCTAGGTGCTCTGACCGCATGGGTTCGCCGGGTTGGCGGCGGTGACGCCTGAACCGGTTGAATGTCGGTGGACCTCCGGTCCGGTGTGGGGAGGCATGGTGGCAGAGCCGGTCAAGGTCCGGAGACTGACCGATCAAGAGGGGCAGCAGTTACAGCGGATCGTGCGCCGGGGCAGTACCAGTTCGGTGCGCTACCGGCGGGCGATGATGCTGCTGGCGTCGGCTGGCGGGAACCGGGTGCCGGTCATCGCCCGGCTGGTCCAGGCGGATGGGAACACCGTGCGGGATTTGGTCCACCGGTTCAACGGGATCGGCCTGGCCTGCCTGGACCCTCAGCGGGCGGGAGGCCGTCCCCGCCTGCTCAGTCCTGACGACGAGGCCTTCGTCATCAAGACGGCCACCACCCGCCCCGCCAAGCTCGGGCAGCCGTTCACCCGCTGGTCCGTCCGCAAACTGCTCGCCTACCTGCGCCGGGTTCATGGCCGGGTGATCCGCATCGGCCGTGAGGCCCTGCGCTGTCTGCTCGCCCGACGAGGCGTCGCCTTCCAGCGGGCCAAGACGTGGAAGGAGTCCACCGACCCCGGCTACGACGCCAAGCTCGACCGGATCGAGCACGTCCTGGACCGCTTCCCGGACCGCACATTTGCGTTCGACGGGTTCGGCCCGCTCGGCATCCGCCCCACCGCGGGAAGTTGCCGGGCCGAGCAGGGCCGGCCCGGCCGGCTGCCGGCGACCTACAAGCGGACCCACGGCGTGACCTACTTCCACGGCTGCTACTCGGTCGGCGACGACGCCCTGTGGGGCGTGAACAGGCGCCGCGAGGGCACCGTGAACACCCTGGCCGCGCTCAGGTCGATCCGGGCGGCCCGCCCGGACGGCGCCCCGGTCTACGTGATCCCGGACAACCTCTCCGCCCACAACGGCAAGAAGATCATTCGCTGGACGAAGAACAACAACGTCCACCTCTGCTTCACACCCGCCAACGCGTCCTGGGCGAACCCGATCGAGGCGCACTTCGGACCGCTGCGGCAGTTCACGCCGGCGGACTCGAACCATCCGAACCACACAGCTCAGAGAAGGGCGTCCGGTGGGGAGGGCGCCCCGGAGCCCAAGCAGCGTGACCGGACCACCGACACAGCTCAGTCGCACAACACGAACCTCGTAAGGAGCTCCGCATGGACTATCAGGATGTCGACACGGCCGTGGCGGAGATGTCGAGGACGCTCGGCCCCCACACGGCTGCGGATTGGACGGTGCGGGCGGGTCCGCTGGAGTGGAGTTGCTGGGAGACGGCGGCGCACATCGGACACGACCTCCTGGCCTACGCAGGGCAAGTGGCATCAGGTGCTGCCGACGCCTACCTCCCCTTCGACCTGAACGTTCGCCCCACCGCCTCGCCGGCCGATGTACTTCAGACGGTCACCGCCTGCGGCCGACTCCTCGGCAGCGCGTTGGCCACAGCCGGCCCCACCTTGCGGGCCTGGCACTGGGGTCCGTGCGACCCCGAGGGGTTCGCAGCCATGGGCGTCGCCGAAACCCTGCTGCACACCCACGACATCACGCAGGGACTGGGCGTGGACTGGTTGCCGCCGGCACCGCTGTGTGCGGCTGTGCTCGATCGCCTCTTCCCCGACGCCCCACCCGGAGATCCTGTCCAGGTGCTTCTCTGGTGCACCGGCCGCCGGGAACTGGACAGCCTTCCCCGCCGAACATCGTGGACATGGAAGGCGGCACGATCCGACTGAGAAGCACCCACCCCGGCGAACCTATGCGGTCAGAGCACTAGCGGCGCGCTGGGAGGGCGAGGACGGCCAGGCCGCAGGCCAGGACGGCGAGGCCGCACCAGGAGAGGGCGGGGAGGCGCTCGCCGAGGGCGGCCACGCCGAGGACCGCCGCGACGGCCGGTTCGGCGAGGGTCAGGGTGGTGGCGGTCTGGGCGGTGGTGTGGCGCAGGCCGTGGCCGAAGAGCCAGTAGGCGACGAACGTGGTGACCACTGCGAGGTGCAGCACCACGCCTGCTCCGCGCGCCGAGGCGAGCCACTGCACATCGCCCGCGAGGAGCACCGGCAGGACGATCAGCGCCCCGCCGCCGAACATGGCGCCCATCACCCCGCCCGAGGGGTGCCCGGCCGCGATCAGTCGTCCGCCGATCAGCGAGTACACCGCGTAGGAGAGCCCGGAGAGCGCCGCCAGCAGTACGCCCAACGGGTCCACCGCCGTGCCGCGCCCGGCGAGTTCGGGGCCCAGTACGAGCACGGCGCAGCCGAGTACGGCGAGCGCCGTGGCCCCGGCCCACCGCCCGTCGGGCCGGCCTTGCCGGGCGAGCCAGCCGAGCAGTCCGGTGAACACCGGCGCGCTGCCGAGGGCGATCACGGTGGCGACGGCCACGCCGGTACGGCTCACCGCCGGGTAGAAGGTCAGCGGGTACCCGGCCACCGCGACGGCTCCGGCCGCGAGCAGCCACCGCTCGCGCGGCGCGCACACCCGGGGCAACTTCCGGGCGGTGCGGTCGGTGAGGAACAGCAGCAGCCCGCCGAGCACCAGTCCGGCGGCGCCGATCCCGGCCGCCGGGGCGCCGGAGGGTGCCAGCGAGCTGGCCGTGCCGGTGGTGCCCCAGAGGACGGCGGCGGTCAGGATCGGCACCGCGCCACCGCGGGGACGGGCGCGGCGGGGTGCCCGGGGAACGGGGGGCACGGGGGAAACGGGGGAAGCGGTACGGGCAGGCGAGGGCAAGCGATTCGGCACAGTCGTGAACTTCCGTCGTCGAAGACCATCAGGAGAGGGGTTCCGAGAACGGGCGCACGCCGCCGGCCCACGGCGGCCGCCATCGGGCCGGGCCGGGGTCGCAGGGGGTCAAGCCACCGAAGCGCGCGCCCGATCAGGCGCTGAGCGGTGGCAGCACGACGTGCCAGTACAGGTTCACGGGCCCGATGCTAGCCGTCCGCGCGGGAAGTCGACAGGGCCGACTTCCCGCGCAGGCGCCCCATCTGCCTCCGGGGGGTCGCCCCGCCCCTCGCGGGGGCGCGTTGCCGCTCGCGCACACCCGTTGGCGGCCCGGTGTTCGGCTTTCCCCCATAGCGGACCGTCGATGGATCCCTACGCTGAGTGTCGGCCCGTCGGCTCACCGGAAGGACCCCGCTCATGCGCCGCTCCCGCCTCGTGCTGCCCGTGGTCCTGGCCGTCGTGGTCGGCTCCGGCCTGGTCGCCGCCGATGTGGCGCAGGACGAGCCGTACCTGTCCGTGAGTCTGCCGGTGCTCCGCGATCCGGACGCCCAGCAGGTGCTCCACCGCATGACGGACCCGGTGCAGGACTGGGTGGAGTCCGGGGACCCGGCGGCGGCCGGCTACGCGGGGACGGTGGTCGACGCGTCCGACCAGCACGCCGACGTCTACTGGAAGGGTGCGACCCCGGCCACGGTCCGCCTCCTCCTCGACGCGAACGCCCGGCCCGGCTACACCGTCGACGTCCACCGGAGCCCGTACTCCCGCGCGGAGATGCGCGCCGCGATCGACCGTTTCACCGCCGCCGTGGCCCGCGACGCCTGGACGTCGATCGGCCCCCAGGAGGACGGCGCCGCGATCGCGATCACGTACGCGCCGGAGACGGCGGCGGCGAAGCGGCTCACCGACGGTGACGCGACCGTGCAGGCGTACTCCTCGCGGGCCGCCGAGATCGCCGGGATGCCGGTGACAGCCAGTGTCGAGGGAACACCGGTGGCGCTGTCCGGCGGCCGGCACTCCGACAGCGCGCCGTACTACGCGGGGGCCGAGGTGAGCACGGCGAAGGCGTCGTTCTGCTCGACGGCGTTCAGTGGCTGGAAGGGTGGGACGAGGGTGGTACTGACCGCCGCGCACTGCGGCGGCGGCCGGTACTACAACGGCACCGGCGGCTACATCGGCGACCTGTCCTCGGTCGGCGACGGCCTGGACGTCGGCATGATCGCGGTCAACGGGAGCGGCGGCGGCCGGTTCTACGACGGCGCCTGGTCGGACCACGGCGGCTCGTCCCGGCACACGTACGGGGCCGGGCGGAACAACGTCGGGGACCTGGTCTGCCTGAGCGGCGCCCAGTCGGGGTGGAAGTGCGACGTGCAGATCAAGCGGGTCGACGTGGAGACGACGAACGACGAGGGCACGAAGATCAGGCCGGTGGACGTCGCCGAGTCGAAGGGCGGCGACCGCCGGGCGATCGCCGCGCAGGGCGACAGCGGCGGCCCGGCGGTGGCGAACCCGTCCGGCCCGAACGGTGACATGGAGGCCCGCGGCGTGATCGTGGCGGCGAGGTCCGAGGTCGGCTGCCCGGCCGGATCGACGGCGCACCCGGCCAAGTGCTACTCGCAGGTGCTGTACGTGCCGATGACGCCGGTGGTCAACCAGATGGGCTTCTCGCTCTCCTGACCCGCGGCGTCATCAACACGCCCGTGCTGCGCGAGAAGTCGGCCGGGCCGACTTCTCGCGCAGCACCCTCAGTCGGCGGGCCACTCGGCCACCTTGTCGTTGAGCAGGGCGTGAGCGGATGCCACGTCCGCCGCAAAGTCCTCATCCGGCCCGAACCGCCGGAGAACGTCATTCGGCGCGGTCCGTTGCCCGAGGGCGCCGGGCAGAGGCGGGGTCGACCGCTCACGGCGTCCGATCGGCCACCGGGGGCCGTCGTTCGGGTCGCCCTGCCAGGCCCACTGGGCGTCCGGGGTGACGGTGACGCCGTAGTCGTGGAGATCGGGGCGGCCGAGCGCCTCCCACTGGGACCAGGCGGCCACCAGTTCGTCGCCGATGCGGCGCGGCCCGCCCTGCGACAGCAGCGGCCCGCCGTCCGCGCCCGGACGGATCTCGGCCCACGAACGGGCGCCGTCGTGGACCAGGGTGGCCGACCCCTCCCCGGCCCGGTCGGTGGACAGCACGGCGTCCGGGACGGCGACGCGCAGCGCGAACCTGAGGTGCCAGTCCTCCAGGCCTGCCGGGTCGCGGTCCAGTACCCGGCAGGCCTCGGGTTCGGCATCGCCGCGCACCTGCGCGTACGCGGCGGGCCCACTGCCCGGCTGGGCCGGAGCGTGTCGGTCGCCCATGAACTGGGCCAGGCCGTGGACCCAGCCGTGCGCGGCGGTGCCGTCGTCGGCGACGGTGAGGGCGACGTACCCCAACCGGCCCCAGGGGTAGACGATCCGTCCGCCCGGGCGCACCGCCTCCACCCAGGACCAGGGGACGGTTTCGACGGCGTAGGTGGCGTGGAGGCGGTCGACTCGGTCGCCGCCCGGCACCCCGCCGCGGGTGCCGTCCCCTGCCGCTGCGTGGACGTCGAGCCCGGCGTCCGCGAGGCGGGCCCGGGCGAAGGCGGCCAGGTCCTCGTCGACCTCGGTGGTCACCACCAGGCCCGGCCCGGCCCGCCAGGCGGCCAGCGCTGCCGTCCAGCCCTGGCCGGTGCCGACGTCCCACACCCGGTGGCCCGGCTCCACCCTGAGGCTGTCCAGCATGTCCGCCACCACGGAGGGCGCGGACAGTGAGGACGACGGGCGGCCGTCGGTGAGTTGGGTGACGGCAGCCGCGTCGACGCCGGAGTACAGCTCGGCGGCCCAGCGGTCCGGGTCGTCGGCGTGGTCGACCGGCACGTAGGCCCAGCCGTCCCAGCGCCACAGCCGGTCCGGCGCGAACCGGTCGCGCGGCAGGGCGGCGAAGGCCTCGCGCAGCCACGGCGAGTCCTCCGGCCACGCCCCGCGTCGCGCCATCTCCGCGTGCAGGCGTGCCCGGTGCTCGGCCAGGCGCCCGTCGTCGCTCGCCATCACTTCTTCTTGTGCTTGCCGTTGCTCGGCGGCGGCGGGGGCACCTTGCCGTCGGCGTTGTCCGGCGGCGGAGTCCCCTGGCTCGGGTCCTTCGGCGGCTTCGAGTGCTCTCCCATGCTGTTCTCCTGTTGATGAGACGGATACGGTCGGTCGCCACCCTGTCCCGGCACCGCAGAAGGCGGTAGAGGCGTGCGGCAGCGACCGGAGGGCGTGCGCGAGAAGTCGGCCCACCCGACTTCTCGCGCGGTCGGCGGGTAGGGCTCAGGCGTGAGGGTCGAGGGGGGCGGGGAGGGCGAGTTCGCACCAGATGGTCTTGCCGATGTGGCCGTCGCCACGGAGGTGGGCGCCCCAGGATGTGGCGAGGGCGGCGACGAGTTCGAGGCCCCGGCCGGACTCGTCCTCGGGGGTGGCCTGGCGGACGGTCGGGAGCTTGGAGTTGGCGTCCGAGACCTCGATGCGGAGCACGGAGGCGGTGGGGAGGAGGACGCGCACGCCGATCATCCGGTCACGCGGGCCTCGGGCGTGGCTGCAGGCGTTGGTGACGAGTTCGCTGAGGAGGATCAGGGCGGTCTCGGCGGCGTCGACGGGCACCTCCCACTCGAAGGCCTGCCGGATGAAGCGGATGCGGGCACGGCCTGCGCTGCGGGGGAGGCGGGGGAACATCCACTCGACGAGGTCGACGGGCTGAGTGAGCATCAGAGTCCTTGGTGGGTTTACGGACGGCTTCACTCGCGAGGGCTGAGTTCGGCCATTTCACCCTTCAAGCGTCGACAGGCGGGCATAGCCTCAGGAGTAACGCCGCACGTACGGCGAGAGCGCTGACCGCCCTGCGACCAGGGCAGGAAGGGGTGCCGGGTCGTGAGCACGCCGAAGCAGAACCCGATGTCGTGGCGGTACTGCGGCGATCAGGTCAAGCGCTGGCGCACTCTCGCGGGCGTGAGCCGGGAGCAGCTGAGCCAGGCCGCCTGCTACGACATCGAGAGCGTGCGGTCGATGGAGGCGGGCAGGCGCAAGCCGACGCTCCAACTGCTTCAGGCGGCCGATGAGTTGTGCGACGCGAAGGGGATGCTGCTGGGAGCGGCGACCTTCATGGCGCCGGAGAAGTTCCCGCCCTATTTGCAGGGCTACACGGATGCCGAAGCCACTGCCATCGCGATCCACACGTATGCAGCCCTGCTCATCCCGGGCTTGCTCCAGACCGAGGAGTACGCCCGAGAGCTGATCAGCCACGCCTTGCCGCCTCTGGATGATGACACGGTCGAAGCGCGCGTCGTGGGCCGGATGCAACGCCAGGAGAAGCTGGCGAACTCGCCGAGGGTGCTGTTCGGTTTCGTGATCTACGAAGCCGCGCTGCGGGCAAAGGTCGGCAGCGCGGACCTCATGAAGAGGCAGCTCGCGCACATCATCGACATGAGCAGTCTGCGGAACGTCGCCATTCAGGTGCTTCCCGCGAACCGCGCGGCCTACCCGGCCCTCACCGGCCCCATCATCCTGCTGGAGACGGCCGAGCACGAGCAGTTGGCCTATGTGGAAGGACACCGCACCGGCGTACTGCATGCCGATCCGGACAAGGTGAACGTCCTCACGCAGCGGCATGGCATGATCCGCATGCAGGCCCTCAGCGTTGAGGAGTCCGTAGAGTTCATCGGGAAAGTCTCGGAGGAGCTATGAGCGCCGAAGCCGACTGGTTCAAGTCCAGCTACAGCAACGACGACGGTGGCGCCTGCGTCGAAGTCGCCGTCTCCTGGTTCAAGTCCAGCTACAGCAACGACGACGGCGGCGAGTGCGTCGAGGTGGCCTCCTGCCCCTCCGCCATCCACGTCCGCGACTCCAAGGACAAGACCGGCCCGACCCTCACCTTCTCCCCCGAGGCCTGGTCCGCCTTCGTCTCCTTCGCCTCCGAAGCTCAAGCCGCACAGGCCGAGTGACCCTCAATGGAATGGGTGGGCAACCACCTTCCAACCACCCCCGTGCGCAGCAGATATGACTTATCGTCACGACTTCTCCACAGGCGGTTTCCCCATGTAGCGTGCGCAGCAAGAAACAACCCCCGCCGGTGCTACCAACACCGAACGGGGGTCTGACCGGCACGATCGAATCGAGCTCGATCCTGTGGCTACCCACAACCCTACCGCCATGGCGACCCCCGGATACGGCAAGCAGTCCGCCCCGGAGCAACTCCCCCGCTCCGCGCGCGACTTCGCCCACCTCCCCGCCCGCGAGGCGTACCTCGCCTCGCTCGTCGACCATCTCCCCGACGGCGCCGCCATGGACGTCAAGACCCTCGCCGTCCTCCAGCCCCACTACGGGCAGATGGCCTGCCGCACCGCCCTCAACAACCTCTCCACCGCAGGTCATCTGCGCCGCGTCCGCGAGCGCGTCAGCTCCAAGGACTGCCGCTGGGTGTTCCGCACCTACTTCTCCCGTACGCCCCGCTCCGACGCCTGGTGGACGCGCTTCGTCATGACCGGCGAGACGTCAACGCCCGCCGCGCCCGATCCCCCCAAGGAGCGAACGCTCAACCGCACGTCCCCCACCTCGGCCGCCTACGCCGCCCTCGCCGGCCTCGGCCTCGCCGACCCCCGCCTCGCCCTCTCGGCCGCCGACTGCACCGCCCTGGAACCGCTGGCCGCCGAGTGGCTGGCCCGGGGCACCTCTCCGGCCCTCTTCACGGCCGCCCTCACCGGCGGCCTCCCGCCGGACGTCCACAGCCCGGCCGCCTTCACCCGCCGCCGCCTGCTCGACAAGATGCCCCCGGAACGCCACCCGGCTCCGACCCCACCCCCACAGCCGGACCACCCCGCCCGCGTCATCGAGTGCACCGCCTGCCGCACCCCCTGCCGCCCCCACGCCCTCCTCGGCGGCCTCTGCCGCACCTGCCGCGACGGCACCCCCAGCGCCCCGCCACCCCGCCGGCACCTCTCCCCCGCCGCCGTGCGCGCACACGCCGCCCGAGCCCGCCAAGCCATGGTCACATTGCCGCGATCATGAATATTCACAGGCGATGGCGTTAACCTATGCAAATTCCAAAGGTGAACTAGGTAACAGACCTTGCATTCCAAGCCATCCGGTTTGCCCACATGCTGAGATCCGTGCGATAGTCAGAGCAGCCCAACGGCGGGCGACACAGCACGCCGCCCTGGGTTGATGACTTCGGCGGGCCCGACCTGGCACTGCCGACGCCCATCGCGCGGCACGCACCCCCTTGGCCGGCGCGATGACTTGCAGGGGCCCCCATCCGCCGGACCACGGCGCACCCGGGGGCCCTGCGTGTTTCCCGGGAACACGGGAACACAAGGAACAGCGGTTCACCCGCCCTCAGGGCCGCTCGCGCACCCTCAGCTCGAACCAGACGCCCTTGCCGCGCGGCAGCAGGTCCGCGCCCCAGCGATCGGCGAGGTCGTCGACGATCCTCAGCCCCCGCCCGCGCTCGTTCACCGGCTTGGCTTCGGCGAGGATCATGCACGGCAGCGCCCGCGAGGAGTCCCGGACCTCGATCCGCAGCCACCCGGGCTTGCGACTGACGTGCAGGCCGATGGTGCGCCCGGCCGCGTGCCGGACCGCGTTGCTGACCAGCTCGCTGGTGAGCAACTCCCCGGCCTCCAGGTGCTGGTGGAGCTCCCAGGACTCCAGGACGGAGAGCACCAGTCTGCGGGCCACCGGGCCCGACTCGGGCCGGGACGGCAGCCGTACCTCGTTGGGGGCCGACGGGTCGCGAAGTCTGCCGGAGTACAGCTCCTCCAGCTCCTCGGAGGTGAGCCGCTCCAGTGCCGAGAGCCCACCGCCCCGGACGTCGATCCAGGATGCCTCGGCCACCACTCCGGCCCCGGGAACCACTGACTGATCTGCTTCGCCCCAACCCGCCATGCGGACCATCATTGCGGAACGCAAGCAGCCGCGTACGGACAATGAGCAAACGATCACGTCGCGTCGGCATATGCCGGATGCAAGAAGGGGCCGACCCGGGCCGACTTCCGTCAAGCCCGGGTTGACCCCTCCCCCACCTCAGCGACCGATCACCAGGTGCTCCACGGCGCGTTCCAGCCGCTCAGCCCGTTCGACGGGTCGAGCGTCTCCTTCCTCGTCGAGTTCTTCACGACCATCACGTCGCCGACCAGCGTGCCGTCGTAGAACTTGCCCATCGAGGTGTTGGCGCCGCCGCCCTGGACGTCCTTGAGGCCCACGCAGCCGTGGCTGACGTTGTCCTCGCCGAAGGTGCTGCTGCTGCTCCAGTAGTTGCCGTGCACGTACGTGCCGGAGTCGGTGAGCCGCATCGAGTGCGGGACCTGGAGGTCGTACGGCGCACCGGTCATGCCGGGCAGGGTGCTGGACTGCATCCGCACCACGCCCTCCTTGGACATGACCACCATCGTCCCGTTCCAGGTGGGGTGTTCGGGCGCGCCGGCGCTGATGTCGATGTCGCTCGTCTGACCTGCCGATACGACCGTCATCTTGTGCGTCGCGGCGTCAACCGTCGAAATCTGGGACCGCCCGATCGTGAAGGGCTCGTCCCGGTCCCCGCCGTACACCCCGGGGGCGATCTCGACGCTCTTGAGGCGGTAGTGCACGACCACCTTCGTCCCGGGCGTCCAGTACTGCTCCGGGCGGAAGTCCAGCCGGCGGTCGCCGAACCAGTGGCCCTTCACCACGGTGCCGTTGCTGGTCTCGAAGCTGATGCCCCGGGCGACCTCGTCCCTGTTCGCGACGTCCTTGCTGAAGTTCACCGAGACGATCATGCCGACGCCGTACGTCGCGTCGTTGTCCACGTTGTCCGAGGCCTTGGCGAGCTCCGTCGGGGTCAGCGTGGAGAAGTCGCTGTCCGCCGTGGCGACCGCGCCGTCGGCGTCCGCGGCCATCGCGCTGACCTGGTAGGCGGTGCCCACCTCCAGGCCGGCCGTGGGCGTCCAGGAGGAGCCGTCGGCGGAGATGGTGCCGGGGACCTCCTTGCCCGCCTTGTCGTTCACCTTGACGGTGGTGAGCTTGCCCCCGGTCGCGCCGATCTTCAGCGCGTTCGGCGCCACGTCCACCGAGCCGGGCTTGGGCTCGATGCTCACGGCCGCCTTGGAGACCTTCGGCACCGTGCCGGTGGACGCCGCCGCGCTGGGCGCCGCCGCGGGCTTGGCACCGGCCGCGCCCGCCCCCAGGTCGGCCTTGGCCGCGCCGCCCGCCGTGCTCCCGCCGCCCCCGCCGCAGGCGGCCGTCAGCGCCATCGCGCCGCCGACCAGACCGACCGCCACCACTCTGCGTATCGACCTCAACGTCGATCCCTCCCTCAGAAACCCCGTGATCCCCGTGAATCCGACGGACCCGAACGTCACACGCTTCGGGCCATCGGAAAGGTTGCGCCATTCGTGGGGCTCGTCGCCCCGGAAACCGCGGCGGCCCGACCCCAACGGGTGAGGATCGGGCCGCACGACGGCAAACTCGCCGGAAGGCCCGGATCAGCCGGGCCCGCTACCGGGAAGGGCCTACCAGGCGGCCCAGTCCACGTTCCAGCCGCCCAGCCCGTTGGAGGGCGCGACGGTCTTCTCCTTGGTGTTCACGACCTTGATCGGGTCGCCGACCATCGAGTCGTTGAAGAACTTGCCGGCGACGGAGGAGTCGCTGCCGCCCTTCACGTCCTGCATCGACACACAGCCGTGGCTCGCGTTGGTCTTGCCGAACGGGCTGGCCCAGTAGTTGCCGTGCACGAAGGTGCCGGAGGTGGTCAGCCGCATCGCGTGCGGGACGTCCTTGATGTCGTACTCGCCACCGAGACCGACGGTCTGCGAGTTCATCCGGGTGACCTTCTCCTTGGACATGACCACCATCGTCCCGCCCCAGGACGGCGTGGCGTCCGCGCCCAGGGTGACCGGCACGGTGGTGCTCTGGCCGTCCCGCTCGATGGTCATCTGGTGCGCCTTGGCGTCCGCCGTGGAGACCATCGACCGGCCGATGGTGAACGGCTCGTCCTTGTCCACGTCGCCGTAGATGCCGGGGGCGACCTCGACGTTCTTCAGCCGGTACTTGACGGTCACCTTGGTGCCCGGCGCCCAGTACTTCTCCGGACGGAAGTCCACCCGGCGGTCGCCGAACCAGTGGCCCTTGACCACGGTGCCGTTGTTGGACTCGATCGTGATGCCCTTGAGGACGGCGTCCTTGTTCTTGACGTCCTTGTTGAAGTTCACCGAGACGATCATGCCGACGCCGTAGGTGGCGCCGTCGCTGATGTTGTCGTTGGTGGAGACCTTCTTCTCCGGCGTCAGCGTGGTGAAGGTGGTGGTGGACGCGGCCACCAGCCCCTCCGCGTCCTTGGCCTGCGCGTTCACCTTGTACGCCATGCCGACGGCGAGCGCCCCCGCGGGCTTCCAGCCGGTGCCGTCCGGGGTGATCGCGCCCTCGACCGGCTTGCCGTCCTTGTCGGTCACCTCGACCGTGCTGAGCTTGCCGTTGGAGACGGCCACCTCCAGCCCGTTCGGCGCGACGTCCTGGGCGCCGTCGGCCGGCTGCACGGCGAACACCGCGGCCGAGGGCTTCGGCGTCGCCGAGCCGCCGCCCGCGTCCGCCGCCGGCGCGGAGGCCGCGTTGCCGCCGCCCGTACCCCCCGAGCCGCCGCCCTTGTCGTCGTTGCAGGCGGCCGTCAGCAGCAGCACCCCGCCCATGACCAGCGCCATCGCGCTCCGGCGCCCGTAGCGGTTGGTGGTGCGTATCGCTGCGCCGACCGTCTTACCCGTCTTCACGGTTTCTCCCCTCCCGGTATTTCACTCACTTGACGCGTTGAGTGCCCCCATGAGTTGCACCGTCCGGCCGATCTTTCCGGCCGGATCCCGGACGCGCCGGAGCAGGATAGCTAAGCCTTCCGAGTGAAACCTGAGAGGAGTCGGGTTGACGAGAGGTGAAGGTTCGGAGGAGGCCTACGGCACCAGCCGCAGCGCGCTCCCGGCCACCCACTGGTCCCACGGCACGTTCCAGCCGTTGAGCCCGTTCTGCGGCGGCACGAAGTCCCCGGCGGAGGCCTTCACCTCCAGCACGTCCCCCGGGACGGTGTGCTCGAACAGCCAGCCCGCCGGGGAGTCCTTGCTCGCCCCGCCCTTGGCGTCGGCCAGCCCGATGCAGCCGTGGCTGGTGTTGGCGGTGCCGAACACCCCGGGATCCGCCCAGTAGTTGCCGTGCACGAAGGTGCCGGAGGTGGTCAGCCGCATCGCGTGCGGAACGTCCTGGATGTCGTACTCGTCGCCCATGCCGACGGTCTGCGAGTTCATCCGGGTCACCTTGTACTTCTCCGACACCACCATCACCCCCCGGTAGGTGGAGTGGTCGGGGCTGCCGCCGGAGATCTTCAGCACCCGGACCACCTGGCCGCCCCGGCCCGCCCGGACGGTCATCGTGTGGGCGTCCAGGTCGACGGTCGAGACCTGCGCCCGGCCGACGGTGAAGTGCAGGTCCCGGCTCTGCGTCCCGAACGCCCCCGGCGCCCCCTGCACGTCCTTGAGCCGCAACGCCACCGTCACCCGGGTGCCCGCCGCCCAGTACTGCTGCGGACGGAAGTCCAGCCGCTGCCCGTCGAACCAGTGCGCGGCCACCGGCACCGGCGGGTCCGCGACGACCTGGACGGCCTTCTCCACCGCCGCCCGGTCGGTGATCGAACGGCTGAAGCGCAGCGAGACCGGCATGCCGACGCCGACCGTGGAGCCGTCCTCCGGGGTGAAGAACGCCGCGAAGGTGTGCGCCCGCGCGACGGTCGTGAACGCCGAGTGCCAGGCCGCCTTGCGCCCCTGGTCGTCCTCCGCGACGGAGTCCAGCGTGAACGCCGTCCCGAGCGGCAACGGCCCGTCCGGCACCCACCCGCCGCCGTCGGCCGCGATCCTCCCCGGCACCTCGGCGCCCTTGCCGTCCGCCAGCCGCACGGACACCAGCCGCCCCTGCGTCACCCCCACCCGGACGGCGCCCGCCGGCTGCACGTCCTGCGCCCCGTCGACCGGCTGCACGGCGAGCACCGCCCGGGACGGCACCGCCGGCACCGCCCGCGCACCGCCCTCGACCGCGTCCCCCTCCGACACCCCCGCCGGACCGCCACAACCCGCCAGGACGACCAGACAGCAGACCACCGCCGCCACGCCCCGCGCCCACACCCGTCCTCGGCGCCGCATCCCGGGGCCCCTCCCACTGTTCACAACCGACGCCCGGAACAACGATGGCCCTCGACACGGGGACACGCCGATCACCCGGAATCCCCCGACCCACGGAAACGCCCACCGCTTCTGCCGGACGCAATCCGGGAAAGAGAAGGTGAATGGACCCGGAACACCCCGCCCAGGAAGGCCACCGCCATGGCGTCGGCACCGCACCTGAACCCCGGCAACTGGCAACCCCTGGGCGCCCGCCTCATCACCGACCACCGAGGCCGCCGGGGCACCGACTTCGCCCTCTGGGCGGCCGGCGCCGAAGCCGTGGAGCTCTGCCTGTTCGACGAGGAGGGCCACGAGACCCGCCACCCCCTCACCGAGCAGGACGCCCAGGTCTGGCACGGCTTCCTCCCCGGCGTGCTCCCCGGCACCCGCTACGGCTTCCGCGTGCACGGCCGCTGGGACCCGTGGACCGGCGCCCGCTGGAACCCCGCCAAGCTGCTGCTCGACCCGTACGCCCGCGCCGTCGACGGCTGTTACACCTCCCACGACGCCGCCTGCGCCGCCGTCCGCAACTGGCCCGAGGCGGACGTCGCCGACACCGTCCGGGACAACCGCGACTCCGCGCCGTACGTCCCGAGATCGGTGGTCGTCCACGACGACGAACGCCACGAGGACGGCGACCGCCCGAACACCCCCTGGTCCGAGACGGTCCTCTACGAACTCCACGTGCGCGGCTTCACCATGCGCCACCCGGAGATCCCCCCGCACCTGCGCGGCACCTACGCCGGCCTCGCCCACCCCGCCGCCCTCGACCACCTCACCCGCCTCGGCGTGACGGCCGTCGAGCTGCTGCCCGTGCACCAGTACACCAGCGAGGACCACCTCCAGGCCCGCGGACTCGTCAACTACTGGGGCTACAACACGATCGGCTACTTCGCCCCGCACGCCGGCTACTCCGCCTCCGGCTCCCGCGGCGGCCAGGTCGGCGAGTTCAGGCGGATGGTCCGCGCCCTGCACGCCGCCGGGATCGAGGTGATCCTCGACGTGGTGTTCAACCACACCGCCGAGGGCGGCGCCCTCGGCCCGTCGCTCTCACTGCGCGGCATCGACAACGCCGCCTACTACCGCCTCCCGCCGAACCACCCGCGCGGCTACGCCGACTACACCGGCTGCGGCAACACCCTGGACACCCGCCGCCCGCAGGTGGTCCGGCTGATCACCGACTCGCTGCGCTACTGGGTCACCGAGATGGGCGTGGACGGCTTCCGCTTCGACCTGGCCGCCGCCCTGGCCCGCGGCGGCCCGAGCGGCGGCGACACCGTCGACATGGACCACCCGTTCCTCACCGCCGTCTCCCAGGACCCTCTGCTCGGCCGGGTGAAGCTGATCGCCGAGCCCTGGGACGTCGGCCCGGGCGGCTACCAGGTCGGCGGCTTCCCCCCGCTGTGGGCCGAGTGGAACGACCGGTACCGCGACACCGTACGGGACTTCTGGCGCGGCGCCCGCCCGGACGTGCGCGAGCTCGGCTACCGCCTCTCCGGCTCCTCCGACCTCTACCGGCGGGCCGGCCGCCGCCCGTACGCCTCCGTCAACTACGTGACGGCGCACGACGGTTTCACCCTGCGCGACCTGGTCTCCTACGACCGCAAGCACAACGGGGCCAACGGCGAGGACAACCGCGACGGCACCGACGACAACCGCTCCTGGAACCACGGCGCCGAGGGCGAGACGACCGACCCCGCGGTCAACGCGCTGCGGCTGCGCCAACTGCGCAACCTGACCGCCACCCTGCTGCTCTCCGCCGGCGTCCCGATGCTCACCGCCGGGGACGAACTGGGCCGCACCCAGGGCGGCAACAACAACGCCTACTGCCAGGACAACGAGGTCGGCTGGCTGGACTGGTCACTGCTGGAGCAGCCCGGCTGGCAGGAGCTGTGCGCGTTCACCGCCCGGCTGGTCCGGCTGCGCCTGGCCCACCCGGTGCTGCGCCGGCGGGCGTTCTTCTCCGGCCGGGCCACCACCCCGGGCGGCCGGCCCGACCTCACCTGGTTCACCCCGCGCGGCACCGAGATGACCGAGGCCGACTGGTTCGCACCGACCGCCTGCCTCGGCATGCTGCTCTCCGGCACCGCGCTGCCCGAACGGGACGAGGACGGGCCGGCGCCCGGCGACGACAGCTTCCTGCTGCTGCTCAACGCGGGCCACGAACCGGTGGTGTTCACCCTGCCCGGGGACCCCTGGGCGGCGCCGGCGGCCCCGTACGAGAGCGTGGTCGACACCGCGGCCCCGGGCCCGGGCGGCACCGTCGCCCCGGGCGGCACCGTCGTCCTGGGCGGGCGCTCGCTGCGCCTGCTCCGCTCCCCCGCCCAGGAGACGTAGGGCGTCAGCTGCCGGCGTGCCCGACCTCGACGTTCTCCAGCACACCGATCGCGTCCGGCACCAGCACCGCCGCCGAGTAGTAGGTGCTGACCAGGTACGAGGCGATCGCCTTCTCGTCGATGCCCATGAACCGGACGTTCAGGCCCGGCTCCACCTCGTCCGGGATGCCGATCTGGGTGAGGCCGACCACGCCCTGGTTGTCCTCGCCGACGCGCATCGCGATGAACGCGCTGGTCTGCTGGTCGGACACCCGGATCTTGTTGCACGGGAAGATCGGCACCCCGCGCCAGGCCGGCCGGTGCTTGCCGAGGACGTCGACCGTGGACGGGTAGACGCCGGCCCGGTTGCACTCCCGCTCGAAGGCCGCGATCGCCCGCGGGTGGGCGAACAGGAAGTCGGTGTCGCGGCGCATGCTCAGCAGCTCGTCCAGGTCGTCCGGGGTGGGCGCCCCGGTGCGGGTCTGGATCCGCTGGTCGAAGTCGGCGTTGCCGAGCAGCCCGAACTCCGGGTTGTTGATGATCTCGTACTCCTGCCGCTCCCGCAGGGCCTCGATGGTCAGCCGCAGCTGCTCCTCGGTCTGGTTCATCGGCTTGTTGTAGAGGTCCGCGACCCGGGTGTGCACCTTGAGGACGGTCTGCGCGACGCTCAGCTCGTACTCGCGCGGCGCCGGCTCGTAGTCCACGAAGGCGCCGGGCAGCTCGTACTCGCCCCGGTGGCCGGCCGAGAGGTCGATCCGCGCCTCGCCGTGCTCGTTCTGCGCCTGCGCGGCGTCGGCGGCGAAGCCCAGCAGCTGCTCGCGCAGCGACTCGGAGCGGCCGACCAGCTCCTGGAGCACCGGCCAGGACAGCGCCATCGCGACCCCGGAGGTGGCCGCCTTCACGGTGTACGGCCAGGTGCCGCCGCCCTCGGTGATCGCCTCGTCGCCGAGGTGGTCGCCGTCGGCGAGCGAGCCCAGCTCGGTCTGCTCGCCGTACTTGCCGGTGCCGATCCGGTCCACCTTGCCGTGCGCGATCAGGAACACCTCGTCGATCGGCGCCCCCTCCTGCACCAGCACGTCGCCCTTTGCGAAGTCCCGCTGCACGAACCGGCGGGCCATCTCGGCGAGCACCTCCCCGTCCTCGAAGCCGCGCAGCGCCGGCACCTCGGCCAGCGAGGGGGCGATCACCGTCACCGCGGAGCCGGTCTTCGTGAAGCTCACCCGGCCCTGCCCGGGGGCGTAGCTCAGCCGCCGGTTGACCCGGTAGGTGCCCGCGCTGACCTGCACCCACGGCAGCATCTTCAGCAGCCAGCGGGAGCTGATCTCCTGCATCTGCGGCTTCGACTTGGTCGTCGTCGCCAGGTTCCGCGCCGCGGTCGTGCTGAGGCTGAGCTGGGCCCGTACCCGCACGGTTGCGGAACCGTGACCGGGGGTGGGCTCGGTTTCGACCGTCATCTGCGCACTCCTGTCGCCTGCGTGTCAATGGGCATCCGTCAGGAGATGTAATCGGCCGACGAGCAGGCGCTCGCAAGAGGCGCGCGGCGCACTCGTCCCCGCACGAACGGATGCGCGCGCCCCATGTTCGCGCCCGCACCGCCCGTTCGGGTGGCCGGTTCTCGCCTGACACCACCGACAGGGGCGAAAAACCGGATGAGAAGTGACGGTCTCTCTGCCTACCCTCACCGCGATGGCCGAGAACAGACAAGACCCCGACGACCCGACCCCGGCAACCCCCCGAACCGACGCGGACGCCGCGAGAACCGCGGCCGGCCCGGCCGGGACCGCACCGCGCCACTCCACGGTCCGCTCCCTGCTCCGCCTGTGGCCGTACGCCCGCGCCGTCCGCGGCCGACTGGCCGTCTCGGTGACGGCCGCCTCGCTCGGCATGCTGAGCACCCTCGCCGTCCCGGTGGTCCTCGGCCTGATCGTGGACGGCCCGCTCGCCGAGCACGACCTGGCCGGCCTCTGGCCGCTGGTCGGCCTGCTGGTGGTCCTCGGCCTGGTCGAGTCCGCGCTGTTCTTCACCCGCCGGGTGGTGCTGGCCCGCCCGCTGGCCGGGCTGGAGACGGCCATGCGCGGGGACCTCTTCGCCAAGCTCCAGCGGCTGCCGGTCTCCTTCCACGACCGCTGGGGCTCCGGCCAGCTGCTCTCCCGGGCCACCGCCGACATGTACACCATGCGGCTGTTCCTGGCCTTCCCGCTGGTCTTCCTGGTCGTCAACTCGGTGATGTTCCTGGCCGGCACGGTGGTGATGTTCACCCAGGACTGGCGGCTCGCACTGATCGCCCTCGTCCCGGCCGCCCCGCTGTTCGTGCTCACCCGGCGGTTCGAGGCCCGCTACTCCGGCGCCTCCCGGCTCGCCCAGGACCAGAACGGGGACCTCGCCACGGTGGTCGAGGAGTCCGTCCTCGGCATCCGCATCCTCAAGGCCTTCGGCCGCCACCGCTCGATGGCCGAGCGCTTCCGCGCCCAGTCCCAGGAGCTGCGCGGCACCGAACTGCGCAAGGCGCACCTGCTCGCCAACCTCTGGGCGGTCATCGTCGGCCTGCCGGAGATCGCGCTCGGCTGCGCCCTCGCCGTCGGCGCCTACCTGGTGGCCCACGACGAACTGAGCGCCGGCACCCTGGTCGCCTTCCTCTCCACCGCGCTCGCGCTGCGCTGGCCGGTCGAGTCGCTCGGCTGGCTGCTCGCCTACGCCAACGAGGCGGCCACCGCCACCGACCGCTTCTTCGAGGTGCTGGACGAGCCCGACAGCCCCGACCCCGGCACCGCGACCGAACTCGCCGCCCCGGACGGCATCCGCTTCACCGGCGTCCGCTTCCGCTACCCCGACGCCCCCGAGGACGGCCCCGACCTGCTGGCCGGCATCGACCTGCACGTCCGCAGCGGCGAGACCATGGCCCTGGTCGGCGCCACCGGCAGCGGCAAGACCACGCTCACCGCGCTGCTCCCCCGGCTGTACGAGGCCACCGCCGGCACCATCACGCTGGACGGCCGGGACATCCGCGAACTGCCCCGGCAGCGGCTGCGCGAACTCGTCGCCGTCGCCTTCGAGGAGCCCACCCTGTTCTCCGCCACCGTCCGGGAGAACGTCCTGATGGGCGCCCCCGGCGCCGGTGAGGAGCAGCTGCGCACCGCCCTCGCCACCGCCCAGGCCGACTTCGTCGAGAAGCTCCCGCAGGGCCCGGACACCGAGGTCGGCGAGCAGGGCCTGAGCCTGTCCGGCGGCCAGCGCCAGCGCCTCGCGCTGGCCCGCGCGGTGGTCGGCGACCCGGCCTTCCTGGTGCTGGACGACCCGCTCTCCGCACTGGACGTGCACACCGAGGCGCTGGTCGAACGGGCACTGCGCGAGGTCCTCGGCACCACCACCGCCCTGGTGGTCGCCCACCGCCCCAGCACCGTGCTGCTCGCCGACCGGGTCGCGGTGCTGGCGGACGGCCGGATCGTGGCCGTCGGCACCCACCAGGAGCTGCTGCGCGACTGCGCGCACTACCGAGAACTGATGTCGGGCGAGGCCGCCCCGGTGCCCGAACGGAGCAGCGTATGACCACCACCGCCGAACCCGTACAGGCCGGGCCCGCCGAGCCGGCCGAGGAGGAGCTGCCCCCTCCGCCCGCCGACGAGGAGGACATCCCCGTCCCGCCGGGCGCGCCCCGGGCGCTGCTGCGCTCGCTGCTCGGCCCGCACCGGGCCCGGATCGCCGTCGCGATGGTGGTGATCCTGGTCCAGCAGGCCGCGCTCCAGTCCGGCCCGCTGCTGGTCGCGGTGGCGATGGACCGCGGCATCCCGGCGCTGCGCGAGCACGACTCCGGCCCGCTGATCGCGGTGGTCGCCGCCTACCTGTTCTGCGCGCTGCTCAGCCCGGTGCTGCAGTGGGCGTTCATCAAGATCAGCGCCCGGGTCAACCAGGACATCCTGCTGGAGCTGCGCGGCCGGATCTTCCGGCACGCCCAGCGGCTCAGCCTGGACTTCCACGAGCGCTACACCTCGGGCCGGATCATCTCCCGCGCCACCAGCGACATCGACGCGCTGCGCGAGCTGCTCTCCGAGGGCCTGCAGGAGCTGCTGACGGTCTTCCTGTCGGTCTGCTACATCTCGGTGCTGCTGCTGGTGCTGGACTGGCAGCTCGGCCTGGTCTCGCTGGCGGCCTTCCTGCCGCTGACCCTGATCGCCCGCTCCTTCCGCCGCCGCTCGCGCCGGGTCTACCGGCGCTCGCGCACCTCGGCGGCCTCGCTGATCGTCCGCTTCACCGAGACCATGAACGGCATCCGCCCGGTGCAGGCCTTCCGCCGGGAGAAGGCCAACGACGCCGCCTTCGCCGTGGTCAACAAGCAGTCCGCCACCGCGACGGCGGACGGCCTGCTGGAGATCGCCCGCTACGTCGGCCTCTCCCGCGCCACCGCCAACCTGTGGACCGCCGGCGTGGTGCTGCTCGGCGCGTACCTGGTCGTGGACGACGCGCTGGAGCTGGGCGTGCTCACCGCCTTCGCGCTCTACCTGCGCCGGCTCTTCGACCCGATCGACCAGCTGGCGATGTTCCTCAACAGCTACCAGTCGGCCGCCGCGGCCCTGGAGAAGATCTCCGGCCTGCTCGCCCACGAGCCGACCGTCGCCGAGCCGGCCGAGCCCACCGGGCTGCCCGAGTCCTCCGGCAAGGGCCGCGCCGTCTCCTTCGAGGGCACCCGCTTCGCCTACCGGACGGGCAAGGAGGTGCTGCCGGTCTTCGACCTGCTGATCCCGGCCGGGCAGACGGTCGCGGTGGTCGGCGCGACCGGCGCGGGCAAGTCGACGGTCGCCAAGCTGCTGGCCCGCTTCTACGACCCGACCGACGGCCGGATCCGGCTGGACGGCGTGGACCTGCGCGAGCTGGCCACCCCCGAGCTGCGGCGCGGGGTGGTGATGGTGACCCAGGAGTCCTTCCTGTTCTCCGGCACCGTCGCCGAGAACATCGCGATCGGCCGCCCCGGCGCCACCCGCGAGGAGGTCGAGCAGGCCGCCCGCGACATCGGCGCGTACGAGTTCATCGCCGCCCTGCCGGACGGCTTCGACACCGACGTGCGCAAGCGCGGCGGCCGGATCTCGGCCGGCCAGCGCCAGCTGGTGGCCTTCGCCCGCGCCCTGCTGGCCGACCCCTCGGTGCTGATCCTGGACGAGGCGACCAGCTCGCTGGACGTCCCCGGGGAGCAGGCCGTGCAGCGGGCGATGCGCACCGTGCTGGCCGGCCGGACGGCCGTGATCATCGCCCACCGGCTCTCCACCGTGGAGATCGCCGACCGTGTCCTGGTGATGGATCAGGGCCGGATCGTGGAGGATGGCTCCCCACAGGAGCTGATCGACGGCTCCGGCCGTTTCGCCGCCCTCCACCGGGCCTGGCGGGACAGCCTGGTCTAGGGTCGGCCCGGGCCCGGCTCCAGGGCCCCACGAATGTGCCCGTCCGGGTGCGCCGTCACGCACCCGGCCGGGCCACCCCACTTCCCGAACAGGGGTACGGGCACGACCGTCCCCACGGTTCACGACCGGACGGCCGCCCTCCGCCCGCGCGGACGGACGGGCGGAGGGTGGCCGTCCGGGGGACGGCCCCGGGCTCAGCGCAGCAGCCCGGCGTCCATCCCGGCCGACTCGGCCGGCAGGGCGACCAGCCCCAGCTCGGCCGGCGAGGCCAGCCGCGGATGCGCGGGCAGCACCCGGACGGTGTAGCCGAACGGGCCCGTCCGGCACAGCTCCAGCGAGCCCTCGTAGCGGGTGCGGCCGTCCAGATCCGGCCCGCCGACCGGCTTGAGGGCGAGCAGGCAGGCCTCCGAGATCCGGTCCCGCTCGTCCACCCGGCCGGAGACCACCTGTACCTCGACGTCGCCCGGCTCCAGCGTCCCCAGCGCGACCTGCACCCGCAGTGCCAGCGAGCTGCCCAGCTCCTGCGCCTCGGCCGGGCAGTCCGCCTCCACGTGCTCGACCCGGACGGCCGGCCACGCCTCCCGGACCTTCGCCTTCCAGGCCGCCAGCTCGCGCGCGCCGTCGCCGTGTTGCCCCGCCAGCTCCCGCTGGGCCAGCGCCGCCGGCGCGTACAGCCGTTCGACGTACTCCCGGACCATCCGGCCGGCCAGCACCTTGGGCCCGAGGGTGACCAGGGTGTGCCGGACCATGGCGATCCACTGCTGCGGCAGCCCGTCCGCGTCCCGGTCGTAGAAGCGGGCGGCGACCTGGTTCTCGATCAGGTCGTAGAGCGCGGCCGCCTCGATGTCGTCACGCCGCTCGGCCTCGCCGCTGTCCGGGTCGAGCGCCCCGCCGCTCTCGTCGGCGGTGGGGATCGCCCAGCCGTTGCGGCCGTCGTACCACTCGTCCCACCAGCCGTCCAGGACGGACAGGTTGAGGCAGCCGTTGAGCGCGGCCTTCATCCCGGAGGTGCCGCAGGCCTCCAGCGGGCGCAGCGGGTTGTTCAGCCAGACGTCGCAGCCCGGGTAGAGGCGCTGGGCCATCGCCATGTCGTAGTCCGGCAGGAAGACGATCCGGTGCCGCACCGCCGGGTCGTCGGCGAAGGCGACCATCTGCTGGATCAGCCGCTTGCCGCCGTCGTCGGCCGGGTGGGCCTTGCCGGCCACCACGATCTGCACCGGCCGGGTGGGGTGCAGCAGCAGGGCCCGCAGCCGCTCCTGGTCGCGCAGCATCAGGGTGAGCCGCTTGTACGAGGGCACCCGGCGGGCGAAGCCGATGGTGAGCACGTCGGGGTCGAGCACCGAGGAGACCCAGCCGAGCTCGGCCTCGCCGGCCCCGCGCCGGCGCCAGGAGGCGCGCAGCCGGCGGCGGGCCTCCTCCACCAGCTGGGCCCGCAGGGTGCGCCGCAGCTCCCAGACCTCGGTGTTGCCGATCCTCTCCAGGCCGGTCCAGCGCTTGGTCTCGCCGGTGGTCATCGCCTCCTCGGCGCGCTCGGCGCCGATCTCGGCGGCGCCGACCCGCACCACCGCCGGGTCGATCCAGGTGGCGGCGTGCACGCCGTTGGTGACCGAGGTGATCGGCACCTCGGCGGGGTCGAAGCCGGGCCACAGGCCGTTGAACATCGAGCGGCTGACCTCGCCGTGCAGGGTGGAGACCCCGTTGGCACGCTGGGCCAGCCGCAGGCCCATGGCGGCCATGTTGAAGAGCTTCGGGTCCCCGTCGGACCAGCTCTCGGCGCCGAGCGCGAGCACCTGGTCGACCGGCACGCCCGGGAGCGCGGCGTCGCCGCCGAAGTGGCGGGCGACCAGCTCGCGGTCGAAGCGGTCGATGCCGGCCGGGACGGGCGTGTGGGTGGTGAAGAGGGTGCCGGCCCGGACGGCCTCCAGGGCGGCGGCGAAGTCGAGGCCGGTGCGGTCGTCGGCGATCAGTTCGCGGATGCGTTCCACGCCGAGGAAGCCGGCGTGGCCCTCGTTGGTGTGGAAGACGTCGGGGGCGGGGTGGCCGGCGAGCCGGCAGTAGGCGCGTACCGCCCGGACGCCGCCGATGCCGAGCAGCATCTCCTGGAGCAACCGGTGCTCGCTGCCGCCGCCGTACAGCCGGTCGGTGACGTCCCGCTCGGCCGGCGAGTTGGCCTCGATGTCGGAGTCGAGGAGCAGCAGCGGGACCCGCCCGACCTGGGCCTTCCAGATGTGGGCCGCCAGGGTGCGGCCGCCGGGCAGGGCGAGGTCGACCCGGCTCGGGGTGCCGTCGGCCTCGCGTAGCAGGCTGACCGCGAGTTCGTCCGGATCGAGCAGCGGATAGCGCTCCTGCTGCCAGCCGTCCCGGCTGAGGGACTGGCGGAAGTAGCCGTGCCGGTAGAACAGGCCGACGCCGACGACCGGCACGCCGAGGTCGCTGGCGGCCTTGAGGTGGTCGCCGGCCAGGATGCCGAGCCCGCCGGAGTACTGGGGCAGCGCGGCGGCGATGCCGTACTCGGGCGAGAAGTAGGCGATCGCGGCGGGCAGCGGGGCGGCGTCGGAGTGCTGCCGGTTCTGGTACCAGCGGGGGCCGGTGAGGTACTCGCGCAGGTCGTCGGCGAGGTCGCCGAGTCTGCGCAGGAAGCGCCGGTCGGTGGCGAGCGCGGCCAGCCGGGCGGCCGGGACCTCCCCGAGCAGCCGTACCGGGTCCTCGCCGGTCGCGGCCCAGACCTCCGGGTCCACGGACCGGAAGAGGTCCCTGGTCTCGGGGTGCCAGGACCAGCGCAGGTTGAGGGCCAGCTCGTGCAACGGCTGGAGTTGTTCGGGCAGGACGGTGCGGACGGTGAATCTGCGGATTGCCTTCACGGCGTGAAGCGTAGCCTCGGCGGTCGGCCCGACAGTGCGTCAAGTGGGCTATTGGGCATCCGTTCGGGCTATTGATGAGATCGCATTCGGCGCATTGGTCTGCACGGGGGGCGCGCGAGGCGCACATTTCGGGGGCCCGCGCTACCAATACGTGAACTCTTCGGTACGGCTCCATTTCCGACCGCTCATCCGGCCGGGAGAAGGCCCGAAACTACTGTCGTACCGCTGCAAAAACCTTGTCGCCGGTGCGAGGATGACCGAAGGCCGTTGATGCTGTGGGGAGTACGACGACGGGTGGCGTCCCCCGCGAAGCAGCACGTCCGAATCCTTTTCGCGTTGACCGTTCCCGCCCTTCTTAGCCCATTCGGCGCTCACCGCGCACGGACGCGTGTCCTCACGCCCGGCCCGCTCGTTCACGGGTGGACCGGGTCGGACGGGGACGCGGCCCGCGCAGGCGTGCGCCGGGACGCGCACGGGCTCCGGGGCGCCCCGCCACCGGCTCGGCGGGCGTCGGGCAGGTTGCCGGGAACAGCGGCGCGGGCAGGCTTCCGGTCGCACGTCCTCCCCACCCAGCAGTCCTCCGGTACTCCCCCGGCCCGACCCCGGCCCGCGGGGAGCTGCCGCCGATCTCGGGCAGGAGCTTGGCATGCACGGCGACACGCGGGACCAGTCCACACCGGTGGCCGAAGGCCTCGACGCAGCGGTCGCGGAATCCGCCGGACGGATGGATTCTGACACTCGGACAGATCCGGCGATGCCGGCGCCGAGGACGTCCGGAGCGGTCCCTGGCGGATCCTCCGAATCCGAAGCCTCCCCAGCGACTCGACACCCCGGGGTCGAGGAGGACCGGACGGCGGCACCCCGCAGGCGCACCACCACCACGCGCCGCACCACCGCCACCGCACCGAAGGCCGGCGCCGCGAAGGCCGGCGTCGAGTCCGCCGCCGCGCAGCCCCCGGCCACCAGGGCGCCCGCTCGCAAGTCCCCCGCTCGCAAGCCCGCCGCCCGCAAGACGACAGAGAGCGACACCGTGATCGGCCGCATCCCCGTCCTGGACGTCAGTCCCCTCGTCGACTCCGGCCGCCGCCCGGCCAAGGCCGTCGTCGGCGAGACCTTCCCGGTCACCGCGACCGTCTTCCGCGAGGGCCACGACGCCGTCAACGCCAACGTGGTGCTGCGCGACCCGCGCGGCCGCAGCGGCCCGTGGACGCCGATGCGCGAACTCGCCGAGGGCACCGACCGCTGGGGCGCGTACGTCACCCCGACGGCGCCCGGCCGCTGGTCGTACCTGGTGGAGGCGTGGAGCGACCCGGTCGCCACCTGGCGCAGGACCGCCTCGGTGAAGCTGCCCGCCGGGATCGACACCGCGCTGGTGCTGGAGGAGGGCGCCCGGCTGCTGGAGCAGGCCGCGGCCGGGGTACCCAAGAAGGAGGGCCGCGCCGACGTGCTCGCGGCCGCCGACGCGCTGCGCGACCCGTCCCTGCCGCCGCTGTCCCGGCTGGCCGCCGCGCTCGCGCCCGAGGTGCTCGACGCGCTGACCCGCCACCCGCTGCGCGAGCTGCTCAGCGCCTCCCGCCCGCTGCCGCTCCAGGTCGACCGCGAGCGCGCGCTGTTCGGCTCCTGGTACGAGTTCTTCCCCCGTTCGGAGGGCGCCGTGGTCGACCCGACCGGGGTCGAGCCGCCGCGCCCCGGCACCCTGCGCAGCGCCGCCGAGCGACTGCCGGCCGTCGCCGCGATGGGCTTCGACGTGGTCTACCTGCCGCCGGTCCACCCGATCGGCCGAGCCTTCCGCAAGGGCCCGGACAACACCCTGACGGCCGGTCCGCACGACGTCGGCTCGCCCTGGGCGATCGGCTCCCCCGAGGGCGGCCACGACGCCGTCCACCCGGACCTCGGCACCATCGAGGACTTCGACCACTTCGTCGCCGAGGCGCAGGCGCTGCACCTGGAGGTGGCGCTGGACTTCGCCCTCCAGTGCTCCCCCGACCACCCCTGGGTGAACAAGCATCCGGAATGGTTCAGCCACCGCACGGACGGCACCATCGCGTACGCCGAGAATCCGCCGAAGAAGTACCAGGACATCTATCCGATCAACTTCGACCAGGACATGGACGGAATCGTCAAGGAAACAATCCGGATCCTCCGGTTCTGGATGTCCCACGGCGTGCGGATCTTCCGGGTCGACAACCCCCACACCAAACCCGTGGTGTTCTGGGAGAGCGTGCTCGCCGACGTCGCCCGGACCGACCCGGACGTCGTCTTCCTGGCCGAGGCCTTCACCCGCCCGGCGATGATGCACACCCTGGCGAAGATCGGATTCCACCAGTCGTACACGTACTTCACCTGGCGCACCACCAAACCGGAACTCACCGAGTACCTCACCGAGCTCACCGGTGACGCCGCCGCCCACATGCGGCCCAACTTCTTCGCCAACACCCCGGACATCCTCCACGCGTACCTCCAGCACGGCGGCCGGGCCGCCTTCGCGGTCCGCGCGGTGCTCGCCGCCACCCTCTCCCCCAGCTACGGCGTCTACGCCGGCTACGAGCTGTACGAGAACGAGCCGGCCCACCCGGGCTCCGAGGAGTACCTGCACTCGGAGAAGTACGAACTGCGCCCGCGCGACTGGAGCCGCACCGACACCCTGGCCCCGCTGCTGACCGTGCTGAACCGGCTGCGCCGCCGCCACCCCGCCCTCCAGCAGCTGCGCGACCTGCGCTTCCACCCCACCGACAACGACCAGGTGCTCGCCTACTCCAAGACCGCGACCACCCCCGAGGGGCTCACCGACCAGGTCATCACCGTGGTGAACCTCGACCCGCACCACGTCCAGGAGGCCACCGTCACGTTGGACGGCGACGGCCCGTACGCGGTGCACGACGAGCTCACCGGCGCCGTCTACACCTGGGGCCGGCACAACTACGTCCGGCTCGATCCCTCAGCCGAGCCGGCTCACCTCCTCACGGTTCGGAGGAACCCAGCGTGACAGTGAACGAGCCCGTCCCCGACACCTTCCCCGAGACCTCGAAGAAGAAGCTCGACCCCGAGTGGTTCAAGCGTGCGGTCTTCTACGAGGTGCTGGTGCGGTCCTTCCAGGACAGCAACGGCGACGGGGTCGGGGACCTCAAGGGGCTCACGGCCAAGCTCGACTACCTCCAGTGGCTCGGGATCGACTGCCTCTGGCTCCCCCCGTTCTTCGCCTCGCCGCTGCGCGACGGCGGCTACGACGTCTCCGACTACACCTCGGTACTGCCGGAGTTCGGCGACCTCGCCGACTTCATGGAGTTCGTCGACGCCGCCCACGCCCGCGGCATGCGCATCGTCATCGACTTCGTCATGAACCACACCAGCGACCAGCACCCGTGGTTCCAGGCCTCCCGCTCCGACCCGGACGGGCCGTACGGCGACTTCTACATGTGGGCCGACGACGACAAGCAGTACCCGGACGCCCGGATCATCTTCGTCGACACCGAGACCTCCAACTGGACCTACGACCCGGTCCGCAAGCAGTACTACTGGCACCGCTTCTTCTCGCACCAGCCGGACCTCAACTACGACAACCCCCGGGTCCAGGACGAGATGATCGCCGGGCTGCGGTTCTGGCTCGACCTCGGCATCGACGGCTTCCGGCTGGACGCGGTGCCGTACCTGTTCGCCCGCGAGGGCACCAACTGCGAGAACCTGCCGGAGACCCACGAGTTCCTCCAGCGGGTCCGCAAGGAGATCGACGCCAACTACCCGGACACCGTGCTGCTGGCCGAGGCCAACCAGTGGCCGGAGGACGTCGTCGACTACTTCGGCGACTTCGGCTCGGGCGGCGACGAGTGCCACATGGCGTTCCACTTCCCGGTGATGCCGCGGATCTTCATGGCGGTGCGCCGCGAGTCCCGCTACCCGGTCTCGGAGATCCTCGCCAAGACCCCGCAGATCCCCGGCGGCTGCCAGTGGGGCATCTTCCTGCGCAACCACGACGAGCTGACCCTGGAGATGGTCACCGACGAGGAGCGCGACTACATGTACGCGGAGTACGCCAAGGACCCGCGGATGCGCGCCAACGTGGGCATCCGCCGCCGGCTCGCCCCGCTGCTGGAGAACGACCGCAACCAGATCGAGCTGTTCACCGCCCTGCTGCTCTCCCTGCCCGGCTCCCCGGTGCTCTACTACGGGGACGAGATCGGCATGGGCGACAACATCTGGCTCGGCGACCGGGACGGCGTGCGCACCCCGATGCAGTGGACCCCGGACCGCAACGCGGGTTTCTCCTCCGCCGACCCGGGCAGGCTCAGTCTGCCGCCCATCATGGACCCGGTGTACGGCTTCCAGGTGACCAACGTCGAGGCGCAGCAGAGCAGTTCGAGCTCGCTGCTGCACTGGACGCGTCGCATGATCGAGATCCGCAAGCTCAACCCGGCGTTCGGCCTCGGAAGCTACGCCGAACTGCCCTCCAGCAACCCCGCCGTGCTGGCGTTCGTGCGCGAGTACGAGGGGGACCTGGTCATGTGCGTGAACAACTTCTCGCGGTTCGCGCAGCCGACCGAGCTGGACCTGCGGCAGTACGGCGGGCGGTACCCGGTCGAGCTGATCGGCGGGGTGCGCTTCCCGTCGATCGGCGAGTGGCCCTACCTGCTCACCCTGGCCGGGCACGGCTTCTACTGGTTCCAGCTCCGGCAGCCCCCGCGCCTGAGCGGGACCAGGCGGTCGAAGTAACGATCCGTCGCACGCCGCACACCAGCATGGACAGCACCACCAGACCCTCCGGGGGCGCGAGTTGACCCCCGCGCCCCCGGTGTTCTCTGCACCACCGCGTACGGAGAACAGCCCAACGGCCACCCACACGAAGGCGTGACACCCGAGCCGTGCTCGCGTGCCGCGACCGCCGCGCCGCCGCAATCCGGAAGACTGACGGACCCGGCCACGAACCGTCGGGCAGTCCGCGTGCTTCCGGGGAAAGGGAGCCATGTCCGAAACCTCCCGTTCTCAAGCCCACCTCCCGGGCGACGCCCCCGCCACCGCGGCGGGCCCCCGGGGCACCGGGGCCCGGAGAACCACCCTGGGCGTCAGCGAACTCGTCCAGGCGGCCCTGCCACTGATCGCCGCGTGGCTGCCCACCCAGCGCTGGTACGCCGGCAAGGGGCGGCCGATCACCGGCCTCACCCCGGTGGTCGGCACCCCGCTGCAGGTCGGCGACCCGGCCCTGCTGCACCTGCTGCTGCGGGTCGAGCACGCCACCACGGCCGGCGCCCCGCACGGCGACATCTACCAGCTGCTGCTCGGCATCCGCTCCGGCGGGCTCGGGGACATCGGGCCCGGCGCCGTACTCGGCCGCCTCACCCAGGGCCCGTACGACGGCGCGACCCTCTACGACGCGGTGCACGACCCCGAGCTCACCGGGCGGCTACTGGAGCACCTGGCCACCGGCGACCGCTTCGGCGCGCTGTCCTTCCGCCGCACCCCCGGCTCCGGACTGCCCACCAACCTCCCCGGCCGCGCCTCCACCGCCGAACAGTCCAACAGCTCGGTCATCTACGGCACCTCGTACATCCTGAAGCTGTTCCGCCGCATCCACCCCGGCACCAACCCCGACCTCGAACTCTCGCTCGCGCTCTCCCGGGCCGGCTCCACCCGCATCCCCCGGGTCGCCGCCTGGTTCGAGAGCCGGATGGAGCGCGCCGAGCCCGCCACCCTCGGACTGCTGCAGCGCTACCTACCGGACGCCGAGGACGGCTGGGAGCTGGCCCTCGACCAGGTCGGCCGGCTCAAGGGCGACCGCTCCCCCGGCAACTTCGCCATCGAGGCCCACCGGCTCGGCCGGGCCACCGCCGAGGTGCACCGGGTGCTGGCCCGCTCGATGCCGGTCGCCCGGCTCGACCGCACCCAGACCGGGCGGCTGGCCGGCGCGATGGCCGACCGGCTGGACAGCGCCGTCGCCGCCGTCCCCGGGCTGCTGCGCTTCCGGGCCGCGCTGCGCACCGCCTTCCAGCAGCTCGCCGACGCCCACCCGGACGGCCTGCCGGTCCAGCGCATCCACGGCGACCTGCACCTCGGCCAGGCGATGCGCACCCCGCACGGCTGGGTACTGCTGGACTTCGAGGGCGAGCCGGCCAAGTCGGTCAACGAGCGCCGCGAGCCCCAGCCGGCCCTGCGCGACGTCTCCGCGATGCTGCGCTCCTTCGACTACGCGGCCGCCCACCTGCTGGCCGGCGGCCCGGTCGACCCGGAACTGGCCCACCTCGCCGCCGCCTGGGCCCAGCGCAACCGCACCGCCTACTGCGCCGGCTACACCGCCGGCGGGGGCGCCGACCCGGCCGCCTCGCCGGAGCTGATGCGGGCGCTGGAGATCGACAAGGCGGTGTACGAGGTGGTGTACGAGGCCCGGCACCGGCCGAGCTGGCTGCCGATCCCGCTGGCCGCGATCAGCCGGCTGGCCCTGCCCGTCTGAGTCCCGCTTCCCGACCGCCGCCTCCGATCACCGCTTCACCACTGCTTTCCGAGCCCCGCTTCCTGACCACCGCTTCCTGACCACCGATTCCTGTTCCGCCCGCAGGAGTTCGCCCACCCCCGTCGCAGGAGGACCCCGCCGTGACGCCGATCGACCCGACCGGCCGCCCCACCCGCTCCGTACCGGCCACCTTCCTGGCCGGACCGCTCCCAGCCGAAGGGCGGGCAGCCGAAGGGCGCGCCGGCCGCGGGCGCGGGGCGCACCGGGCGGCCGAGGAGGAGGGGGGCGCCGGCACCGGCGCGGAGCCCCCGGCAGCCCTCCCACCCGCAGCCGCGGACCCCCTGGAGCCCGGGCGTCCGGCCCCCAGCGGGGCGCTGCGGCTGCCCGAGGCGCCGCTGCCACCGGCCGAGGTCGACCGGCTGGTGGGCGGGCAGCACCACGACCCGCACGCCCTGCTCGGCGCGCACCCGGTGCACGGCGGCACGGCGATCCGGGTGCTGCGCCCGTTCGCCGAGCGGGTGGTCGTCGAGACCTCCCAGGGGCCGGCCGAACTCACCCACCAGCAGGGCGGGTTGTTCACCGGACTGGTGGCCGGCGGCGACCTCCCCGAGTACACCCTGCTGGTGACGTACCCCGGCGGCGAGCCGCTGCGCCAGTACGACGGCTACCGCACCCCGCCCACCCTCGGCGAACTCGACCTGCACCTGATCTCCGAGGGCCGGCACGAGCAGCTGTGGCGGGCGCTCGGCTCGCACGTGCGCACCGTCGACGGGGTGCCCGGCACCGCCTTCGCGGTCTGGGCGCCGAACGCCGTCGGGGTGCGGCTGATCGGCGACTTCAACCACTGGGACGGCACCGGGCACCCGATGCGCTCGCTCGGCTCGTCCGGGATCTGGGAGCTGTTCGTCCCCGGCCTGGCCGAGGGCACCACCTACAAGTACGAGGTGCACACCCGGCAGGGCTGGGTGCTGGACAAGGCCGACCCGCTGGCCCGGGCCGCCCAGTGCCCGCCCGGCACCGCCTCGGTGGTCACCTCCTCCGGCCACGTGTGGCGGGACGGTGAGTGGATGGCCCGCCGGGCCCGCGCCACGCACCACCGGGCGCCGATGTCGGTGTACGAGCTGCACCTGCCGTCCTGGCGCCCCGAACTCACCGACTACCGCGCCATCGCCGAGGAACTGCCCGGCTACCTCAAGGAGTTGAACTTCACCCACGTGGAGTTCATGCCGGTGATGGAGCACCCCTTCGGCGGCTCCTGGGGCTACCAGGTGTCCGGCTACTACGCCCCCACCGCCCGGCTCGGCGGCCCCGACGACTTCCGGTACCTGGTGGACACCCTGCACCGGCACGGCATCGGCGTGATCGTCGACTGGGTGCCCGCGCACTTCCCCAAGGACGACTTCGCGCTCGCCCGCTTCGACGGCGAGCCGCTGTACGAGCCGGCCGACCCGCTGCGCGCCGAGCACCCGGACTGGGGGACGCTGGAGTTCGACTACGGCCGCAAGGAGGTGCGCAACTTCCTCGTCGCCAACGCGGTGTACTGGTGCGAGGAGTTCCACATCGACGGCCTGCGGGTGGACGCCGTCGCCTCGATGCTCTACCTCGACTACTCCCGCGAGGGCGGCGACTGGACGCCCAACCGGCACGGCGGCCGGGAGAACCTGGACGCGGCCGCCTTCCTCCAGGAGATGAACGCCACCGTCTACCGGCGCTGCCCGGGCGTGATCACCGTCGCCGAGGAGTCCACCGCCTGGGACGGGGTCACCCGCCCCACCGACGCCGGCGGCCTCGGCTTCGGGCTGAAGTGGAACATGGGCTGGATGCACGACTCGCTGGTCTACATGTCCAAGGAACCGGTGCACCGCAAGTACCACCACAACGAGATCACCTTCTCGATGGTGTACGCCTACTCCGAGAACTACGTCCTGCCGATCTCGCACGACGAGGTGGTGCACGGCAAGCAGGCGCTGGTCTCCAAGATGCCGGGCGACTGGTGGCAGCAGCGCGCCAACCACCGCGCCTACCTCGGCTTCATGTGGTCCCACCCGGGCAAGCAACTGCTGTTCATGGGACAGGAGTTCGCCCAGGGCGCGGAGTGGGACCACGAGCAGGGCCCGCAGTGGTGGGTGCTCGACGAGCAGTGGCCGGCCCACGGGGACCACCTCGGGGTGCGCCGGCTGGTCCGCGACCTCAACCGGTGCTACCTCGACACCCCGGCACTGTGGGAGCTGGACAGCGTCCCGGACGGCTTCCGCTGGCTCGACGGCGGCGCCGCCGAGGACAACCTGCTCTCCTTCGTCCGGTACGCGACCGACGGCTCGCCGCTGGTCGCGGTCTGCAACTTCTCGCCGGTCGTCCGGCACGGCCACCGGGTCGGCCTGCCCCGGCTGGCGGGCCGCGAGCAGCTGTGGGAGGAGGTGCTGAACACCGACGCCGAGGAGTACGGCGGCAGCGGCATCGGCAACTCCCACCCGGTCAAGGCCGAGCCGGTGGAGTGGGACGGCCAGCCCCGGTCCGCCGAACTGGTCCTCCCGCCGCTCGCCACCGTCTGGCTCCGCCCCGCCCGCTGAGGGCACACCCCGTCGAACGCCCCGGGTGTCCGCCCTTCCCGGCGGGCACCCGGGCGGGACCTCCGCCCCTTGCCCGAACCCCGCCGTTCTGCTCGCGGACGGCCGTTCGGGGTGCGAAGGTATGGTCGATATGACCACTTTCCGAGACGACGGGACGGAGACACCCACGTGGCGCGCAGCGTGTACGTGACCGGCATCGACCGGGGGGACGGCCGACAGGCGGTCGAACTCGGGGTCATGGAACTGCTCACCCGCCAGGTGGACCGGGTCGGGGTGTTCCGCCCGCTGGTGCACGCCGCGGCACCCGGAAAGCCGGGCACGGACCACGTGGTCGAGCTGCTGCGCGGCCGCTACCGGCTCGACCTGCCGAGCACCGAGCTGTACGGCCTCACCTACGAGGAGGCCGCCGCGCTCCAGGCCGCCCTGGGGCAGGACGAGCTGGTCTCCGTCCTGGTCGACCGCTTCCACGCGCTGGAGCGGCGCTGCCAGGCGGTGCTGGTGCTCGGCACCGACTTCGCCGACACCGGCATCCCGGACGAACTGGCCTTCAACGCCCGCCTCGCCAACGAGTTCGGCGCCGCCGTGCTGCCGGTGGTCGGCGGGCACGGCGCGGACGCCGAGACGGTGATCGCCGAGGTGCGCAACGCCCACCGGGCGTACACCGACCTCGGCTGTCAGACCCTGGCGATGGTCGCCAACCGGGTCGCCCCCGGCGCCAAGCAGCGCATCCAGCGCACCCTCACCGAGAAGCTGCCGATCCCCGCCTACGTCATCCCGGAGGAACCGGCCCTGGCCGCGCCCACCGTCGCGCAGCTGGTCGAGGCGACCGGCGCCGAGGTGCTGATCGGGGACGCCGCCGGCCTCGCCCGGGACGTGCGCGGCTACGTCTTCGGCGGCGCCATGCTGCCCACCTTCCTGGACGCGCTGACCGAGGGCGCCCTCGTCGTCACCCCCGGGGACCGCGCCGACCTGGTGATCGGCTCGCTGGCCGCGCACGCCGCCGGCGCCCCGCCGATCGCCGGCGTACTGCTGACGCTCGGCCAGCACCCCGGCCCCAACGTCATGGCGCTGGCCGCCCGGCTCGCCCCCGGCACCCCGGTCGCGGTCGTCCCCGAGGGCAGCTGGCCCACCGCCGCCCACCTGACCCACCTGGAGGGCAAGCTCACCTCGGCCAGCCCCCGGAAGGCCGAGATCGCCCTCGGCCTGTTCGAACTGCACGTCGACACGGCCGAGTTGACCAACCTGATCGAGGTCCGCCGGTCCGAGCGGGTCACCCCGATGATGTTCGAGCACGAGCTGCTGGAACGCGCCCGGGGCGCCCGCCGGCACGTCGTGCTGCCGGAGGGCACCGAGGAACGGGTGCTGCGCGCCGCCGAGATCCTGCTGCGCCGCAACATCTGCGACCTCACCCTCCTCGGCGAGGTGGACGCCGTCCGCCGCAAGGCCGCGAGCCTGAGCATCGACCTCCCGACCGAGCCACCGACCGCCGACCGCGCCCAGGTGCGGATCGTCGACCCGGCCACCAGCCCGCTGCGCCGCCAGTTCGCCGAGCTGTACGCGAAGCTGCGCGCCCACAAGGGGATGACCGTCGAACTGGCCCTGGACGTGGTCACCGACGTCTCGTACTTCGGCACCCTGATGGTCCAGGAGGGCATCGCGGACGGCATGGTCTCCGGCGCGGTGCACTCCACCGCCGCGACCATCCGGCCCGCCTTCGAGGTGATCAAGACCTCGCCGGGCGCCTCGATCGTCTCCTCGGTCTTCTTCATGTGCCTGGCCGACAAGGTGCTGGTGTACGGCGACTGCGCCGTCAACCCCGACCCGGACGCCCAGCAACTGGCGGACATCGCCATCCAGTCCGCCGCCACCGCCGCCCAGTTCGGGGTGGAGCCGCGGGTCGCGATGCTCTCGTACTCGACCGGCACCTCCGGCTCCGGCGCCGACGTCGACAAGGTCCGCAAGGCCACCGAGCTGGTCCGCGAACTGCGGCCGGACATCCTGGTCGAGGGCCCGATCCAGTACGACGCGGCGGTGGACGCCCACGTCGCGGCCACCAAGCTGCCGGGCTCCGCGGTCGCCGGGCGGGCCACCGTGCTGATCTTCCCGGACCTCAACACCGGCAACAACACCTACAAGGCGGTCCAGCGCTCGGCCGGCGCCGTCGCGGTCGGCCCGGTGCTCCAGGGGCTGCGCAAGCCCGTCAACGACCTCTCCCGCGGGGCGCTGGTGCAGGACATCGTCAACACCGTCGCGATCACCGCGATCCAGTCCCAGGACCACAAGGAGCCGGTGGCATGAGCGAAGGTACCCGCGTTCTGGTCCTGAACGCCGGCTCCTCGTCGGTGAAGTACCAGCTGATCGACATGCTGGACGGGGCCAAGCTGGCCTCCGGCCTGGTCGAGCGGATCGGCGAGGCCGGCGGGCGGCTGGTGCACACCCCGCGCGGCGGCGAGGCGCGCGAGAGCGTCCAGGTCTTCCCGGACCACTCCGCCGCGCTCAAGGCCGTCGCCGAGGAGCTGTCCGCCGACGGCCTCGGGCTGGACTCCCCCGAGCTGGCCGCGATCGGCCACCGGGTCGTCCACGGCGGCCTGCGGTTCACCGAGCCGACCGTGATCACCGACGACGTGCTCAAGGAGATCCGCCGGCTGATCCCGGTCGCCCCGCTGCACAACCCGGCCAACATCACCGGCATCGAGGTGGCCCGCGCGCTGCGCCCCGACCTCCCCCAGGTGGCCGTCTTCGACACCGCCTTCCACGCCTCGATGCCCGAGTACTCGGCCCGGTACGCGATCGACAAGGCCGTCGCCGACCAGCACCGGGTGCGCCGCTACGGCTTCCACGGCACCTCGCACCAGTACGTCTCGCGGGCCACCGCCCGACTGCTCGGCAGGGACCCGGCCGAGGTCAACGTGATCGTGCTGCACCTGGGCAACGGCGCCTCCGCCTCGGCGGTCAGCGGCGGCCAGTGCGTGGACACCTCGATGGGCCTGACCCCGCTGGAGGGCCTGGTCATGGGCACCCGCTCGGGCGACATCGACGCCGGCGTGGTGTTCCACCTGCACCGGGTCGGCGGGCTGTCCGTGGACGAGATCGACGACCTGCTCAACCGCCGCAGCGGCCTGCGCGGGCTGTGCGGCGAGAACGACATGCGCGAGATCATGCGCCGGGCCGACGAGGGGGACGAGGACGCCAAGCTGGCGTTCGACTCGTACGTCCACCGGCTGCGCAAGTACATCGGCGGCTACTACGCGGTGCTCGGCCGGGTGGACGCGATCGCGTTCACCGCCGGTGTCGGGGAGAACGCCGCGCCGGTGCGCGCGGCGGCCACCGCGGGACTGGAGGAACTGGGCATCGCCGTCGACCCCGAGCTGAACTCGGTGCGGTCCGGCGAGGCCCGGATCATCTCCCCCGAGTACGCCCGGGTGGCGGTCGCCGTGGTACCCACCGACGAGGAGCTGGAGATCGCCCGACAGGCCTTCGCACTGGTGCACCGGGAACGCCGGGTGTCCGAGGACTGACACGGATCTGTCCCACTCCTCGGAACATTTCGTCGGCGATTCCTCCCGGTGCATGCCGAATGCACGTATAACACGAACGGATAGACTGATCCATATGCGCCGAGCGAAAATTGTCTGCACCCTGGGTCCGGCGACGGACTCCTACGAACAGCTGAAGGCCATCGTCGAGGCGGGCATGAACGTCGCCCGACTGAACATGAGCCACGGCAACCACGCGGACCACGAGGAGCGGTACCGCAAGGTCCGCCAGGTCTCGGAGGACACCGGCAAGGCCATCGGCGTCCTGGCCGACCTCCAGGGTCCGAAGATCCGTCTGGCGACCTTCGCCAACGGCCCGGTGACCGTCGACAACGGCGACGAGTTCACCATCACCACCGAGGACGTCCCCGGTGACCAGTACATCTGCGGCACCACCTACAAGGGCCTGCCCGGCGACGTGAAGCCCGGCGACCCGATCCTGATCAACGACGGCGTCATCGCCCTGGAGGTCGTCAGCGTCGACGGCCCGCGGGTGAAGACCGTGGTGGTCGAGGGCGGCGTGCTCTCGAACAACAAGGGCATCAACCTGCCCGGCGCGGCCGTGAACGTGCCCGCCCTGTCCGAGAAGGACAAGGACGACCTGCGCTTCGCGCTGCGCCTGGGCGTCGACATGATCGCCCTGTCCTTCGTCCGCAACGCGGACGACGTCAGGGACGTCCACGAGGTCATGGACGAGGTCGGCATCCGGGTGCCGGTCATCGCCAAGATCGAGAAGCCGCAGGCCGTCGAGGCCATGGAGGAGATCGTCCTCGCCTTCGACGCCATCATGGTCGCCCGCGGCGACCTGGCCGTCGAGTACCCGCTGGAGCGGGTGCCGCTGGTCCAGAAGCAGCTGGTCACCCTGGCCCGCCGCAACGCCAAGCCGGTCATCGTCGCCACCCAGATGATGGAGTCGATGATCCACGCCTCGCGCCCGACCCGCGCCGAGGTCTCCGACGTCGCCAACGCCATCCTGGACGGCGCCGACGCGGTCATGCTGTCCGCCGAGTCGAGCGTCGGCAAGTACCCGGTCGAGACCGTCCGCACCATGAGCCGGATCTGCGAGAAGGCCGAGGAGGAGCTGCTCTCCCAGGGCCTCCAGCCGCTCAACCCGGGCCGCAAGCCGCGCACCCAGGGCGGCTCCGTCGCCCGCGCCGCGTGCGAGCTGGGCGACTTCCTGGACGGCAAGGCGCTGGTCGCCTTCACCAAGTCCGGCGACACCGCCCGCCGGCTGTCCCGCTACCGCTCGCCGATCCCGGTGATCGCCTTCACCCCGGACAGCGCCACCCGCAACCAGCTCTCGCTGAGCTGGGGCGTCGAGGCGTACGTCACGGAGCAGGTGGCCACCACCGACGCGATGGTCGCGCAGGTCGACCGGGAGCTGCTGAAGATGGGCCGGCTCGGCGAGGGCGAGACCGTCATCGTCACCGCCGGTGTCCCGGTCGGCGTTCCCGGCACCACCAACATGGTGCAGGTGCACCACCTGGGCACCCGGAGCGAGTGAGCACCCGTACGGCCCGAACGCCCGTGGGGCGGTCCTCCTTCCCGGAGGGCCGCCCCACGGGCCTTGTGGCGCCGGGCACTTACTGCCGCCGGGCTACTTGTCGCCGGCCACCGGGCTACTTGTCGCTGTAGGGGGCGTCGTCGTTGAACATGCGCATCCCGGGGATGCGCAGGGTGCCGCCGAACTGACCGGCCTGCTTGGCGGTGACGCCGGTCAGTTCCAGGTCCAGCGGGATCGGGATGGCGCCGATCAGGTCGTACAGCCAGCGCGGCAGGGTGTCCGGGGTGAGGGTGATCTCGCCCAGGTCGATCAGGATCGGCAGGCCGAGCACCTTGGAGAGGTGGCCGGACAGCCGTTCCACGTACATGGTGACCGGGCCGTTGCGCATGGTCGAGGTCGATCCCGGGGCGCCCTGGACGTGGAAGGTCACGCCGTTGCCCTCCAGGGTGGACATGTCGAGGTTGTCGATGTCCACGCTGTCGACCACGAACTTCAGGACGCGCTTGGTGCCGGTCGGGGTCCGCACGTCGTAGACGCCGTGGAAGGCCGCGCCGTGCAGGGCGAGCCGGCTGGTCTTCAGGGTCCAGTTCTGTTCCGGGACGACGTGCCCGGGGGCGGCCGCGCCGGCGGTCAGACCCCGGGCGTCCACATCGCAGTCGGGGGCCTCGGTCGGCGTGGCGGACGGGGTGCCGGAGGCGCCCTCGGAGGGCGTCGCCGAGGCGTCCGCGGACGGCGTCGCGGAGGGCGCCGGCTTGCCGCTCGCCCCGCCGCTCGGCGTGGCGGCGGGCGAGGGCTCGTCGGCGGTAGGCGGGGCCGTGGACGGCGCGGCCTGCGGGGCGGCGGCCTTGGCCCGCGGCTGGGTGGCCTGGGCCGGGGCGCCCGTGCCCGGGGCCGGGGTGGCAGGGGCGGCCGGGGTGGTCGGAGCGGCCGGGCTGGCGGGCGCCGCCGGGGTGGTGGCGGGGGCGCCGCTCGGGCTCTGGCTCGGCGAACCGTTCGGGTCGAGCAGCCGGCTGACGCCGCCGACGAGGTCGTCGATCAGCCCGGCCCGGGCCGCCGTTCCGGTACCGGTACCGGTGCCGCTGCCCTGGAGGACCGCGCTCGACGCGCCCGCGCCACCGGTGGCGGCGGAACGGACGGCGGACTGCTGGGCCGGCGTGCCGGTGGCCGACGGCTTGACCGGCGAGGTGGGCTGCCCGGTCGGCGCGGCGCTCGGCACCTGACCCGGCACCGAGCCCGGGTCGGTCGAGGGGCCGGCCGGGGGCGCGGTGGCCGGGGCCGAACCCGGCGCACCGGACGGGCCCGGCGGCGGCTCGGGCAGCTCGCTCTTGGGCACCGGCGTCTCGACCGGCGCCACGTCCGGCACCGCGGCCGGAGCGGTGCCGCAGGGCTTGCCCGCCGCGGACTCGGCGACCGCCGGGTTGGGCGTGTAGGCGGCGGCCATCAGCAGTGCGGTCGGCACCGCCGCCATGGCCAGCGCCCGGCCTCTCAGCCGGGCCCGTACGGGCGTGCGCGGGGCCGCGTGCCGGCCGGAGCGCTGCGCGGGAACGGTCGTACCGTCGGCTTGCTCGGCCGGCCCGGTCACCGTGCCTCCTCCTGGTCCACGGTGCCGGCCTGCCGCGGCGCGGCCTGGGCGGGCAGCTCGGCGGTGGGCGCCTCGACGGCGGGCCCGGTGGCGTTCTCGGTGGCGGGCCCGGTGGCGTTCTCAGCAGCGACGCTCTGTGCCACGGCGTTGTCGGCCGCCGCGGCCTCGGCGCCGCCCTTGCCGCGGCGTCGGCGCCGGCCCCGGGCGGCCTCCGCCTGCGCCGTCTCGGGCAGCGGCGCCCAGGAGACCATCAGCCCGCCGCCGATCAGGCCCGGCAACAGGGCCAGTCCGAAGCCCGCCAGATTGGAGACCGGGATCGAGACCAGCGTCAGCAGGGTGGTGGCGATACCGGCGAAGACCCGAACGGCCGGCTGGAACCAGGCCGTCAGCCCGAGCACGATCAGCAGCACGCCGATGATCAGCGCCCCGGCGCCCCCCGTGGTGGCCATGGCCACCGTCATGCCGCCCAAGGAGAGGTGGGCGTAAGGGAAGTACATGATCGGGACGCCGGCGATCATGGCCAGCAGACCGCCGTAGTACGGCCGCGTCCGGCGGAACGTACGGAACACCCGGCGCAGCCACTGGGCGGGGTTCTCGTGCTCGGCGGGCCGGTAGGAGGCAAGGGCGCTGGACACGGTGCAGCTCCTCGATGGTGTGAACGAGGGATGGACGAGACGCGGGATCCGGGGACGGCGTACGCGCCGCCCCCGGTCCCGCAGGTGCCGTCACGGCGGGCGGGCCGGGTCCGGCCCGCCGCCGTCAACGGCCTAGTAGCACTCGCCGGTACCGTCGGTGTGCAGCGCGAGCTTCAGGCCGGAGAGCCGGAAGGTGCCGGCCGAGGTGGCCCAGGCGGTCTGCTGCACGTTGTACAGGTCGGCCTTCTCGGCGGCCTGGGCGAAGCCGGTCGCGCCGGTGGGCAGGCCGCCGAGCTTGGACTTCCAGCCCTGGGTGGCCTCGCCCTTGAGGGTCGAGGCGTCCTGGCCGATGTTGATGTTGCTGAACTCGGCGTCTGCGTTCAGCTGGTCGAGGTCGATCAGCAGGTTCTTGGCGTAGACCTGCTTCTTGACGTCGTCGCTGTTGCCCGCCTCCAGGCGCAGGATGATCTTGGGCAGCTTCCACGGCAGGCCGGGGATGACGTTGGGGTCGGTCACCACGGACTGGCAGAGGCCCTTGATGGTGGCCTCGTCGAAGGCCGAGACGGCGACCGGGTGCGGGGTGCCGTTCTGCTCCACGTCGATCGAGCCGAACTGGGCGAAGTTCTTGCCGTGCAGCTCCGGCGTGGTGACCTTGAAGCTCTGGCCGGACACGCTGAACGAAGCCGCCAGCGCGTTGTTGGCGATCGACATGCCGACCATCGCGGTGGCCGCGACGCTCGGGACCATCACCAGTGCGAAGCGCTTCCAGCGGGTCTTGCCGTAGGTCTGGGACATGCGAGTCCTCCTTCTAGGACGTACATCTCCGGCTCCCGGCGGTGCGTCCCGCACCGGTGGGGGCCTGGGATGGGAGAGAGCTACGTCCTCGGTAGCGGAGAGCGCCTTGGGCGTCGTCGGACGCGGGAACGGCCTGCCTGCGGCGGGCCTCCCGTCCAAGCACCGGCCGTCCTTGCGGGGCGGCGGGCAGGACCGACGACATCGGCGATCACCCCCGAGCGACAACCAGCGACCGCGCAGGGCCGCGCGGCCGGTCGAAGGACAGGAACCGCCGTGGGACCGCGGATACCCCCCTGCCCTCCCTCCCGCCGGCCGGGGCCGGCGGATCACCCGGTGGGGATCCCGCGCTCCGCGTGGCCGACCGGGTCGGCGGGTGTGGAGTCTGGGACCGGGCGTGGCCGATCGTGCTTGAATCCCGGGCGAAGCACAAGAGGTTCCTTACTGACGGGTAATGCAACATCAGGTGGCGTTGATCATGGAATCGGCCCCAGTTGCACCCTGCGTGACGCCTTGAAGGAATCGTGACGACCAAATCCACCGGAAACAGAAGCGAAACACCCGCGGGTGGTCACACATGGTGACCACCCGCGGGTGAAATCAAGATTTGGTAAACCTCTGTCCGGTTGACCGGATTGTCGCCAAATCACCAGGCGACACCGCAGGTCATCCGCCGTGCCAGACGGCGCGCCCCGGCCGGGCACCGAGCGGACCCGGGCCCGACCTGAACCGGTGTCAGAACAGCACGCGCGCCAGCGCCGTACGGGCCGCGACGACCCGCGGGTCCTCCGGGCCGATCACCTCGAACAGCTCCAGCAGGCGCAGCCGGGCGGTGTCCCGGTCCTCGCCCACCGTCCGCCCGACGGTGGTCACCAGACGCCCGAAGGCGTCCTCGACGTGACCGCCGACCAGGTCCAGGTCGGCCGCCCTGAGCTGGGCCTCGACGTCCTTCGGGTCGGCCGCAGCCGCCGCCCGGACGGCCTGGAGGTCCAGACCCTCGATCCGCTTCAGCAGCTCGGCCTGGGCCAGGCCCAGCTTGGCCTCGGTGTTGCCCGGCTGCTCGGCCAGCACGTTCTGGTACGCCTGGATGGCGCCGCCCAGGTCACCGGCGTCCAGCGCCTCGTGGGCGGCGGACAGCGCCGGGTCCTCGGGGCGCTGCGGGGCGGCGGCCTCGACCTCGCCCGGGGCGGCCGCACCGCCGGCCACGCCGGCCACGCCGAAGCGCTGCTCGGCGACCAGGATCAGCTGGTCCAGGATCTTGCGGATGTTGGCGGCGCTCTCCGCACCCTGGAACAGCGGCACCAGCTGGCCGGCCACCACGGCCATCACGGCCGGGATGCCCTGGATGCCGAACTGCTGGGAGAGCAGCGGGTTGGCGTCCACATCGATCTTGGCGAGCACGAAGCGGCCGGCGTACTCCTCGACCAGGCCCTCCAGGACCGGGCTCAGCTGCTTGCAGGGCCCGCACCACTCGGCCCAGAAGTCGATGACGACCGGCACCTCGGTGGAACGCTGGACGACCTCGGTCTCGAAGGTGTCCTCGGTGACGTCGATGACGAGCTGATAGGCGGACGGGGCCGGGGCGGCTCCGCCCGACTCGGCGGCGGCGGCCTGGCGGGCCCGCTCGGCCCTGGCCTGCTCGGCCTTCTGGGCGGCTTCGCCGGCCGCCTTCACTGCGGCGAGGTCGACCGCGCCGCGCAGGGCGGAGCTGTTGAGACGCGAATTCCGTGGCTGCATGGCACCATCCTCCCCCGTCCGCGCTGCTCGCGGGCACCAACCTCCGGAAAGTCGCCCCGCGCGGGGCGCGCGGTGCCGGTTCCCTGGCGTCGTGCCCGTCCCCCGGTAGCCTGGACCGTTCGGCGCGGATCCCCACCCGCGCCCGCGCCGCTCCCGTCCCACGGGACGCGGCGCCTGGTTGTCACTGCTTTCGCTACGAGTCGTAGCGTAACTGGAGGCGGTGCCCCGCCCGCAAGCCCCACCGGCGCTTCGGGGACGTGACCTGCCCCACTTTCCCGGGCCGCCCCGCTGCCCGAACGGGCGAACAGTCGCTACCGTTACCAGCCCCACCCAAGTTACTTACCAGTAAAGCGCAAGGAGGCCCGGTGCCGGCCGCCCAGCCCCCAGCGACCCCGGACCGCACGGAGAGCACGGAGAACACGGGCCGGGTGCGGCCCGCCCCGACCGGCCGGGCCCCCGAAACGGCGGGCACCGCCCGGGCCAAGGGCCGCCCGCGCAGCGCCGCCGCCGACCGCGCCATCCTCGACGCCACCCGCGAGGCACTGGCCGAACTCGGCTGGGGCGGACTGACCATGGGCCACGTCGCGAGCCGCGCCGGGGTCGCCAAGACCACCCTCTACCGCCGCTGGCCGTCCAAGAACGAGCTCGTGGTGGACGCCGTCGCCAGCCTCTTCGACGAACTGGTGATGCCCGACCTCGGCAGCCTGCGGGCCGACATCGAGGCCGTGGTCGCCCAGTTCGCCGACCTGCTGGCCCGCCCGGAGACCCAGGCCGCGCTGCTCGCGCTGTTCGCCGAGGGCACCCGCGACCGGCAACTGCGGTGCCGGATCCGCGAGTCCATCGTGGACCCGCAGAAGCGGCTGGTCCGCCAGGGCCGGGCGGCCGCCCAGGCACGCGGCGAGCTGGACGCGGACACCGACAGCGCGACGGCCCACGAGGAGGTCGACATCATCTTCGACACCATCGCGGGCACCGTCGAGCACCGCGTCCTGGTCAGCGGCGAACCGATCACCCCGGAGTGGACCCGCCGCTTCACCGACCTGCTGCTCGGGCCGCTCACCACCTGCTGAGGACGCCCGGGCACGGCGCAGCCGCCCGTACGGGTTCCGTACGGGCGGCTGCTCGTCGGCCGCGGCCTCGGACGGCCACGGCCTGGGGCCTCAGAAGGCCGCGTTCTCCTGGTACGTCCCCCACTCCTGGCGCAGCGCGTTGCAGATCTCGCCCAGCGTCGCCTCGGCGCGCACCGCGTCCAGCATCGGCGGGATCATCGACTCGCCCGAGCGCGCCGCCGCCAGCATGGCGTCCAGCCCGGCCCGCACGGCCGCCTCGTCCCGGGCCGCCTTGCGCTCCCGCAGCACCCGGACCTGCTCGCGCTCCACCTCGTGGCTGACCCGCAGGATCTCCAGCTCCGGGGTGACGCTGCGCGGGTGGCAGTTGACGCCGACCACGCGCTTGTCGCCCTTCTCCACCGACTGCTGGTACTGGAAGGCCGCCTCGGCGATCTCCCCGGTGAACCAGCCCTCCTCGATGCCGCGCAGGATGCCGGAGGTGATCGGGCCGATCTCGTGGTCCTCGCGGCCCTTGTCCAGGATCCGCCGGAAGATCGCCTCGGCCTGCTCCTCGATCCGGTCGGTCAGCGCCTCGACGTACCAGGAACCGCCCAGCGGGTCGGCCACGTTGGCGACGCCGGTCTCCTCCATCAGCACCTGCTGGGTGCGCAGGGCGATCTCGGCGGCCTGCTCGGAGGGCAGCGCCAGGGTCTCGTCCAGGGCGTTGGTGTGCAGCGAGTTGGTGCCGCCGAGCACCGCGGCCAGCGCCTCGACGGCGGTGCGGACCACGTTGTTGTACGGCTGCTGCGCGGTGAGCGAGACGCCGGCGGTCTGGGTGTGGAAGCGCAGCCACTGCGCCTTGTCGGTCTTGGCGCCGAAGCGCTCGCGCATCCAGCGGGCCCAGATCCGGCGCGCGGCGCGGAACTTGGCGATCTCCTCGAAGAAGTCCACGTGCGCGTCGAAGAAGAAGGACAGGCCGGGCGCGAAGACGTCCACGTCCAGGCCGCGGGACAGGCCCAGCTCGACGTAGCCGAAGCCGTCCGCCAGGGTGTACGCCAGCTCCTGCGCGGCCGTCGCCCCGGCCTCGCGGATGTGGTAGCCGGAGACCGACAGCGGCTTGTACGCGGGGATGCCCTCGGCGCAGTAGGCCATCAGGTCGCCGATCAGGCGCAGGTGCGGCTCGGGGGCGAAGAGCCACTCCTTCTGCGCGATGTACTCCTTGAAGATGTCCGTCTGGAGGGTGCCGTTGAGCACCGCCGGGTCCACGCCCTGGCGCTCGGCGGCGACCAGGTACATGCAGAAGATCGGCACGGCCGGGCCGCTGATCGTCATCGAGGTGGTGACCTCGCCGAGCGGGATGCCGTTGAACAGCACCTCCATGTCGGCGGCCGAGTCGATGGCCACGCCGCAGTGGCCGACCTCGCCGAGCGACTTCGGGTCGTCCGAGTCGTAGCCCATCAGGGTGGGCATGTCGAAGGCGACCGAGAGGCCGCCGCCGCCCGCGTCCAGGATCATCCGGTAGCGCTCGTTGGTCTGCTGCGCGTTGCCGAAACCGGCGAACTGGCGGATGGTCCAGGTGCGGCCCCGGTAACCGGTCGGGTGCAGACCGCGGGTGTACGGGTACTCGCCCGGCCACCCGATCCGCTCGAAACCCTCGTAGGCCTGCCCGGCGGGCGGGCCGTAGACCGGCTCGACCTCGTCGCCGGAGAGGGTGGTGAAGTCCGCGTCGCGCTTGCGGGCCTTGTCGTAGCGCTGCTGCCAACGCTGCCGGCCGCGCTCGATCTCCTCGGCGTCCATGACCCCGAACTCCGCTCCGTACGGCCGCCACTGCGACGGGCGGCACAGCTAGTAGGACGTCCTAACAATTTACTCGGACGTCCTAGTACTTGTCGATGGATGATCGCCCGCGCGGCCCGAAAAGCACCGGAAAGCACCCGGAAGGCGCCCGGAAACCGCCCGGACGGCCGGGAAGCCTTCGAGACCCCGGGGCCCGGGAACGCCCGGGAACGCCGGAGCGCCCCTCCCCCGTGGCCGGGGAAGGGGCGCTCTCGGAACGCGCGGACGGTCGGGATCAGACCCCGGCCGGCTGGCGGGCGCCGTCGCCCGCCGGGAGCTTCCCGGCGGCCTCGCGGGCCACCTTGCGCTCGAAGACGAAGGAGAGGAAGGGGATGCAGCCCGCGGCCAGGGTGAGCACCAGCCGGCCCATCGGCCACTTCAGCTTCTGCCCGAGCATGAAGGTCACCACGAAGTACCCGATGTAGAGGTAGCCGTGCAGCATCGCGACGTACGTGGTCACGTCCTGGGCGGCGTCGAAGCCGTACTTCGCGACCATGAAGCCGCAGAACACCAGCAGTGCCACACCGGTCGCGACGGCCAGGGCCCGGTACCAGCCCAGCAGGGGGGTCGCCTTCATGATCTTCCTCGCCTCGCTCGGCAGTATCGGCCGGTACGCCCGGATCCGCGCACCGCTCACACGAGGGTAGCCGCCTTCACGCCCTCCCCTTCGCAGACCCCTCGTCGGACTCGGTGAAGTCGCCGGCGGCCACCCTCAGCGGCCGGAGCAGTTCGAAGACCTCCCGGCACTGCTCGGCGCCGTACTCCTCCAGCCCGAACTCCATCGCCATCAGCTCCCGGGTCGCCTCCTCGACCACCTCGCGCCCGCGCCGGGTGATCGTGGCCAGCACCCCGCGGCCGTCCAGCGGGTTGGGGCGACGGGCGACCAGGCCGGCCCGCTCCAGGCGGTCGACGGTGTTGGTGACGCTGGTCGGGTGGACCATGAGCCGCTCGCCGATCTTGGAGAGCGAGAGCTCGCCGGTCCGGCTGAAGGTCAGCAGCACCAGCGCCTCGTAGCGGGCGAAGGTCAGCCCGTACGGCTTGAGCACCGCATCCACCCGGGAGAGCAGGATCTGGTGGGCGCGCATGATCGAGGTGATCGCCGCCATCGAGGGGACTCCGCCCCAGCGGCGGGTCCACAACTCGTCGGCGCGGGCGATCGGGTCGAAGTCGAGAGCGAGGGGCTTGGCCACCTCCTTACCGTACCGGCGGAAGGGGCGCGCGTTACCAGGCGTCCCTGATGGTGGACAAGCGCGGCACGTGGCGGGAACCCGCCAATGGGACGGCCAGGTCCATACCAGGACATTGCGCCGGCGTGAACGCGCGGCAACCGTCCCCCGGCGCACCGGGGTTGGCCTCTGATCACTCCGCCGCCCCCGCCAGCAGGCGTCGGTTCGGACGGTAACCCATTGCGGGAACGGGCGATCCGCCCCCTTTGTCCGTCCGTTCACAATCCTTCGCCCTGGCGGGACTTGGCCAATTCATGAGCAAGACCTGTCATTTGAATTGCTTGATTGTCATGCTTTCGGCCAACCCCGTTCGGTAGCCACCACCCCCACCCACCGGTGGCGCAGCCGCTCCGACCGCACGGGACCCGCACGTCAGCGCCCGTTCCGCCCCGCAGGTGCCGATCCCGGCTCCCCGGAGCGCGGCGCGACCGCGTCCGCTCGCGGTTTCCCGGAAGGACTCGTTCGTGAAGCGAAAGCTCGCCGCAGTCGCCGTACTCTCCGCCACCGCCCTGCTCACCGGTGTCGTCCAGGTGAGCACCGTGGCCGTCGCGGACCCCGCCCCGCACTCCTCCGCCGCGCAGCGCGCCGACCTGCTGGCCCTCGCCAACGGGCAGGTCGGCAAGGTCGCGCACGCCCTGGCCCTGGGCGGCCAGGAGCAACTGGTGGTCAAGGACGCGCAGGTGGACGCCGACGGCACCCGCCACCTCCGCTACGAGCGCACCTTCGCCGGCCTCCCCGTCCTGGGCGGCGACCTGGTCGTGCACCAGAAGGCAGACGGCACGACCACCTCCGTGGACAAGGCCACCGGCGCGACCATCGCCCTGCCGAGCCTCGCCCCGCAGATCCCGGCCGACCAGGCCGCCGCCCAGGCGACCGGCGCCGTGCAGTCCACCGTGGGCATCGCCGCCGACGAGGACGAGTCCCCGCTGACCGCCGTCCACCAGACCGGCAAGGCCGAGCTGGTCGTGTGGGCCACCGACGGCAACCCGCGCCTGGCGTACCGCACCACCGTCGAGGGCGAGCGCGCCGACGGCACCCCGAGCCGCCAGCTGCTGGTCACCGACGCGGCGAGCGGCGAGGTGCTCTCCAGCCACGAGCAGGTGCGGACCGCCGCCGGCACCGGCAAGGGCGTCTTCGTCGGCACCGTCCCGCTGACCACCACCCAGAGCGGCAGCTCCTACCAGCTGAAGGACGCCACCCGCGGCGGGCAGGCGACCTACACCCTGAAGGGCAAGACCTCCGGCTCCGGCACGCTGGTCGCCAACACCACCAACAGCTTCGGCAACGGCCTGGCCTCCAACGCGGAGTCCGCCGCGGTGGACGCCCAGTTCGGCGCGGCGGCGACCTGGGACTTCTACAAGAACACCTACGGCCGCAACGGCATCAAGAACAACGGCGTCGGCGCCGCGAGCCGGGTCCACTACGGCTCCAACTACGTGAACGCGTTCTGGGACGACTCCTGCTTCTGCATGACGTACGGCGACGGCGCGAGCAACACCCACCCGCTGACCGCGCTGGACGTGGCCGGCCACGAGATGAGCCACGGCGTCACCTCGGCCACCGCCAACCTCAACTACTCCGGTGAGTCCGGCGGCCTCAACGAGGCCACCTCGGACATCTTCGGCACCATGGTCGAGTGGTACGCCAACCTGCCCGCCGACAAGCCGGACTACCTCATCGGCGAGCAGATCAACATCAACGGCAACGGCACCCCGCTGCGCTACATGGACAAGCCCTCCAAGGACGGCGCCTCGGCCGACTACTGGTCCTCCACCGTCGGCAACAAGGACGTCCACTACTCCTCGGGCGTCGCCAACCACTTCTTCTACCTGCTCGCCGAGGGCAGCGGCGCCAAGACCGTCAACGGCGTCAGCTACAACAGCCCGACCTCCAACGGCTCGACCCTCGCCGGCATCGGCCGGGACAAGGCCGCGGCCATCTGGTACCGCGCGCTGACCACCTACTTCACCTCCACCACCAACTACGCGGGCGCCCGCACCGGCACCCTGAAGGCCGCCGCCGACCTGTACGGCGCGACCAGCGCCGAGTACAACGCCGTCGCCGCGACCTGGAGCGGCGTCAACGTCAACTGACGCACCGCGCAGGCGCATCGGGCGCCCGGGTCCTCCTGCCGGAGGGCCCGGGCGCCCGCCCGTTCCGGACGGCCGTTCCGGACGGCTGAGGCGGACGGGCAGGGGCCGGCGGGCGGGGCGAACGGGCGGGGGCGGACCGTTGTCAAGGCCGCCCGGCTGGCGGAGTCCCGCCAGGGGGACGAACCGCCCGAACCGGGCAGCGGGCGGCAACCGAACCATCCGTACCGGGACTGGCGGTTCCTGGCCAATCCCCGGAGACGCCTGTCCATCCCTGCCAACAATTGTCATGCTTCTGACCAAGTCCCGTCCGACGCGTCGCCGCCCCACCCACTTCCGGCGGAGCGTCAGGAACCGCGCGGGACCGGCACGTCCGCGCCCTACCGCCCCCAAGGTGCCAACCCCGGCGCCCCGGTACGCGGCGCACCCGCACGCACCCGCGGGTCTCGTGGAAGGAACCCCGCACGTGAAGCGAAAGCTGACTGTCGGAGCCGTACTCTCCGCCACCGCCCTGCTGGCCGGCGTCATCCAGATCGCCGCCGCCCCCGCCCAGGCCGCCGCCCCCTCGCCGGCGCAGCAGCAGTCCGCGCTGCTCGCGCTGGCCTCCGGGCAGAGCGCCCCGGTCGCCCGGGCCCTCGCCCTCGGCGGCCAGGAGCAGCTGGTGCCCAAGGACGTGGTGGTCGACAAGGACGGCACCCGGCACCTGCGGTACGACCGGACCTTCGCGGGCCTGCCGGTGATCGGCGGCGACCTGGTCGTCCACCAGAAGGCCGACGGCTCGGTGAAGTCCGTCGACCGGGCCTTCGCCGGGCAGCTGTCGGTGCCCAGCCTGACCCCGGGCCTCGCCGCACCCCAGGCCGCCGAGGCGGCCACCTCCGCGGTGCGGGCGACCGTCGGCATCGCCGCCGACGCGGACGGGGCGGCGCTCAGCCGGGTCGACGGCGCCGGCGCGCCCGAGCTGGTCGTCTGGGCCGCCGACGGCAGCCCGCGACTGGCCCACCGCACGGTGGTCCAGGGCCAGCGCGCGGACGGCACCCCGAGCCGCCAGGAGGTGATCACCGACGCCGCCACCGGCCGGGTGCTCGCCACCGACGAGAAGGTGCAGACCGCCACCGGCACCGGCAAGGGCGTCAACGTCGGCACCGTCACGCTGACCACCACCCAGAGCGGCACGAGCTACCAGCTCAAGGACGCCTCCCGGGGCAACCAGTCCACCACCGACCTCAAGGGCGGCACCTCGGGCAGCGGAACGCTCTTCGCCAACACCACCAACAGCTTCGGCAACGGCCTGCCGTCCAACCGCGAGTCCGCCGGCGTGGACGCCCAGTTCGGCGCGGCGGCCACCTGGGACTACTACAAGAACACCTTCGGCCGCAACGGCATCAAGAACAACGGCGTCGGCGCCGCGAGCCGGGTCCACTACAGCACCAACTACGTCAACGCGTTCTGGGACGACTCCTGCTTCTGCATGACGTACGGCGACGGCTCCGGCAACACCCACCCGCTGACCGCGATCGACGTCTCCGGCCACGAGATGAGCCACGGCGTCACCTCCGCCACCGCCGGCCTGATCTACTCCGGCGAGTCCGGCGGTCTCAACGAGGCCACCTCGGACATCTTCGGCACCATGGTCGAGTGGTCCGCCAACCTGTCCGTCGACCCGGGTGACTACCTGATCGGCGAGAAGCTCAACATCAACGGCAACGGCACCCCGCTGCGGTACATGGACAAGCCGTCCAAGGACGGCGCCTCGGCCGACTACTGGTCCTCCACCGTCGGCAACAAGGACGTCCACTACTCGTCCGGCGTCGCCAACCACTTCTTCTACCTGCTGTCCGAGGGCAGCGGCGCGAAGGTCATCAACGGCGTCAGCTACAACAGCCCGACCTCCAACGGCTCGACGGTGACCGGCATCGGCCGCACCAAGGCGGCCGCGATCTGGTACCGCGCGCTGACCGTCTACATGACCTCCACCACCAACTACAAGGCGGCCCGCACCGCGACCCTGAAGGCGGCCTCCGACCTGTACGGCGCGACCAGCACCGAGTACAACACGGTCGCGGCGGCCTGGAGCGCGGTGAGCGTCAACTAGCCATCCCCGGTAAGAAACGGCGACAGGCTGCCGCGGCCCTTTGGGAGAGGAGGCCGTGGCAGCCTGTCGACCGTCCACGATGCTGCCGGGATCAGGCAGTGGCGGGATCAGGCGGTGGCGGGCTTCGGCTCGCCCCGCTCCTCCTTGGCCAGCATCCGCTCGGCGAAGAAACCGCCGGTGGGCAGCACCGCGAGCACGAACAGCAGGACGCCGCGCTTGGCGTCCCACTTCTGCGTCTGCCAGGCCTGGATCCAGAAGACCACGTACAGGATGAACAGGACGCCGTGGACCATGCCCATCACCGGGACGGCGTCGAACGAGGTGGTCCGCTTCAGCACCGAGCAGATCAGCAGCAGGATGAAGGAGACCCCTTCGGGGCCGGAGACCAGGCGCAGGCGGTGGACGGCGCTGCTGTTCACGATGGATACCTCGATACAGGGGGGTGGGCGGCGCGGGCACGCTTGTGAAGCGACTCACAAGCATTCGGGCCATTATCGCCGAGCGGACGTGCGGCCCCCCGGCCGGGGGTGGCCACCGTGCCCGATCTCACAGCGCTCCGGCCGCCCTGTCACAGCTCTGTGCCGGAACGCCACCGGGCGCGACCGCCCGTCCCCGCAAACCCCTATCCTGCTGCCCGCGCGCCCACCGATCCGGACGCGCGACGCAACGCACACGGGGGTGCCACCACATGTTCAAGCGCGACTGGGACCGCAGGACCTGCGCCAAGCGCGGGCACATCACCTACGCGCCGACGGAGCCCGAACTCGCCTCGCGGCTGCACGCCTCGACCGCCCTCGGCGACGCCTGGCGCTGCCTGCGCTGCGGCGACTTCGCGCTGGGCGCCCCGCACGGCTCCGGCCCGGCCGAGGACGCGCCGCTGGTGCCGCGCGGCAAGGCGCTGCGAGACCTGTTCATCCTGCGCTTCCTGGCCGTCGAGCGGGTGCTGCGCGGACTGCTGATCATCGTGATCGCCTGGGCCGTGTGGAAGTTCTCCAACAGCCAGGACGCGGTGCACCGGGTGTTCGACGAGAACCTCACGGTCTTCCGGCCGGTCACCGACCACTTCCACTGGGACCTCGAACACGCCCCGATCGTGGAGACGATCCGCAAGACCTTCGACTTCAAGAAGAGCACCCTGCTGATCGTCGCGGGCGCACTCATCGCCTACGCGGTGGTCGAGATCGTCGAGGCGGTCGGCCTCTGGCTGAACAAGCGCTGGGCCGAGTACCTGACGGTGGTCGCCACCGCGGCCTTCCTCCCGCTGGAGGGCTACGAGCTGAGCCACCACGTCAGCGCGCTGAAGATCTGCACCCTGGTGCTGAACATCGCGGCGGTGCTCTGGATCATGCTCTCCAAGCGGCTGTTCGGGCTGCGCGGCGGTGTGGTCGCCTTCGAGGCGGAGCGTCACTCGGCCTCGCTGCTGGAGGTCGAGCAGGCGGCCGGCACCGCTGCGCGCCCCGGGCACGGGGCGCACGCCCGGGCCTGACCGGGGGCGCGCGCGCCGGTCCGACCGGCGCGTTTGTCGCAGGCTGGTACCAGTTGGCCCACGCGCTCTCCCCCAGCCACGGCCGCAGCGGCTAGATTGCGGCCGTGGCACAGTTCAGACTCCAGGGATCACGCGTGCTCGCCGTCGAGTTGGGCGGGGACGCCGTCAAGGCGCGACACGGTTCGATGGTCGCCTACACCGGGCAGATGGCCTTCAAGAAGCTGACCGGCGGCGGGGACGGCCTGCGCGGCATGGTCACCCGCCGATTGACCGGCGAGAAGATGACGGTCATGGAGGTGAAGGGGCAGGGCACCTGCTACTTCGCCGACAAGGCCACCGAGATCAATCTGGTCCGGCTGAACGGCGAGACGCTGTACGTCGAGTCGGACAACCTGCTCTGCACCGAGGCCGCCCTGCACACCGGCACCAGCTTCACCGGGCTGAACGGCATGTCCTCCGGCAACGGCCTGTTCACCACCAAGGTGGAGGGCCACGGCTGGGCGGCCGTCACCTCCAACGGCCCGGCCGTCATCCTGCGGGTCGACAAGAGCATGCCGCTGCGGGTGGACCCGGGCGCGTACGTGGCGCACACCGGCACCCTCCAGCGCAGCCTGAAGTCGGGCGCGGGCTGGACCACGTTCATCGGCGAGGGCGGCGGCGAGGCCGTCCAGATCGAGTTCACCGGCGAGGGCCTGGTGTACGTCCAGCCGTCCGAGAAGATCACCATCGGGGGCGACGTCTGATGGGCTTCACGAAGATCAACGGCAAGATGGTCGAGGCCCAGGTGGTGCCCGGCCAGCGGCTGTTCAGCCAGCGCGGCGCGATGCTCGCGTACAGCGGCGACGTCCGCTTCACCCCGAACATCACCGGCGGGCAGGGCGGGGTGATGTCGATGATCGGCCGCCGGGTGGCCAACGAGGACACCCCGCTGATGACCGTCGAGGGCCAGGGCCGGGTGATGTTCGGCCACGGCGGCCACCACGTCCACGTGATCGACCTGTTCGGCGACACCCTGTACGTCGAGGCGGACCGGCTGCTCGCCTTCGAGGGCACGCTGCGGCAGTCCACCATGTTCATGGGCTCGCAGGGCGGGGTGATGGGCATGGTCCGCGGCCAGGTCACCGGGCAGGGCCTGTTCACCACCAAGCTGGAGGGCCAGGGCTCGGTCGCGGTGATGGCCCACGGCGGCGTCTTCGAGCTGCCGATCGGCCCCGGCCAGTCGGTGCACGTCGACCCGCAGGCGTACGTGGCGCACCGCGGCGACGTGCGCAACAAGCTGTCCACGGCGCTGGGTTGGCGCGACATGATCGGCCGCGGCTCGGGCGAGGCGTTCCAGCTGGAACTGTCCGGGCAGGGCGCGGTGTACGTCCAGGCGAGCGAGGAGAAGCTCTGATGTCCTACCCGCCGCAGCCCCCGTACGGCTCGCCGCACGACCAGCCGACCCAGCCCGGCTTCGCCGTCCCGCCGCCCCCGCCGAGCTACGGCCCGCAGCCGGGGCAGGGCTACCCGCCGCCCCCGCCCGGGGGCTACCCGCCCCCGCCGCCCACCCACCAGCCCCCGCCGCCCCATCAGCAGCCGTACGCGCAGCAACAGCCGTACGCCCAGGAGCAGTTCGGCGGCCCGGTGGCCCCGCTGCCGACCGGCCACGGCGGCACCGGGCCGGTGGTGTGGGACGCCCACAGCCTGCCGGCCGGCGACAACGTCAACCCGTACGCCTTCTCGGTCGAGCTGAACGGCTCGTACTTCCTGCAGAAGGGCAAGATGGTCGCCTACTACGGCGACATCACCTTCAAGGGCGTCGGCGCCGGGGCGGTCGACCGGCTGCTCGGGCAGCACTTCAACTCGCCGATGCACGCGGCGGACTGGGTGGTCGCCGAGGGTCGCGGCAAGCTGGTGCTGGCCGACCGGGCGTTCGACCTCAACTCCTACGACCTGGACGACGGCAACCTGACCGTCCGCTCCGGCAACCTGCTGGCCTTCGACCCGACGCTGCGGCTCAAGCAGTCGATCATCCCGGGCTTCCTGACACTGATCGGCACCGGCCGCTTCGTCGCCGCCTCCAACGGCCCGGTGCACTTCGTCGAGCCGCCGATCCGGGTGGACCCGCAGGCGCTGGTCGGCTGGGCGGACTGCCCGGCGCCGTGCCACCACTACGACCACGACTACATGCACGGACTGATCGGCGGCCTGCGCCGGCTGACCGGCATCGGCGGCGCCTCCGGCGAGGAGCACCAGTTCGAGTTCATCGGCGCCGGGCAGGTGCTGCTGCAGTCGAGCGAGAAGCTGATGGCGGAGCGGTCGGTCGGGCAGGTCGGGGCCGAGGCGGGAGTGCCGGTCGGCGGCGTGCCGACCCAGCCGGCCGCGCACGGCGGCGGGAATCCGAACCTGCCGGGCCTCGGTAACCTGGGCGACCTCGGCCGACGTTTCGGCCTGTAAACTTGTACAAGATTGAACTAAATCGGCTATGCTGGTGGGCATGGAATCGCACACGATCGACACTGCGGACACCCCTCCGTCGCAGCCCGAGGAGGAGACTCCCTGGCTGACCGCCAGGGAGCAGCGGATGTGGCGCGCCCATCTGGAGGTCGCCAAGCTCCTGGAGTACCAGCTCAGCCGCGAACTCCAGCCGCACAACCTCGCGATCAACGACTACGAGATCCTGGTCGTGCTCTCCGAGGCCCCGGAGCACCGGATGCGGATGACCGACCTCGCGACCGCCACCCTCCAGTCGAAGAGCCGCCTCTCCCACCAGATCACCCGGATGGAGAACGCCGGCCTGGTCCTGCGCCAGGACTGCCCGGGCGACCGCCGCGGCCTCTACGCCCACCTCACCGAGCAGGGCTGGGAGACCATGCAGCGGGTCGCCCCGGACCACGTGCGCAGCGTCCGGGCCCACTTCATCGACCGCTTCAGCCAGGAGCAGCTCGACGACATGTACCAGGCCCTCGCCCCCATCGCCGAACACCTCCGCGGCCTGCGCGGCAAGCCGTAGCACCCGCGCGGACGACGACCGCCCCGCCGCGACGGATCGCGGCGGGGCGGAACGCGTCACCGGGCCCGCCGTTCGCGCGCTCAGTTCGCGGTGAGGCCCGCGACCAGCTCGTCGGCCGCGCCGTACGGGTCCAGGGCGCCCTCGGCCACGCGGTCGGCCAGGGCGGCCAGGTGGCGGTCGCCACGCAGGTCGCCGATCCGGGCGCGCAGCTCGGCCAGCGCGATCGCCTCGATCTCCTCGGCGGCCCGGCGGCGGCGGCGCGCGGCCAGTTCGCCGTGCTCCTCCAGCCAGGCGCGGTGCTTCTCCAGCGCCTCGACCACCTCGTCCACGCCCTCGCCGCGGGCCGCGACGGTCTTGACGATCGGCGGCCGCCAGTCCCCCGGCTCCCGGGCCTCGCCGAGGCCCAGCATGTGGTTGAGCTCCCGCGCGGTGGCGTCGGCGCCGTCCCGGTCGGCCTTGTTGACCACGAAGACGTCGCCGATCTCCAGGATCCCGGCCTTGGCGGCCTGGATGCCGTCGCCCATCCCGGGGGCCAGCAGCACCACGGTGGTGTCGGCCTGGGCGGCGACCTCGACCTCGGACTGGCCCACCCCGACCGTCTCGACCAGGATCACGTCGCAGCCGGCCGCGTCCAGCACCCGCAGGGCCTGCGGCGCCGCCCAGGAGAGCCCGCCGAGGTGGCCGCGGGTGGCCATCGAGCGGATGAACACCTCGGGGTCGGTGGCGTGGTCCTGCATCCGGACCCGGTCGCCCAGCAGCGCGCCACCGGAGAACGGCGAGGACGGGTCGACGGCCAGCACCCCGACCCGCTTGCCGAGCCGCCGGTAGGCGGAGACCAGCGCCGAGGTGGAGGTGGACTTGCCGACCCCGGGCGAGCCGGTCAGGCCCACCGTGTACGCCCGCCCGGTGTACGGCGCGAGCGCGGCCATCGCCTCCCGCAGCTGCGGCGCGGCGTTCTCGACCAGCGTGATCAGCCGGGCGACCGCCCGCGGCCGGCCCTCCCGGGCCTGCTCGACCAGCGTGGCGACATCGATCATCAGGAGCTCCTAGCGCAATGCCGTCGAATGCCGAAAGGGGCTACGGACCGCAGTGACGCGGTCCGCAGCCCTGGGGATCGGATCCCGCCGGTCAGGCCTTCGGGACGCGAACGATCAGCGCGTCGCCCTGGCCGCCGCCACCGCACAGCGCGGCCGCGCCGACCCCGCCGCCGCGGCGCTGCAGCTCCAGCGCCAGGGTCAGCACCACACGGGCGCCGGACATCCCGATCGGGTGGCCGAGCGCGATGGCGCCACCGTTGACGTTGACGATGTCGGAGGAGACGCCCAGGTCCTTCATCGACTGGTGGGCGACGGCCGCGAACGCCTCGTTGATCTCGATCAGGTCGAGGTCGGCGACCTCCAGGCCCTCCTTGGCCAGCGCGTGCTTGATCGCGTTGGACGGCTGCGACTGGAGCGAGTTGTCCGGGCCGGCCACGTTGCCGTGGGCACCGATCTCGGCGATCCAGCTCAGGCCCAGCTCCTCGGCCTTGGCCTTGCTCATCACGACCACGGCGGCGGCGCCGTCGGAGATCTGCGAGGAGGTGCCGGCGGTGATCGTGCCGTCCTTGGCGAAGGCCGGGCGCAGCTTGGCCAGGCCCTCGACGGTGGTGTCCGCGCGGATGCCCTCGTCCTGGCTGAACAGGACCGGCTCGCCCTTGCGCTGCGGGATGGCGACCGGGACGATCTCGGCGTCGAAGACCCCGTCGGCCTGCGCCTTGGCGGCCCGCTGGTGGGAGGCGGCGGCGATCTCGTCCTGCGCCTCGCGCGGGATGCCCAGGCGGGTGTTGTGCTTCTCGGTGGACTCGCCCATCGGGATGTTCTCGTAGGCGTCGGTGAGGCCGTCGTGGGCCATCGCGTCGAGCATCGCGATCGCGCCGTACTTGAAGCCCTCGCGGGACTTCGGCAGCAGGTGCGGGGCGTTGGTCATCGACTCCTGGCCGCCGGCCACCACGATGTCGAACTCGCCGGCCCGGATCAGCTGGTCGGCCAGCGCGATGGCGTCGAGGCCGGAGAGGCAGACCTTGTTGATGGTCAGCGCCGGGACGTTCATCGGGATGCCGGCCTTGACGGCGGCCTGGCGGGCCGGGATCTGGCCGGCGCCGGCCTGGAGCACCTGCCCCATGATCACGTACTGGACCTGCTCGCCGGTGATCCCGGCCCGCTCCAGGGCCGCCTTGATCGCGACGCCGCCGAGGTCGGCACCGGAGAAGCCCTTGAGGGAACCCAGCAGGCGGCCCATCGGGGTCCGCGCACCGGCAACGATCACAGAGGTGGTGTTGGTCATGGGACGGGCCCCTTCGCACGTCGTGGCCAGGTGAGGATGCGCTCAATGTACTGACCTGTTACCCGCCCGTCACCGGAGCGACGGTGTGATCGAGCGCACTGGCACCATCCAGTCAACACCGTGCCGACCCGCCCCGGGTGAACCACCGCCCGTGTGAGCAGGCTCGCACGCCCGGCACTGGCGCCCGTCGCGGGCCATGCGCTGCACTTGGTGCACCTTCCCGCCACCACCTTCTCCCACCACCGGAGGCCGTCGTGCTGACCCGCATCGACCACATCGGCATCGCCTGCCGAGACCTCGACAAGACGGTCGAGTTCTACCGCGCCACCTACGGCTTCGAGGTCTTCCACTCCGAGGTCAACGAGGAGCAGGGCGTCCGCGAGGCGATGCTCCGGATCAACGGCACCGACGACGGCGGCGCCTCCTACCTCCAGCTGCTGGAGCCCACCCGGCCCGACTCCACCGTGGCCAAGTGGCTGGAGAAGAACGGCGAGGGCGTGCACCACATCGCCTTCGGCACCGCCGACGTGGACGGCGACTCCGAGGCCATCCGGGACAAGGGCATCCGGGTCCTCTACGACCAGCCGCGGATCGGCTCGATGGGTTCGCGGATCACCTTCCTGCACCCCAAGGACTGCGGCGGCGTGCTGACCGAGCTGGTGACCTCCGCGCAGCAGGGCCACGACGAGCACTGATCCCCTCCCGGACCGCCCCGGGGCGCCCGGCGCCCCGGGGGCAGCCGACGTCTCATCGGTCATGACCCGTCAGTAACCTGGCGGAAGAGCCGGAAAACACCCCTGCGGCCATTCCCCCGCAGTGCGCTCCCACTACAATGCCCAGGTGCGCGAAGGCTCCGGGGGACGGAGGCGACGGGCACGGCCGAAGACAGGCCAGTCCGCCCGCCGGCGGGAGGCCCGTCGCAAGGGGAGTCCATTACGCGGGCACGGCTGAACAGTCGCAAGACGGATCTGTCACCATTCTCCACAAGGCAAGAGTTCGCCCAGGAGTCCACCCGGACGGAGGAACGCGGAACCCCGCGATCCCACGCCCCGGACTCCGACGACCGCGGCGGGCGGCCCCGGCATGACGGGGGACCGTCCACCGGCCGCGGATGCAAGGAGCCAGTCGGACCGGCACCCGGGATACGGGAGCCCGGCACCGGCCGGGTCGAGGACGCGACCAGGAGATGGATGGGACCGCGGAGTGCGGGGCAACGACCGCTACGAGGCTGACGATCACCTCTCCCAGTTCGAGGCCGAGATGGGTCGGACTCGGAAGGAGCGGGACAAGGCAGTCGAGCATGCCGAAGACCTCGCCTACCAGGTTGAGGTGCTGCGGGCGAAGCTGCACGAGTCCCGCCGCATGCTCGCCCAGCCGCGCGCCTTCGACGCCGTCTCCGGCCAGGCCGAGCAGATGCTCCGCACCGCCGAGATGCAGGCCCAGCAGCTGCGCGCCGACGCCGAGCGCCAGCTGCGCGACTCCCAGGCCGCCACCCAGCGGATCATGGCCGAGGCCGCCGAGCGCACCGCCCGGCTGGAGGCCGACCTCGCCGCCCGCCGCCGCCAGCTGGAGGACGAGCTCACCGAGCTGCGCCGCTCCGCCGAGCAGCACGTCAACGGCTGGGCCGAGCAGACCAGGGCCGGCTCCGAGCAGGAGGCGCAGCGGCTGCTCCAGGACGCCCGCGCCGAGGCCGAGCGGATGGTCGCCGCCGCCCGCGCGGAGGCCGTCGCCCTCTCCGACCAGGCCCGCGCCCAGACCGCCGCCGACGTGGACGCCGCCCGCGGTGAGGCCCACGCCGCCGCCGAGGCCGCCCTGCAGCGGGCCCAGAACGACGCCGAGCGCCTGCTGCGCGCCGCCTCCGAGCAGGCCCAACAGGCCGGCGCCCAGGCCGCCGCCGACGTGGACGCCGCCCGGGGCGAGGCCCAGCAGCAGCTGGCCGCCGCGCACGCCGCCGCCGAGGGCCAGCTGGCCGCCGCCCAGGCCGAGATCGGCCGGCTCAAGGCGCAGGCCACCGCCGAACAGGAGCGGGCCGAGCAGCAGCTCGCCGCGGCCAAGGCCGAGATAGACCGGCTGCGCGCCTCGGCGATCGCCGAGGCGGAGCGCACCCGCCACGAGGCCACCGAACTGCGCGCCCAGGCCGAGCAGGCCGCCGAGCGGCTCCAGGCCGACGCCGAGGCCGCCGTCGAGCGCAGGGTCGCCGACGGCGAGGCCGCCAACGAGCAGCGCTCGCAGACCGCCCGGGCCGAGGTGGCCCGGATGGTCGCCCAGGCCACCCAGGAGGCCTCGGCGATCCGCGCCGAGGCCGAGGCCGTCCGCACCGAAGCCACCACCAAGCAGGCCGAGGCCGACGCCGCCAAGGCCGCCGCGGCCGAGGAGGGCGAACGGCTCCGGGCCACCGCCGAGTCGGTGGCCACCCAGCTGAAGACCGAGGCCGAGGCGGCGATCGCCGAGCTGCGCGCCCTGGCCGAGCGGGACGTCGCCGAGCTGCGCGCGCAGGCCGAGGCCGACGCCCGGCGACTGCGCGGCGAGGCCGAGGAGGAGGGCCGGGCAGCCGGCGCCAAGGACGCCACCGTCCACCTCGCCAAGGCCGCCAAGACCGCCGAGGAGATCCTCGGCCGGGCCAACAAGGACGCCGAGACGGCGCGCGGCGAGGCCGCCGCCGAGGCCGAGCGGATCCGCGCCGAGGCCGCCGCCGAGGCGCAGCGGCTGCGCGAGCAGGCCCAGGCCGCCGTCGAGCAGGCCCAGAACGCCGCCCTGGACGACGCCGCCGCGATCCGCGAGCGGATCGAGCAGATGCAGGACGAGGCGGCCCGACTGCGGGCCGAGGCCGAGGAGCTGCGCGCCCAGGCCGCCGCCGAGGCCGACCGGGTGCGCGGCGAGGCCCGCCGGCAGGCCGTCGTCCAGATCGAGGATTCGGCGAAGAACGCCGAGGAGCTCCTCACCGAGGCCAAGGCCGACGCGGACGAGCTGCGCGCGGGTGCCGCCGGGGAGATCGAGCGGCTGCGCGAGCAGGCCCAGGAGCAGGCCGCCGAGACCCAGGGACGGGCCGAGCAGACCCTCACCCGGGCCCGCGCCGAGGCCGAGAAGATCACCGGGGCCGCCGAGCAGCAGGGCCAGGACGCGCTCGCCGCCGCCAAGGCCGCGGCCGCCGAGAACCGCGCCGCCGCCGAGCGCGAGACCGCCGAACTCCGGCGCGACGCAACCGAGTTCGACCAGCGGGTGCGCGCCGAGGCGACCGCCGCGGCGGACGCCCTGACCACCGAGGCGCAGGCCGAGGCCAACGCCGTCCGGGACGCCGCGGTGGCCGACGCCGAGCGGGTGCGCACCGAGGCCGACACCGAGGCCGCCCGCGCCCGGGCCGAGGCCGAGGCGGCCGCGAACGCGCTGCGCGAGGAGAGCCTGCGCGAGCGCGAGGAGGCAGCCGACGGGCTGCGGCGGGAGCGCGAGGAGACCTCCGAGCACCTGGACGCCGCCGAGACCGCCCGTGAGGAGGCCGAGCAGGCCGCCGGGGAGCTGCGGGCCCTCGCCCAGCGCGAGACCACCCAGCAGCGCGAGGCCGCCGAGGCCCACGCCGACCGCGTCCGCACCGAGGCCGAACAGCACGCCACCGACCTCACCGAACGCACCGCCACCGAGACCGCCGAGGTCCGCGAGGCGGCCAACCAGCACGCCACCGAGGTCCGCGCCGCCGGCGACGCCTACGCCACCGAGGTCCGCGAGGCCGCCGACACCTACGCCGGCGAACAGCGCACCGCCGCCGACGCGTACACCGCCGAAACCCGCGAGCAGGCCGATGCCTACGCCGCCGAGCAGCACACCGCCGCCGACACGTACACCGCCGAAACCCGCGAGCAGGCCGACACCTACGCGACCGAGCAGCACGCCACCGCCGACGCCTACGCGGCGCAGACCCGGGCGGAGGCCGAGCAGGCCGCCGGGGAGCTGCGGGCCCTCGCCCAGCGCGAGACCACCCAGCAGCGCGAGGCCGCCGAGGCCCACGCCGACCGCGTCCGCACCGAGGCCGAACAGCACGCCACCGACCTCACCAAGCGCACCGCCACCGAGACCGCCGAGGTCCGCGAGGCGGCCGACCAGCACGCCACCGAGGTCCGCGCCGCCGGCGACGCCTACGCCACCGAGGTCCGCGAGGCCGCCGACACCTACGCCGCCGAGACCCGCGAGCAGGCCGACACCTACGCGACCGAGCAGCACACCGCCGCCGACGAGGTGCTGGAGCGCGCCGGGGCCACCGCCGAGCAGCGCCGCGCCGAAGCCGTCAAGGACGCCAAGGCCACCCGCGAGAAGGCCGCCGCCGAACTGGCCCTGGCCAACGAGCAGGCCTCGACCGTCCGGGCCGAGGCCGGCCGTGAGCTGTCCGAGGCCCGCGCCACCGCCGACGGCATCCGGGCCGAGGCGACCGCCGAGCTGGAGCAGGCCAAGGCCGACCGCGCCGAGCTGATCGCCGCCGCCAAGGCCGAGGGCGCCGAGCTGGTGGCCGTCGCCGAGGAGGAGGCCGCCGAGGTCCGCCAGTCGGTGGCCGGCATGCACGAGGCCGCCGCCGAGCAGATCGCCGCGCTCAAGGCCGCCGCCGAGGAGGCGGCCGCCGAGGTCCGCGAGACCGCCGAGCAGGACGCCACCGAGCTGCGCACCCTCGCCGAGCACGAGACCACCGAGCAGCGCGAGCTGGCCGAGCAGGAGACCACCGAGCAGCGCGAGGCCGCCGACGCGTACGCCGCCGAGCTGCGCGCCCTGGTCGAGCGCGAGGCCGCCGAGCAGCGCGAGCTCGTCGACCGCGAGACCGCCGACCTGCGGGCCCGTACCGAGGCCGAGACCACCGCCCTGCGCGAGCAGACCGAGCTGGAACTGGCCGCCGAGCAGGAGGCCGCCGAGAACGAGCTCGGCCGGCAGCGCGCCGAGGCCCTGGCCTACGACGGGCAGCTGCGCGCGGACGCCGAGGCCGAGCTGCACGCCGCCCAGGAGGCCGCCGAGCAGCTGCGCGCCGAGGCCGAGGCACAGGCCGCCCGTACGGTGGCCGAGGCCGAGGCCCAGGGCGCCCGCGGCATCGCCGACGCCGAGGAGCTGTCCGCCGACCTGCGCGCCGAGGCCGACGAGTACGCCCTCGCCACCCGCACCCTGGCCGACGAGTACGACTCCGCCGCGCACTCCCGCGCCGACGCCTACGACGCGCAGACCCGGGAGGCCGCCGAGCAGTTCGACAAGGCCACCCGCGACCACGCCAAGTCCGTCCTGGAGAAGGCCTTCGCGGACGCCGAGGCACTCGGCGAGGACGCCCAGACCACGGCGCTGGCGACCACCGCCGCCGCCGAGGAGCAGGCGGACGCGATGGTGGCCGCCGCCCGCAAGGAGGCCGACCGGCTGGTCGCCGCGGGCGAGGCGGCCGGTCAGGCCGAGGTCGAGAAGGGCCGTTCCGACGCGGACGCCCTGCTCGCCGAGGCCCGCCGGGACGCGACGGCGATCCGCGAGCGCGCCGAGGAGCTGCGCGAGCGCACCGACGCCGAGGTCGAGGCCCTGCACGAGCGCGCCCGCAAGGAGAACGCGGCGGCCATGAAGTCGGCCGGCGAGCGGGTGGACGCGCTGGTGACGGCCGCCCAGGAGCAGCTGACCGAGGCCGAGGATCAGGCGGTGTCCACCGTCGCCGAGGCCGAGGACCGCGCGGCGGCCCTGGTCGCCGCGGCCGAGGACCGCGCGGCCGAGCTGACCTCGGAGGCCTCCGCGGAGGCCAGCAAGGTCCGGCTGTCCGCCGTCCGCAAGGCCGAGGGCCTGCTGAAGGAGGCGGAGACCAAGCTCGCGACCTCCACCGACCGGGCCGAGTCGCTCATCGAGAAGGCCGAGACCAAGCTGCGGTCCTCGGAGACGGAGGCCGAGGAGCGGCTGGACCGGGCCGCCGCCGAGGCGGAGAAGCGGCTGCGGGAGGCCGACGAGGCCGCGGACGAGCAGGTCGAGCTGGCGAAGGCGGAGGCCGAGCGGCTGCTCGCCGAGGCGAAGGCCGAGGCGAAGCGGGTCACCGACGAGGGCCGCCGCGAGCTGGACGAACTGGTGCGCCGCCGCAAGGACATCAACACCGAGATCTCCAGGGTCCAGGACGTGCTGTCCGCCCTGGAGGCGTTCGAGGCGCCGTCACCGGTCGCCCAGGCCAACGGGGGCAGCAACAAGAAGGACGGGGGCGCCAAGGCCGGTGCCGGAGTTGGCTCCCCCCGGTCGGGTGGCAATCGCTCCAAGAGCTCACCACCCGATTGAGCGGACATTGGCGGTCATTGTCCGTGAGAGAACGGCGTATCGCCGTCGACACTCCGGTACCGTGTCAGGATTCCCTCAACCACCTCAGCGGTTTGACGACAGGAAGCCCAGAACCCCATGAGCGACAGTCACTCCCCTCACGGCTTCGACCTGGTGCGCCGTGGGTACGAGCGCGCCCAGGTCGACGAGCGGATCACCAAGCTGGTGGCCGACCGTGACAGTGCCTTGACCCGGATCAGTGCGCTGGAGAAGCGCATCGAGGAGCTCCACCTGGAGACCCAGTCCGCCCAGGCGGCGGTCGTGGAGCAGGAGCCCTCCTACGCCGGTCTCGGCGCCCGGGTCGAGAAGATCCTGCGACTCGCCGAGGAGGAGGCCAAGGACCTGCGCGACGAGGCGCACCGCGCCGCCGAGCAGCACCGCGAGCTCGCCGAGGCCGCCGCCCAGCAGGTCCGCACCGAGGCCGAGAACTACGCCAAGGACCGCAAGGCCAAGGCGGAGGACGAGGGGCTGCGGATCGTCGACAAGTCCAAGAGCGACGCCGCCCAGCTGCGCGCCGAGGCCAACAAGGACGCCCAGAACAAGCGCGAGGAGGCGGACGTCCTCTTCGAGGACACCCGCACCAAGGCCGCCCAGGCCGCGCTGGAGTTCGAGACCAACCTGGCCAAGCGCCGCGAGCAGTCCGAGCGCGACCTGGCCGCCCGTCAGGCCAAGGCCGAGAAGCGCCTGGCCGAGATCGAGCACCGGGCCGAGCAGCTGCGCCTGGAGGCCGAGAAGCTGCGCACCGACGCCGAGCGCCGCGCCCGCCAGACCGTCGAGACGGCCCAGCGCCAGTCCGAGGACATCGTGGCCGACGCCAACGCCAAGGCCGACCGGATCCGCAGCGAATCGGAGCGCGAGCTGGCGGCGCTCACCAACCGCCGCGACAGCATCAACGCCCAGCTGACCAACGTCCGCGAGATGCTGGCCACGCTGACCGGCGCGGCCGTGGCCGCCGCCTCGCTGCCGACCGACGACACCATGGGCGTGCCCGCCCAGCAGTCGCGCTGACGCACACCGGCCGAACGGCACGACGGGCCCTCACCCCCGCGGGTGAGGGCCCGTCGGCTTTCGCGCCGTCATCGCCCCTGGCACCGCCCGGCCCGTCGGGCCGTGGCCCTCACCTGGGGTAGGCGCCGTCCGGCCGCTGGTACCCGCTGCTGAGCTGGTTGCCGTCGTCATCGGAGACGGTGCCGAACCAGGAGGTGCACCAGACCGACACCGAGTCCGGCCAGTACTGCACCTCGAAGGGGTGCCCGGGCCCGTAGTCGCCGTACGAGGTGACGATGAAGGTCTCCCCCGGGCGCATCCAGTAGTCCTCGCCGAGCGGTTCCAGCGTCAGCTCCACCAGCCCCTCGCCCCGGTTGGTCACGGGCATCCGGCCGGTCACCTCCAGCGCCGAGAAGTCCCAGGCCGCCGAGTCCTGGCTCTCCTGGCTCATCCGACGGCCACCCGGGCGAGCAGGGCGCGCACGGCGGCGTCGAAGGCCCCGGGCGCCTCCAGGGCGCTCAGGTGGCCCACCCCCGGCAGGACGGTCAGCTCGGCGTCCGGCCTGGCCCGCAGCATCGCCTCGGCCTCCTCCGCCGCCACCAGGGCGTCCTGGGCGCCCGCCACGATCGAGACCGGCACCCGCAGGCCGGCCAGCACGTCCAGGGCGTCCGGGCGGGCCGCCATGGCCCGCTGGGCCCAGGCGACGGCGGCCGGCGGCGCGGCGGCGACCAGCTCCTGCACCCGCTCCACCAGGTGCTGCGAGTCCGGGCCGAGCTGCCCGGCCGCGACCTGCTCGTCCAGCAGCAGCCGCACGCTGTCCCGCGCGGTGACGGCGGCGGCGATCCGCTCCCGGTTGGCCCGTACGGCGTCGGTGTCGGCGGTGGCCCGGGTGTTGGCCAGCAGCAGGCCGGACAGCCGGCCGGGGTGGCGGCGGGCGAAGGCCAGCGCCACGTAGCCGCCCATGGAGAGCCCGCCGACCACCGCGCGCTCGATCCCGGCCGCGTCCAGCAGCAGGGCGAGATCGTCCGCGACCAGGTCCAGCGAGGGCTCGTCGCTCCCCAGCGCGGTGCCGCCGAACCCCCGCTGGTCGGGGGCGAGCACGCGCACTTCGTCCCCGGTCAGCCCGGGCAGCTCGTCCAGTTGGGAGGACCACATCGAGGCGTTCAACGGAAAGGCGTGCAGCAGCACGAGTGGTGTTCCGGTACCGCTCTCGCGGACCGACACTGCGGAGGGACTCTGGGTCATGCGCCCAACCTATTCCGGCACGCCCGGCGGGCCCACTCAGCGGGCCGCGATACCCCCTTTGTCCTAGCCTGGCAAGGAACTGAGGGAGCACGAATGATCGAGCTGCACGAGCTGACAAAACGTTACGGCACGACCCTTGCGGTGGACCGCCTCAGCTTCCGGGTCCCCCAGGGCGTGGTGACCGGCTTCCTCGGCCCCAACGGCGCTGGCAAGTCCACCACGATGCGCATGATCCTCGACCTCGACCGCCCGACCGCCGGGCGGGTCACCATCGACGGCAGGCACTACGGCCAGCTCAGCGAGCCGCTCAAGTACATCGGCGCGCTGCTGGAGGCCAAGGCCGTCCACCCCGGCCGCACCGCCCGCGACCACCTGCTCTGGCTCGCCCAGAGCAACCGCATCCCCGAGCGCCGGGTGGACGAGGTGCTCGCCCTGGTCGGCCTCACCCCGGTCGCCCGCAAACGGGCCCGCGGCTTCTCGCTCGGCATGGGCCAGCGCCTGGGCATCGCCTCCGCCCTGCTCGGCGACCCGGAGATCATCATGTTCGACGAGCCGGTCAACGGCCTGGACCCGGAGGGCATCCTCTGGGTCCGCAACCTGATGAAGCGCCTCGCCGCCGAGGGCCGCACGGTCTTCGTCTCCTCCCACCTGATGAGCGAGATGGCCGTCACCGCCGACCACCTGGTGGTCATCGGCCGGGGCCGCCTGCTCGCCGACCTGCCGATGCCGGAGTTCATCCGGCGCAACTCCCGCTCCGCCGTACGGCTGCGCAGCCCGGAGCCCCAACGGCTGCTCGACGTCCTGACCGAGACCGGCCTGCGGCACGAACCGGGCCCGGACGGCTCCTACGAGGTGGTCGACGGGGACATCGCGCACCTAGGCGAGCTGTTCGCCGGGCACGGCGTGGTGCTGCACGAGCTCAGCCCGCAGCAGGCCTCGCTGGAGGACGCCTTCATGCAGATGACGGCCGACGCGGTGGAGTACCACGCGGGCGAGGGGCCGGGTCAGGACGCGGCCGGCGCGCCCGCCGAGTGGGGCGCCGGCTGGAAGGCGGACGGCGCCCGGCAGACCACCACGGCACGGCAGGAGGAGATCTGAGATGGCGTCCTTCCCCGCGGTCCTGCGCTCCGAGTGGACGAAGATCCGCACCGTCCGCTCGACGCTCTGGACGCTCGCGCTGACCTTCGTCGTCACGGTCGGCATCGGCGCGCTGCTGTCACTGCTCACCAACGACAACTTCACCGAGTTCCGACGGCACGACCCCAACCCGTTCGACCCCACCAGCACCGCCTTCTCCGGCATCGTGCTCGGCGAACTGGTGATCATCGTGTTCGGCGTGCTGGCGATCGGCAACGAGTACAGCAGCGGCATGATCCGGCTCACCCTGGCCGCCGTCCCACAGCGCGCCACCCTGCTCGCCGGCAAGCTGGCGGTGCTCGGCGCGCTCGCGCTGGCGGTCTCGGTGCTGACGGCCTTCGTCACCTTCTTCGCCGGCCAGGCGCTGCTCGGCTCGCACTCCACCACGATCAGCGAACCGAACGTGCTCCGCGCGGTGTTCGGCGCCGCGCTGTACCTGACGATGCTCTGCCTGTTCGCGGCGGGCGTCACCACGATGCTGCACAACCAGACGCTCGCGCTCGGCGTGCTGGTGCCGTTCTTCTTCCTGCTCTCGCCGATCCTCTCGGCGGTGCCGAAGGTCAGGACCCTGGCCCACTACTTCCCCGACTACGCGGGCTCGCGGATGACCCTGGTGTACGAGCAGCAGGGCCAGCCGTACGGACCGTGGGCCGGCTTCCTGATCTGCCTCGCCTGGACGGCGGCGGCCCTGGTCGGCGGCGTGCTGGTGCTCAAGAAGCGCGACGCGTAGCCGGGCCCGCGACGCGCGGCGGCCCCGCGGCGGGCCGTCAGTACCGCGGAGCGCCGCGGCCCCGCAGCAGGTTGGAGGCCCGGCGCTCCCGCGCCCCCCAACAGGCCCGGTGCCAGTGCCGCCGGTCGTCCACCCCCGCGCCGTGCGTCGGCCAGGCCACCACGTGGCCCATCCCCGGCGGGATCTCCTGGTCGCAGCCCGGGCAGCGGTAGAACCGCCCCGCCGTCCCGGCGACCGTCTGGACCACCCACTCGTCGTCCTGGTAGGTCTCGGTACGGCGCAGCGAACCGCCGAGCGGGGCGGTCGGCTCCGCACTCTCGTGGGGGGCGGCGCTCTTGATCCGGTTGCGGCGCGGCGACACGGCGGACTCCCTCTCCTCCTGGGCCTGGATCGTTCCAGCCTACGGCCGATCGGGCTACCCCATCGCTCCTACCACGACCCCGTCCGGTACTTCGGCGTTTTTGCCGAGATCCACCCGATCATCGGGGAAATCCAGGGTTCCGCATGCCATTGGCACATGACATCGGATACCCACAAGGGGAGAAGGCGGGGCCCGCAGACCCTGCGCGCACCCGAGGAGGACCAACGATGAGCAAGACCAGCGCCCGCGCCGAGAGCGGTCGGCCCGCCCCCGGCCCGACGCTGACCTCCGTCCCCCCGGTGACGGCCGTCGCGGGCGAGCCGCTGCCGGCGACCCTGCGGGCGGGCGCGGTGCCGCCGTCCACCGGTCCGGTGCGGGTCGGCCTGTTCCTGCTGTCCGCGCAGTTCCCCGGACAGGGCCACGGCGAGGTGCTGGAGCGCACCGTCAGCGCGGCCGTCGAGGCCGAACGCTCGGGCCTGGACAGCGTCTGGCTGGCCGAGCACCACTTCGTGCCGTACGGGGTGTGCCCGGACGCCGCCACGCTGGCCGCGATGCTGCTCGGCCGCACCCGCCGGATCGGCGTCGGCACCGCGGTCAGCGTGCTCTCCACCCGCCACCCGGTGGGGCTCGGCGAGCAGGCCGCGCTGCTGCACCTCACCTCCGGGGGACGGTTCACGCTCGGAGTGGGCCGCGGCGGGCCGTGGATCGACCTGGACGTGTTCGGTGGAGGCGTGGACGCCTTCGAGACCGGGTTCCCGGAGCGGCTGGACCTGCTGCTGCGCTGGCTGCGCTGCGCCCGGGTGGGCGCGGACGGCCCGCAGTTCGCCTTCCCCGAGGTCGCCGTGGTGCCCCGGGCCACCGAGCCGCTGCGGCGGCCGGGCCTGGTCAGCTGGCTCGGCCTGGGCGAGCGGTCCGGCCCGGTGCGCTTCCCGCGCCAGCGCCGGGACGACGAGGGCCTCGGCGAGGAGCTCACCGCCGACGGACGGCCGGTGGCCGGCCCGCCCGTGGTGGTCGCCTGCACCTCGCCGGGCGGGGTGCGGCTGGCCGCCGAGCGAGGCCTGCCGATGCTGCTCGGCATGCACTCCGGGGACGACGACAAGCTGCGGATGCTGGAGCTGTACCGGACCGCCTGGCTGGCCGCCGGGCGCGGTGAGGAGCAGCTGCGCCGGGTCGGCCGTCAGCACGTCGCGGCCGGGGTGGCCCAGGTCGACGACCGCGCCGCGGCGGCCCGCTCCACCCTGCTGAACGCGATGCCCGGCTGGTTCGAGTACGGGCTCGGCGCGCACCGCACCGTGGACGGCCGCGAGCGCAAGATGCGCGACCCGCGCCAGTACACCGAGCTGCTCTGCGACCTGCACGCAGTGGGCACCCCGCGGCAGTGCGCCGACCGGCTGCTGGCCACCGCCGAGCGCACCGGCATCCGGCGCTTCGCCCTGCTCGCCGAGGGCAGCGGCGACCAGGAGGCGACCCTGCACAACATCGCCCGGCTCGGCTCCGAGGTGCTGCCGCAGCTGGGCTAGGTCCTACCCGGGCCCGGGCCGCCGCCCCTCCCCCGCACCCGGGGACGGGGCGGCCGGCGCCGCGGCGCGGTACGGCCGGGGCTCAGCAGTCCCGCAGTTCCTCGGACTGGTTGAGCAGCTGTTCCCGGACCGAGGTGAAGCGGTCGTACCGCGCCTCGTTGGCCTCCGACGGCAGGAACACCGCCACCCGGTGGCAGTTCTGGAACGCCAGCCGGACCCCGAAGTGGCGCTGGAGGGCGCCCCGGATGGCGTCGCTGGCGAGGGCGCGCAGCAGCTGGCCCCGGGCCTTCTCGCTGGGGGGCGGTACCTGGTTGTCGGCGAAGTCGGTGCCGTCGACCTTCGCCTGGGCGACCAGCGAGCTGATCAGGTCCCAGGCGTACGGCAGCGAGACGCGGACGCAGTCGACGAATTCCCGCTCGTCGACCTCGCCCCGCTCGGCCTTCTCGAGCAGGGCCGGTGAGACGTCGAGCGACATGGATTCTCCTCTCGCGGTCCACCCGCGCGGCGCCCGGGTGGTCGTGCGTAGGTCAAGCTCACAGTGAGGGTGGCTGATTCGCGCGGGACGTCCGGAACACCGAGGGACAGGGGTTTCCGGCACCTTCGCGACAGCGGCGGCACCACGGGACGTGACGTCCTGGACACCGAACGCGCTCAGAACAGCGTGGCAGTCAACGGCGCGACAGGCCGGTCATTCCTGCGGATTGCTTCGGAAATATGTTGCGCTGCACGGGATTGGCCGGATCCCGTCGGATCGTTCATCTGAAGTCTCCATCCCCGTTGACAGCGATCCCGCGAGCGTGCCGTCACACACCGTAGCGACCCGAAGGGGGCGGCGCCAGACCTCGACGGGCGGGGAGCGGGACCACAGGCCCTCCATGGTGGACGGGTTCGCGCTTTCTTCACCCTGCCGTCGCGGAATCGCATCAACTGGCCCCGGTGGGCTAGCGTGGTCGACCGTGCGTCTCGTAATTGCCCGCTGCTCAGTCGACTATGCCGGTCGGCTCTCCGCCCATCTGCCCTCCGCCACCAGGCTGATCCTGGTCAAGGCCGACGGTAGCGTCAGCATCCACGCCGACGACCGCGCCTACAAGCCGCTCAACTGGATGTCCCCGCCGTGCGCCCTCAAGGAGGCCGACGGGGTCTGGACGGTGGAGAACAAGGCCGGCGAGAAGCTCATCATCACGCTGGAGGAGGTGCTGCACGACTCGTCCCACGAGCTCGGGGTCGACCCGGGCCTGATCAAGGACGGCGTGGAGGCACACCTCCAGGAGCTGCTCGCGGACCGGATGGAGGTGCTCGGTGCCGGCTGGTCGCTGATCCGCCGCGAGTACCCCACCGCGATCGGCCCGGTCGACATCCTCTGCCGCGACGCCGACGGCGCCACGGTGGCCATCGAGATCAAGCGCCGCGGCGAGATCGACGGCGTCGAGCAGCTCACCCGCTACCTCGAACTCCTCAACCGGGACCCGCTGCTGGCCCCGGTCAAGGGCGTCTTCGCCGCGCAGGAGATCAAGCCGCAGGCCCGCGTCCTGGCCACCGACCGCGGCATCGGCTGCGTGGTGCTGGACTACGACGAGCTGCGCGGCATCGACGACGACAAGCTCAAGCTGTTCTGACCGCTCAGGACGGTCCCGGGGTGGCCGGACTGGTCGCCCCGCCCGGGGTCGTCGGCGATCCCGAGGTAGCCGACGGCGACGTCGGGGTGGCCGCCGGGGAGGACGGGCCGCGGCTCGGCTCCGTCGGCTGCGACGGCCCTCCGGTCGACTGGGACTGACCCGGCTGCGGGGCCGGCGGCTGCGGCTGGCCCGGTGCGGGCGGCTGCGGCTGCTGCGCGGGCTGGGACTCGCCCGCGCTCGGCGAGGAGCTCGGCTTCCTCGTCGGTGAGGCGCTCGGCGAGTGCGAGGCGCTGCCGCTCGCGGACGGCTCCGGGCTGCCGACCTGCCCCGCCGGGCTGCCAGGCCCGGCACCGGTCGTCCCCGGCCCGGCGCTGCCGGAGGACTGCGGGAACGGCGGGTCCTCGGTGCCGCTGCCGCGGTCCGGCCGGCTGTTGTGCGGATCGTTCCCCTTGACCTCCTCCGGCCCGCTGAAGCTCATCGCCACCGCCGTGCCGAGCACCCCCAGGGTCAGCACCGCCGTGGAGAGCACCGCCGCCCGGCGCCGCCGACTGGACTTCAGGCCGGCCGGCACCCGGGCCGCGATCTTGCGGATCACCGGGGCGCGGCCGGGCGCCGCCGCCGCGGGCGCGGCGGCGGGCAGCTGCCGGCCGTCGGCGCGCAGCAGGTCGAGCATCCGGCGCGCGGCGGCCACCCCGCGCTGCTCGCCCGCCGTGTTCCGCAGGGTGAGCGCGGTCTCCAGTTCGGCGACGGCCCGGGAGGGCTGCTGGACGCAGATCGCGTGCACGCCCGCCTCGTGGTGGAACCAGGCCTGGTCGACCGCCGAACCGGTGCGGCGGGCCGCCTCCAGACCGAGCTGGAGCACCCGCTCCCAGGCGCCCCAGCGCAGCGCCAGCGCCAGCGCGGGCGCCGCCGCGCGGGCGAGCCGGACCACCGCGTCGTGCCGCCCGGCGGTGCGGTCGGCGAGCAGCACGCCGATCATCACCTCCGCCTCGGCGGCGATCTGCTCCAGCGTCACCGAGCTGTGCCCGACCCACCAGGCGAAGTGCCGGGCGGCGCCGTCGACGCAGCCGCGGGGCGGCCAGTGCGGGGCGAGCAGGTCGAGCGCGCCGGCGGTCAGCCGGTGGTGCCCGCCGATGGACACCGCCAGTCCGGCGTCGGTGAGTTCGGCGAGGGCGGCCTCGCCCTGGCCGACGTCGATCAGCGCCGGCAGGTGCGGCGCGGTGGGGCACTCGCCGCCGAGTGCCACGGCCAGGCGCAGCACGGCCTGGGCGGACTCGCTCAACCCCTCGGCGAGCCGGACCGCGGGCGAGGCGGTCTGCGCCACCGAGGGCAGCGGGACGGTGCTGCGCAGCGCGTTCTCCCGGATCGCCGGGTCCGGGTCGTGGGCGGGCTCCTCGACGGCTCCGAAGACGTCCATCCGGTCGTCCTCGGCGGCGACCAGCGCGTCCACCGCGAGGTCCCGCTGGCGCAGCAGCGCGGCGGCCTGGACGAAGCGCAGCGGCAGGCCCTCGGACTCGAACCAGAGGTCCACCGCCCAGGCCTTCTCGTCGACGTCCAGCGGCCGCCCGGCCAGCCGGGCGGTGAGGGCGAGGCAGGCGGAGCGGGAGAGCCCGGCCACCAGGTGGTCCTGGAGCCGGGAGCCGGCGGGCAGCGGCGGGCCGTCCGGGGCGGCGGAGATCAGGAAGGCGCAGCCGGGGGCGGCGGCGAGCAGCTGCTCCAGCTCGGCGCCGGAGGGCTCGGCGGCGTCGATCACCACGATCGCGCCGACCTCGGCGAGGTGGGCGGCCAGCTGCCCGGGGTCGGGGCGGTAGCCGGGGGCGTGGTGGGTGGCCGTGAAGAGGTCCTGGAGCAGGTCGGGGACGGTCCGGCGGTGGCCGCAGAGCTGCACCACACCTCCGGGGGCGAGGTCGGCGGCGGCCTCGGCGACGGCCGACAGCAGTGCGCTGCGGCCCGAGCCGGCCTGGCCGACCAGGCGTATCGACCGGCCCTCGGCGAGCAGGCCGAGCAGTTCGGCGATGTCGGCCTCGCGGTCCAGCAGCGGCAGGTCGGCGGGCCCGGCGCCGAGCGCGAGCGGGCCGACCGCGCGGCCGACGCCGCCGACCGGACCGCGGGCGGGCTCGCTGCGTTCGATCCGGCGCGGGTGCGGCCGCCACTCCTCGGGACAGGGCCCGGCCTCGGAGCCGTCCGGGGCACCGACGCCCACCAGCAGGCCGCCGGAGACCAGTTCGCCGCCACGGGTGCGGACGGCGTCCTGCCGGAAGTCCCCGGATGGCTGTGCCACGTTCTGCTCCGCATCGTGCTCGGCCGTCGGCGCCCCGCGCCGCCCGGCTGACGTCCCGGTAGCGGCCGCGGCCGGGCTGGAGGCAGCCCCGGCGGCCGTCTTCTGACGGGCAGACTCTTGCACATTCGGACCCGCCCGTGCAGGGCGGTCCGCGGTGTACGACCGGCCGGTAGCGCTGACCAGGGACGTTGCGCGGGTGGGGCCCGGGGGTGCGGGGGCGCGCGGTCCGGCGCGCGGCGCCGGAGCGGATGCGGAGCGGCTAGAGCGCGACCCCGTGCGCCTCGGCGACGCCGGTCACGCCGTCGACGGTCAGGATGCGGTGCAGCTTGGTGGCCACCAGCAGCCGCTGGAGCTGGGCCGGGACGGAGCGCAGCACCAGCCGGCGGCCGATCCGGCCGGCCCGCCGGTGGGTGCCCATGATCACGCCGAGCCCGGTGGCGTCCCAGAACTCCAGCCGGGCGAGGTCGAGCACGAGGTCGCCGAGGCCGCCGTCCACCGCCTGGTGCAGCCGGGCCCGCGCGTCGGCGGCGGTGCGCACGTCGAGGCGGCCTTCGATGGCCAGCGCCGTGTGGTCGCCGGTGATGCGCATGCTCTCCTCCTTCGCCTGGACGGTCTGGTGCGGGGCGGGTCCGCCCCGGCCGTACCGGGTGCGGGAGCGGGGGGTGCATCCGGGCGGGCCGCAGCCCCACACCCGGACCCGGTCGGAATGCCGGGTTCCTTCATCTGACGGTGAACCGGCTCCACAGGTTGCTGGTTCCGGCCAGATCTGAAGCAACTTCACCCGTCCGAGGGAATATACGCAGGTCGGCCCCACACCTACGCTCGATTACCGCCCAAATCACCCGTCTGCGGCACCAGCGTGAGGAAACTCACCCGGCCCGGTGGAGCGGGCCGTACGACGCTCCGATCGCACGGCCCGGCGGCCGTTCAGCCCGGCAGGCTCACTTGCCCTCGTACGGGTAGAAGCCGCGGCCGCTCTTGCGGCCCAGGTCACCGGCGGTGACCATGCGGGCCATGATCTCCGGCGCGGCGAACTTCTCGTCCTTGGTCTCGGTGTAGATGTTGTCGGCGGCGTGCAGCAGGATGTCCACGCCCGTCAGGTCGGCGGTCTGGAGCGGGCCCATCGCGTGGCCGAAACCGAGCCGGCAGGCGGTGTCGATGTCCTCGGCGGTGGCCACGCCCGACTCGTACAGCTTCGCGGCCTCGACGACCAGCGCGGTGATCAGGCGGGTGGTCACGAAGCCGGCCACGTCGCGGTTGACCACCACGACGTCCTTGCCGACGCCCTCGGCGAAGGCGCGGGCGGCGGCCAGCGTCTCGTCGCTGGTCTTGTAGCCGCGGACCAGCTCGACCAGCTTCATCATCGGCACCGGCGAGAAGAAGTGGACGCCGACGACCGACTCCGGGCGCTCGGTGGCGGCGGCGATCCGGGTGATCGGGATGGCGGAGGTGTTGGTGGCCAGCACGGCGCCGTCCTTGGCGAGCTTGTCGAGCTCGCGGAAGACGCCCTCCTTGACCTCCAGCTTCTCGAACACGGCCTCGACCACGATGTCGGCCTCGGCGACGGCGCCCAGGTCGGTGGTGGTGGTGATCCGGCCCAGCGCGGCCTCGGCGTCCTCGGCGCTCAGCTTCCCCTTGGCGACGAACTTCCCGTAGGAGGCGCGGATGCCCGCCAGGCCCCGCTGGAGCGCCTCCTCGGTGACGTCCCGCAGCACCACCGGGTGGCCGGCCTGCGCCGACACCTGGGCGATGCCGGCGCCCATCAGGCCGGCACCGATGACGGCGATCTGCTTGCTGGACGCATTGCTCATGGCTGGGTCTCCCGATGCCGTCGCCGCCCCGCGGGCGGGCCCTGAAGGCGGCTCAGGGCAGGGGTCACCGCCGGCGAGCCGCGTCGCTCGTTTCCGGGACTCTAATGCCCAAATCCCCGGTGCAGTAGCAATCGAGAGTGTGATCTGCAACCGACCTGGTCAGGCGCTCGGACGGCCGGGCGGACGGACGGCCGTACGGTCAGACGGTCATCCCGAGGTCCTGGGCCAGGATCGCCGCCTGCACCCGGCTGCGCAGCCGCAGCTTCGCCAGGATGCGGCTGACGTGCGTCTTGGTGGTCGCCTCCGCCATCACCAGCCGGGCCGCGATCTCCCCGTTGGACATCCCGGCCCCGATGCAGGCCAGCACCTCCCGCTCACGGCCGGTCAGCGCCCCCACCGCGGCCCTGGCCTCCGGCCCGACCGGCCGCTCGGGCCGGGCGAAGGCCCCGATCAGCCGCCTGGTCACCGAGGGCGCCAGCATCCCGTCCCCGCGCGCCACCGTGCGGATGCCCTCGATCAGGGTGTCCGCCTCCAGGTCCTTGAGCAGGAACCCGGACGCGCCGGCCCGCAGCGCGCCGTAGACGTACTCGTCCAGGTCGAAGGTGGTCAGCACGAGCACCTGACCGGCCCCGGCGGCAACCACCTCCCGGGTCGCCGAGACGCCGTCCAGCCGGGGCATCTGCACGTCCATCAGCACCACGTCGGGCCGCAGCTCCAGCGCCAGCCGGACGGCCTCCTCGCCGTCGGCGGCCTGCCCGACCACCTCGAACTCCGGCTCGGCGCGCAGGATCATCACCAGCGCCGCCCGTACCGCCGCCTGGTCCTCGGCCACCAGCACCCGGATCGTCATGCCCGCCCCTCGTTCCCGTGGGCGCGCGGCAGCACCGCGCGCACACTCCAGTACCCGTCCTTCGGCCCGGCCTCGAAGCTGCCGCCGAGCAGCCCGGCCCGTTCCGCCATACCCACCAGCCCGGCCCGGGCGCCGGGCAGTTCGCGGCCCGGCCCGGCCCGGTAGGGACTGTCGACGGCGATCCGGAGTTCCTCGGACGCGAACTCCAGCCGAAGACTGACCAGTCCGGGCCCGGCGTGCTTGAGCGCGTTGGTCAGCGACTCCTGGACGATCCGGTACGCGGCCAGCCCGACCGGCACCGGGAGTTCGCCGCGCTCGCCGCGCTCGTCCAGCTCGAAGTCCAGCCCGACGTCCTGGCCCGCCGCCCGGGCCTTGGCCACCAGGGCGTCCACCGCGGCCAGGTCGGGCGCCGCGTACGACTCGTCCACCTCTCCCCCGCCGCTGTCCCGGAGCAGTCCGATCATGCGACGCATTTCGGCCAATCCCTGGACGCTGTTCTCCCGGATCACCGCCAGCACCTCCACCAGTGGGTCGTCCTCGGCCAGCCGGCGCCGCCTGGCCACCGACTGCGCGCCGGTGGCGTGGATCGCGATCGCCGACAGGTGGTTGGCCACCACGTCGTGCAACTCCCGTGCCATCCGCGCCCGTTCGGCGACGATCGCCTCGCGCCGGTCCATCTCCGAGAGCAGCGCGGTCTGTTCCGCCCGCAGCCGCTCGGCCTCCGCCTCCTGCCGGTGCTTGCGCACCACGTCGCCGGTCCACACCGGCCCCAGGAAGACCAGCGCGCTGACCACCACCACCAGCAGCGCGAGGGAGGTGCCGCCGTGGATCGCCGCCAGCGTGGAGAGCGCCAGCACGGTGGCCCCGCCGGTCAGGTGCAGTATCCGGGACATCCGCGGGCTGCCGTAGATCACCGCCGCGTACAGCAGATCGGTGTACATGATCAGCGTGGCCACCAGGTTGCCGGCGAACACGCTCCCCGCGAAGACCAGCCCGCCGAGCGACACCGCCAGCACCGGCCTGGTCCGCCGGACCAGCTCCAGCCCCGCCATCACCAGCAGCGGCGGCAGCACCACCCAGGGCGGCACCCGGCCGGCCTGGTCGTACGCCCTGAAGACGATCAGCACCGAGCCGCCGAGCAGCCCGAACAGGGCGATCAGCTGGTCCTGCCGGCGCGGGGACAGGGCGGGGAAGGGGAGCGGCACGTTCCCATCTCACCACTCCCGCGCCCCGCCCGGCTCCGGTCCACGGAGGAGCCCGCTACATCGAAGGATGCAGGCCCGGACGGCACCACGCGACGACGACACCGGCGCGCCCGCGCACGAGGCTGGGAGCACCACGCAACGTCCGGGAGCAGAACGTGATCGTCACCCTCATCGTCGCGGCCGAGATCTCCTTCTGGATCCTGCTCGGCCTCGGCCTCGCCACCCGCTACCTGCTCCGGTGGCGCCGCACCAGCACCGCGCTGCTGGTCGGCCTGCCGGTGGTGGACCTCACCCTGTACGCCCTCACCGTCCTCGACCTGCGCGGCGGCGCCACCGCGAGCTGGACGCACGCCCTGGCCGCGAGCTACGCGGGCTTCTCGATCGGCTACGGCCCCTCGCTGGTGCGCTGGGCCGACCGGCACTTCCAGCACCGCTTCGCCGGCGGCCCCAAGCCGCTGCCCTCACCGAAGTACGGGCCGGAGCGGACCAGGTACGAGTGGCAGATCGCCGGCCGGACCGTCGTGTCGGCCGCGATCACGCTCAGCCTGATCACCCTGCTCGTCCCGCTCTCCGCGGGCGCCGCCCACTTCGGCACCTTCCTCCAGTGGTACCTCAAGCTGGGCATCGCGGCCGTCGTCAACGTGATCGTGGCCGGCTGCTACTCGCTCTGGCCCAAGGCGGCGCCGGCCGGCGTCCTGGTCGAGAACGGCCGGGTGGTCAGGGAGAGGACCCCGGCCGACCGGCCCTGAGGCGGCTCCTAGCGGTTCTCGCCCGGCACCCAGAGCACGTCGCCGCGCTCCTTGTTGGCCACCCGGGCCAGGATGAACAGCAGGTCGGACAGCCGGTTGAGGTACTTCGCGGTCAGCGGGTTGACGCTGTCGCCGTGCTCCGCGATCGCCGCCCAGGTCGAGCGCTCGGCCCGCCGCACCACCGTGCAGGCCAGGTGGAGGTGGGCAGCCCCGGGCGTGCCGCCGGGCAGGATGAAGCTGCGCAGCTTCTCCACCCGCGCCAGGTACTCGTCGCAGTCCGCCTCCAGCCGGTCGACGTAGGACTGCAGCACCCGCAGCGGCGGGTACTTCGGGTCCTCCACCACCGGGGTGGACAGGTCGGCGCCGACGTCGAACAGGTCGTTCTGGACCCGGACGAGCACCGCCGTGATGTCCTCCGGCAGCTCGCCGACGGCCAGCGCCACCCCGATGGCGGCGTTGGCCTCGTTGGCGTCCGCGTACGCGATCAGCCTCGGGTCGGTCTTGGTGGTCCGGCTCATGTCGCCGAGCGCCGTGGTGCCGTCGTCGCCGGTACGGGTGTAGATGCGCGTCAGATTGACCATGCGGCCAGGGTAGCCGCCGGGTTAGACGGCGTTAACCCGCACTACGCGACATTGACTCGCTGCCCCGGCGGGGCGGCCTCCAGCCAGGCCAGGAAGCCGGTCAGCGCGTCCTCGCTCATCGCCAGCTCGAGCGGCGCCCCGTTGTGCAGGCAGCGCAGCACCACCGATCCGGAGAGCAGGGCCAGCTCCTCCTGGCCCTCCGGGTAGCGCCGGCCGAGCACCTCGATCTCCCGGCGCGGAAGCACCTTGCGCGGGCGCGGGGCGTACGAGAAGACCCGGAACCACTCGATCGAGTCACCGCTGTAGCGGCCGATACCAAAAACCCACCCCTTGCCGTCGGTCGGGGGGACCGGGGCCGAGGTGGGTTTGCCGTTCTCGTCGAGGTCGGGCTGCGTCGAGGCGTCGGCAGGCATTTTGAGTCGGTAGCTGCAGTCGAAGGTGCCGCCGACCCGCTGGATCAGGCGGCGCCGGACGGCGAAGGCCATCAGCCCGATCACTCCCAGGGCCACGACCGCCGCACACACCACAAGCGCGAGGACCATGCTCACCTACCTCCTCGCTACCCGCGTTCCCCGTAGCGGTCGTATCAAGCGACCGCGCTGACCTACCAACTACGACGACAGTCCCGGGGTCACGCTCACGCGTCCCCGGGACCGTCGGTCGACCCCGCTAAGCCGGGGTCCGGCGCACTCAGACGTGGGCCTTGAGGCCGCGCGCCGCGAACAGACGGACCTCGGCGCGCCGCTCGGCGTGCTCGTCCAGGTCCGACTTGGCCTTCTCCAGCGCGCGCTCGGCACGCGCGACGTCGATCTCGTCCGCCAGCTCGGCGATCTCCGCGAGCAGAGACAGCTTGTTGTCGGCGAAGGAGATGAAGCCGCCGTGCACCGCGGCGATCACGGTGCCGCCGTCCACCGTGCGGATGGTGACGGGACCGGTCTCCAGCACGCTCAGCACCGGGGTGTGGCCCGGCATGATGCCGGTGTCACCGGAGGCCGTACGGGCGACGACGATGGTGGCCGCACCGGACCACACCTTGCGGTCGGCTGCGACCAGCTCGACGTGCAGCTCAGCCAACGTGGGCTCCTAGGCTCATGCAACGCCCGATTACTCGGGAGTTTCGGTAAGAATAACGGCCCCGCGCCTCCGGCATGAAACCGGCGGCACGGATTTGACCGGAATCACAGCCGATGCGCCGTGAGGGGTGGTCCCCAGGCTCGGGGGCCACCCCTCACGGTCACGCACAGCTGCTACCGGCCGCGATTACTTCTTCGCCAGCTCGGCGGCGTTCTTCTCGAGGTCCTCGATGCCACCGCACATGAAGAAGGCCTGCTCCGGGACGGAGTCGTACTTGCCGTCCGCGATCGCGTTGAAGGCCTCGATGGTCTCCGACAGCGGGACGGTCGAGCCCTCGACACCGGTGAACTGCTTCGCCACGTAGGTGTTCTGCGAGAGGAAGCGCTCGATGCGACGGGCACGGTGGACCGTGACCTTGTCCTCCTCGGACAGCTCGTCGATACCGAGGATCGCGATGATGTCCTGGAGGTCCTTGTACTTCTGCAGGATCCCCTTGATACGGATGGCCGTGTCGTAGTGGGTCTGCGCGATGTACCGCGGGTCGAGGATGCGGGACGTGGAGTCCAGCGGGTCGACGGCCGGGTAGATGCCCTTCTCCGAGATCGGGCGCGACAGAACGGTGGTCGCGTCCAGGTGGGCGAAGGTGGTGGCCGGCGCCGGGTCGGTCAGGTCGTCCGCGGGGACGTAGATCGCCTGCATCGAGGTGATCGAGTGACCGCGGGTCGAGGTGATGCGCTCCTGCAGGAGGCCCATCTCGTCGGCCAGGTTCGGCTGGTAGCCCACCGCGGAGGGCATGCGGCCGAGCAGGGTCGACACCTCGGAACCGGCCTGGGTGAACCGGAAGATGTTGTCGATGAAGAGGAGCACGTCCTGCTTCTCGACGTCACGGAAGTACTCCGCCATGGTCAGCGCGGACAGCGCGACGCGCAGACGGGTGCCCGGCGGCTCGTCCATCTGGCCGAAGACCAGCGCGGTCTTGTCCAGAACGCCCGAGTCGACCATCTCGTCGATGAGGTCGTTGCCCTCACGGGTGCGCTCGCCGACACCGGCGAACACCGACACACCACCGAAGTTCTCGGCGACGCGGTAGATCATCTCCTGGATCAGAACGGTCTTGCCGACACCGGCACCACCGAACAGACCGATCTTGCCACCGGTGACGTACGGGGTGAGCAGGTCGATGACCTTGATGCCCGTCTCGAACATCTCGGTCTTGGACTCGAGGTCCTTGAACTCCGGGGCCTTGCGGTGGATCGGCCAGCGGACCTGGACCTGCGACTCGAACTCGTCCTTGTCGACGTTCAGCACGTCGCCGAGGGCGTTGAAGACCTTGCCCTTGGTGATCTGGCCGACCGGGACGGAGATCGCGGCACCGGTGTCGGTGACCTGCGAACCACGGACCAGGCCGTCGGTCGGCTGCATCGAGATGCCGCGGACCATGCCGTCGCCGAGGTGCTGGGCGACCTCGAGGGTCAGGGTCTTCTTGCCCGTGCCGTCGGGGTTGTCCACCTCGACGTGCAGGGCGTTGTACATGTCCGGAATCGCGTCGACGGGGAACTCCACGTCGACGACCGGGCCGATGACCCGCGCGACGCGGCCCGTCGCCGTGGTCGGCTCAACAGTGGTGGTCATACTCATTCGCTCCCGCGGCTCGCGTCAGCGAGCGCGTTGGCGCCACCGACGATCTCGCTGATTTCCTGGGTGATCTCGGCCTGACGGGCCGAGTTGGCAAGCCGCGTGAGCGACTTGATGAGCTCGCCGGCGTTGTCCGTCGCGCTCTTCATCGCACGGCGGCGGGCGGCGTGCTCGGAAGCGGCCGACTGCAGCAGCGCGTTGTAGATCCGGCTCTCGACGTACCGCGGCAGCAGCGCGTCCAGGACGCCCTCCGCCGACGGCTCGAAGTCGTACAGCGGGAAGATCTCCGCCTTGGCCGGCTTCTGGTCGCTGAGCTGGACCTCGTCCAGCTTCAGCGGCAGCAGCCGCGCCTCGACCGCGTTCTGCGTCAGCATCGACACGAACTCGGTGGAAACCAGGTGGAGCTCGTCCACGCCGCCCGTCTCGGCCGTGAAGGCCTCGATCAGGTCGGCCGCCACCGTCTTCGCGTCACCGTACGTCGGCTTGTCCGAGAATCCCGTCCACGAGCCCGCGATCGCCAGACCGCGGAACGTGTAGTACGAGACGCCCTTGCGGCCGATGATGTACGTCACCACGTCCTTGCCCTCGGCCCGCAGTCGCTCGGCGAGCACCTGCGAGGCCTTGATGGCGTTGGTCGAGTAGCCGCCCGCCAGGCCGCGGTCCGCCGTGATCAGCAGGACCGCCGCGCGCTTGGCGTTCGGGTTCTCGGTGGTGAGCGGGTGCTTGGCGTTGGACCGGGTGGCCACCGCCGTCACCGCCCGGGTGAGCTCGTCGGCGTACGGAGTGGAGGCGGCCACCGCGCGCTGCGCCTTGACGATGCGCGACGCGGAGATCATCTCCATCGCCTTGGTGATCTTCTTCGTCGCGGTGACAGAGCGGATCCGGCGCTTGTAGACCCGAAGCTGTGCTCCCATGGGTCGTTACGTCCTTTCCCTCGCTACCGGACTCAGGCCTGCTCGGAGAGCAGCTTGCCGTCAGCGGTCTGGTAACCCTGCTTGAAGGCCTCGATCGCGCTGGTCAGCGCGTCGACGGTGCCGTCGGCCAGCAGGCCGGTCTCGACGATGCCGGCGAGCAGGTCCTTGTGCTGCAGGCGGACGTGGTCCAGGAATTCGCGCTCGAAGCGGCGGATCTCGGCGACCGGGACGTCGTCCAGCTTGCCGTTGGTGCCGGCCCAGATGGAGACGACCTGCTCCTCGACCGGGAACGGCTGGTACTGGCCCTGCTTCAGCAGCTCGACCATGCGCGCACCGCGCTCCAGCTGGGCCTTGGAGGCCGCGTCCAGGTCGGAACCGAAGGCGGCGAAGGCCTCCAGCTCGCGGTACTGGGCGAGGTCCAGACGCAGGCGGCCGGCGACCGAGCGCATGGCCTTGATCTGGGCGGAGCCACCGACGCGGGAGACCGAGATACCGACGTTCACGGCCGGGCGGATGCCGGCGTTGAACAGGTCGGACTCCAGGAAGCACTGGCCGTCGGTGATGGAGATGACGTTGGTCGGGATGTACGCCGAGACGTCGTTGGCCTTGGTCTCGATGATCGGCAGACCGGTCATCGAGCCGCCGCCCAGGGCGTCGTTCAGCTTGGCGCAGCGCTCCAGCAGGCGGGAGTGCAGGTAGAAGACGTCACCCGGGTAGGCCTCGCGGCCCGGCGGGCGGCGCAGCAGCAGGGAGACGGAGCGGTAGGCCTCGGCCTGCTTCGACAGGTCGTCGAAGATGATCAGGACGTGCTTGCCGTCGTACATCCACTCCTGGCCGATGGCCGAGCCGGTGTACGGGGCGAGGTACTTGAAGCCGGCCGGGTCGGAGGCGGGAGCGGCCACGATGGTGGTGTACTCCAGCGCGCCGGCCTCCTCCAGGGCGCCGCGGACGGACGCGATGGTGGAGCCCTTCTGGCCCACGGCGACGTAGATGCAGCGGACCTGCTTCTCCGGGTCGCCCGAGCGCCAGTTGTCGCGCTGGTTGATGATCGTGTCGACGGCCACCGCGGTCTTGCCGGTCTGGCGGTCACCGATGATCAGCTGGCGCTGGCCGCGGCCGATCGGGGTCATCGCGTCGATGGCCTTGATGCCGGTCTGCAGCGGCTGCTTGACCGACTTGCGGGCCATGACGCCGGGGGCCTGCAGCTCCAGGGCGCGGCGACCGGTGGCGGCGATGTCGCCCAGGCCGTCGATCGGGTTGCCCAGCGGGTCCACGACGCGGCCGAGGTAGCCGTCGCCGACCGGAACCGAGAGGACCTCGCCGGTGCGGCGCACGGTCTGGCCCTCTTCGATGCCGCCGAACTCACCCAGGACGACGACACCGATCTCGCGGGTGTCGAGGTTCAGCGCGAGGCCGAGCGTGCCGTCCTCGAACTTCAGCAGCTCGTTCGCCATGACCGAGGGCAGGCCCTCGACATGCGCGATGCCGTCCGCCGCGTCAGTGACCGTGCCGACCTCTTCCACAGAAGCGGCGTCCGGCTGGTACGACTGGACAAAGTCGGCCAGCGCGTCCCGGATCTCCTCCGGACGGATCGTAAGCTCCGCCATCAGGCTTCCCTGCTCTCCTAGTTTGCGATCCTCGGCCCGCCATTGAGGGCCGCAAGTATTCGACTCTCGGCCGGGTCTTGCGAACCGGCCGTACGATTTGCCGGCTCCTTGGGGAGCCGGTTTCCCGACCGAGGGTCGGATGTGCTGCTTCGGTGCTCAGCCTTCGAGCGACTGGCGAGCGCCCTCGAGGCGGCTCGACACGGTGCCGTTGATGATCTCGTCGCCGATCTGCACCCGGACGCCGCCGACGACCTCGGGGTCGACGTCGATGTTCAGGTGGACCTGGCGGCCGTACATCCGGGCCAGAGCACCGGACAGGCGCTCCTTCTGGGTGTCCGACAGCGGCACCGCGGTGGTGACCAGGGCCACCACGCGGCCGCGACGCGCGGCGGCGAGCTTCGAGTAGGACTCGAGACCCTGCTCCAGGCTACGGCCACGCGGCACGTTGACGACCGCGGTGACCAGCCGGACGGTGCCGGCGTTGGCGCGGCCGCCGAGCAGCTTCTTGATCAGCTCGGCCTTCGCGACGGCACCGGCCTTCGGCTCGGTCAGCGCGGCACGCAGCTCGTGCGAGCCGCTCACCACCCGACCGAAGCGGAAGAGCTCGTCCTCGACGTCGTCCAGGGCGCCGGCCTTGTCCGCGGCGATGATCTCCGCGTAGGCGGCGAGCTCCTCGGTCGCGTCCACCAGGTCGCGCGAGCCCGACCAGCGGGAGCGGACCAGGCCGGAGACCAGGTCGACGGCCTCGCCGGAGACCTGGCCGGTCAGCAGCGAGGTGACCAGCTGGGCCTTGTCCTGGCCCGACCGGGACGGGTCGGTCAGGACGCGGCGCAGCGACACCTCACGGTCCAGCACGGCCGTGACGGCGGTGAGCTCCTCAGCGAGCTTGGCCGCGTCCACCGAGGTGGAGTCGGTCAGGCTCTCGAGGTTCTGCCGACCGGCGGCGAGGGCCTCGCGGCTGGCGCCGATCACTTGGCCGCGCCCTGAGCAACGGCGGCCTTGGCCTCCAGCTCGTCCAGGAAGCGGTCGATGACGCCGCTCTGCCGGGTGTGGTCCTCGAGGGACTCACCCACGATGCGGGACGCCAGCTGGGTGGCCAGCGAGCCCACGTCCTGACGCAGGGCGGCAGTGGCCTGCTTCTTGTCCGCCTCGATCTGGGCGTGACCGGCGGCGACGATGGCCTCGCGCTGGCGCTGGCCCTCCTCGCGCATCTCGGCGAGCTGGGCGGCACCCTGCTCGCGAGCCTGCTCGACGATGCGGGCAGCCTCGTGGCGCGCCTCGGCGAGCTCGGCGCGGTACTGCTCAAGCAGGGCCTGGGCCTCTGCCTGCGCGGCCTCGGCGCGCTCCATCCCGCCCTCGATCGCGTCCCGGCGCTCCGACAGCACCTTCTCGATGCTGGGGAGGAGCTTCTTGCCGAGCAGACCGAAGATGATGAAGAAGCAGAGCAGGCCGATGATGATCTCGGGCCATGCGGGCAGAAGGGGGTTCATGATCTCCCCCTCCTCCGCGAGGTGAGCCGCGATGGTCATATCTGGACCTTCCTCGAAGGGTCTACGGCGGGGATTACTTGGGGCCCTGGCCGAAGACGAACGGCATGACGATGCCGATGAGGGCGAGCGCCTCGGTCAGCGCGAAGCCGATGAACATGTTGGAACGGATCAGGCCGGCGGCCTCGGGCTGACGGGCCATGGCCTGGACACCGTTACCGAAGATGAGACCGACACCGATGCCGGGGCCGATCGCGGCGAGGCCGTAGCCCAGGGAAGCGACGGAACCGTAGACGCCGACCTCAGCGAGCATGCTCATTGCAATGTGTCCTTTGCGGGGATGGTGTACCGGTGGTGATTGGCCACCGGGCATTCCGGGGGTGGTTCAGGAGGGCCGTGGCCCCTGGCTCAGTGCGCCTCTTCGAGGGCACCGGCGATGTAGCTGCTGGCCAGCATCACGAAGATGTAGGCCTGCAGGAACTGGACCAGCAGCTCGAAGCCGGTCAGGCCGACGGCGACGACGAACGAGGCCGAGCCGTACAGCGCGCCCAGGGACGGGCTGAGCAGGTACCAGGAGGCGACGGAGAACATCACGACCAGCAGGTGACCGGCGAACATGTTCGCGAAGGCTCGGACCGCGAGCGTGAAGGGACGCACGAAGATGTTCGAGAAGAACTCGATCGGCACCAGGATGAACATGACCCAGCCGGGGATGCCCGACGGCCAGCAGAGGTTCTTCAGACCGCCGACGAAGCCGTGCTTCTTGAAGGTCAGCGTCATGTAGGTGATCCACACGACCGCCGCGAGGCCGGCCGGGAACGCGATCGCCGCCGTCACCGGGAACTGCGCGAAGGGGATGATCGACATGATGTTCATCAACCAGATGAAGAAGAACATCGAGACGAGCATCGGGACGTACTTCTCGCCCTTCTTGCCGATCGTCTCCAGCACGATGGAGCGCTTGACGAAGTCGTAGCCGATCTCACCGACCAGCTGCAGCTTGCCGGGGACGAGGCGCGGCTTGGCGAAGGCGGCCCAGAAGAACACGACGACCAGGAGCGCGACGATGATCGACAGCAGCATCGGCTTGTTGAACTCGATGCTGCCGATCGTGAAGATCGGCTTGAACTGGAACTCGTTCAGACCCGGGGCCGGGAAGCCACAGCCAGCGTCCCCGAAGTGGCAACTGCCTGAGGCGAGGGACGTGAGTTCAGCACTCACCGCGGACTCCTTCGTCGTGACGCATGGTTACGGCAACCTCGGTGTGTCGGCGTGGCCTGCGACCACGGAGCGGCACTGGTACTTGATGGGTTTCTCGCCGACCCCGCGCGCCGGTGCACTGCACCACAGCGGGATCATCGAAGACTGCGCGGATCAGGGGGGCGATCCGTCCGCTCTCCGGACAGACCAGGCCTCTTCCCGTACTCCGTTGTTGCGACGGACGATAGCAGCCCGTCAGTGCGGCATAAACACCGCCCCCCTCGTTGGGGGGACAGTTGGGCCTCGTCACTGTTGACGCCCCTTGTCGGAGGGCTTGTCGCCCTTCTTTTCGGAGGCGTCGGGGTCGACGTAGAAGGTCTTGGCCTTGAGCGCGCCGCGCACCTGGAAGCCCGTCCAGATCAGGGCGCAGCCGAGCAGGGTGAAGGCGAACGCCTGCCGGTTGAAGAGTTCGGTGTCCTTGAAGACCGCGAGCACGATGCCGACCAGCAGGATCTGGGTGGTGTACACCAGCAGCGCCGCGGCCATCATGATCTGCGGGTTCGACCTGGTCAGCCGGTCGAGCGCGATCTGACCGAAGGTGAAGAAGGCCATCACGAGGAGCGCGCCGAAGAGGGCACCGAGCAGGCCCTTCCCACCGGCGACTGCGAAGGAGATCGCCATGGCGATGATCCCGGCGGCCGCAGTGGGAATCGCGGCGCCCCGGAGGATCCGGGCGTCGGTGGACGGCATGTCGGCAGCTCCGGCGGCATGTCGATGTGGCGGGGGACGGGCACAGCGGTGGCGGGTGACACCGGACCGAGGCATCGCCGCGGGCCGCCAGGGAGAAGCGGGCCCGGTGAGGGAGACCGACAGGGACGGAAGTCATCCACCTGTGAGGTCTTTCGGCGTGTTCTCGGTACTCGTGAACGGTATCACAAACTATTTGATGAGAGCTTTACCATGAATGTGTGGCACCTGTCACACCAACGGCGCAACGGCTCCGCCATGCGGGTGAACGGCTCCTGACCGGGCATCAACTCCCTTGTCAGCGGCGGCCGGTGGCCTCGCCCTGGTGGCCGACAGCGGAGGAGCCCACGGCCGGGTCCCGCCCGGCTTCACCGAGGAGTTGCTTGTCCTTCGCCGACAGTTCGGCCATCGGACCGCTCTGGTGCCGGCGGTAGCGCGGAGGGAGGAAGGACTGCACCGCCCGCGGGGCGCGCGGCCGGAACCACGGGGTGAGCAGCACGACCAGGCCGACCAGGCAGAGGCCGGCGAGCGTCAGGACGACGGTGCGGCCGGTGTTGGTCACCGAGAAGGCCACCGAGCCGAAGGCGATCAGCGCGGCCCAGAAGTACATGATCAGTACGGCGCGGCTGTGCGAGTGGCCGACCTGGAGCAGCCGGTGGTGCAGGTGGCGCTTGTCCGCGGCGAACGGGGACTGACCGGCCCAGGTGCGGCGCACCACCGCGAGCAGCAGGTCGGCCAGCGGCAGCGCGATGACCGTCAGCGGCAGCAGCAGCGGGATGTAGATCGGCACCAGGGCGTGCACGGCGGCGGTCTGCGAACCGGCCTCGTTGCTGATCAGGTCCGGGTCGACCCGGCCGGTGATGGAGATCGCGGCGACGGCCAGCATCAGGCCCAGCATCATCGAGCCGGAGTCGCCCATGAAGATCCGCGCGGGGTGCATGTTGTGCGCCAGGAAGCCCAGGCACATGCCGATCAGCAGCACGCTGAACAGCACGGCGGGGGCCGCGTCGGAGATCGTGTAGCCGTACCAGAGCCGGTAGCTGTACAGGAAGAACGCCATCGCGGCGATGCAGACCATGCCGCCGGCCAGGCCGTCCAGGCCGTCGATGAAGTTCACCGCGTTGACCATGACGACGACCAGGGTGACCGAGATGATCATGCCCTGGGTCGGGGTCACCGCGACCGGGCCGAAACCGGGCACCGGGAGGGTGATCACCGTGACGCCCTGCCAGACCATCACACCGGCGGCGATCATCTGACCGCCGAGCTTCACCAGCGCGTCCACGCCCCACTTGTCGTCGAGCACCCCGAGCAGGAACATGATCCCGGCGCCGGACAGCAGCGCGCGGATGTCGGTGCCCTGCGAGAACACCTTGCTCAGGTTGTCGAGCTGGGAGGCGACCAGGATGCCCGCGCAGAGTCCGCCGAACATCGCGATGCCGCCGAGCCGCGGCGTGGGCTCGCGGTGCACGTCGCGGGCGCGCACCGGGGGCATGGCACCGGCGGCGATGGCGAACTTCCGGACCGGGCCGGTCAGCAGGTAGGTGACGGCGGCGGTGCAGAACAGCACCAGCAGATACTCACGCACCACTGGCCTCCTGCATCACTGTCGAACGGGGAAGTACCGAAGGTACTCCCCTGCCTTCCCGGGGTTCGAGGTGCGTCGCCACGGCACACACCTTATTGAGTCGGACGCCGGGACCGCGCATCGCGGTTCGCCCTCCCGGGTAGGAGTTTCGAATGCCCGCGCGAGCGCTCCGTCAGGCCCGGTCGGCGAAGGCCAGCGCCAGCTCCCGCACCCGTGCCGCGGCCGGGGCGACGGCGCCGCCGGCGAGCACCCGCGCGATCAGCCCGGCGATCTCGGCCAGTTCCGGCTCCCCCATCCCCTGGCTGGTCACCGTGCCCGTGCCCAGCCGGATGCCGGAGGCCTCGGCGGCCGGCGCCGGGTCGTACGGCAGCGCGCACTTGCCCAGCAGCAGCCCGGCCGCCGCGCAGCGGCGCTCGGCCTCCGCGCCGCTGACGCCGAGCGGGCTGACGTCGGCGGTCACCAGGTGGGTGTCGGTCCCGCCCGTCAGAGGGCGCATACCGGCCTCTGCGAGCCCCGCGGCGAGCGCCCGCGCCCCGGACACCGCCCGCTGCGCGTACGCCCGGTATTCGGGCCGGGAGGCCTCCGCGAGGGCCACCGCCTTGCCGGCCACCTCGTTCATCGCCGCGCCGCCCTGGCTGAACGGGAACACCGCCCGGTCGATCCGCTCGGCCAGCTCCGCGGTGCACAGCAGCAGCCCGCCGCGCGGACCGCGCAGCAGCTTGTGGGTGGCCGCGACGGTGACGTCCGCGTACGGCACCGGGGAGGGCGCCACCCCGGCCGCGATCAGCCCGGTGGTCTGCGCGACGGTGGCGACCAGGTAGGCGTCCACCTCGTCGGCGATCTCCCGGAACGCCGCCCAGTCCAGGTGCCGGGGGTGGGAGATCGAGCCCGCCACGACGGCCTTGGGGCGGTGCTGCCGGGCCAGGTCGCGGACCTGGTCCAGGTCGATCAGCCCGTCGTCCTCGCGCACGCCGTAGCCGGTGAAGTCGAACCAGCGGCCGGAGAAGTTGGCGCGCGAGCCGCAGCTGAGGTGGCCACCGTGCTCCAGCGACATCGCCAGCACCCCGTCACCGGGCCGCAGCAGCGCCGCGTACGCCGCCAGCATCGCCGAAGTGGCCGACCGGGGCTGGACGTTGGCGTGCGGGGCGGCGAACAGCTCGCGGGCCCGGTCGATCGCCAGCAGCTCGGCGGCGTCCGCCAACGCGCAGCCGGTGTGGTGCCGGCGGCCCGGGTAGCCCTCGGCGTACTTGTCGATCAGCGGGCCGGTGAGCGCCGCCAGGACGGCCGGGCTGGTCAGGTTCTCCCCCGCCAGCAGCTGGATCGTTTCGGCGCGCCGCTCGGCCTCCGCGGCCAGCAGGTCGGCCAGCTGCGGATCGGCGCGGTGCAGCGCCTCGGACACCCAGGGGCGCCCGGTCGTCGAGGTCGGGCCGGTCGCGGCATCGGTGACGGTCATGGCGGGGCTCCCGGACGCTGCGGGGACTGTGTCACCCAGCGTAGGACCGTCGTCGCCGCCCGGCCCGCCGAGCCGCGGCCGGACGACCCATTCGGCGCTGGGGCCCGCGTCCTGCGCCCGCGTCCTGCGCCCGTCGACGACGGGGCCCGGGGGCGTCAGCGCGGCGCGGGGACGCCGGTGAGCGCGGTGACCACCGGGTCGACCGCGTGGAATATCTCCTCGCCGCAGTTGCGGAACATGCCGATCGGCGCCCCGTACGGGTCGTCCAGCTCGTCCGACTCCGGCGTGGCGGCCAGCAGCCAGCCGCGCAGCGCGGCGGCCGCCCGGACCAGCGCGCGGGCCCGCTCGGTCACGTCGGCGCCGCGCCGGGGGTCCGGCAGGGTGCCCGGGTCTATCGTCCGCACCAGGCGGGTGAACTCCTTCAGCGTGAAGGTGCGCAGGCCCGCCTCGTGGCCCATCGAGATCACCTGGGCCCGGTGGTCCAGCGTCGCGGTGAGCACCAGATCGGCCTCGACCACGTGCTCGTCCAGCAGCTCGCGGCCGGTGAAGCCACCACTGTCGGCGCCGTACTCGTCCAGCACGGTCGCGGCGTGGTCCTCCATCGGCGCGCCCACGTGACCCCAGGTACCGGCGCTCTCGACCAGGATCCGCCCGGCCACCCGGGGGCTCAGCCGGGTGTCCAGCTCACGCCGGGTCAGCCGCTCCGCGATCGGCGAGCGGCAGATGTTCCCGGTGCAGACGAACAGGATCCGGAAGTGGTCCAGCGGCCTGGGGCCCACACTCAGGTACGGCGCCATGCCCGGCCCGGAGTGGAGCGAGGCGGTGGGCGTCAACTGCCGGCCTCCAGGTCGGGGACGACCTCCCTCAGCTGCTCGACGCTGATCGCACCGGCCCGCAGCAGGACCGGGACCTTGCCGGTGACGTCGACGATCGACGAGGTGGCGGAGTCCACGGCCGGCCCGCCGTCCAGGTAGACCGAGATCGCGTCGCCGAGCTGGGCCTGCGCCTCGTCACAGGTCAGCGGGGAGGCCCCGCCGATCCGGTTGGCGCTGGAGACGGCCATCGGGCCGGTGGCGTTCAGCAGCTCGATGGCGACCGGGTGCAACGGCATCCGGACCGCGACGGTGCCGCGGGTGTCGCCGAGGTCCCAGCGCAGCGAGGGCTGGTGCCGGGCGACCAGGGTGAGCCCGCCGGGCCAGAAGGCGTCGACCAGCTCCCAGGCCTGCTCGGAGAAGTCGGTGACCAGGCCGTGCAGGGTGGTCGGCGAGCCGACCAGCACCGGGGAGGGCGTGTTGCGGCCGCGACCGCGGGTGGCCATCAGCTCGCCGACGGCCTCCGGGGAGAAGGCGTCCGCACCGACCCCGTACAGGGTGTCGGTGGGCAGCACGACGAGTTCGCCGCGGCGGATGGCCGAGGCGGCCTCGCGCAGACCGGTGGCGCGGTCCCCGGCATCGGCACAGTCGTAACGGCGGCTCATCGGTGCGGTCCCCTTCCGGAGTGGCTCATGGCGTTACAGCACGGCCTTACGAGCAGTCGTACAGCGCTCGACGTTCACGACCCGACCCTTCGGGCGGTCGTACGGTGCTCGACTGTTCACGACCCGACCCTTCGGGCGGTCGTGAAGCGCGGCCGGTTGTTCAGGTCCCGGTGGTCGGCGGTGTCCGTCCAGCCGTGTTCCTCGTTGAAGATCCACGGCACCTGGCCGCCCTGCTGGTCGGCGTGCTCGATCACCACCGCGCCGCCCGGGCGCAGCAGCCGGGCCGCGACGCGCTCGATGCCGCGGATGGTGTCCAGGCCGTCCTCGCCGGAGAACAGCGACATCTGCGGGTCGTGGTCGCGGGCCTCCGGCGCGACGTACTCCCACTCGGTGAGCGGGATGTACGGCGGGTTGGAGATGACCAGGTCGAAGCGGCCGTCCCAGGAGCGGTCGTCCTCGAAGGCCTTGGTGGCGTCACCGGCGTGCAGGGTGACCCGGGCGCGGTCGGGGCTGGCCTCGATGTTGCGCCGGGTGTACTCCAGCGCGCCCTCGTCCAGTTCGAAGGCGTGCACGGTCGAGCGCGGGAGTTCCTGGGCCAGGGCGAGCGCGATCGCGCCGGAGCCGGAGCACAGGTCCACCACCAGCGGCTCGGCCACGTCCATGTCGCGCACCGCGTCTATCGCCCACTCGACGACCGTCTCGGTCTCCGGCCGGGGCACGAACACCCCGGGGCCGACCTCCAGTTCGAGGTAGCGGAAGAACGCCCGCCCGGTGATGTGCTGGAGCGGTTCGCGCGCCTCGCGACGGGAGACCGCCTCCCAGTAGCGGGCGTCGAAGTCGGCGTCCTTCACCGTGTGCAGCTGGCTGCGCTTGACGTTGTGGACGTAGGCGGCGAGCTCCTCCGCGTCGAAGCGCGGCGACGGCACGCCGGCCGCGGCCAACCGCTGGGTGGCCTGGGCCACCTCGGCGAGCAGCAGGTTCATCCGTACGACCTCTTGTCTCTCCGGCTCCGGGCGAAACGCGGGCTGGGGCGCGCCGGTCTCAGTTCTCTTGGGCCGCGGCGAGCTTGGCCGCCGCGTCCTTGTCGACGCAGGACTGGATCACCGCGTTCAGGTCGCCGTCCAGGACCTGGTCCAGGTTGTACGACTTGAATCCGGTGCGGTGGTCCGAGATGCGGTTCTCGGGGTAGTTGTACGTGCGGATCCGCTCGGAGCGGTCCACCGTGCGGACCTGGCTGCGGCGCGCGTCCGAGGCCTCCCGCTCGGCCTCCTCCTGCGCGGCGGCCAGCAGCCGCGAACGCAGGATGCGCATCGCCTGCTCCTTGTTCTGGAGCTGGCTCTTCTCGTTCTGGCAGGACGCCACGATACCGGTCGGCAGGTGGGTGATCCGGACCGCGGAGTCGGTGGTGTTGACCGACTGGCCGCCGGGGCCGGAGGACCGGTAGACGTCGATCCGCAGGTCGTTGGCGAGGATCTCGACCTCGACCTCCTCCGCCTCGGGGGTGACCAGCACGCCCGCCGCGGAGGTGTGGATGCGGCCCTGCGACTCGGTGGCGGGGACACGCTGCACGCGGTGCACGCCGCCCTCGTACTTCAGCCGGGCCCAGACGCCCTGGCCGGGCTCGGTGTTGCCCTTGGTCTTCACGGCCACCGAGACGTCCTTGTAGCCGCCGAGGTCGGACTCGTTGGAGTCGATGATCTCGGTCTTCCAGCCGATCCGCTCGGCGTAGCGCAGGTACATCCGGAGCAGGTCGCCGGCGAACAGCGCGGACTCCTCGCCGCCCTCGCCCGCCTTGATCTCCAGGATGACGTCCTTGTCGTCGCTCGGGTCGCGCGGGACGAGCAGCAGCCGCAGTTCCTCGGTCAGCTCGTCGCGGCGCGCCTCGGAGTCCTTCACCTCGGAGAGGAACTCCGGGTCCTCGGCCGCGAGTTCGCGCGCGGCCTCGATGTCCTCGCCGGCCTGCCGCCACTGCCGGTAGACCCGGGTGATCGGGGTCAGCTCGGCATAGCGCTTGGCCAGCTTGCGGGCGTTGTTCTGGTCCGCGTGGACGGACGGGTCGGCCAGCCTCGTCTCGAGGTCGGCGTGCTCGACGAGGAGCTCTTCGACTGCCTCGAACATGGGGTGGCCTTCTTCCCGGGGACTCGGAAACGTGTGGGGGGTGGGGACTCGCGGGGTCGCGGGGGCGCGGACTCGCGGGGGACGCGAACGGCGCCGGCCCCCAAGCGCCCCCGACAACGAGTACGGGGACGCCGGGAACCGGCGCCGAGGGAGCGCTAGGCCTTCGCGCTGTGCTGCTTGCCGAAGCGGGCCTCGAAGCGGGCCACGCGGCCACCGGTGTCGAGGATCTTCTGCTTGCCGGTGTAGAACGGGTGGCACTGCGAGCAGACCTCGGCGCGGATCTCGCCACTGGTCTCGGTCGAGCGGGTGGTGAACTCGGCGCCACAGGTGCAGGTCACGCGCGTGACCACGTACTCGGGGTGAACGTTGGGCTTCAAGGGGTTCTCCTAGGTTTCGGGAGGGCACCGGGTCGGCGGCTGGAGCGCCGCACGTGAACCGGGACCGACGGACCAGTCTGCCAGGACCGGCCGCATCTTCCCAAACCGGGTCGCGTTCCGGGATATTCCGGGCCCCCCGCGCGCCCGGCGGCGGCGTCCGTCAGGGCGTGGCGGTGGCCTTCGCGCCCGGCTTCCCCGTGGTCCGCGCCGGGGCCGACGGCGTGGCCGTGGGGGCCGCCTGGGCGGGGTTCTCCGGCTGCGCGGCGACGACCGCCGGCGGGAACGGCTGGTCGGCCCTGAGCGCCGTCCAGACCTGCCCGGCCGCCGGCTGCCGCGGGACCACCCGGTTCGGGTCGCCGGGGGCGGCCTCCACCGGCAGGGTGACCATGCTCAGCTGGTCCGGGCCTATCCCCTTGAGCTCCTGGGCGAGCCCCACCAGCGAGTTCACCGAGCCGAGCGCGGAGTCGGTGGTGATGCTCTTGGTCACGGTGTCGCCGACGGACCACAGCTTGACCGGGTTGGTGAGCATCCCGCTCCCCCCGACCTGCTGCAGCAGCGACTTCACCATCTGCTTCTGGAGCTCGATCCGGCCGAGGTCGCTGCCGTCGCCGACGCCGTGCCGGGTGCGCACGAAGGCCAGCGCCTGCTGTCCGTTCAGGCGGTGCTCGCCGGGCGGCAGGTCGAGCCCGCTGTCCTTGTCGTGGATGGCCACCGTGGTGGTCACGGTGGCCCCGCCTATCGCGTCCACGACCCGGGCGAAGCCGGCGAAGTCGACCTGCAGGTAGTGGTCCATCCGCAGCCCGGTGAGCTGTTCGGTGGTCTTGACCGCGCAGACCGCGCCGCCGGTCTCGAAGGCGCTGTTGTACATCGCGCGCTTGGCGCCGGGCGCCGTCCGGCCGCTCGGGTCGGCGCAGTCGGGGCGGGTGACCAGGGTGTCGCGCGGGATCGAGACGATCTGGGCGCGGGAGTGGTCCTGGTTGATGTGCACCACCATGGCGGTGTCCGAGCGGGCGGTGTCGCCAGTGTCTCCGCCGGCCATCGAGCCGTTGTCGCCGCCGCGCGAATCGGAGCCGAGCACCAGGATGTTGAAGGAGCCGTCGGTGGCGGCCGGCGGCCGGGCGTCGCCGAGCCCGCCGTCGATGTCGACGCTCCTGATGTTGCCGTCGAGTCTGAAGTAGCCGAGGAGGGCGCCGCCGACGACGAACGCGGCGAACGCGCAGGCGGCCGTCCGCAGGAGCCTGCGGCGACGACTCGTAACCCTCTTGTGTTCGGCCATACGGCCCAGAGTAAATCGGACAACATGATCCAAACGGTCTCAAGTTGTCCCGAGTCTGGAACAAAGCGGCCCGGACGCGCGGAACCCCGGACCGCTCGCGCGATCCGGGGTTCCGTGCTTCGACAGCCGTCCGGCTACGGTCAGTCGCCGGAGCCGGGGGTGGTCTTGGCGATCTGCATCAGGAACTCGGCGTTGCTCTTGGTCTGCTTCATCTTGTCCAGGAGCAGCTCGATCGCCTGCTGCGAGTCGAGCGCGTGCAGCACCCGGCGCAGCTTCCAGACGATGGCCAACTCCTCGCTGCCGAGCAGGATCTCCTCCTTGCGGGTGCTGGAGGCGTCCACGTCGACGGCCGGGAAGATGCGCTTGTCCGAGAGCTTCCGGTCGAGCTTGAGCTCCATGTTGCCGGTGCCCTTGAACTCCTCGAAGATCACCTCGTCCATGCGCGAGCCGGTCTCGACCAGCGCGGTGGCCAGGATGGTCAGCGAGCCGCCGTTCTCGATGTTGCGCGCGGCACCGAAGAACTTCTTCGGCGGGTACAGCGCGGTCGAGTCGACACCACCGGACAGGATGCGGCCGGAGGCCGGCGCCGCCAGGTTGTAGGCGCGGCCGAGGCGGGTGATCGAGTCCAGCAGGATGACCACGTCGTGGCCCAGCTCGACCAGGCGCTTGGCGCGCTCGATGGCCAGCTCGGCGACGGTGGTGTGGTCCTCGGCCGGGCGGTCGAAGGTCGAGGAGATGACCTCGCCCTTCACCGACCGCTGCATGTCGGTGACCTCTTCCGGACGCTCGTCGACCAGGACGACCATCAGGTGGCACTCGGGGTTGTTGTGGGTGATCGCGTTGGCGACCGCCTGGAGCACCATGGTCTTGCCGGTCTTCGGCGGCGCGACGATCAGACCGCGCTGGCCCTTGCCGATCGGCGACACCAGGTCGATGATCCGGGTGGTCAGCACGCCCGGGTCGGTCTCCAGGCGCAGCCGCTCCTGCGGGTACAGCGGGGTGAGCTTGTTGAACTCGGGGCGGCCGCGGCCGCTCTCCGGGTCCATGCCGTTGACGGAGTCCAGGCGCACCATGGCGTTGAACTTCTCGCGGCGCTCGCCCTCACGCGGCTGGCGCACCGCACCGGTGATGGCGTCACCCTTGCGCAGGCCGTTCTTGCGGACCTGGGCGAGCGAGACGTAGACGTCGTTCTGGCCCGGCAGGTAGCCGGAGGTGCGCACGAACGCGTAGTTGTCGAGGATGTCGAGGATGCCCGCGACCGGGATCAGGACGTCGTCCTCGCCGATCTGCGGCTCGACGGGGCCGGCCTCGAAGCCCTCGCGGCCGCGGCGGCCACGGCGGTCGCGGTAGCGCCCACGGCGGCCACGGCGGCCCTCGCCGAACTCGTCGTCCTCGTAGCCGCCCTGCTGGACCTGCGGCTGCTGGGCCTGCGGGGCCTGGCGGCCCTGCTGCTCGCCCTGGCCGGCCTGCTGCTGGCCGCCGCCCTGCTGGGGCTGGCGGTCGGTGCGCTCGCGGCGGTTGCGGCGGTCGCGGCGGGACTCGCGGCCCTCGCCGTCCTGGGCCTCGCCGCCCTCCTGGCGGTCGGTGCGCTCGGTGCGCTCGGTGCGCTCGCCGCCCTCGCGGCGCTCACGGCGCTCACGGCGGTCGCGACGGCTCTCGCGGCCGTCCTCGCGACCCTCGAAGCCGCGGGTCTCGGCCGGGCGGGCCTCGGCCTGCTTCGGCTCGGCGACGGCGACGGTGGCGGCCTCGGCGGCGGCCTCCGCGGCCGGGGCGGCGGGCGCGCCGGCGGCCGAGGTGGCACGGCGGCGGGTGCGCTCGGTACGGGCCGGCGCGGCGGTCTCGGCGGCGGCCTGGACCGGGATCTCGATCTGGGCCTGCGACTCGGCGGCGGCCGGGGCCTCGGCCTTGGCGGCGGCCTTGGCGCGGCGGGCCGGCTTCTCGGCCGGGGCCTCGGCGTCCGCCTTGGCGGCGGTGCGCTTGGCGGCCGGGGCGGTGCCACCGGCGGCGAGCAGCGGGTCCCCGCCGCTCTTCTCCTTGATGGTCTCGATCAGCTGGCTCTTGCGCATGCGTCCGGTACCGGTGATGCCAAGGTCCGCGGCGAGCTTCTGGAGCTCGGCCAGGACCATGCCGTCCAGGCCCGCGGCGGCACTGCGGCGGCGCCGCGCCGGGGCAGCGGGGGCGGCTGCGTCCGACGCGTCGGCGTCCGGGCGCGCGCCCATCAGATCGGTGGAGTCGCTCACTAAGGGTCCTTCCCTGGAGCGGACGTCGGCCTGTCTGGCTCGGCGACCGGTTGTGCTGTCCTGACCAACGCTCGACTGCGTCGGTCCGAGGCGGTGATCCCTCGAATGGCGGGAGCCCGTCGAGGGAGAGCTACGTACGAGGTGCGGTGCATGAAGCACGGTGGTGCTGAGTGGCGCGTGGGCCGGTCGTGTGTCGACCTCCCCTGAGGGCGTAACCCCCACGCTCCCTGCGAATCCCGGGCCCCCGTCGCGTGACGGTGGCCCGTGCTCCGCCCGTCCTGGCCTCTAGGTGGGAGGCCGCGGGTGGGAGTCAGGTGCCGTCACGGCTTCGGGATGCGGCCGCATGTCGCGCAGGCAGGCTGCGTACGCGCTGCGGTGGGCTCCCGGAGAATCGTCGCCCCGTGCATCGCCGGGACTCCACTGCCGTGGAGCGCTGGGATCGGGACGCGGCGCACCTAGCCCCGGAGGGCACCTGGTGCAGCAATGAGGTTAACACTACCGACCCCCTCAGACATTCCCCAGCCTTGCGCTTGCCAATCGTGTCCGCCGGGCCCGGCTCGGCAGGACGCCGGTGCCGGGCCCCGAGCGGCCCGTTCGGGCTGCTCAGACGCCCAGCGGGAGCACGACGGCCCCGGTGCGGTCGACGTCCAGGCGGTGCGCGGCGAACGCCGGATCCCCGCCGTGGCCGTGGTGCCCGGCGAAGGAGAGCACCCTGTCGGCGCCCGCCTCGTCGGTGAGCGCCAGGACGGTCGGTCCGGCCCCGGAGATGACCGCGGGGACGCCCTCGGCGCGCAGCGCGCCGACCAGGGCGGCGCTGTCCGGCATGGCGGAGGCACGGTAGTCCTGGTGCAGCCGGTCCTCGGTGGCGGCGAGGAGCAGTTCGGGGCGCCGGGTCAGCGCCTCCACCAGCAGGGCGGAGCGGCCGGCGTTGACGGCCGCGTCGGCGAGCGGGACGGTCTTCGGCAGCAGCCCGCGCGCGGTCTCGGTGAGCACCTCGCCGGCCGGCACGAACACCACCGGGACGACCTGCTCGGACGGCTCCAGCGCGATCGCCCTGGCCGACTCCTCGTCGGTCCAGGCGATGGTGAAGTTGCCGCGCAGGCAGGCCGCGACGTTGTCGGGGTGGCCCTCCAGCTCGGAGGCGAGGGCCAGCAGCGCGGCGTCGTCCAGCGCGGACGGGCCGCCGATGGTCACCGCGCGGGCGGCCACGATGCCGGCGCAGATGGCGGCCGAGGAGGAGCCGAGGCCGCGGCCGTGCGGTATCCGGTTGGCGCAGACCACTTCGAGGCCCCGCGGCTGGCCGCCGAGCCGGTCGAAGGCGGCGCGCATCGCGCGGACCAGCAGGTGGCGCTCGTCGCGCGGCAGCGTCTCGGCGCCCTCACCGGCGATGTCGACGGAGAGGCCGGAGTCGGCGACCCGGACGACCACGTCGTCGTACAGACCCAGCGCGAGCCCGAAGGCGTCGAAGCCCGGGCCGAGGTTGGCGCTGGTCGCGGGAACCCTGACCCGGACGGCGGCGGCACGGAACGCGGGACCGGCCATGCGGTGGACTCTCCTGGGGAAATCGGGCGGCGCGGAGCGCGTCGTCGGTGCGAAGGCGGGGAAACGGACCGAGGCCCCTCGGGGGCGGGCGGTCACGGCGGTCGGCGAGGCCCGGATCCGCCCGGGCCCGGGGCATGTGCCACACGGCCGAGGCCAGAGTATCGAAGAGAGGTTCCCCAGCGGTACACCCCGTGGGCCTTCGATCTGGTGTGTTGCCGGTTCTGGCCGGAATGCGCACCCCTCCCCGCCGGGGGGAGGGGCGGAAAGGGATCGCGACGTGAAGCCCGATTGACACAAAAGTGTCAGCGGGGAACTCCGACGGGCCGACCCCCGAAAGGGGCGGCCCGTCGGTGTGTCAGGCCCCGTTACCGGTCGAGCAGTCCGAGGCTGCGGGCGGCCGCCTCCGGGTCGACCGGGACGACCTGCGGCTGCGGCGCGCCGGCCACCGCCCAGTCCGGGTCCTTCAGGCCGTTGCCGGTCACGGTGCAGACGATCCGCTGGCCCGGGTCGACCAGCCCGGCCTCCGCCTTGGCCAGCAGACCGGCCACCGAGGCGGCCGAGGCAGGCTCCACGAAGACGCCCTCCTGTGAGGCCAACAGCCGGTAGGCGGACAGGATCTGACGGTCCGTCACCTTGTCGATGAGGCCGCCGGACTCGTCCCGCGCGGCGAGCGCGAAGTCCCAGGAGGCCGGGTTGCCGATCCGGATCGCGGTGGCGATGGTCTGCGGCTTGAGCACCGGCGCGCCGTCCACGATCGGGGCGGAGCCGGAGGCCTGGAAGCCCCACATCCGCGGGGTGCGGGTGGCGAGGCCGTCCGCGGCGTACTCGCGGTAGCCCTTCCAGTACGCGGTGATGTTGCCCGCGTTGCCGACCGGCAGGACGTGGATGTCCGGGGCGTCGCCGAGCATGTCGACGATCTCGAAGGCCGCGGTCTTCTGACCCTCGATCCGCACCGGGTTGACCGAGTTGACCAGCGCCACCGGGTACTTCTCGGACAGTTCACGCGCAAGGGTGAGGCAGTCGTCGAAGTTCCCGTCGACCTGGAGGATCCGGGCGCCGTGCACCAGCGCCTGGCCCATCTTGCCGAGGGCGATCTTGCCCTGCGGGACGAGCACCGCGCAGACCATCCCGGCCCGCACCGCGTAGGCGGCGGCGGAGGCCGAGGTGTTGCCGGTGGACGCGCAGATGACCGCCCGGGCGCCCTCCTCCTTGGCCTTGGAGATGGCCATCGTCATCCCGCGGTCCTTGAAGGAGCCGGTCGGGTTGGCGCCCTCGACCTTGAGGTAGACCTCGCAGCCCGTTCGCTCGGACAGCACCTGGGCGGGGACCAGGGGCGTGCCGCCCTCCAACAGGGTGACCACCGGGGTGGCCGCGGTGACCGGCAGACGGTCCCGGTACTCCTCGATCAGGCCGCGCCACTGGTGGGTGTGCGCGCCTCGGACGACGTTCTCGGCAACGGCGTTCATGGCTGTTCCTTATTCCCCTTCGACCCGCATGATGCTGGCCACGTCCCGCACGCTGTCCAGCGCGCGGAGCTTGTCGACCGTCGCCGACAGCGCGGCGTCGGTGGCACGGTGGGTGACCACGACGAGCGAGGCGTCGCCGTCGCGGCCCTGCTGGCGCACGGTGTCGATGGACACGCCGTGCTCGGCGAAGACGGACGCCACCTGGGCGAGCACGCCCGCGCGGTCGTCCACGTCCAGGCTGACGTGGTAGCGGGTGACCACCTCGTCCATGGGCTTGGCCGGCAGCCGGGTGTACACCGAGTCGCCGGGACCGGTGGCGCCGGCCAGCTTGTTGCGGCAGACCGCGACCAGGTCGCCGAGCACCGCGGAGGCGGTCGGCGAGCCGCCCGCGCCGGGGCCGTAGAACATCAGCCGGCCGGCCGCCTCGGCCTCGACGAACACCGCGTTGTACGCCTCGCGGACGGAGGCCAGCGGGTGCGACAGCGGGATCATCGCCGGGTGGACGCGCGCGGTGACGGACTCGCCGTCCGCGGCACGCTCGCAGATCGCGAGCAGCTTGACCACGCAGCCCATCTCCTTCGCGGAGGCGATGTCGGCCGCGGTCACCTCGGTGATGCCCTCGCGGTAGACGTCCGCCGCGGTGACCTTGGTGTGGAAGGCGATGCCGGCCAGGATCGCGGCCTTGGCGGCGGCGTCGAAGCCCTCGACGTCGGCCGTCGGGTCGGCCTCGGCGTAGCCCAGCGCGGTGGCCTCCTCCAGCGCCTCCGAGTAGCCGGCGCCGGTGGTGTCCATCTTGTCGAGGATGAAGTTGGTGGTGCCGTTGACGATGCCCAGCACCCGGTTGACCTTGTCGCCCGCGAGGGACTCGCGCAGCGGGCGCAGCAGCGGGATCGCGCCCGCCACCGCGGCCTCGTAGTACAGGTCCACCCCGGCCTCGGCGGCCGCGGCGTGCAGCTCGGTGCCGTCCTTGGCGAGCAGCGCCTTGTTGGCGCTGACCACCGAGGCGCCCTGCCGGAAGGCCGACAGGATCAGCGATTTGGACGGCTCGATGCCGCCCACCACCTCGACCACCACGTCGATGTCGCCCCGGTTGACCAGGGCCTCGGCGTCGGTCGTGACCAGGTGCTCGGGGACGCCCGGACGGGTCCGCCCGGCGCGGCGGACCGCGATCCCGGCCAGCTCGACCGGAGCACCGATGCGAGCGGCGAGGTCGTCGGCCGTCGTCGTCATGATGCGCGCCACCTCGGAGCCCACCACACCACAACCCAGCAACGCCACCTTCAGCGGGCGCGTACGCATCATCCGACTCCGCTCTGCATTCATTCGTGCTTCGGTATTTCCGGCGGGTTTTCCTGGACCGCCGGAAACTTCGGTCCGTACCCAGTCTCCGGGACTTTCCGTACGGATCTACGGTCGTTCCATGATCTGAGACGAGGATTTCGTCATCCGATATCCAGACGCAGGAGATCCTCCTCCGTCTCGCGCCGGACGATCACCCGCGCCGCACCGTCCCTGACGGCGAGCACGGGGGGCTTGAGGGCGTGGTTGTAATTGCTCGCCATCGACCGGCAGTAGGCACCGGTGGCGGGCACCGCGATCAGGTCGCCCGGTGCCAGGTCGGCCGGCAGGAAGGCGTCCCGGACCACGATGTCGCCGGACTCGCAGTGCTTTCCGACCACCCGCACCAACATCGGCTCCGCGTCGCTGGTGCGCGACACCAGGGACACCGAGTACTCGGCGTCGTACAGCGCGGTGCGGATGTTGTCGGACATCCCGCCGTCCACGCTGACGTAGGTGCGCAGGCCCTCCAGCGGCTTGACGGTGCCGACCTCGTACAGCGTGAACGCCGTCGGGCCGACGATCGCCCGGCCCGGCTCCACGCTCAGCCGGGGGGCGTTCAGGTTCGCGGCGGCGCACTCGCGGCGGACGATCTCGGCCAGCGCGGCCGCGATCTCGGCCGGCTCGCGCGGGTCGTCCTCACTGGTGTAGGCGATGCCGAGGCCGCCGCCGAGGTCGATCTCGGGCAGCTCGACGCCGTGCTCGTCGCGGATCCCGGCCAGCAGGCCGACCACCCGGCGGGCGGCCACCTCGAAGCCGGCCATGTCGAAGATCTGCGAGCCGATGTGCGAGTGGATGCCGCGCAGCTCCAGGCTGTCGTGGCCGAGCACCCGGCGCACCGCCTCGGCGGCTGCCCCTCCGGTGAGGGACAGCCCGAACTTCTGGTCCTCGTGCGCGGTGGCGATGAACTCGTGGGTGTGCGCCTCGACGCCGACGGTGATCCGGATCAGCACCGGCTGGCGCACGCCCTGGCGGGCGGCGATCGCGGCCAGGCGCTCGATCTCCTCGTAGGAGTCGAGCACGATGTGCCCGACGCCGGTCTTCACGGCGTTCTCCAGCTCGTCCGCCGACTTGTTGTTGCCGTGCAGCGCGATCCGCTGCGGCGGCATCCCGGCGGCCAGCGCGACCGCCAGCTCGCCCGCGCTGCACACGTCGAGGTTGAGGCCCTCCTCGTGCAGCCAGCGCACGACCGCCTTGGAGAGGAACGCCTTGCCGGCGTAGTAGACGTCCGCGTCGGCGCCGAAGGCGTCCCGCCAGGCGCGCGCCCGGGAGCGGAAGTCCTCCTCGTCCAGCACGTAGGCGGGGGTGCCGAACTCGGCGGCCAGCCGCTTGACGTCGATGCCGCCGACGGTGGCCACACCCTCGGCGTCGCGGGCGACGGTGCGCGACCAGACCTTGGGGTCGAGCGCGTTCAGGTCGGCGGGCGGGGCCTGGTAGTGGCCCTCGGGCAGGACGTCGCCGTGGCGGGGGCCTGCGGGGTGTGCGGAACGGCTCATGGTGCTGGGTTCCTTCGAGACCTATGGCGAGGGGCGGCGACGGTCCCCGTTGACCGTCAGCCGCCCCCGCTGTGCGCTTGGGGGTGGTGCCTACATCCGCTCGGGCGCCGTCACGCCCAGGAGCGTGAGGCCGTTGGCGAGCACGGTGCGCGTCGCCTCGACCAGCCAGAGGCGGGCGCGGTGCGTGTCGGTGAGCTCCTCGTCGCCCTTGGGCAGGAACATGCAGTTCTCGTACAGGCGGTGGTATTTGCCCGCGAGCTCCTCCAGGTAGCGCGCGACCCGGTGCGGCTCGCGCAGCTCGCCGGCCGTGGCCAGCACCCGCGGGAACTCCGCGAGGTGACCGAGCACGTCGGACTCCCACTCGGTGGCCAGCAGCTCGGGCTTGAACTGCTCGGCCGTGCCCTTGTCCACGCCCAGCTCGGCGGCCTTGCGCGCCACGCCGCACATCCGGGTGTGGGCGTACTGGACGTAGAAGACCGGGTTCTCGGTGGTCTGGCTGGTCAGCAGGTTGATGTCCAGCGTGATCGTCGAGTCCGTGGAGGAGCGCGCCAGGGTGTAGCGGGCGGCGTCCACGCCGATCCACTCGACCACGTCGTCGATCGTGATGATGTTGCCGGCCCGCTTGGACATGCGGACCTCTTCGCCGTCGCGAAGCATCTTCACGAACTGGCCGATCTTCACCTCGATGTTGCGGTTCATGTCGTCGCCCGCGCAGGCCGAGATGGCCTTGAGGCGGTTGACGTAGCCGTGGTGGTCGGCGCCCAGCATGTAGAGCGCGACCTCGGCGCCGCGGTCCCGCTTGGACAGGTAGTACGCGGCGTCGGCGGCGAAGTAGGTCTTGTCGCCGTCGGCCTTGATCAGGACGCGGTCCTTGTCGTCGCCGAAGTCGGTGGTGCGCAGGAAGACCGCGCCCTCCTGCTCGAAGACGTGGCCCTGGTCGCGCAGCCGGTCGATGGCCTTCTCGACGGCACCGGAGTCGTGCAGCGTCTTCTCCGAGAACCACACGTCGAAGTGGGTGCCGAACTCGTCCATCGAGCGCTTGATCTCGGCGATCATGAGCTTGAGGCCCTCGGTGCGGAAGACCTGCAGCTGCTCGGCCTCGGGCAGGTCGAGCACGCCGGGGATCGCGTCGGTGAGCGACTTGGCGATGTCGACGATGTACTCGCCGACGTACCCGCCCTCGGGCACCTCGCGGCCGTTCGCGGCGGCCTGCAGCGAGGCGGCGAACTTGGTGATCTGCACACCGGCGTCGTTGAGGTAGTACTCGGTGGTGACGTCGGCGCCGGAGGCCCGCAGCACGCGCGCCAGCGAGTCGCCGACGGCGGCCCAGCGGACGCCGCCGATGTGGATCGGGCCGGTCGGGTTGGCGGAGACGAACTCCAGGTTGATCTTCAGGCCCCCCAGGGCCTCGTTACGGCCGTAGGCCTCGCCCGCCTCGACGATGGTGCGCGCCAGCGCACCGGCGGTGGCGGTGTCCAGGGTGATGTTCAGGAAGCCCGGACCGGCGATGTCGACCTTGGCGACGCCGGTGATCCCTCGCAGGCGCTCGACCAGCAGTTCGGCAACGGCTCGCGGCGGCTTGCCGGCCGCCTTGGCGAGCTGGAGGGCCACGTTGGTCGCGTAGTCGCCGTGGTCCCTGTTCTTGGGCCGGTCGACCGTCACGTGCTCGGGCACGGCGACGGCCAGCTCGCCCGCCTCGACGGCGGAGCTCACGGCGGCCTGGATTGCCTGGGAAAGGTCTGCGGGGGTCACGACGCCAAGCGTAGGCGAGACGGGGTGCCCGCCCGCCACTCGGTTTACCTGTCGGGACGCCGCCGCGCCGTCGTTACGGGGTCTCAGCCGTGATCGGTGCGTTCTGTTCGCTCAGGGCGAACTGCGTCGGGCGGTCCGCCCGGCTGTCCCGCGAGCCGCATCAGCCGCCGGACCAGGGCCACCAGGTCGGCCGGGTCGAAGGGCTTGCCGAGATAGCCGTCCACCCCGACCGTCTCCCCCAGGTCGAGGTCCGCCGGGGTGCAGGCACTCACGATCGCGATCGGCAGCCGGCAGGTGTCCGGGGTGGCGCGCAGCCGGGCCGCCGTCCGCAGGCCGTCCAGTCGCGGCATCACCACGTCCAGCGTGACCACGTCGGGCTGCACCCGGCGGATGACCTCCAGGCACTCGGCGCCGTCGGCGGCGGTCACCACCTCGAAGCCCTCGAGCTCCAGGTTGACCCTGATCAGCTGGCGGATCACCTCGCTGTCGTCCACCACGAGGACCCGCCCGGACACTCCCGACACCTCACCGAGGGTATCGGCGGGCCCGCCGCCCCGTCCGGCCTTTGGGCACTTCCGCCCCCGCCCGGCGGCGGCGCCGGCGACGCCCGGACGATCTTCCGGGAAACCCGTGCACGGACCACGTCCGAAGCCTGGTAGTGTTCTCCACGTTGGAAGCGCGAGCGACCGACAGGCCAACAGGCCCCCGTAGCTCAGGGGATAGAGCACCGCCCTCCGGAGGCGGGTGCGTAGGTTCGAATCCTACCGGGGGCACTCACGCAGCGATTGCAAGAGTGTAACCAAGGCCCAGTTCAGTGGAGTTGATCCACCGACCTGGGCCTTCGTCGTGTTTCCGGGCCCGTCCGGCCGGCCCGGGACGGGCCCGTGGGCTCAGGAGGCGGCCGCCTCGGCCTGGGCGTACAGCTCGGCGATGGTGTGGTCGAAGTAGGCGCTGTACGAGATGTCGTCGGTGTCGCCGCCCTGCTGGTAGCCGCCGATCGCGCCGACCACGTCGCCCGTGGCGGTGTCGATCCAGGGGCCGCCGCTGGTGCCGGACGGGTAGGCCGGGCAGTGCACGACCCGCTGGGAGGCGCTCTGCTGCGCGGTGGCGTTGGTGCACAGGACCGGCTCCTCGGAGTCGGCGGGGTAGCCGTAGAGGCGGACGGTCGCGTCGAAGGGCTCGTCGGCGCCCAGCCGGTTGCCGCCGACCACGTCCTCGACCTTGCGGCCGTTGCTGGGGGCGGTCTCCAGGATCGCGAAGTCCTCGGCCACGTCGCCCTTCCGGGACCAGTCGGCGGTGGTGTGGATCGCCGTCACCTGCCAGGTGCCGTACGGGGCGGAGCCGTCGCGGTAGCCGGGGGCGAAGGTGACGCCGTCGGTGCTGCTGAGGCAGTGCGCCGCGGTCAGCAGCAGGTTGCCGGTGGGACTGTGCAGCACGCTGGCGGTGCAGAAGTGGTCGCCGGCCTCCGGGGCGCCGCTGAACAGCGCGCCGACGGTCTCGGACTCGCGGTCGCCGGTCGGGGCCGAGCGGGTGGTGCCGAGGGCGACGTCCGGGGTGGGGGTGGCCGTCGCGGGAACGGGGTCGGCCGTCGCGGGGGCGGCCGCCGGGGCGGCGTCCGAGGAGGGCGCCGGGGCCGCGACCGGGGCGGGCGGGGCGGAGGCCGCCGGGTCGGTGGCCGGGGGCGGCGCGGCGGCGGCCCGGGTGCTGCGGGCCGCCTTCCCGGCGGCCGTCGTGTCGGACAGGTCCAGCCCGTGCGTCCCGGTCAGCACGACGGCGATCACCACCGCGGACAGCGCGGTGAACAGGGACGGGACCAGCAGTCCGCGGCGGCGGCGCGACGTCTGGCGGCGGTGCTTGCCCATGCCTGTTTCTCCTGCCGGGGCGATCGGGGGGCGGCCTTCGACCAACGACTATGGCGCCTCAGCCTGGTAGCGATGTGACGGGCTCCTGGGAGCTCGATGAGAAACCCGTCGACCGCCCGCGCCCCCCGGTGTCAGGATCCGGCGAGCACCGCGTCCAGTTCGTCGGCTCCGACGAAGGCGGTGTGCGTCCCGGCGGCGGTGCAGGCGAAGGCCCCGGCCACCGTACCGGCCCGGGCGCAGTCCAGCGGCGAGCGACTCCGGAACCACGCGTACAGGAATCCCGACACGAAGGCGTCGCCGGCGCCGTTGCTGTCCACCACCGGGCGGCCCGGGTCGACGGCGGGCAGGTGGCGCGGCGCGGGGTCGTCCCGGGTGAGCAGGTGGCAGCCCTCGGCGCCGGCGGTGGCGACGACCACCTGTGCGCGTCCTTCGGCGAGGATCGCCCGCATCACCTCCTCGTGCCGGCCGCGGCAGCCTGCCACCGAGAGGAAGACCAGGTCGGAGCCGAGCGCGTAGTCGCGGCGGTACGGGTCGACGCCGTCCCAGTCGTGCAGGTCGGTGGAGGTGGTGCGGCCGAGGCGGCGCAGGTCGCCGTACATGTCCCGGTTGACGCCGGTGATGGACAGGTGGACGTGCCGGCTGCGCTCGGCGTACGGCAGGTAGAGGTCGCGCGGCAGCCGCAGGTCGGCGGGGTGGCGGCCGTCGAAGAAGGAGAACCGGCGGCCGTCCGCGTCCACCAGGTTGACCCCGCGCGGGGTGCCGTGCGGGCTCACCAGGTGGGCGAAGTGCAGGCCGTGGCGCGCGTAGTGGGCGCGGATCAGGTCGCCCTGGGCGTCGTCGCCGAGGAAGTCGACGAACGCGGTGCGCAGTCCGAGGTGGTGGGCGCCGAGGGCGACCCCGTTGCCGGTGTGGCCGACGTAGTCCCGCACCGGTTCGACGAGTTGCGAGTCGCCGGGCGGGATCTCCAGCCGCTCGACCCGGACGATGGTGTCCACCCCGGCGCCGCCGACGACGAGCAGGTCGAACTCGGGCAGCATGGCGCCTCCTTGGTCCCTGAACGGTGCCAGGAGTCAAGCAGGCGCCGGAGGTTGACTGCAAGACCTTGCTGCAAATTTCAGTCGATCGGTGGTCCGTCCACCACGTGCGCCGTGGACGCCGCCTCCGCCGCCTCCGCCTGCGCACCGACCGGGACGACGGTGGCCTCGCCGGGCGTCGGCCGGTGGTCGATCATCAGCACCGCGACCAGCGCGGCCGCCAGCAGGACGCCCATCGCCACCCAGGTCGCGACCACGTAGCCGTGCACGGCGCCCTGGGCCCGCACCGCCGGGTCGGAGGCGATCCGGGTGGCCAGGAAGCTCGCGGTGGCGCTCGCGGCGACCGTGTTCAGCAGCGCGGTGCCGACCGAACCGCCCACCTGCTGAGCCGAGTTGAGGGTGGCCGCGGCCGCGCCGGCCTCGTTCGGGGCGACCCCGAGGGTGGCCAGGCTCATCGCCGGCGTGAACACCAGGCCCATGCCGACGCCGATCAGCAGCTCGGCCGGCAGCACCAGACCGGCCCACGGGCTGTCCACCCGCATCCGGGTCAGCCAGGCCATGCCACTCGCGGCCAGCAGCAGCCCGGGGCCGACCAGGACCCGGGTCGGCACCCTGGTCATCATCCGGGCCGCGAAGCCCGTCGAACTCAGCACGATGGCGACCGTCATGGGCAGGAAGGACAGCCCGGACACGATCGGCGAGAAGTGCTTGATGGCCTGGAGGTAGTAGGTCAGGAACAGGAACGTGCCGAACATGCCGACCATCGCCAGGCCCACCGAGAGCGCGCCGCCGCCGCGGTTGCGGTCGGCGACGATGTGCACCGGCAGCAGCGGGTGCGCGGTGCGCCGCTCGACCAGGACGAACGCCGCGAGCAGCAGCACACCCAGGGCCAGCGCACCGATCACCAGACCGTCGCGCCAGCCCCTGGTCACGGCCTCGGAGGTGCCGTAGACGATCGCCAGCAGGCCGCCGCAGCCGAGCAGCGCCCCGGGCAGGTCCAGCGGCATCCGGCGGCCCTTCTCCACGTGGTCGCGCTTCAGCAGGTCGAACGCCGCGAAGGCGACGACGACGGCGATCGGCACGTTCACGAACAGGCACCAGCGCCAGTCCAGGTACTCGGTCAGCAGACCGCCCGCGATGAAGCCGATCGCGGAGCCGCCGCCGGCGATCGCGCCGAAGACGCCGAAGGCCGTACTGCGTTCGCGCGGATCGGAGAAGGTGGTGGAGAGCAGCCCCAGCGTGGAGGGCGCGAGCAGGGCGGCGAACGCGCCCTGGAGGGCACGGGCGCCGAAGAGCATGGCGGGGCCGACCGCCGCGCCGCCGAGGGCGGAGGCGAGGGCGAAGCCCAGCAGGCCGACGGTGAAGACGCGCTTGCGGCCGAAGAGGTCGCCCAGCCGGCCGCCGAGCAGCAGCAGACCGCCGAAGGCGAGCGTGTAGGCGGTGATCACCCACTGCCGGTCGGCGTCCGAGATGCCCAGCTCCCGCTGGGCGGACGGCAGTGCGATGTTCACGATGGTGACGTCGAGCACGATCATGAGCTGGGCGGTGGCGATGACGGCCAGCGCCCACCAGCGGCGACGGTCCGCGTCCTCATGACCGGTGACGGTTTGCGCAGTCACAGGCCGAGCCTTCCGGTGTGGGGGCGGAGGGGTCACACATTCGCCTTCCAGCCAAACTCCGGTCGGGACGGAGCGCAAGGAAAAACCTCACCAAACCGGACCTTTGGGACAAAAGAACCAGGCCCCCGGGACTCCGGACCGAGTCCCGGGGGCCTGGTTCCCCCGATCGCGGCTACCGCGTGCGCCCCGGCCCGCTCAGCGCATCGTCACCGGGGCGCGGCCGTCACAGCGCCGACAGCTCCTCGACCAGGTCGTCCAGCCCCAGCGAACCCTGCGAGAGCGCCGCCATGTGCCAGGCCTTGAGGTCGAACTCCTCGCCCCGCGCCTCGTGCGCCGCCTTCGCCGCCGCCCGCCCCCGCAGCCAGGCGCGCTCACCGAGCTTGTAGCCGATCGCCTGGCCGGGCAGGCCCAGGTAGCGGACCAGCTCGCTGTCCAGGAACTCGGCGGACAGGCCGCAGTACAGGCCGAAGAACTCCCGGGCGTGCTCGGGGCCGACCGGCTCGCCCGGCCGGTACGGGGAGTCCGCCGGGAAGTCCATGCCCACGTGCATGCCGATGTCGACGATGACCCGCAGCGCGCGCATCATCTGCGCGTTGAGGTAGCCCAGGCGGTGGCCCGGGTCGGTGAGGTAGCCGAGCTCGTCCATCAGGCGCTCGGCGTACAGCGCCCAGCCCTCCAGGTTGGCGCTGACCCCGCCGAGGCTCACCTGGTAGGTGGAGAGCCGGTCGGCGACGTAGTTCCACTGCGCGAGCTGGAGGTGGTGGCCCGGCACGCCCTCGTGGTACCAGGTGGAGACCAGGTCCCAGACCGGGAAGCGGTCCCGGCCGACCAGCGGCAGCCAGGTCCGCCCCGGGCGGCTGAAGTCCAGCGAGGGCGCGGTGTAGTACGGCGCGGCGGCGCTGCCGGCCGGCGCGATCCTCGACTCGACCCGGGTGACCGGCTCGGCCAGGTCGAAGTGGGTGCCCTGGAGGTCCCCGATGGCCTGGTCCATCAGGCCCTGGAGGTACTCCCGGGCGGCCTCGGCGCCCTCGATGGCCGGGCCGTCGGACTCCAGCCACTGCATCGCCGCCAGCGGGCCCGCGCCCGGCAGGACCTTCTCGGCCTCGACCTCCATCTGCGCCAGCAGGTCGTGGAACTCGCTCCACGCCCAGGCGTAGGCCTCGTCCAGGTCCAGGTCGGCACCGGTCCAGTAGCGCACCCAGCGGGCGTAACGCTCCCGGCCCGCGGTGTCCGGGGCGCCGGCCACGGCCGGGCCGTACACGTCGCGCAGCCAGTCGCGCAGCTCGGCCAGCGCGTCGGCGGCGGCCACCGCGTGCTTCGACAGCTCGGGCCGCAGCGACTCCGGCGCAGCCGAGACGAACTGGCCGAACCACGCACCGGGAACCCGCTCCTCGGCGGGCGTGTCCTCGCCCAGCCACTCCGCGAACTGCCCGAGCACCGTGGCCACCTGGCGCGGGCCGGACAGCAGCCCGCGCTCGACGCCCTCGGCCAGCGTCCGCCGGTACTGCTCGAACGCCACCGGGATCCTCGCCAGGCGGCGGCCGATCACCTGCCACTCGGCCTCGGTGTCGGTGCCCATCAGCGTGAAGGACTCCCGCAGGTCGTGCACCGGGGAGCCGAGATTGCGCAGCGAGCGGAAGCTCTCCCCCGCGTCGTGGACGGCGAGTTCGGCGGACAGCCGCTCGCGCAGCAGCCGGGCGCAGCGGCGCTCCGCCTCGTCGTCGGCGGCACCGGCCCGCTCGGCCTCGTCGAGCTTCGCCAGGGTGCGGCGGGCGAGGTCGGCAACGGCCTCGGGGCCGGCCGGGGAGAGGTCGGGCAGCCGGTCGTCGTCGAGGTTGAGGCCGAGGTAGACCGCGGTCAGCGGGTCGAGGTCGGCCAGTTCGCGGACGTGGTCGTCGGCGATGCGGCGGGGGGTGGCGCCGTCGGCGGTGATCAGTTCTTCAGGCATTCCGCCATCATTGCGTGGCGCCGCTGCTTTGCAACCCCTTTGCGAGCGGGGTTCGTCCGCGAAAATCCGTTCGGCCCGACAGGATCGGATCGGCCCGACGCCGATTACGCTTGGCCGCCATGGAAGCCAGCCCCACTTCGGCAGGTCAGGCGCCCGTTCCGGCCGCGTCCGAGCCGCGTCCGCGCCGCACCGGCTACCGGCGGTTGCCGGTCCAGCAGCGGCGCGAGCAGCTGATCGCGGTCGCCCTGGAGCTGTTCGCCTCCCGGCCGCCCGAGGAGGTCGGCCTGGACGACGTCGCCGAGGCCGCCGGGGCCTCCCGCCCGCTGGTGTACCGCTACTTCGCGGGCGGCAAGCAGCAGTTGTACGAGGCCGCGCTGCGCACCGCGGCGGACGAGCTGACCAGCCGCTTCGCGGTACGGGTGAGCGGGACGCCGTCCGAACAGCTGTCGACGGTGCTGGACGGCTACTTCGCCTTCGTCGCCGAGCACGACGCGGGCTACTCGGCGCTGCTGCGCGGCGGTTCGGTGGTGGAGACGGCCCGCACCTCGGCGATCGTGGACGACGTCCGGCGGGCGGCGCTGCGCCGGACGCTGCGCCACCTGGGCGTGCGGGAGGCCGGTCCGCGGCTGACGCTGCTGGTGCGCTCCTGGATCGCAGTGGTCGAGGGGGCGTCGCTGAGCTGGCTGGACGAGGGCCGCGCACTGCCGGTGGCGGAGCTGCGCGACTGGCTGGTGGACCAGTTCACCGCGATGGCGGCGGCGACGGCGCTGCACGACCCGCAGACGGCCGAGGTGCTGGCGGGGGTGCTGGCGCTGGAGGGGCCGCGGCCGGAGCGGGCGGAGCGGCTGCGGGCGGTGCTGGGCGGCTGAGCGAGGCCCCCGACCCCGTGCCGGGGGTCGGGGCGACCCTCGCCGTCCCGCCGGGCGGAATCCGCCCGGCGGGCACCGGCCCCGGTCACCCGCCGAGCAGCGCCCCCAGGCTCGCCGCCTCGCCGGCCCGCGGCCGGCCCGGTCCCGACCGCGCAACCTCCCGCTGCCAGTGCGCGAGGTCGCGCCGCGCGTCCGCCCGGGCCTCCGGGGTGGCGCCGGGCGCCCGGGTCAGCTCGTCCAGCAGGTCGACGGCGGCGCCCGGGCTGCCGTCCGCGGCCAGCCAGAGGGCCAGGTCGTGGCAGGTGCGCAGGGTGCGCGGGTCCTCCGGGCCGCAGATCCGGGCGAAGGCGGGGACGAGCGCGGTGAGGATCTCCACCGCCTCCGCCGTCTCGCCGGCCTCGCCGTGCCGCCAGGCCCGGTCGGCCCGCCGGCGCAGCTGCTCCGGGCTGGGATCCTCCGGGCGCAGCATCCCGGGCTGGATGCCGCGCAGCCGCTCCAGCACCTCGGCGGCGCCGGCCGGCCGCTGTTCGGGCCGCTTGGCGAGCAGCTCGGCGATCAGCCCGGCCAGTGCCGGGTCCTTGCCGCGTACCCGGGGCGGGACCTCCTCCAGGTGCTTGTACATGTACTCGGCGGCCGAGGCGGCGCGGAACGGGCGCGCGCCGGTGCAGGCCTCGTACAGCATGATGCCGAGGGCGTAGAGGTCGGCCCGGCCGTCCACCGTGCCGCCGGACCAGCACTCGGGGGCCAGGTACGGGACGGTGCCGACCACGTTGCCGGTGGAGGTGAGCCGGACGGTCTGGGTGACCAGTCGGGCGATGCCGAAGTCCAGGACCTTGGCCCGCTCCCCCTCCCGCGCGATCATCACGTTCTCGGGCTTGATGTCCCGGTGGACGATCCCCGAGCGGTGCGCGGCGTCCAGCGCCTTGCACACGTGCCGCATCCAGCGCAGCGCCTGCTTGTGGTCCGGCGGGCCGGCCTTGAGCACCTCGGACAGCGCCCGGCCGCGGACCAGCTCCATGACCAGGTACGGGATCTTCCCGGAGCCGGTCTCGGTCCACCCGTAGTCGTACACCGTCACGATGTGCGGATTGTTGAGGCCGCCGGCCGTCCGGGCCTCGCGGACGAAGCGGCTGACCGCCTCCCGGTCGGTGGCGTGCTCGGCGAGCAGCACCTTGACCGCGACCTCCCGGTCGATGGTGGTGTCGGTCGCCCGCCAGACCACGCCGAAACCGCCCCTGCCCAGCTGCTGCTCCAGCCGGAAGCGACCGCCGAGCACCTCGCCCTTCTCCATGCCCTCCCCCAACTCGACCGCGCCCGCCCGGCGTTCGCCGTCGGAGGGGTCACCATAGCGGCGGGTGGGGACGAACGGGTGAACGACCGCGGGCCGGTGTGCCCGGATCCCGCTACGGCTTGGGCCTGGGCAGGCCGGGCGGGTTGATCTCGGACTTCCGCACCGCCTCGCCGTCCAGGCCCCAGCGCTTGAGCACCTGCCCGTACGTGCCGTTCGCGATCACCTCGTCGATCGCCCCGTTCAGCGCCCTGACCAGCCCGTTGTCCTTCCGGGTGGTCGCCGCGATCTTGCCGAGGACGTCCGCGCCGCCGCCCGAGTAGGTGCCGACGACCTCGGTCTCGCCGGTCTGCACGGCGTGGAAGGCCAGGCTGGGGTTGGGGCCGCTGTAGGCCTCGATCCGGCCGGAGGCGAGCGCCAGGTAGTACTCGGTGCCCTGGAAGTACTTGATGTCGATCGGCTTGAGGCCGTTCCTGACGTTCTCCTCGCTCCAGGAGATCAGCAGCTTCTCCTGGTTGGTGCCGGTGGCGACGCCGACCGACCTGCCGGCGAGGTCCTTGGGGCCGGTGACCTTGAGGCCGCTGCCCTTCTTCGCCTCGAAGCCCAGGACGTCCAGCCGGTAGGTGGCGAAGTCGTACTTCTCCTTGCGCTCCTCGGTGACGGTGATGTTGGAGACGCCCACGTCGTACTTGCCGCTGTCCAGGCCGACGAAGATGTTCTCCCAGGAGACCGTGTCGTACGCGACCTTGAGGCCCAGCACGTCGCCGATCAGCGAGGCGAGGTCCGGCTCGACGCCGATGATCGTCTTGTCGTCGTCGGCGTAGAAGCCCAGCGGCGGGGTGCTGCCGACCGAGCCGACGACGGCCAGCGTCCCCTTCTTCCTGATCTCCTCCGGGACGAGCGCGGCGATCGCGTCGACCTTGGGGGTGGTGACCCGGTTCTGGTTCGGCGACAGGTTCACCACCGTGCCGTTCGGCGCGGTGCTGCCCTTGGCCGGGGCGGGACCCGCCGCGCCGGTGGCGCTGCCGCCGCAGCCGGTCAGGGCGAGGGCGGCGGCGAGCGCGCCGGCGGCGGCCACCAGGGCGCGACGGGGTAGGGACATGGCGGAACTCCTGTTCGGTGAAAGGGGATCGGTGAGAGAGAGGGAGGGAGGGTCAGAGGACCTTGGCCAGGAAGGCCCGGGTGCGCTCGTGCCGCGGCCGGTCCAGGACCTCGGCGGGCGGGCCCTGCTCGACCACCACACCGCCGTCCATGAAGACCACGGTGTCGGCGACCTCGCGGGCGAAGCCGATCTCGTGGGTGACCACGATCATCGTGGTGCCGCCGCGGGCCAGGTCCTTGATGACGTCCAGCACCTCGCCGACCAGCTCCGGGTCGAGCGCCGAGGTCGGCTCGTCGAACAGCAGCACCTTCGGCTCCAGCGCCAGCGCCCGGGCGATCGCCACCCGCTGCTGCTGCCCGCCGGACAGCTGCCGGGGGTAGGCGGCGGCCTTGTCGACCAGCCCGACCCGCTCCAGCAGCGCCAGCGCCGTCGCCCTGGCCTCGGCCCTGGGGCGGCGCAGCGCGGCGACCGGCGCCTCGACCAGGTTCTCCAGCACGGTGAGGTGCGGGAACAGGTTGAAGTTCTGGAACACGAAGCCGATGCCGGTGCGCTGGCGCAGCACCTCGCGCTCCCTGAGCTCGTACAGCCGGTCGCCGGAGCGCCGGTAGCCGATCAGCTCGCCGTCGATGGCGACGTGGCCGCGGTCGAGCTTCTCCAGGTGGTTGATCGCGCGCAGCAGGGTGGACTTGCCGGAGCCGGACGGGCCGAGCACCACGGTCACCGAGCCGGCCGGGACGTCCAGGTCGACCCCGCGCAGCACCTCCAGCCGGCCGAAGCTCTTGTGCAGGCCGCGGACCTGCACCATCGGGGCGGCCGGGGCCGGGGCGGGCTTCGTCAGGGCGGTCACGACTGTCCTCCGGAGGTACGGGCGGCGGCGGGCCGGGTGCGGTCGGGCAGGCTCCGGGCGAAGGCCCGGACGCGCTGCCACGGGGTGGGCGGCGGGGTGCGTTCGGCGCCGCGGGCGAAGTGGCGCTCGACGTAGTACTGGCCGATCGAGAGCACGGTGGTCAGCAGCACGTACCAGACGGTGGCGACCATCAGCAGCGGCACCACCCGGCCGGTGCGGCCGTAGATGACCTGCGCCTGGTAGAAGAGCTCGCCGATGGCCATCACGTAGACCACCGAGGTGCCCTTGAGCAGGGAGATCACCTCGTTGGCGGCGGCCGGCAGGATGCCCCGCATGGCCTGCGGCAGCACGATCCGCCACCCCTGGCGCCAGCGCGGGATGCCGAGCGCGGCGGCGGCCTCCCGCTGGCCGGCGTCCACCGCGATGATGCCGCCGCGGATGATCTCGGCGGCGAACGCGGCCTGGTGCAGCCCGAGGCCGAGCACCGCCGCGCCGAGCGCGCCGAGCACCCCGACCGTCTCCACGTCGCCGAAGGTCGGGCCGAACGGGATGCCGATCCCGAACCGCTTGTACAGGTAGGAGAGGTTGAACCAGAACACCAGCTGGACGATCAGCGGGATCGAGCGGAACACCCACACGTAGGCCCAGGCGACGGACCGCAGGATCGCGCTGCGGGACAGCCGCATCGCGGCCACCACGGTGCCCAGCAGGAAGCCCAGCACCGTGCCGTAGGCGGTGAGTTCGAGGGTCCGCCCGATCGCCCGGAGGATGGTGTCGGCGGTGAAGTAGAGCCGGAAGGTGGCCCAGTCCCAGCCGGGGTTGGTGGCCAGGCCGTGGGCGAACTGGGCGAGCACGACCAGCGCGGCGATCCCGAGGGCCCAGCGCCAGGGGTGCCGGGCCGGGACGGTCCGCAGGCCGGCCAGTTCGTCGAGGTCGGGGGCGGCCGCCGGCCTCGGCGGGGCGGGCGGTGCTTCGGTGCTGACGGTCATCGGAGGTCTCCTCGGACGGGACGGCGCTCAGGCGTGCTCGGGCGGGCTGATCCGCGATTCCGTGATCGCCGACTCGGTGACCCCCCACTTGCGCAGGATCCGCTCGTACGTCCCGTCCTTGATCAGCTGGTTGACCGCCGCCTGCAGCGCCGGAGCGAGCTTCGAGCCCTTCTTCAGGGCGAAGCCGACGTCGAGGCGGTGGAACTCGCCGAGGAAGCGGGTGCCGGAGGCCTCCTGGGCGGCCTGGTGGCGCAGGCCGTTGATGGTGGACATCTCGACGTCCACCCGGCCCTGCTGGAGGCCGGTCAGCAGGGCGCCGCTCTCGCTGAACGCCTTGACCTCGTACGGCTTCTTCCCGGCGTCGGCGCAGACGCCGCGCCGGCTGTTGAGGGTGGTCTCGAAGGTGGTGCCGGCGCCGGTGCCGACGGTCAGTCCGCACAGCTGGACCAGGTCGGTGACCGGCTGGATCGCGGTGTTGTCCTTGCGCACCGCGAAGCCCTGGCCGTCGTCGATGTAGGTGACGAAGTCGATGGTCTTCAGCCGGGCCGTGGTGACCCCGAAGTTGCCGGTGCCGACGTCGTACTTCCCGCTGTCCAGGGCGGGCAGGATGGTCTCGAAGGCGGCCTCCTCGCGCTGCACGGTCAGGCCGAGCAGCCGGGCGACGGCGTCGGTGAGGTCCACGTCGATCCCGGCGGGCTTCTTGGTGACCTGGTCGAGGTGGAAGGCGCTGGGCGGCGTGCCGAAGGACGAGCCGAACTTCAGCGTGCCGGCCCTGCGGACCTCCTCGGGCAGCAGCGCGGCGGCGGCGTCCGACCTGGTGAGGCCGGAGACGAGGTCCTCGGTGGCGGCGGACGGGCCGCCCGCCACCGCCGCGCCCGCGATCTTCGGGTCCGAGCCGCAGGCGGCCAGGGTCAGGGCCAGGACCGGCAGCAGGGCGGTGGTCGCGAGCAGGCGGCGGCGGGCGGTGCTGGTTCTCACGGGGGGCCTCTCAGGAGGTCGGGGCCAGGACGGGCGGCTGCGCCGCGCCGGCGGGCAGCCGCTTCTCGAAGGGAAGCGGGCCGATGGTCAGGGGGTCGGCCGAGACGTCGAACAGCGGGGCGTAGCCGGCCGCCAGGTAGAGGTTCATGGCCTCGGGCTGGCGCGGCCCGGTGGTCAGGTGGATCCGGGTGTAGCCGACCGCGGCAGCCGTCCGCTCCAGCTCGGCCAGCACCCGGCGGGCCAGGCCCCGGCGGCGGTGCGCGGAGTGCGTCCACATCCGCTTCACCTCGGCGGTGTGCTCGTCGTAGCGCTTGTACGCGCCGCCGGCCACCGGCTCGCCGTCCTCCAGCAGGAGCAGCAGCACGCCGTGCGGCTCGGCGAAGGCCTCGGCCGGGTAGCGGGTCATCTCCTCGCGGCCCTCGGGGCCGTACCGGGTGACGTACTCGTGGGTGAGCTCGCGCAGCAGCGGCTCGACCAGCGGGTCGTCGATGGCGGCCCGGCGGAACCCGGAGCGGGCGGCCGCGCTCACGCCTGCGCCGCGATCAGCTGGTGGCGGTCGCGCTCGGCGCGCTCGGCCGCGGCGGCGTCCCGCTTGGCGACCTCCTCGCGGACGATCGGGATGACGTACCGGCCGAAGTCGATCGCGTCGTCCAGCAGGTCGTAGCCGCGCGCGGAGAGGATGTCCACGCCGAGGTCGTAGTAGTCGAGCAGTGCCTGGGCGACCGTCTCCGGGGTGCCGACCAGGGCGTTGGAGTTGCCCGCCCCGCCGGTGGCGGCGGCCGTCGGGGTCCACAGCGCGCGGTCGTAGCGCTCGCCGGCCTCGGCGATCTCCAGCAGCCGCCGGGAGCCGACGTTTTCGGGTGTCACAGCCTCGGGTGTCACGGCCCCGGGCGTCCCGGCGTCGGGCGCCGCGGTGCCCGGAGCCCCCGGCCGGCCGGAGCCCCGGCGGGCCCTGATCGCGGCCACCGTCCGGTGCGCCTTCTCCCAGGCCAGCTCCTCGGTCGGCGCGATGATCGGCCGGAACGCCACCTGGATCCGCGGCACGTCGGTGCGCCCGGCCGCCCGCGCCGCCTCCTTCACCCGCTCGATCTGCTCGGCGGTGCGGGCCAGCGGCTCGCCCCAGAGGCAGTAGATGTCCGCCTCGGCGCCGCCGGCCGCGTAGGCCGCGTCCGAGGAGCCGCCGAAGGAGACCGCCGGGCGCGGCTGCTGGACGGGGAAGACGTCCGAGACGAAGTCGTTGAAGCGGTAGTGCGGGCCCTCGTGGTCGAAGGGCTCCCGGCTGGTCCAGGCCTTCTTGACGATGCCGATGTACTCGCGGGTGCGCTCGTAGCGCTGGTCCTTGGTCAGGAAGTCGCCCTCGCGCTGCTGCTCGTGGTCGTTGCCGCCGGTGATGAAGTGCACGGCCAGTCGGCCGTCGCTGATCCGGTCGAGGGTCGCGAAGGTCTTGGCCGCGAAGGTCGGGTAGGAGACGTTCGGCCGGTGCGCGAGCAGGATCTGCAGGCGCTCCAGGTGCGAGGCGAGGTAGGCCGCCGCGGCGGCCGGCTCCGGGGTGCCGGCCCCGTACGCGAAGAGCACCCGGTCCCAGCCGTGGTCCTCGTGCGCCCGGGCCAGCCGCAGGGTGTAGTCGCGGTCGAAGGCGGCGGTGGTGCGGGCGGTGGTCTCCGAACCGTCGCCGGTGGCGGCGATGCCGAGGAATTCGACGGGCATGGCGGAACCTTTCGGGTGGGCGGAAGCCCGTCGGGCCGCGGGCAGGCTGCGGGCGGGCCGCAAGCGGGCTGCGGGTGGACGGACCGGAGGCGGCCGCGGCGGGGCGACCGTCGGACGGGTGACGGGTGACGGGTGACGGCGTACGGGAGGGACTGCCGGAGTGCGGGAGAGCCGGAGCGCAGTGCGAAGTCGTCGGCGACAGCGAGGGTTTGACGCGTCGTCGGTCACCGACGACGGATCCGGGCCACGACGGGGCGAGCCGAGGGAGGGCACCCCACCGGGAGTTCAGGCCGGACGGACGGCCCGCTGCCAGGTCAGCCGCGACACGCCGCGGACCACACCCGACCGAAGTCGATGTGGTCGCGGCTGACCAGGGGCTGCTCGACGTACATGGCCTCAAGTTGAGCAGTCGGCCGATCGGTCCGTCAACCGTCCATCATTGCCGCACTGTTGCGATCTCCTGTCACTTCTCCGACACGCCCCGGACCGGCCCTCCCGCGCCCCGATCACCCTTGACAGCCGTCGATCGCGCATGCGTACGATCGGCGCGGAGTGCAGTGCCATGCGCCGGCCGTGTTGAGGGACACGGGCCGCGCCCGCGTACGTGACCACCGCCGTACCTCTCCCGCCCGCACTCCGCCCAGGAGCCGCCGCCATGGCCACCCCGCAGGACGTCCTGCCCGCCCCCTCCCCGCTCGACCGCCCCGCCGCACCGCCCGCCCCCGAGGCCCGGATCGTCGCCCGCCGCAGGCCCGGCCAGTGGGCCGCCGCCGGCGTCGCCCTGCTGCTGGCCGCGATGGCGGTCAACTCGGTGATCCGCAACGAGGCCTTCCAGTGGGGCGTGGTCGCCGACTGGTTCACCGCCCGGTCCGTGCTCAACGGGCTCGCCCTCACCCTCTGGCTGACCGCCGCCACCCTCGCCCTCGGCTTCCTGCTCGGCACCCTCCTCGCCACCATGCGGCTGTCCGCCAACCCGGTGCTGCGCACGCTGAGCTGGGGCTACGTCTGGGTGTTCCGCTCCACCCCGCCGCTGGTGCAGCTGTTGTTCTTCTTCAACATCGGCGCGCTCTACCCGACCCTCGGCCTGGGCCTCCCGTTCGGCCCCGAGTTCGTCACGGTCAGGACCGTCAACCTGATGGGCCCCACCCTGACCGCCGTCATCGGCCTCACCCTGCTGGAGACCGCGTACGCCGCCGAGGTGATCCGCGGCGGCATCCTCTCCGTGGACCGCGGCCAGCTGGAGGCGGCGGCCGCGCTCGGACTCGGCCGGTGGCGGGTGCTGCGCCGGATCGTGGTGCCGCAGGCGATGCGGGCGATCGTGCCGAGCGCCGGGAACATGCTGATCGGCGCGCTCAAGGGCACCAGCATCGTCAGCGTGCTGGCCGTCTCCGACCTGCTCTACTCGGTGCAGCTGGTCTACCTCCAGTCGTACCAGGTCATCCCGATGCTGATGGTCGCCACCCTCTGGTACCTGGTGGTCACCACCCTGCTGTCCGTCGGCCAGTACTACGTGGAGCGGCGCTTCGCCCGGGGCGCGACCCGCGACGGCCTGCCACCCACCCCGCTGCAACGGGCCCGCGCGGCCCTCGCCAGGGCGGTGCGGGCATGACGCCGTCCCTCGTCATCGTCGGCGCCGGCCCGCGCGGCACCGGACTGCTGGAGCGGATCGCCGCCAACGCCGCCGAACTGCTGCCCGCCGACCGGCCGTTGGCGATCCACCTGGTCGACCCGTACCCGCCCGGCGCGGGCCGGATCTGGCGCCACGACCAGTCCCCGCTGCTGCGGATGAACTCGATGGCCGAGGACGTCACCATGTTCACCGACGAGCGCTCCACCCTCGAAGGACCGGTCCGCCCCGGCCCCTCGCTCGCCGAATGGGCCCGGCGGCAGCGGGAGTTCACTCCCTACCGGGAGGTCGCCGACCCGGCCGTCCGGGCCGAGCTGCGCACCCTCGCGCCCACCGACTTCCCCACCCGACGGGCCCAGAGCGCCTACCTGGACTGGGTGTTCCGCCGCGCCGTCGCCGACCTGCCGGCGCACATCACGGTCACCGTCCACCGCGACACCGTCCGGCGGATCGAGGGCCCGGCCGACGGCCCGCAGACCGTCCACCTCGGCGACCGGACCCTCACCGCCGACCACGTGGTGCTCACCCTCGGCCACCTCGACTCCGCCCCCCACCCGCGCCACGCGGCCGACGCCGAGTTCGCCGCCCGGCACGGCCGCTTCCACCTCCCGCCCGCCTACTCCGCCGACGTGACCGCCGAGTTGGCCGCCCTCGCCCCCGGCGAGCCGGTGGTGCTGCGCGGGCTCGGCCTCGCCTCGGTGGACCTGGTCGCCCTGCTCACCGAGGGCCGCGGCGGCCGCTTCGAACCCACCGGGGACGGGCCCGCGCTGCGCTACCTGCCGTCCGGCCGGGAGCCGGTGCTGCACCTCGGCTCCCGGCGCGGCGTCCCGTACCACTCCAAGACCGGCTACCGCCTCCAGGGGCCACCCGCCCCGCTCCCCCGGTACTTCGACGCGGCCGCCGTGGACACCGTGCTCGCCACCGGCGGACAGCTCGAACTGCGGCGCGACTTCTGGCCGTTGATGGCCAAGGAGATCGCCTTCGGGCACTACCACGAGCTGTTCCACGCCCACCCCGAGCGCACCACCCTGCCCTGGCCGGAGTTCCTCACCCGCTACGACCGGCACGGCTGGTACACCCCCGAACGCGCCGCCCTGGTCGCCGAGGCCGTCCCCGACCCCGCCGACCGGATCGACTTCGAACGGCTCGACCACCCGCTGGCCGGGCTCGAACTCGGCAGCGACGAGGAACTCCAGGAGCACCTGCGCGGGTACGTCGGCGCGGACGCCGGCCGCCGCGCCGACCCCGCCCACAGCGCCGACCTCGGCGCCTTCCTCGCCCTGCTGTCGCTGTTCGGCCAGCTCCCCCGGGTGACGGCGAGCGGCCGGCTCACCGCCCGCTCGATCGCCGAGGAGGTGGACGAGTGGTTCTTCGGCTACTTCGGCTTCCTCGCCTCCGGCCCGCCCGGCTTCCGGCTGCGCCAGCTGCTCGCCCTCTCCGAGGCCGGGGTGGTGCGCTTCCTCGGCGCGGACGTCCGGATCGAACGGGACGAGGAGAGCGGCACCTGGCGGGCCTCCGGCGCCACCGTGCCCGGCCACCACGTCACCGCGACGGCGCTGGTCGAGGCGTACCTGCCCAAGCACGCGCTGGCCCGCACCCTGGACCCGCTGCTGGGCGAGCTGCACCGCACCGGACGCGTCGTCGAGGAGGTGGTCACCGACCCGGACCACACCCACCGCTCGGGCCTGGTCACCATCGCCCCCGCCGACAGCCGGCTGCTCGACCCGGCCCTCGGCGGAGCCCCGCACCCGCGCCGCACCGCCCTCGGCCCGCACACCAGCCTGCGCGCGGCCGCCGCCTTCGCCCGCCCCCGCACCGACGCCCCGGCCTTCCGCCAGAACGACGCCGCCGCCCGCGCCCTGCTCCACGCCCTGGCCGCCCTGCCGACGGCCCGGGCCCTGGCGGCGTGAGCGCCGTGAGAGCCGCGGCGTCGGCACCCCGGCACCGAGGAGCACTCAGGCGCCGAAGATCTCCTCCACCAGGTCCTCGTCCGAGACGTGGTCCGGGGCCTCGAACACCACGTCCGCGACGCCCTTCAGGCCGATCCCCCGGTCCAGGGCGTCCATACAGGCCCGGGCCTGCGCGTCGGTGGCGAAGTCCCACACCCGCAGCCGCCGCACCAGCACCAGCGCCTCCATCGGGCTCATCCGCGGGGTCCGGCGGCGCGGCCCCGGCCCCTTGCGGCCGGCCTGGACCAGCTGCTGCTGGTAGCCGGCCAGGTCCTGCCAGGCCTGCACGGTGCTCGGGTGGTGCTCGCCCAGCACCCGGGCGAGGTCCGGCAGCAGCCCGTGCAGCTGGATCACCGCGCCCTGGAGGTCTCCCCGGTTGGCGTGGTGCAGCGCGAGGTCGTGCCGGGCCTTCAGGACCCGCGAGTCGTACGGGCCCCAGGCGGCGTGCAGGTCGGGCAGCAGCTCGTTCATCAGCCGGACCGTGGTGACGGGCGCACCGCTCTCGCCGACGCACCAGACCAGGTGGTAGCGGGCGCCGAGGGTGTCCGGGTCGATCGGGCCGAGGGCCGCGCGCATGTCGGCCACCAGGGCGGTCAGCAGCCGGATCGCACCGTCCAGGTCACCGGTGCGGCTGAGGTACCAGGCGAAGTCCCGCCAGGTGCACAGGGTGTCCCGGTCGCTCGCGCCGAGCGCGGTCACGCAGTCCTGGGCGACGGCCTGCAGCAGCATCGCCGACTCGCCGGCGGTCGCCGCCCGGTACGCGGCCGAGCGGCGCTCGCTCAGCGCGGCCCGTACCGACTCGGCCGGCGGCGTGGCCGTCACCGGCGGCGTGGTCAGCGGCGGCAGCACCGAGGAGACCGGGGACGGCACCGACGGGACGATCGGGGCGGGCACGGCGGGAGGCACGACCGGCGCGGGCGCGGGCACGGCGGGAGGCACAGCGGGAGGCGCGGCGGGCGCGGGCACGACCGGCGGGGCGCTCGGCGGCGGCGGCACCATCGGCGCCGGGCGCTCCACCACCGCCGGTACGGGCACCGGCACCGGTGCCGCCGCCTGGCCGCCCTGCCACCCGGCCAGCTCGGCGAGCCGCCGCTCGACCGTACGGGCGTCGGCCGGCCGGGCCGCCGGGTCCTTCGCCAGCAGCTCCGCGACCAGACCGGCCACCTGCGGCGGCAGCCCGAACTGCGCCGGGTCCAGCGGCGGCGGCACCTCGTTGAGGTGCCGGTACATCAGCACCGGCGTCGAGTCCCCGCCGAACGGCCGTGCCCCGGTGAAGAGTTCGACCAGGACGCAGCCCAGCGCGTAGAGGTCGGCCCGCCCGTCCACCCGGCCGCCGGTCCAGCGCTCGGGTGCCATGTACGCCGGGCTGCCGACGATCGTCCCGGTGGTGGTCAGCCCGCCCGCGCCGGTGTCCAGCTGGGCGATGCCGAAGTCCAGCACCTTCAGGTGCCCGGCGTCGGTGATCATCACGTTGTCCGGCTTGATGTCCCGGTGCACCATGCCCGCGTCGTGCGCCGCCGCCAGCGCGCCGCTGATCTGCCGCCCCCAGCGCAGGCTGAGCGCCGGCCCGGGCACCCCCGCCCGCAGCACCTCGGTGAGGGTGCGGCCGGTGAGCAGCTCCATCACCAGGTAGGTGACCTCCTCGCCGCCGAGCTCGCACTGCCCGAGGTCGTGCACCGTGACGATGTGCGGGTGCGAGAGGTTGCCGGCCGCGCCGGCCTCCCGGACGAACCGCAGCGCGGCCTTCGCCCGGTCACCGCCGTGGTGCCCGATGACCTTGACCGCCACCGGCCGCCCCATCCGGGTGTCCCTGGCCCGCCACACCACCCCGAACCCGCCCTGCCCGAGCTTCTCCACCAGCTCGTACCGGCCGTCCAGGACGTCCCCGACTCGCACGCGCCCTCTCCCCTCCCGCCATGACGCCCAGACTCTACCGACGGCGCGCCCCCCGCGACGGAGACGGCCCTCCCCCGCCGTGAAGACGGCCCTCCCCCTCTCGAGCAGCAGGTGGAAGGATGCACGGTGAGCCCCGCGACGGTGCGGCGGCCCGGACCAGCAGCCCGAGGAGAGCGGCCATGGCCAAGCAGGCCCCGCAGAGCGACCCGGCCCAGGACGCCCCCGAGGTGTCCGCGCCCCAGCACGCGGCCGCCGGGCTGCCCGCCGTCGGCCACAGCCTGCGGATGGCCGCCGAGCAGATGGGCGCCCGCCGCACCCTGGCCACCCTGCTCAAGGTCAACCAGCCGAACGGCTTCGACTGCCCCGGCTGCGCCTGGCCGGAGCCCGACAAGACCCACACCGCCGAGTTCTGCGAGAACGGCGCCAAGGCCGTCGCCGAGGAGGCCACCGAGCGCCGCATCCGCGCCGAGTTCTTCGCCGCCCACCCGGTCGCCGACCTGGCCGAGCGCTCCGGCTACTGGCTCGGCCAGCAGGGCCGGCTCACCCAGCCGATGCTGTTGGACGAGGGCGCCACCCACTACCGGCCGGTCTCCTGGGACGAGGCCTTCGCGCTGGTGGCCGAGGAACTGAAGGCCCTGGACACCCCGGACGGCGCCGCCTTCTACACCTCCGGCCGGACCAGCAACGAGGCCGCGTTCGCGTACCAGCTGTTCGCCCGCCGGCTCGGCACCAACAACCTGCCGGACTGCTCCAACATGTGCCACGAGTCCTCCGGCTCGGCGCTCACCGAGACGCTCGGCGTCGGCAAGGGCAGCGTCAGCCTGAAGGACCTCTACCAGGCCGACCTGATCATCGTGGCGGGCCAGAACCCGGGCACCAACCACCCCCGGATGCTCTCCGCGCTGGAGCGCGCCAAGCGGGCCGGCGCCACCATCGTCAGCGTCAACCCGCTGCCGGAGGCGGGCCTGGAGCGGTTCAAGAACCCGCAGCAGGCCCGCGGCCTGGTCGGCCACGGCACCAAGCTGACCGACCTCTTCCTGCAGATCCGCCTCGGCGGCGACCTCGCGCTGTTCCGCGCGCTGAACCGGATCGTCCTGGAGCGGGACGGCGTCGACCGCGGGTTCGTCGCCGAACACTGCCACGGCTTCGAGGAGTTCGAGGCCCAGGCGCGGACGACCGACCGCGCCGAGGTGCTCGCCGCGACCGGCCTGCCCTGGGAGCAGATCGAGGAGCTCGGCCGGCTGGTCCTGAAGTCCGAGAAGATCATCGTCTGCTGGGCGATGGGCCTCACCCAGCACAAGCACTCCGTGCCGACCATCCGCGAGGTGGTCAACTTCCTGCTGCTGCGCGGCAACGTCGGCCGCCCCGGCGCCGGGGTCTGCCCGGTGCGCGGGCACAGCAACGTCCAGGGCGACCGGACGATGGGCATCTTCGAGCGCCCCACCACCGCCTTCCTGGACGCGCTGGGCGGGGAGTTCGGCTTCGAGCCGCCGCGCGAGCACGGCCTCGACTCGGTGGACACCATCCGCGCGATGCGCGACGGCAAAGTCAAGGTCTTCTTCGCGATGGGCGGCAACTTCGTCGCGGCCACCCCGGACACCGAGGTCACCGAGGCCGCGATGCGCCGCTGCCGGCTGACCGTCCACGTCTCCACCAAGCTCAACCGCTCGCACGTGGTCACCGGCGCCCGCGCCCTGATCCTGCCCACCCTGGGCCGCACCGACAAGGACGTCACCTCGCGCGGCGCCCAGTTCGTCAGCGTCGAGGACTCGATGGGCCAGGTGCACGCCTCGCGCGGCGGCCTGCGCCCGCCCGCACCCGGCCTGCTCTCCGAGACCGCGATCGTCTGCCGGCTCGCCCGCGGCGTGCTCGGGCCGCAGGACACCGTGCCGTGGGAGGACTTCGCCGAGGACTACGACACCCTGCGGGAGCGGATCGCCCGCGTCGTCCCCGGCTTCGAGGACTACAACGAGAAGGTCCGCCGCCCCGGCGGCTTCACCCTGCCGCACGGCCCCCGCGACTCCCGCACCTTCCCGACCGCGACCGGGAAGGCCAACTTCTCCGTCAACCCGCTGACCGCCCCCGAGGTCCCGCCGGGCCGGCTGCTGCTCCAGACCCTGCGCTCGCACGACCAGTACAACACCACGATCTACGGCCTCGACGACCGCTACCGCGGCATCAAGGGCGGCCGCCGGGTGGTCCTGGTCAACCCCGCGGACGCCACCGAACTCGGGCTCGCCGACGGCCTGTACGTCGACCTGGTCAGTGAGTGGAGCGACGGCGTGGAGCGCCGCGCCCCGCACTTCCGGGTCGTCCACTACCCCGTCGCCCGCGGCGGCGCGGCGGCCTACTACCCCGAGACCAACGTCCTGGTGCCGCTCGACTCCACCGCCGACGTCAGCAACACCCCCACCTCCAAGGCCGTCGTGATCCGCTTCGCCCCCGACAGCGGCGCCTGAGGCGTCCGCCGGCTCCGAACAACACGAAGGCCGCCCCGCGTCCGATGACGCGGGGCGGCCTTCGTACCGGCCGGGTGGCCGTCAGTGCGTCGGGCTGCCCAGCGGCAGCGTGGCGGTCGCGCTGCCCGGGGCCGAGGCGGTCGCCGAGCCGGTGCCGCTCGGGCCCTCCGTCGGGGTGCCCGTCCCGGTCGGGGTGGGCGTGCCGGTCCCGCTCGGGGTGCCCGGCGTCCCGGTCCCGGTCGGGGTCGGTGTCGGGGTGCCCGGCCCGGTCGGCGTGCCGGTCGAGGGCGCGGTCGGCGTGGCCGGGTCGGTCGGCGTACCCGCCCCGCCCGGAGTGGCCGGGTCGGTCGGCGTACCCGGCACGACCGGCGGCGTCACCGCTCCGCCCGGGGCCGGCGGGGCCGGCACCTGGTTGGCCGGGCTCGGCGCGATCGGCGTGACGGAGTCCCAGCCCGCCGGGAGGTCCGGCACCTTCCACGCGCCGCCGGCGTCGTCCGCCGTGCCGGACGGGTCGGGCCGGACGGCCCCGAGGATCGCCATCGAGCCGATCGGCGAGATCTTGATGAACGCCCCGGGCCGCGGCGCCTGCACGATCAGCCCGCCGCCGATGTACATCCCGACGTGCGAGGCGTCCTGGAAGTAGATCACCAGGTCGCCGGGCCGCAGCTGGTTGAGCGCCACGTGCGGCAGCTGCGCCCACTGCTCCTGGCTGGTGCGCGGGATCGGCTTGCCGGCGTGCAGCCAGGCCTGCGAGGTGAGGCCGGAGCAGTCGTAGGCGCCCGGGCCGGTGCCGCCCCACAGGTACGGCTTGCCCAGCTGCGCCAGCGCGAAGGCCACGGCCCCGCGCCCCTGCAGCGAGGGCGTGCGCTCCCCCTTGCCGAGCGCCCCGGAGGCGAGGAACGCGAGCTGCGCCTCGTCCGCCTTGGCCTTCTCCAGCTGCTCCAGCTCGGCCCGCTGGGCGCCGGTCAGCGAGGAGACCAGCTGCTCGACCGAGGCGAGGTCGGCGGCGGCCTTGGCCTTGGCCGCGTCCTGCTGGGCGACCAGCGTCTGGGAGGTCTTCAGCGCCTCCTCGTTCTGCTTCCTCAGCCCGTCCAGCTCGTCCCGGTCGCTCTTCAGCTTGTCCAGGAACTCCGACTGGGAGCGGCTGGCCGAGGCCAGCAGCTCGGCGATGACGACCGCCTCGTACGGGTCCTTGGAGAGCAGCAGCTCGGCGTAGGCCGAGGCGGACCCGTTGCGGTACTGCGCGGCGGCGAGCTGGGAGGCGATGTCGGTGCCGGCGTCGACCTGCTTCTGCTGGCGGTCCAGCCGGCCCTGGAGGTCGGTGAGCGAGGTCTGCTGCTCCGCCACCTTGGCGACGGCGCCGTTGTACTGCTCGGTGGCGGCCTCGGCGCCCTGGTAGAGCGCGTGCAGCTGGTCGAGCAGCGGGCCGAGGGTGGCCTTGGCGGCGGCGAGCGGGTCCGCGTCGGCTGCGACCCGGCCGGTGCCCGGGTCGGGTACGGCCCAGGCGGCCTGGGCGCCCACCGGCAGTGCGAGCGCCGCGGCCGCGAGGACGGCTCCGCAGCGCAGCGCCGCCCGTACCCAGGGCCGTACGCCTGCCGTCTCCGCTCTCTGTCCCGCCCCGCCCATGACCTGGCCCTCCCCGCCGCGCACTGCCCCTGTCCCGGGTATCCGGATCCCGCAGATCCTCCCACGGGTTACTCGCCGGAAACAGGGCGCGGGCGGACTGGGAGGTTAATTCTCGATTGATCTGTGAGACAGCTCTCAGCAAACCGGGTCGAACCGGTGCGTTCTTCGCTAAAGTCCAGCTCAGCGCGCCCTGGGTCACCCTGACGAAAGCCAATGGTCACCACGAGTCAACCATCGGAACCACGATTCCCGGCTCAGTTCACCTTCCGTTTACCCTGCAGACCTACGGTCGCGACGTCATCAACGTCCGTGCGACAACTAAGACGATTGTTTGGGTATGGAACACATCTCGTTCCTGGTGGCCGTTGTGATCATCACTGCGCTCGCCTTCGACTTCACCAACGGGTTCCACGACACCGCCAACGCGGCCGCCACCGCGATCGCGACCGGAGCCCTTCGTCCGAAGGTCGCGGTCACCATCGCGGCCCTGCTCAACTTCGCGGGCGCGTTCCTGTCCGTGAAGGTCGCCACCACCATCTCCGGCGGCATCGTCAACGAGAAGGCCGGAGTCCACCCCGAGATCATCTTCGCCGCACTGGCCGGCGCGATCCTCTGGAACCTGCTGACCTGGCTGCGCGGCCTGCCGTCCAGCTCCTCGCACGCCCTGTACGGCGGCCTGATCGGCGCCACGATCGTCGGGGTCGGCATGAACGGCGTCAACTTCGACACCGTGATCACCAAGATCCTCATCCCGGCCGTCGCCTCGCCGTTCGTCGCCGGCCTGGCCTCCTGGGGCGCCACCAAGATGGCGTACCTGATCACCCGCAAGGGCAACACCGCGGCCACCGAGAAGGGCTTCAAGACCGGCCAGGTCTTCTCCTCCTCGCTGATCTCGCTCGCGCACGGCACCAACGACGCCCAGAAGACGATGGGCATCATCACCCTGACCCTGGTCTCGGTCGGCGCCCTGCCGCACGGCGCGCTGCCGCCCACCTGGGTGATCGTCTCCGCGGGCGCCGCGATCGCGCTCGGCACCTACATGGGCGGCTGGCGCATCATCCGCTCGATGGGCAAGGGCCTGGCGGACATCCGCCCGCCGCAGGGCTTCGCCTCCGAGTCGGCCGCCGCGACCGTCATCCTGACCTCCTCGCACATGGGCTTCGGCCTCTCCACCACCCAGGTCTGCTCCGGCGGCATCATGGGCGCCGGCCTCGGCGGCCCGAAGGGCGAGCTGCGCTGGAGCCTGGTCCGCCGCATGGTCTACACCTGGGGCCTGACCCTGCCGGCCGCCGCCCTGGTCTCCGGCGGCGCGGCCCTGCTGGCCGAGCAGGGCAGCTGGGGCGTCGCCCTGGTCGGCGCCGTGCTGGTGGCCGGCGCCGGCGCGATGTGGCTGATCTCCCGCCGCCAGCCGGTCGGCGCGGACAACGTCAACGACGTCGACGTCACCCCGGTCGAGGTCGCACCGGCCGGTACCGCGAACGCCCCCACCCCCGCCTCGACCACCGTCGCGGCCTGAGCGCGGACTGAGGAGCACTCACCATGCACATCAAGTGGAACGCCCTGGCCCAGACCGCCGGGCTCAGCTTCGGCATCACCGTCGCCGTGGTCACCGTCTTCGCGCTCGGCATCCTGGCGCTGTCCCGCCGCGAGGCCGCGGTGAGCGCCGCCCGTGAGAGCGGGGGCACCGCGGGGGCCGCGGGCGGCGGCAAGCTCGCCCTGGCCGGCGCGTACGCCTGCTTCGCGCTCTGCGGCGGGGTCGTCCTCTACGGGCTGTCGCTGATCGCCGGTCACTGACCGCACGGACGTTCGGGCCGCACAGCCGGACGGCCGGACGCAGCAGAACGGGCCGGGGAGTGTCTCCACACTCCCCGGCCCGTTCGCGTATCCCGACGGCCGGTCGGTCCCGCCGGCCGGTCAGCCCTCCTGGGTGGTGGTCTTCAGTGCGGTCTCCCGGATGAACAGCACGGTGACGAAGGCCAGCGCCGCGAACGGGGCGGCCCACAGGAAGACGGTGCCGACGCCGTGGCCGAACGCGTCCGTCACCAGCGGCACGATCGGGGCCGGCAGCTTGGCCAGGTCCGGGATGCCGCCGCCGGAGGCCGCGGGCGACGCCGGGACGTGCGCGGCGGCCAGGTTCTCGGCCAGGTAGTGGCCGACCTTGTTGGTCATCAGCGCGCCGAGCGCGGAGACGCCCATCGCGCCGCCCATGGTGCGGAAGAAGGTGACCACGGAGCTGGCCGCGCCGAGCTCGTGCCGGGGCACCGTGTTCTGCACCGCGAGCACCAGGTTCTGGCTGGTCAGGCCGAGGCCGACGCCGGTGATCGCCATGTAGACGGAGAGCAGCACGTAGTCGGTGTCGGCCCGGGCGGTGCCGAGCAGGCCGAAGCCGATGGCGAGCAGCGCGGTGCCGGAGACCAGGTAGGCCTTCCACTTGCCGTACTTGGTGATCAGCCGGCCGGCCACCGCCGAGGAGACCGCCAGGCCGAGGATCATCGGCAGGGTCATCAGGCCGGCCATGGTCGGGGACTTGGCGCGGGCCAGCTGGAAGTACTGGCTGAGGAAGGTGGTCGCGCCGTACATCCCGACGCCGACCAGCACGCTGGCGACCGCGGCCAGGGTGACGGTGCGGTACCTGAAGAGGCTCGGCGGGATGATCGGCTCGGCGGCGCGGCGCTCGATCACGATGGCCAGGGCGCCCAGCAGGACGCCGCCGCCGACCATGGCCGCGGTCTGCCAGGACAGCCAGGCGTAGTTCTTGCCGGCCAGGGTGATCCAGATCATCAGCAGGCTGACCGAGGCGGTGATGACCAGCGCGCCCAGGTAGTCGATCTTCGCCTGGCGCTTGACCACCGGCAGCTTGAGGGTGCGCTGCACCACCAGGATCGCGACCAGCGCGAACGGGATGCCGACGTAGAAGCACCAGCGCCAGCCCAGCCAGGGGGTGTCCACGATGACGCCGCCGATCAGCGGCCCGCCGATGGTGGCGAGCGCGAAGACCGCGCCGAAGTAGCCGCTGTAGCGGCCGCGCTCGCGCGCGGGGACCATCGCGGCCAGGCAGATCTGGCCGAGCGCCACGACACCGCCGGCGCCGATGCCCTGGAGCGCGCGGCAGGCGATCAGCTCGCCGGTGTTCTGCGAGAGGCCGGCCAGCGCCGAGGTGCCGACGTAGATCAGCAGCGCGATCTGGAGCAGCAGCTTCTTGCTGACGAGGTCGGAGAGCTTGCCCCAGATCGGGGTGGAGGCGGTGAGGCTGAGCAGGGCCGCGGTGATCACCCAGGTGTAGGCGGACTGGCCGCCGTGCAGGTCGGCCAGGATGTGCGGCAGGGCGTTGGAGACGACGGTCGAGGAGAGCACGGCCACGAAGAGGCCGAGCAGCAGGCCGGAGAGGGCCTCCATCACCTGCCGGTGCGTCATCTGTTGACTGTCGGCCGCGGCGGTGGTTCCGCTCGCGGCCTCGGTGGTCACGGTCATCTGGGTCCTTCGGCGAGGCGCGCGGGATACGCGGATCATGAAATTTCGTTGCCGTAAGCAACCATAAGACGAGATGGTTGAGTTAGGCAACTTTCTTCAAGGGAAAGTAAAGCCCGCAGGTGCGGGCCCGCTCACGCCGCCGACGACCGCCCGGTCACTCGGCCGCCGGCTCCTCCAGCGCGTCGTTGAAGCGGTGCAGCAGCTCCGCGAAGCGGCTCACGTCCTCCGACGACCAGCCGCCCATCACCTCGCGCACCCGCCGCATCCGGGCGTCGTGCGCGACCAGGTAGCGCCGCCGCCCGTCCCCGGTGAGCGAGACCAGCGCGGACCGGCGGTCCAGCGGGTCCGTCTCCCGGGCCACCAGGCCCAGCTCCTCCAGCGTCCGGATCTGCCGGCTCACCGTCGCCTTGCCGATCGAGAAGTGCACGCCGACGTCGGTCACCCGCACCGGCCCGGCCTGCTCGATGTAGCCGAGCAGGCTGTACGCCATCCCCTCCAGTCCGGGGTGCACCCGCCGTGAGAGTTCCGCCACTCTGGCCCGGCCCCGCCGGAACATCAGCGCGACCTCGCGCTCCACCGCCACCAGGGCTTCCTCGTCGCTCACCGCGCCAGTATCGCGCAGTGGCACCGGCCACGGTCCGGCGCGGCCGGTGCGACAAGCCAACTACTTCATGGTATGAAGTATCGGTTCTGGAAGGACCGTTTTTCCCCGTTACGCAAGGAGATGTGGATGGCAGCCCCGGGGCAGGGTTTCGTCGCCGAACTGAAGAGTGCGGTCACCCCGCGCGCGGCACTGCTCGTGATCGGCGTGCTGCTGCTCCAGCTCGGCTTCATCACCTCCTACATCGGGGCGCTGCACAAGCCGGCCCCGCAGAACCTCTCCATCGCGGTGGTCGCCCCGCCGCAGGTCACCCCGAAGCTGGTCGGCGCCCTGGAGTCGGTGCCGAACGACGCCGTCCGGGCCGTCACCGCGCCGGACGCCGAGACGGCGATCCAGCAGATCAAGGACCAGAAGCTCTACGCCGCGCTGGTCGTGAACCCGACCTCCACCCAGGACACCCTGCTGGTGGCCAACGCCCGCGGCACCGCCGCCGCCAAGGCCGCCGAGAGCATCACCACCGCGATCGACCAGAGCCAGGGCCGTACGGTCAAGGTCCAGGACGTGGTGCCGCTCGCCAAGGGCGACAACAACGGCCTCTCCGCCTTCTACCTGGTGATCGGCTGGTGCGTCGGCGGCTACCTGGTCGCCTCGATCCTCGGCATCAGCGCGGGCTCCAAGCCGGCCAACGTCCACCGCCTGCTGATCCGCCTCGGCGTCCTCGCGGTGTACTCGATCGGGGCCGGCGCCCTCGGCACGATGATCGCCGGGCCGGTGCTGGACGCCCTGCCGGGCTCGGTGCTCGCCCTCAGCGCCATCGGCGCCCTGGTGGTGTTCACGGTCGGCGCGTTCACCATGGCCCTGCAGTGCCTGTTCGACATCCTCGGCATCGGCGTCGCGGTGCTGATCTTCGTGGTGCTCGGCAACCCCAGCGCGGGCGGGGTCTACCCGGCTCCGATGACGCCGCCGTTCTGGCGGGCGATCGGCTCCTGGCTCCCGAACGGCGCCGGCACCACCGCCACCAAGTCGATCGCCTACTTCGACTCCACCAACCTGGGGATGCCGATCCTGGTCATGGTGGTCTGGGCGCTGATCGGCATCGGCGTCGCCCTGCTGGCCGTGCTGCGCGGCCCGCGCTCCGGCGGCCGCGAGCTGGTCTCCGAGGAGACCGAGAGCGGGACCGAGGCCGCGGCCAAGGCCTGAGCCGCCCGCCGCCGATCGTCACCGGGCCCCCGGCCGCCACGGCCGGGGGCTCGCACGCTTTCCGGCCCCCGTCTTCCGAGGCCCCCGCGTTCCGGGCCCCTGCGGTTCAGGCCCCCGTGCCCGCCCCGAGCGTTCCCGGGTCGGCCAGGACGGCCCGGACGACCCGCGCCGCCGCGCCCAGCAGCGGGCCCCGCCGGCCCAGCCGGGAGACCGTCAGCCGGTCCCCGGACCAGGGCCGCACCGCCACCCGGGCGGTCAGTTCGGCCCGCATCGCGGGCAGCAGCCAGGGCGCCAGCCGGGCGTAGCCGCCGCCCAGCACCACCTCGGTCGGGTCCAGCAGGTTGACCGCGCCGGCGGCCGCGGTGCCGAGCGCCGCACCGGCCCCGGCCAGCGCCGCGAGGGCGGCCGTGTCCCCGGCCCCGGCGCGGTCGGCGAGCAGCGTCACCCAGTCGCCCCGGGCTCCGGTCAGGCCGGCCGCCCGCAGCACCGCCGCCTCGCCCGCGTACTGCTCCAGGCAACCGCGCGCCCCGCAGGCGCAGGCGGGTCCGTCCGGGTGGACCGGCACGTGGCCGAACTCGCCGGCGTAGCCGCCGGCCCCGCGCAGCAGCCGGCCGCCGACCACGATCGCCGCACCGACCCCGGCCTCGGCGGAGACGTACAGGAAGTCCTCCGGGCCCTCGCCCAGCCAGCGCTCGGCCAGTCCGCCGAGGTTGGCCTCGTTGTCCGCCTCGATCGGCAGCTCGGCCAGGCCGTCACCGACCGGGCCCGGCCCGGCCGCCCGCAGCGCCGGGCGCAGCGCGGCGGCCAGCGGGATGTCCCGCCAGCCGAGGTTGGCGGCCCGCCGGAGCACCCCGCCGGAGCCGCCGACCAGCCCGGGCACGGCCAGGGTGAGTCCGGCCGGGCGCAGCCCCGACGCGGCGACGGCCTCGTGCAGCAGGTGGGCGAGCTCGGCCATCACGGCGGCGGGCTCGCGGCCGTGGTTGGAGACCTCCCGGCGCCGCCAGGCGCGGACCTCCCCGCGCAGGTCGACCACGCAGGCGCCCAGGTGCCGCACCCCGATCTCGGCCCCGAGGCCGCCGGGCCCGGCCGGGTTGAGGCCGAGCGCGGTGCCGGGGCGGCCGACCTTGCCGCTGGGCGCGGCGGGGCCCTCCTCGACCACCAGGCCGGCGGCGATCAGCTGTTCGGCGAGGGAGGAGACGGCGGCCCTGGTCAGCCCCGTCCCGGCGGCCACCTCGGCGCGCGAGCGCGGTCCGCTCGCGATCGTGCCGAGCACCAGGGCCAGGTTGGCCCGGCGCATCCCCTGCTGGCTGGCGGGCCCGGTCCGAACGGGGTCCGGCTCCTGCACAAGGCTCACCTCGCCCCTCTACGGCACGTCCCGTGGCATCTCGGGTGCAGCGTAACCGGGTTCCCGGGGCGCCGTCGTCGGTGCCGGGACGGGCCGACCGGGGGTCGGCCGGGCGGACGGGGCGAAGACCCACCGCCGCATCGCCCAGTAGCGGAACACCATCGCCGCGAAGGTGCCGACGACGATGCCGCTGAGGAAGTCCGCGACCTCCTGCCCGACGGGGTCGACGTACGGCTCGCGCAGGTCCAGGAGGTACCGGGAGACCGCCAGCGGTACGTCGTTGACGACGATCGCCACCGCGCTGACCAGGACGAACATCAACGCCTCGCGCCGGCTGCCGGCGGCCCGGAAGGCCCAGCGGCGGTTCAGCACGTACGAGACGACGGTGCCGATCACGGTCGAGACGGTCAGCGCGACCACCGGCTTGTGCTGCAGCACGGTGAGCTTGAGCTCGAAGTTGACCAGCGTGGTGAGCACGAAGCAGCCGCTCCCGACCAGCAGGAACTTCACCAGCCGGCGGTGCCGCACCACGAAGGGGCGCAGCCGGTCGGGCACCCGGGCCAGGGCGCGCTGCGTGGGTGACGGCATCTCCGCAGTCTCGCACGCGGGGATGCCGTCGGCCCGTCAGATCGCCGCCGTCCGCCCGGGCCGCCGCCGGGTGCCCGGGCCGCCGCGGTGGCGGCCCGGGCTCCCGGTCAGGCGGCCACCAGCACCGCGGCCCCGGCCGGCTCCAGCGCCAGCTCCAGCACCTCCCGCACGTCCGCCACCGGGTGGACGGCGAGCCGCTCCAGCACCTCGGCCGGGACGTCGTCCAGGTCGGCCTCGTTGCGCCTGGGGATGATCACCGTGGTGATCCCGGCCCGGTCGGCGGCCAGCAGCTTCTGCTTCAGCCCGCCGATCGGCAGCACCCGCCCGGTCAGCGACACCTCGCCGGTCATCGCCACGTCGGTGCGCACCTTGCGGCCGGAGAGCAGCGAGGCCAGCGCCGTGGTCATGGTGATGCCGGCGCTCGGCCCGTCCTTGGGGACGGCCCCGGCCGGGATGTGCAGGTGCACGCCGCGGTCGCGCAGCGAGGTGACCGGCAGCTCCAGCTCGGCGCCGCGCGAGCGCAGGTAGGAGAGCGCGATGTGCGCGGACTCCTTCATCACGTCGCCCAGCTGCCCGGTGAGGGTCAGCCCGGTGCCGCCGGTCTCGGCGTCGGCCAGCGAGGCCTCGATGTAGAGGACGTCGCCGCCGGCGCCCGTCACCGCGAGGCCGGTGGCCACGCCGGGGACGGCGGTGCGGCGCTCGGCCGGCGCCTGGGCGGACTCCGGCACGTGGTGCGGCCGGCCGATCAGGGCGCGCAGGTCCTGCGCGCCGACGGAGACGGGCAGCTCGCGCTCGCCCAGCTCGGCCTGCGCGGCGATCTTGCGCAGCACCCGGGCGATCGAGCGCTCCAGGTTCCGGACGCCCGCCTCCCTGGTGTACTCCCCGGCGAGCCCGCGCAGCGCCGACTCGTCCACGGTGACCTGCTCGCCGTTCAGACCGGCCCGCTCCAGCTGGCGCGGGAGCAGGTGGTCCCGGGCGATGACGATCTTCTCGTCCTCGGTGTAGCCGTCCAGCCGGACCAGCTCCATCCGGTCGAGCAGCGGCTCGGGGATGGCCTCCAGCACGTTGGCGGTGGCGAGGAAGACGACGTCGGAGAGGTCGAGCTCGACCTCCAGGTAGTGGTCCCTGAAGGTGTGGTTCTGTGCCGGGTCCAGCACCTCCAGCAGGGCGGCCGCCGGGTCTCCCCGGTGGTCGGAGCCGACCTTGTCGATCTCGTCCAGCAGGACGACCGGGTTCATCGAGCCGGCCTCCTTGATCGCCCGCACCAGCCGGCCGGCCTGCGCGCCGACGTAGGTGCGCCGGTGGCCGCGGATCTCCGCCTCGTCCCGGACGCCGCCGAGCGCGACCCGGACGAAGGAGCGGCCCATGGCGCGGGCCACCGACTCGCCGAGCGAGGTCTTGCCGACGCCGGGCGGGCCGACCAGGGCCAGCACCGCGCCGCCCGCCCGCCGCCCACCGCCACCCTTCTCGGGATGGGCTTCGCCCGGCACCTCCTTGATGCCGCCGACCGGCCCGAGCCCCTGGTCGGCCCGGCGCTTGCGGACGGCCAGGTACTCGACGATCCGGTCCTTCACGTCGGCCAGGCCGGCGTGGTCGGCGTCCAGCACCGCGCGGGCGCCGGCGATGTCGTACGCGTCCTCGGTGCGCTCGTTCCAGGGCAGCTCCAGGACGGTGTCCAGCCAGGTGCGGATCCAGGAGCCCTCGGGCGACTGGTCGGAGGCGCGCTCCAGCTTGTCGACCTCCTTGAGCGCGGCCTCGCGGACCTTCTCGGGGAGGTCGGCGGCCTCGACCCGGGCGCGGTAGTCGCCCTCCTCGTCGGCGGCCTCGCCGTTCAGCTCGGCCAGTTCCTTGCGGACGGCCTCCAGCTGGCGGCGGAGCAGGAACTCCTTCTGCTGCTTGGCCACGCCCTCCTCGACGTCCTTGCGGATGGTGTCGTTGACCTCCTCCTCGGCGAGGTGGTCGCGCAGCAGGGTGAGCGCGTACTCCAGACGGGCGACCTGGTCGGCCTCCAGCAGCACCTTGAGCTTCTGCTCGGCGGTGGCGAAGGGCGCGTAGCCGATGTTGTCGGCGAGTTCGCCGACGACATCGATCCGGTCGACCCGGTCGACGATCTGCCAGGCGCCGCGCTTGCGCAGCCACTGGGTGGACAGCGCCTTGTACTCCCTGACCAGCTCGGCGGCCCGGCCGGCCACCGGGGTGCCCACCGAGGACTCCCGGAACGGCGTGGTCTCCACCCAGAGGGCGGCGCCGGGGCCGGTGGTGCCGACCCCGATCCGGAGCCGGCGCACGGCGCGCACCAGCGCGGCCGACTGCAACAGCGTGTTGGGGCCGTCGGCCAGCCGGCCGACCTGCTCCACGGTGGCCAGCGTGCCGACCGCCGCGTACGAGCCGTCCACCCGCGGGACCAGCAGGACCTGCGGCTTGCCGTTGCCGGTGGCGGCGGCCCGGGCGGCCTCGACCGCGGCGCGCACCTCGGTGTCCTTCAGGTCCAGCGGGACCACCATGCCCGGCAGGACGACCTCGTCGTCGAGCGGCAGCACGGGCAGGGTGAGCGGTGTGGACGTCGATGCCATGATCTCTCCCCAGTCAGCGAACTTGAGTCGACCTGACTAAGGCCTGGCGGCCGCCGGATGTTCCCGACGCTCTGTTCGCTGTGAGCGAACGGGATGCGGTACGGAAAGCCCTTCCCGCGACCGCGTCAAAAGGAGGCCAAGAGGAGGCCAAGGACTCCTGGGGAAGTCCTGACAGACGAGCGCCCGAGCCTGGGTGAACCCCGACCGGGCGACGGCGTCAACGCACCGCCCGCACCCGCGCCGGCGCACCGCCGGGGGCCGTCGCGGCAACCGGACTCGGCCTGGACGGGCGCCGCTCGACCCGGCGCAGCCAGCGCCACAGCGCGACCCCGGTCAGCACCGCGGCCGGGTGCCCCACCCCGGTGATCACGTCCCGGTCGGAGGCGATCTGCTCGGCGATCATCAGCCCGGCACCGCCCAGCGCCAGCAGCCGCCCGCGCCAGGAGAGCAGCCCGGCCACCGCGCCCAGGCAGGCGAGCACGCCGTAGCTGACCCCGATGTCCAGGTAGTCCATCGCCTCGGGCGCCATCCGCCCGGCCTCCACCGCGGTGATCACCACGCCCTGGGAGAGCAGCGTCGCGGCGACATGCCCGGCCGCGAACACCGCCGCCGCCCGGGCCGGACCGACCCTGCGCTCCAGCGGCGCGAGGGTGAGGGCGAATCCCCACAGGTACGGCATCCACACCTCGCCGGCCACCCAGAATCCGCTCAGCACAAGAGCGCGCAAAGGGTGCTGGAGCAGGTTGTGCCCGTCCGAACTGGACGCTTCCTGCAGACGCTGGACGAGTTCCGGATCGGCGAGCCTCGCGAAGGTCGTGGTGGCTCCCACGACGGCGAGGTATCCGATGGTGAAGGGCGTTCTCCGGGGTGTCGGCACCCGTTCCAGCAGCCATTCCACGACGCCGGCGCGCAGCCCCAGGCGGAGCATTCCGTACGGCGCCCCAGCGGCCCCGAACCCCTCGGCGCCCCGCCCGAGTCCCGCCATGCCGCCTCCGCTCCACGCCGCAGCCACCGACTCCTCGTCAGGTGCCCAACGTACCGGCGCGCGCCGCGGATTCCGCCCGGTCGGGTCTTGTCGCGGCCACGGTACGTCGAGGTTCTGAGAGGCACCTGGGAAAAGCCCGTGAAGACGGTCGCCGCGGCGGACCGCCGGATTCCCGACATTGGTCCAGACCTTCTCCCCCACAACGCGGCAACAGGGCCTCTGACCGGCGCCTTGGCGTCAACTGGACTGCATACGTACCGTTACGCAGAGAAAATTCGCCGGGTAAGGTATCGGCCCGTGCCCACTCGTGCAGTGGGTCCGAGGGCGGCCCGAGAGCCGGCCCACGGGCCGGAAACGTCCGGTCCACCTGCCGGGAAGCATCCGCTGTCCGTACGCTGCGAAGTGCGCGGGAGAAGTGGGCGGCCGACCATCCGTCCCCGTCTCCCGATCGCGCGGCGGGACGGCGGACCCGGCACAGTCCACGACGGAACAAGACTACGAGCGGAGCCCCGCCATCCCCACAGGTGGCCGGCCCGCAGCCCTGGGGGCGGTGGCGTGACCGTGACAGAAATCCAGCAGGACAACCAGCACACCGGTGGCACTGTGAGCAGCCAGCGCAGAGTACTGGTGGTGGAGGACGAGCCCACGATCGCCGAGTCGATCGCCGCCCGGCTGGGCGCCGAGGGCTTCAAGGTCGCCGTGGCCCACGACGGCCCCGGCGCGGTCGACGGCTTTCACACCTGGCAGCCGGACCTGGTCGTCCTCGACATCATGCTGCCCGGCTTCGACGGCCTGGAGGTGTGCCGCCGGATCCAGGCCCAGCGCCCGGTGCCGGTGCTGATGCTGACCGCCCGCGACGACGAGACGGACCTGCTGGTCGGCCTCGGCGTGGGCGCGGACGACTACATGACCAAGCCGTTCTCGATGCGCGAACTGGCCGCCCGCGTCAACGTCCTGCTGCGCCGCGTGGAGCGCGCCCAGCAGGCCGCCCGCACGCCCGCCCTGGGCAGCCTGCGGTTCGGCGAGCTGGAGATCGACCACGTGCAGCGCCGGGTCCGGCTAGCCTCGGGCGACGTCCACCTGACGCCGACCGAGTTCGACCTGCTCGCCTGCCTGGCCGCCCAGCCGCGCGCCGTGCTCACCCGCGAGCAGCTGCTGGCCGAGGTCTGGGACTGGACCGACGCCTCCGGCACCCGCACCGTCGACAGCCACGTCAAGGCGCTGCGCCGGAAGATCGGCGCCAGCTGGATCCGCACCGTCCACGGCGTCGGCTACGCGCTGGAAGCACCGCTCTCCTAGCGTTCGCCTCACGGGCGACGGGCCACCGGGGGGCCCGTGTCCGGACGACGCCGTGCCACCACGCGGGGGACAACGCGGGACCACAGGGGACAATGACCTTTCCACAGCAACGCAACGGGGAATCCGACGGCACGCGGCAGCAGAACCTGGCCGCCCGCGCCGCCCGCCGGGTCTGGGCCGACATCCGGCCGCTCGACCCGGTCCGCTCGATCAAGGGCAAACTCGCCCTGCTCGTGATCGTCTCCGTGTTCCTGGCCACCGGGATGGTGGTCGTGGCGATCCGGTCCGAGACCCAGATCCGGATCATCGTGGTCTTCTCCATGATCGCCTCGCTGCTCTTCATGCAGTTCCTCGCGCACGGGCTGACCGCCCCCCTGCGCGAGATGACGGCCGCCGCCCGCGCGATGGCCTCCGGCGACTACAGCCGCCGGGTCGAGGCGAGCTCACGCGACGAGATCGGCGAGCTGGCGGCCGCCTTCAACGCCATGGCCGCCGACCTCCAGGCCGCCGACCGGCACCGCCGCGAGCTGGTCGCCAACGTCTCGCACGAGCTGCGCACGCCGATCGCCGCGCTGCGCGCCGTCCTGGAGAACGTGGTGGACGGCGTCGTCCAGCCCAATCCGGCCACCCTGGAGGCGGCGCTGGAGCAGACCGAGCGGCTCGGCCGGCTGGTCACCCACCTGCTCGACCTCTCCAAGATCGACGACGGCGTGGTCGACCTGGACGCCCGCCCCTTCGAGGTGCGCGAGTTCCTGGACGGCGTGCTGCGCGGGGTCACCGTGGACGGCGCGACGGCCGGCGGCGCCTTCTCCCGGCGCGGGGACGTCCGGCTGGCCCTGGAGGTCAGCCCGACCGGCCTGACCGGCGTGGCGGACCCCGAACGGCTGCACCAGGTGGTCGCCAACCTGGTCGACAACGCCTGCAAGCACTCCCCGCCCGGCGGCACCGTGACGGTGCGGGCGAGACCGGAGGGCGAGCCGGGCGGCCTGCTGCTGGAGGTCGAGGACGAGGGTCCCGGCATCCCGCCGGCCGACCGCACCCGGGTCTTCGAGCGGTTCGGCCGCAGCGGCACCGCCACCGCCGCCGGGCCGGGCGCGGACGGCGGCACCGGGCTGGGCCTGGCCATCGCCCGCTGGGCGGTGGACCTGCACGGCGGGCGGATCGCGGTGGCCGAGTCCCCGCGCGGCTGCCGGATCGAGGTCCGGCTTCCGGGGCAGCGCCAGGGTGACGGTCGGGACATTTGTCACAGATCCGACACAGACGCATACGAAGATCGTTAAAGGATTCGACCGAGTTTTTGTCCGGTTTGGTCCGGATATAGACCCTGTTCGGCGCCGATCGCTTCCCCCCAGATGCGGCTTCCTAACGCACTTTTTCAGCCAAAGTGCAGGTCAACACTGTGATCTGGGCGACGCCTGGGCCCCGGGGACTGCGCGATCACTGGTCAGGGGCGTAGCCTTAATCCCCGCTGTCCAAACATCCCAAAAGGAAGCGGAAGAGGGCGGTTGCCGCCGTGTCGCCACAGTCCCCTGAAACCCCCAACAGCTCGGCAAGCTCCACTGGCTTCGGCCCCAATGAGTGGCTCGTCGACGAGATCTACCAGCAGTACCTCCAGGACCCGAACTCGGTCGACCGAGCCTGGTGGGACTTTTTCGCCGACTACAAGCCCGGTACCGAGGTGACCCCAGTGACCCAGGCCGCGACCCAGGCCGGCCCCGCGCCGACCCCTGCCGCTGCCCCCGCGCCCGCCGCTGCTGCTGCTCCGGCCGCGCCCGCCGCCCCGGCTGCTCCGGCCGCCCCGGCCCCGGCCGCCGCCCCGGCTCCGCTCGCCGCCGCGCCCGCCGCGCCGCCGGCCCCCAAGGCCGCCGCCCCGGCGCCGGCCGCGCCCGCCGCCGCCACCGGCCCCGAGCTGATCCAGCTGCGCGGCCCGGCGAAGGCCGTCGCCACCAACATGGACGCCTCGCTGGAGGTGCCGACCGCGACCTCGGTCCGCGCCGTCCCGGCGAAGCTGTTGATCGACAACCGCATCGTCATCAACAACCACCTGCAGCGCGCCCGCGGCGGCAAGGTCTCCTTCACCCACCTGATCGGTTACGCCCTGGTCCAGGCCATCAAGGCCGCCCCGGGCATGAACCACAGCTACAAGGTGGAGGACGGCAAGGCCTTCCTGGTCAAGCCGGAGCACGTCAACCTCGGCCTGGCCATCGACCTGGTCAAGCCGAACGGCGACCGCCAGCTGGTCGTCGCGGCCATCAAGAAGGCCGAGACGCTCGACTTCTTCGGCTTCTGGCAGGCCTACGAGGACATCGTCCGCCGGGCCCGCGCCAACAAGCTGACCATGGACGACTTCACCGGCGTCACGGTCTCGCTGACCAACCCCGGCGGCATCGGCACCGTGCACTCCGTGCCGCGCCTGATGCAGAACCAGGGCACCATCGTCGGCGTCGGCGCCATGGAGTACCCGGCCGAGTTCCAGGGCTCCGCCCCGGAGACCCTGGCCCGCCTGGGCGTCTCCAAGATCATGACGCTGACCTCGACCTACGACCACCGCGTCATCCAGGGCGCGGCGTCCGGCGAGTTCCTGCGCGAGATCCACCGCCTGCTGCTCGGCGAGAAGGGCTTCTACGACGAGATCTTCGAGTCGCTGCGGATCCCGTACGAGCCGGTCCGCTGGGCCACCGACGTCGCCACCACCCACGACGACGAGGTCAACAAGACCGCCCGCGTCATGGAGCTGATCCACTCCTACCGGGTCCGCGGCCACCTGATGGCCGACACCGACCCGCTGGAGTACAAGCAGCGCAAGCACCCCGACCTCGACGTCACCACCCACGGCCTCACCCTGTGGGACCTGGAGCGCGAGTTCGCGGTCGGCGGCTTCGGCGGCCAGAAGATGATGAAGCTCCGCGACATCCTCGGCCTGCTGCGCAACACGTACTGCCGCACCGTCGGCGTCGAGTACATGCACATCCAGGACCCGAAGCAGCGCCAGTGGCTGCAGGAGCGCCTGGAGAAGCCGTACACCAAGCCGGAGCGCGAGGAGCAGCTGCGGATCCTCCGCCGCCTGAACTCGGCCGAGGCCTTCGAGACCTTCCTGCAGACCAAGTACGTCGGGCAGAAGCGCTTCTCGCTGGAGGGCGGCGAGTCGCTCATCCCGCTGCTGGACGCCACCATCGACGCCGCCGCCGAGCACCGCCTCGACGAGGCCGTCATCGGCATGGCCCACCGCGGCCGCCTGAACGTGCTGGCCAACATCGTCGGCAAGCCGTACGGCAAGATCTTCGGCGAGTTCGAGGGCAACCTCGACCCGAAGTCGATGCACGGCTCCGGCGACGTCAAGTACCACCTCGGCTCCGAGGGCACCTTCACCGGCCTGGACGGCGAGACCATCAAGGTCTCGCTCGCCGCGAACCCCTCCCACCTGGAGGCCGTGGACCCGGTCGTCGAGGGCATCGCCCGCGCCAAGCAGGACATCCTGGACCAGGGCGGCACCACCTTCCCGGTGCTGCCGATCCAGATCCACGGTGACGCGGCCTTCGCCGGCCAGGGCGTCGTCGCGGAGACCCTGAACATGTCGCAGCTGCGCGGCTACCGCACCGGCGGCACCGTGCACATGGTGGTCAACAACCAGGTCGGCTTCACCGCCGCCCCGGCCAGCAGCCGCTCCTCGATGTACTCCACCGACGTGGCGCGGATGATCGAGGCCCCGATCTTCCACGTGAACGGCGACGACCCGGAGGCCGTGGTCCGCGTCGCGCGGCTCGCCTTCGAGTTCCGCCAGGCGTTCCACAAGGACGTCGTGATCGACCTCATCTGCTACCGCCGCCGCGGTCACAACGAGGCCGACAACCCGTCGTTCACCCAGCCGCTGATGTACGACCTGATCGACAAGAAGCGCTCGGTGCGCAAGCTGTACACCGAGGGCCTGATCGGTCGCGGCGACATCACCATGGAAGAGGCGGAGCAGGCGCTCCAGGACTTCCAGGGCCAGCTGGAGAAGGTCTTCGCCGAGGTCCGCGACGCGGCCCAGGCGCCGGCCGCCACCACCGCCGGCAAGCCGGTCGCCGACTTCCCGGTCTCCATCCGGACCGGCATCTCCCAGGAGATGGTCAAGCGGATCGCCGCCTCGCAGGTCAACCTGCCGGACTGGCTGACCGTCCACCCGCGCCTGATGCCGCAGCTGCAGCGCCGCGCCGCCTCGGTCGAGGACAACACCATCGACTGGGCGATGGGCGAGACCCTCGCCATCGGCTCGCTGCTGATGGAGGGCCACCCGGTCCGCCTGGCCGGCCAGGACAGCCGCCGCGGCACCTTCGGCCAGCGGCACGCCGTCCTGATCGACCGCAAGACCGGCGAGGACTACACCCCGCTGCAGTACCTCACCGAGGACCAGGCCCGCTACACCGTCTACGACAGCCTGCTGTCGGAGTACGCGGCCATGGGCTTCGAGTACGGCTACTCGCTGACCCGCCCGAACTCGCTGGTCATGTGGGAGGCGCAGTTCGGCGACTTCGTCAACGGCGCGCAGACCGTGGTGGACGAGTACATCGCCTCCGCCGAGCAGAAGTGGGGCCAGCACTCCGGCGTCACCCTGCTGCTGCCGCACGGCTACGAGGGCCAGGGCCCGGACCACTCGTCCGCCCGCCCGGAGCGCTTCCTCCAGCTGTGCGCGCAGAACAACATGACGGTCGCCATGCCGACCCTGCCGTCGAACTACTTCCACCTGCTGCGCTGGCAGGCGCACAACCCGCACCACAAGCCGCTGGTCGTCTTCACCCCGAAGTCGATGCTGCGTCTGAAGGCCGCGGCGAGTGCGACCGAGGAGTTCCTGTCCGGCTCGTTCCGCCCGGTCATCGGCGACAACACCGTCGACCCGGCGCAGGTCCGCAAGGTGGTCATCACCGCCGGCAAGTTCTACTACGACCTGGAGGCGGCCCGCACCGAGCGCGGCGTCACCGACACCGCGATCGTCCGGGTCGAGCGGCTCTACCCGCTGCCGGTGGCCGAGCTCCAGGAGGAACTGGCCCGCTACGGCGACGACGTCCAGTTCGTCTGGGCGCAGGAGGAGCCGGCCAACCAGGGTGCCTGGCCGTTCATCGCGATGAACCTGGTCGACCACCTGCAGGTCGTCATCGGCCGCAGCGGCGGCGACGCCCGTCTGCGCCGCGTCGCCCGCACCGCGGCCTCGTCCCCGGCGGTCGGCTCGGCCAAGCGGCACGCCGCCGAGCAGCAGGCCCTGGTCGAGGAGGTCTTCGCGCTCTGACGCGCTGAAGCCCGCACTCTCCACGCCCGCGGCCCCGTCCTCCCACCGGAGGGCGGGGCCGCGGGCGTTCCCGCGCGCCGGTCGGGCGTTCCCGCGTGCCCGTCAGGGGTCCGTGCGCACCGACCTTTTGGTCCCAGCTCTGCAACCAAAGCGGAACCGCGGTGCGCGAGCTCCTGACGGGTCGGTAGGTTATGCCTCGCCGTCCGGCGGCCCCGGCGCCCGTCCGCGCGCCCGACCGCCACGGCCGTACCGCCTCACCGCTCTCCCAGGGGGACCACCACATGACCGCCGACACGCCTCGGGACGCCGGAAAGCTCCCACCGGTCTTCCAGCCGCTCCTCCCGGACGACCCGCGGGAGGTCGGCGGCTACCGGCTGTTCGCCCGGCTGGGCGCCGGCGGCATGGGCCGGGTCTACCTGTCGTACACCCCGGGCGGGCGCCCGGTCGCGCTCAAGGTGGTGCGCCCGGAGTTCGCCGAGGACGGCGAGTTCCGCCGCCGCTTCGCCCAGGAGGTCAGCAACGCCCAGCGCATCCACGGGCTCTACACCGCGCAGGTGATCGACTCCGGCGGACTGGACGGCGACGCCCCCTGGCTGGTCACCGCGTACGTCCCCGGCCCGTCCCTCCAGCAGGTGGTGCGCGAGAACGGCGCGCTCCCGGTGCGCACCGTGCTGCTGCTGATGGGCGGCATCGCCGAGGCCCTCCAGGCGATCCACAGCGTCGAGGTGGTCCACCGCGACCTCAAGCCCGCCAACGTGCTGGTCGCCGGGGACGGCCCGCGGGTGATCGACTTCGGCATCGCCCGGGCCGCCGACGCCACCGCGCTGACCGGCACCGGCTACCGGATCGGCTCCCCCGCCTTCATGTCCCCCGAGCAGGCCCAGGGCCGCCCGGTCACCCCGGCCACCGACGTCTTCGCGCTCGGCGCCCTGGCCGCGTACGTGGCCGGCGGCACCGCGCCGTTCGGCGACGGCCCGGACACCGCGGTGCTCTACCGGGTGGTGCACGAGGACGCGGACCTCACCGCCGTTCCGGCGGACCTGCGCGAGCTGATCCAGCGCTGCCTGGCGAAGTCCCCGGAGGACCGTCCCACGCCCGCCGAGATCATCCGGGTCGCCCGCAACCACCCGGAGGTCGGCGGCCAGCTGCGGTTCGGCGACGACTGGCTGCCGCGCGAGGTCAACACCGAGATCACCCGCCGCTCGGACCTGCCGCAGCAACAATTCCTTCTGGCCCCGCCCACCCCGCTGCCGGCCGCGCCCGCCACCCCGCCGCCCGCGATGCCGGCCACTCCCCCGCCGCCGCCCGGCGCGCCGACCCACCCGGCCACCGCGGTGCACCCGCCGCAGCAGCCGCCGACGCCCCCGCACGGCTTCACGCCGCCGCCGGTCGGCTCGTACGGTGCCCCGCAGCCGCCCACCGAGTCGCCGACCGCGCCGGTGCTGCCCACCCCGCCGACCGTCCGGCTCCAGTCGGAGCCGCCGTCCTACGACACCCCGCCGCCCGGCCCGGCACTGACCGCCGACCCGGCGCCCGCCCCAACCCCGGCGCCGGAGCCCGGGCGCAAGGGCGGGGTGTCCTGGAAGGTGCTGCTCACCGTCGCCCTGGTGATGGCGGTCGGCGGCACCGCGGGCGGCGTGGTGCTGATGAAGAAGCTGGACGACGGCAAGGCGTCGGGCGCCAAGCCGGCCCCGGCGGTCACCGTCACCCAGGGCCCTGATCCGACCAAGCCGGCCTCCTCCCCCAGCGCCTCCGCCTCCACCGACCCGGTGACGGCCTCGACCCCCAAGCCCGGCCAGAGCACCGTCTCGGCCCCGGCCCGGCCCACCGGTTACTCCCCGATGCTGGACAAGAAGTCGCTGGCGATCCCCAGCGCCGACTACTCCTCCGACGCCTACCGGATCGACCTGGACTCGGGCACCGTGGTGCCCCGCTCCACCGACCTCAAGTGGGGCTTCGGGGTCACCAACAACAGCAGCGGCAGCAAGGCCAACGCCTTCGCCAGCTACGGCGACAACAAGTCGGACTTCGCGGTGATCACCGAGCCGTCCGTCACCGCCGAGCAGTGCGCCGCCGCGATCGACTCCCGGCCGGACACCGACCTCTCGTACAACCGGGTCGCGCCCGGCCGGCTGCTCTGCGTCCGGGACCGGGTCACCCGCAACATCGCCATCGTGGCGATCGAGCAGGCCGACCCGACCTCCGGGGCCGCCAAGGTCACCGTCAGCACCTGGCGGGCGAGCTGACCCGACCAGGGCGCACGCCCTATCCTGACCAGGTCAATCCCCACCGGACCGGAGCGAACCGTGTACTTCACCGACCGAGGCATCGAGGAGCTGGAGAACCGGCGCGGCGAGGAGGAGGTCACCCTCGGGTGGCTGGCCGAGCAGCTGCGCACGTTCGTCGACCTCAACCCGGACTTCGAGGTCCCGGTCGAGCGGCTGGCCACCTGGCTGGCGCGGCTCGACGACGAGGACGACGAGTGACCCGGTGACGGCCGTCGTGAGGCCCGGGAGGCGATCGCCTCCCGGGCCTCACGCGTGTTCGGGCACGGAGCTCCGCCGTCCCCGTAGGGGAGGCCTCGGGGACGGATCCGGGACGGATCGGGGTCGGGACGGGGGCCGGAGCGCTTGACTCTGCCAGCACGCGATATATCGTCTTTAAAAGAGAACGCGATACATCGCGATCGCCAACGGGAGGCGGCAGAGATGAGCCAGTGGACGGTCGAGGGCACCGAGAGGATCACCTTCGACGAGTCGGTGCGCGCGCTGCACGTGCGGACCATCGAGGGCACGGTGAACGTGGTGGCGGCCGACGGCCCGGCCCGTCTTGAGGTCACCGAGCTGGTCGGCGACCCGCTGCACGTGACGCTGGTGGACGGCGTCCTGACCGTCACCTACAAGGACATCAACAGCTGGGGCGAGTTCGGCGACTGGGTCAAGTCCGTCGGCTCGGTGCGGAACTTCTTCGGCTCCTTCAAGCGCAAGCGGATCGCCGGCGTCACCGTGACCGTCCCCGCCGACGTCGAGGTCAAGGTCGGCACCGTGTCCGCCCACGCCACCGTCAGCGGCATCGACGGGCACGTCTCGGTGCAGAGCGCCAACGGCGACACCACCCTCGCCGGGGTGACCGGCCGGATCGACGCGAGCACCGTCACCGGCGACGTCGACGCCCAGGCCGTCGGCGGCCGGCTCAAGGTCAACACCGTCTCCGGGCAGCTCACCGTGATCGCCGGCACCGCCGACCGGATCCAGGCCAACACCGTCACCGGCGCCGTCACCCTGGACCTCGACGTGGCCGGCGAGACCGACGTCAAGGTCAACACCGTCAGCGGCGCTGTCGTGGTCCGGATCCCCTCCGCGGCCGACGCCACCGTCGAGGCCGGCTCCACCAGCGGCGACGTCTCCAGCACCTTCGAGCAGCTCCAGATGAGCAGCACCTGGGGCGCCAAGAAGATCTCCGGCCGACTCGGCGAGGGCCGCGGCAACCTCAACGTCACCACCGTCTCCGGCGCGGTCACCGTGCTGCGCCGCCCCGACGCGGAGGAGGAGGGCCCGGTGGTGGTCAAGGAACTCCCGGCCGGCCCCGGCACGCCGAACCTCACCAAGGAGGCTTGAGATGACCCCTGTGTTCGGCCACGGTCGGCTCCGCCTGTACCTGCTGAAGCTGCTGGACGAGGCCCCGCGGCACGGCTACGAGGTGATCCGGCTGCTGGAGGAGCGCTTCCAGGGCCTGTACGCCCCCTCGGCCGGGACGGTCTACCCGCGGCTGGCCAAGCTGGAGCAGGAGGGCCTGGTCACCCACAGCACCGAGGGCGGCCGCAAGGTCTACCGGCTGACCGACGCCGGACGCGCCGAACTCGAAGCCCGACAGGGCGAGTTGGACGAGCTGGAGCTGGAGATCCACGACTCCGTGGCGCAGCTCGCCGGGGCGATCCGCGAGGACGTCCGGGACAGCGCCAAGGACCTGCGCGAGGAGCTGTGGAACGCCGCCAAGCAGGCGCCCCGGCCGGAGCGCGCCGAGAACGGCGACCCGTGGGCCGGGCCCTGGGGCGACAACGAGTCCTGGCAGCGCGCCAAGGAGGAGTTCGCCCAGTTCAAGCAGCAGGCCAAGGAGCAGGCCAAGCGCGCCCGGGAGCAGGAGCAGGCCGCCAAGGCCAAGGCGAAGGCCGCCGAGGCGGAGGCCCGCCGGCTGCGCGAGCAGGCCAAGGCCTCGCGCACCGCCGCGCAGCAGGAGGCGCTGCGGATCAAGCGCCGGGTCGAGCAGCAGGTGCGCGAGCACGCCGCGAAGGGCGACTGGCCGACCGGGCTGGCCGAGGGCCTGTCCGAGCTGACCAAGGGCCTGGCCGGGCTGGCCGACGCGGCCCGCTGGGGCCACGGCCCGGAGGAGCCGGCCGCGGAGCCCGCCGAGAAGGTCAACGTGACCAGGATCGACCTGGACAAGGACGAGAACGAGCCCGGAACCCCGGCCGACCTGCCGTCGTGGGCCCACACCGGCCCGGCCGGGGATCCGGCCCGTGAGCTGGAGCGGCTGCTCGACCGCTTCCGCGACCAGGTGCGGGACGCGGCCAGGGACGGCGGGGTGGGCGCGGACAAGCTTGCCGAGGCCCGTACGGTGCTGGGCGCCGCGGGCGAGCGGCTGAAGCGACTGCTCGGCTGACGCCGACGGTCCGGAACGGCGGCCCGGTGCCCCCTTCGGGAGGTGCCGGGCCGCCACATGTGCCGGGGCGTCAGGGCGCCGTCGGGCGGGCCCCGGGTCAGGGGTTGAGGACGACCTTCCCGAAGACGTCACCCTTGGCGAGCCGGGCGAAGCCGTCCCTGGCCTCGGCCAGCGGCAGCACCGAGTCGATCACCGGCCGGACGCCGGTGTTGGCGCAGAAGGAGAGCAGCCCGGCCAGCTCCTCCTTGGTGCCCATGGTCGAGCCGACCACCTTGAGCTCCAGGAAGAAGATCCGGTTCAGCTCGGCGGAGCTCGGGCTGGGGCCGGAGGTGGCCCCGGAGATGACGATGGTGCCGCCCGGGCGCAGCGACTTCACCGAGTGCGACCAGGTCGCGGCGCCGACCGTCTCCATGACCGCGTCCACCCGCTCGGGCAGCCGGGCGCCGCTCTCGAAGGCCGCGTCGGCGCCGAGCTCCACCGCCCGGGCGCGCTTGGCCTCGTCCCGCCCGGTGACCCAGACCCGCAGGCCGGCCGCCTTGCCGAGGACGACCAGCGCGGTCGCCACCCCGCCGCCCGCGCCCTGCACCAGGACGGTGTCCCCGGGCTTGACCCCGGCGTTGGTGAACAGCATCCGGTACGCCGTCAGCCAGGCGGTGGGCAGGCAGGCGGCCTGCTCGAAGCTCAGCTCGGCGGGCTTGGGCAGCAGGTTCCAGGTGGGTACGGCCACCCGCTGGGCGAAGGTGCCCTGGTAGCGCTCCGTCAGGATGGACCGCGGCTCGTCCGGGCCGACCCCGTAGCCGCTCTGGCCGATCACCGAGTGCACGACCACCTCGTTGCCGTGCTCGTCGACGCCGGCGGCGTCGCAGCCGAGGATCATCGGCAGCTTCTCGGCGGGCAGGCCGACCCCGCGCAACGACCAGAGGTCGTGGTGGTTGAGGCTGGCGGCCCGGACCGTGACCACGCTCCATCCGGGACGGGCCTGCGGCTCGGGGAGCTCGCCCAGCTCCAGCCCGCTCAGCGGGTCGGCGGCGTCGATACGTGCGGCGTAGGCAGCGAACATGCCCCGGACGATAGCCCCGACGGCCGGGGCCGGGAACCACGCGAACGTGTGACGCGTGTCCCGGCCCCGGGCCGATCGGCGGTGTCCGGTCGGATCGTCAGATCCGCGCCACGCCCTCCGCCCGGGCGGCCTCGGCGACGGCCTTGGTGACCGCCGGCGCGACCCGCTCGTCGAACGGGGAGGGGATGACCTTCTGCGGCGTCAGCTCGTCGGCCACGACGCCGGCCAGCGCCTTGGCGGCGGCCAGCTTCATGCCCTCGGTGATCCGGGAGGCGCGGACCTGGAGGGCGCCCGCGAAGATGCCCGGGAAGGCCAGCACGTTGTTGATCTGGTTCGGGAAGTCACTGCGGCCGGTGGCGACCACCGCGGCGTACTTGTGCGCGACCTCGGGGTGGATCTCCGGGGTGGGGTTGGCCATCGCGAAGACGAACGCGCCCTCGGCCATGGTCGCGACGACCTCCTCCGGCACGGTGCCGCCGGAGACGCCGATGAACACGTCGGCGCCGGCCATCGCGTCGGCCAGCGAGCCCTTGAGGCCGGTGCGGTTGGTCCGCGCGGCGATCTCGGCCTTGACGTCGGTGAGATCGCCGCGGCCCTCGTACACCACGCCCTTGCGGTCGCAGACGGCCACGTCGCCGATGCCGGCCGCGACCAGCATCTTGGCGATGGCGATGCCGGCCGCGCCGGCGCCGGAGATGACGGCCCGCAGCGAGCCGATCTCACGGCCGGTCACCTTGGCGGCGTTCCACAGGGCGGCGGTGGTGACGATCGCGGTGCCGTGCTGGTCGTCGTGGAAGACCGGGATGTCCAGGGCCTCCTGGAGCCGGCGCTCGATCTCGAAGCAGCGGGGCGCGGAGATGTCCTCCAGGTTGACGCCGCCGAAGGAGGGCGCCAGCCGGACCACGGTCTCGACGATCTCGTCGACCTCGGTGCAGGCGAGCGCGATCGGCACCGCGTCCACGCCGCCGAACTGCTTGAACAGGATGGCCTTGCCCTCCATCACGGGCAGCGAGGCCTGCGGGCCGATGTCGCCGAGGCCCAGCACCGCGGTGCCGTCGGTGACCACCGCGACGGTGTTGGACTTCCAGGTGTAGTCGTTGACCAGTTCCGGCTGCTCGGCGATGGCCGTGCAGACCCGGGCGACACCGGGGGTGTAGGCGAGGGACAGGTCGTCCGCGTCGCGCACCGGGACGGTCGCCCGGATCTCCATCTTGCCGCCGCGGTGGAGCGCGAAAACCGCGTCGACCGGATCGTCGGTGTCCTGGGTGCTGCTGATGATCTCCGCTGCCACGATGACCTCTTCGTCATTGATCTGGCGAGGACGCGCGGCCGACGGGAGGACGACCCGGCCGGAAACCGGAAACCGGGTACGCCGAAGCGGACCCGGGGTCAGGGTCGGGGCGCTGCCGTCGGGCGGCGCCCTCGGATGAGGGTTTTGTTGGGTCTTCTGTTGTCCGCGTTGTGCTTACGGGCCGAGCGTAGGTCGGACGACGGCATCGCACCTATGCCTTTTCGTCCTCGTCACGTACGGTTCATCGCCGAGCTGTCGCGTCACGGAAGCCCGGCGTCTCAGCGCAGGGCACCGGCGGCGGCAGCGGCATGAGCGCACGCGCACCCGCACCCGCAGGAGTGAACGCAGGTCCGAAGGGAGTCGGCGCCCCGGATACGGAGCCGCGTGAGGACTTCCGTTCCCGAGCACCGCGAGCCTGTCGGGGCTCGTCGGTCTGGTTCGAGCGTTCGGGGGTCACCCGGTACCGAATTCTGACACACCCGCTGCCGGGCCCGGCAGGCCGGGATGGCAGGATCGCTTGTCCGCCATTTCGCGTACACCCGCGCGACACCGTGGCGGCGCCCGTCCCTCCCACAGGAGCCGCCCTCATGCGTCACGCCCGCCTCGCCCGCCGTCCGATCCCGGCCGCCGCCGCCCTGACGACCGCCGGAGCCCTGTTGCTGACCGGCTGCGGCAGTGGCGGGCAGGCCGCCGCGGAGGATCCGGTCAAGGACCTGCGCGGCAAGCTGCCGAAGACCCTGCGGTCGGCCGGGGTGCTGCGGGTCGGCATGGACGTCAACTACGCCCCGGTGGAGTTCCGCGGCCCGGACGGCACCCCGACCGGCCTCGACCCGGAGCTCGCCGCCGCCCTGGGCCGGATCCTCGACGTACGGGTCGAGTTCGTCGACACCCCCTTCGACAAGCTGGTGCCGAACCTCCAGGCCAAGCAGTACGACGTGGCGATGTCGGCGCTCAGCGACACCCGCAAGCGCCGTGACGCCCTGGACGAGAACGGCAAGCAGGCCGGCCCCGGCGTGGACTTCGTGGACTACTTCATCGCCGGCACCTCGATCGTCGTCCCGAAGGGCAACCCCAAGGCGATCAAGAGCCTGGACGACCTGTGCGGCAAGACCGTCGCGCTCCAGCAGGGCACCACCCAGGACGAGATCGTCACCCGCCAGGTGTCCGTCTGCACCCGGGCCGGCCGTCCCGCGCTGGTCCCCCACAAGCTGGACACCGACACCAAGGCGCTGGCCGAGGTCGCCTCCGGCGCGGCCGCGGCCGGCCTGAACGACTTCCCGGTGGCCGCCTACGCGGCGAAGACCACCGACGGCGGCGCCCGCTTCGAGGTGACCGGCGGGCAGTCCACCTCCAACCCGTACGGGATCGCGCTGCGCAAGGACGACGGGCAGCTGCGCGACGTGCTGGCCAAGGCGATCGACCAGCTGATCCGCAGCGGTGAGTACGACAAGATCCTGGCCAAGTGGAACGTGAGCGCCGGCGCGGCGCAGAACGCGGTGGTCAACGGGGGCATCTGACCGGCGGGCGGCGGACCCCCGGGTACGGCACGGACGGGTCTGCATACCTATGCGCAGAGTGACAGGGACACGGGATAAGTCCGAATAGCGGACAGTGCGACCCCTCGTTATCCGATTTTGATCTGGATGAGGGCCACCTGACTGTCATCAGATGGCAGGATTCCCCCCATCTCGGATCGAGCCGGCCACTGGTCGAGGCCGACCGGTCAACGTCCACCTCGGCGGAGGGTGGCGGAAGCAGTACCTCGTACACCCCCGGGCGGCACCCCCGCGCCCGGGCAACTGCACGACCCGGCCTGCACGTACGACGACGTACGGCGACACGCACCCGTACCGAGCCGCGCGGCTCGCCGTTCCGGTGCGCCGCTCCCGCGGCGCGCTCCGCCCGACCTCTCTCCCCCAGGATGGAGATCCCCCTCATGACCACCCGTACCCAGCGCAGCCGGCTCCTCGCAGCCGGTGTGGTCGCCGCGTCGGTCTCCCTCGTGCTGACCGGCTGCAGCAGCAGCAAGAGCGACGGCAGCGGCGCCCCCAACGCCTCCGCGACCGTCAACGAGGTCAAGGCCGATCCCAAGCTGGCCTCGCTCGTCCCGGATGACGTCAAGGCGGCCGGCAAGCTCGTGGTGGGCGCGGACGCCTCCTACGCGCCGGACGAGTTCAAGGACGACAGCGGCAAGGTCATCGGCATGGACGTCGACCTGGCCAACGCCATCGCCGCCAAGCTCGGCCTGAAGGCCGAGGTCCAGGACTCCGGCTTCACCGCGATCATCCCCGGCATCCAGTCGAACAAGTTCCAGCTCGGCATGTCGTCCTTCACGGACAACAAGGAGCGCGAGCAGATCGTCGACATGGTCACCTACTTCAACTCCGGCAGCGCCGTCGCGGTGAAGAAGGGCAACCCGGAGAAGATCGACCCGAAGGACCTCTGCGGCAAGAAGGTCGCCGTCCAGACCGGCACCACCCAGGCCGACGAGATCAAGGACACCCGCGACCCCGACTGCGCCAAGGCCGGCAAGCCGGGCATCCAGAACGGGGGCGACAAGTTCGACCTCCAGACGGACGTCACCAACGCCGTGGTCTCCGGCCGCGACCAGGCGCTGATGGCCGACTCCCAGGTCGTCGACTACGCGGTCAAGCAGTCCGGCGGCCAGCTGGAGAAAGTCGGCGAGACCTACGGCGTGGCCCCCTACGGCGTGGCCCTGGCCAAGGGCTCCAAGCTCACCCCGGCCATCCAGGGCGCCGTCCAGTCGCTGATCGACGACGGCACCTACAAGCAGATCCTGAACAAGTGGGGTGTCGAGGCCGGCGCCATCGAAAAGTCGGTCGTCAACGGCGCCTCCTGACCCTCGTACGCTTCACTTCTCCCCCGAGGCCACACCGTGAACTCTTTGGACAAGGGGACGGCGGAGAAGGGGCGGCCCGAGACCATCAGGGCCGTCCCCGTCCGTCACCCCGGACGCTGGGCCGGCGCCGTCGTCATCGCCGTACTCGCGGCGATGCTCGTGAGCGCCCTCTTCACCAACCCCGCTTTCAAGTGGGACATCGTCGGTCAGTACCTGTTCCACGACAGCATCATGCACGGCCTGCTGGTGACGCTGGAACTGACCGTTCTCGCCATGCTCATGGGCGTGGTCGGCGGCATCGTCCTCGCGGTGATGCGCCTTTCCCCGAACCCGCTGCTGGCCGGCGTCGCCTGGGTCTACATCTGGATCTTCCGCGGCACCCCGGTCCTGGTTCAGCTGGTGTTCTGGAACTTCCTCGGCCTGATCTGGGCCAAGCTGTCGATCGGCGTGCCGTGGGGGCCGGAGTTCTGGTCCGAGCAGACCAACGTGCTGATCCCGACCTTCGTCGCCGCCCTGCTGGGCCTCGGCCTCAACGAGGCCGCCTACATGGCGGAGATCGTCCGCGGCGGCATCCAGTCGGTCGACGAGGGCCAGTCCGAGGCCTCGCACGCGCTCGGCATGAGCCGGTTCCAGACCATGCGCCGGATCGTCCTGCCGCAGGCCATGCGGGTGATCATCCCGCCGACCGGCAACGAGACCATCTCGATGCTCAAGACCACCTCGCTGGTCTCCGTGATCTCCCTGGAGGAGATCTTCCGGGCCGGCCAGGTCATCTACTCCCGCAACTACCAGAACATCCCGCTGCTGATCGTGGTCAGCCTCTGGTACCTGTTCTTCACCTCGGTGCTGACCATCGGCCAGTACTACATCGAGCGCCACTACGCCCGGGGCTCCAACCGCACCCTGCCGCCCACCCCGCTGCAGCGGCTGCGGGGCCTGTTCGCCGGGAAGCCCGCCCCCAAGACGAACGCCGACGTCGTCCCGGGGCTCGAGGGAGGTGGTCACGTATGACCGACCTGAGCAAGACCCCCGCCGACGCCGCGGCGTCCACCGAGCCCATGGTCCGCGCCGAGAACGTGCACAAGTCCTACGGCCCGGTCGAGGTGCTCAAGGGCATCGACCTGGAGGTCGAGCAGGGCGAGGTGTTCTGCCTGATCGGCCCCTCCGGCTCCGGCAAGTCGACCTTCCTGCGGTGCATCAACCACCTGGAGAAGATCAACGGCGGCCGCCTCTGGGTGGACGGCGAGCTGGTCGGCTACCGGCAGAAGGGCGACCGGCTGCACGAACTCAAGGACCGCGAGGTCGCCCTCAAGCGGCGCGACATCGGCATGGTCTTCCAGCGCTTCAACCTGTTCCCGCACATGACCGCCATCGAGAACGTCATGGAGGCGCCGGTCCAGGTCAAGGGCGAGAGCAGGGCCGACGCCCGCGAGCGCGGCATGGCCCTGCTGGAGCGGGTCGGCCTGGCCGACAAGGCCGGGAACTACCCCTCGCAGCTCTCCGGCGGCCAGCAGCAGCGCGTGGCGATCGCCCGCGCGCTGGCCATGAAGCCCAAGCTGATGCTCTTCGACGAGCCCACCTCCGCGCTCGACCCGGAGCTGGTCGGCGACGTCCTCGACGTCATGCGCGGCCTCGCCGAGGAGGGCATGACCATGGTGGTCGTCACCCACGAGATGGGCTTCGCCCGCGAGGTCGGCGACGCCCTGGTGTTCATGGACGGCGGCGTGGTGGTCGAGTCCGGCAACCCCCGCGAGGTGCTCACCAACCCGCAGCACGAGCGCACCAGGGCCTTCCTGTCCAAGGTGCTCTAGGCCGTACCGTCGGCGCCCGGCAGACCCGTCCTGCCGGGCGCCGACCCCTTTCCCACCGGGGAAAGGAGGCTGGAACGCCGTACGAGTAATAGGCTGGAGGCAGTCAGCCCGTTACCGAATCTGGAAGGACCCCTGTGGAGCTCGCCGCCTACGCCGATCTCGCCGTTCGGCTGGTGAACACCGAGGAGCCCGAGCGCGGCACCGACACGCTGACCTCCGTGGAGGCGGTGCGCGGCCTGTTCTCCGACTCCTCGCGGGCCGCCGCCCTCGCCGACGAGTCCGACCTGCCCCGGCTGCGGGCGGTGCGGACCAGGCTGCGCGGGGTCTTCGAGGCCGCCGCCGAGGGCGACGAGGTCCGCGGCGTCGACCTGCTGAACAGCCTGCTGATGGAGTACCCGGTCAGCCCGCTGGTCTCCGGGCACGACCTCCTGGACGACGCCGGGCGGCCGCGCTGGCACCTGCACCTGGCCGACAACTCCCCCACCGCCACCGCGCACTACACCGCGGTCGCCTGCATGGGCCTGGCCGTCCACCTGACCGAGCTGGGCGCCGACCGGCTCGGCATCTGCCAGGCCGCGCCCTGCCGCAACGCCTACCTGGACACCTCGACCAACCGCTCCCGCCGCTACTGCTCGGACCGCTGCGCGACCCGCGCCAACGTGGCCGCCTACCGGGCCCGCAAGCGCCAGGAGGCGGAGGCCGCGGCCCGGGCCTAGGCCCTCGCGAACTCAGGCCCTCGCGAACTCAGGGCCTGGGGAGTTCGGGGCCCCGGGAGTTCGGGGCCCCGGGGCCTCAGACCTCCTCCACCCAGGCGCCGAGCCGGCGGGCCAGGCCCGGCACCCGGGCCAGCCGCGGGGTGAGCAGCAGCCGCTCCAGCCGGCGCCCCGGCGCCAGCCAGGCCGGGCTCGGGCTCAGCCGCAGCAGCACCCGGCCGAGCACCAGCTCGTCCGGGACGGCGCCGTAGCTGCGGCTGTCGCTGTCCACCGGGCGGTTGTCGGACAGCAGCCACCAGCCCTTGGGCCGGCGCTCGGCGGCCCGCTTCACCACCAGCAGGTCCTGCTGGAACGGGTGCCGGAAGACCACCACCGCGCCCGGCCGGATCGGCGCGCCGTACCGGACCAGCAGCCGGTCGCCCTCGCGCAGGGTCGGGACCATCGACGGCCCCGCCACGTCGACCAGCCCGAACGGCAGCACTCCGCCCCGGTCCCCGGCTCCGACGTCCTCCGGTCGCGTGCTCCGCGCCACGACTCCTCCTCCCGCTCCGCCCGTCCCCCAGTCTGCCGTACGGGCCGTCAGCGCTCCGATGTCCGGAATACCCCGGTTCCGGGTCCGTCTTTCGCCCTAGGCCCGCCGCCCGATCGCGAAACCGGGAGGGCGGAAGGGTAATCTCGGGCGCGGGAAGACGATCTAAGGAAGGACTCCCATGTTCTCTCGTCTGTTTGCACCGCGCGCCACCGCCCACGCCCACTGCGACCTGCCCTGCGGCGTGTACGACCCCGCGCAGGCCAAGCTCGAGGCCGAGTCCGTCAAGGCCACCCAGGAGAAGTACCAGGCCAACGAGGACCCGCACTTCCGCGCCCGCGCCATCATCATCAAGGAGCAGCGCGCCGAGGCCGTCAAGCACCACATCTCGGTGCTGTGGAGCGACTACTTCAAGGCCCCGCACTTCGAGAAGTACCCGCAGCTGCACCAGCTGATCAACGACACCCTGAAGGCCGCCTCGGCCGCCAAGGCGTCCACCGACCCGGCCACCGGCCAGGCCCTGCTGGACCTGATCGCCGAGGTCGACAAGATCTTCTGGGAGACCAAGCAGGCCTGAGCCTGACGCGTCGCCACCCGACCGCCCCCGTCCGGACCACCGGACGGGGGCGGTCGTGCGTTCACGCCCGATCCCCGGCCGGTAAGGGTTGCCTGCCCTGAGTGGCTGTTATGCTGCCAGGGCGTCCGAGGGGGAAGTCCGGTGTGAATCCGGCGCTGACCCGCAACGGTGAGCACGGCCCGTACCAGCCCGTACGGCCGCGCCAGCCCGATCGCCCTCGGCCGCCGAACTCCCGACAACTCGCCGTGGACTGCGAGGGGAACGGCGCCCCGGCACGCCCCGGCCCGCGCCCGCCCCGGCGCACCCCGGCCCGAGGCAAGGCGCACCCGTGAACCGCGCACCCGCAGACCGGGCAGTCGGCCCGCCCACTCGTCGCATACCCGTCGTCCCGCTCGCCGCCGGCCTCGGCGCCGCCCTCCTGCTCTCGCTGGTCTGCGGGGTCGCCCTCGGCTCCTCCGGGCTCGGCCTGCCCCGGGTGCTGCGGCTGCTGGGCGCCGGGCTGACGGACGGTCGGCTGGAGGCGGACGAGGCGGCCGCGTACGCGATCGTCTGGGAGATCCGGCTGCCGCGCACCGTGCTGGCCGCCGTGGTCGGCGCCGGACTGGCCGCCTGCGGCGTCGCCGTCCAGGCCCTGGTGCGCAACGCGCTGGCCGACCCCTTCGTCCTCGGCATCTCCTCCGGCGCGGCCGTCGGCGCCAACGCCGTCCTGCTGTTCGGCGCCTTCGCCTCGCTCGGCGTGTGGGCGATCTCCGCCTCCGCCTTCGGCTCCGCCCTGGCCGCCATGACGCTGGTCTACCTCGCCGCCCGCACCGCGTTCGGGCTCACCCCGCTGCGCCTGGTGCTCACCGGCACCGCCCTGTCCTACGGGTTCTCCGCCGCCACCACCCTGATGGTCTTCGCCGCCGACCGCGGCGAGGCCGCCCGGGACGCCATGATGTGGCTGCTCGGCAGCCTCGGCGGCGCCACCTGGGGCTCGGTGCCGATCGCCGCCGTCACCGTCCTGGCCGGCCTCGCCTACCTGGCCTGCGCCGCCGGACGACTGGACGCGCTCGCGATGGGCGACGAGACCTCCGCCTCGCTCGGCGTGGACCCGGACCGGCTGCGCCGCGAGCTGTTCGTGGTGACCGCCGCCGTCACCGGCACCGTGGTCGCGGTCAGCGGGGCGATCGGCTTCGTCGGGCTGCTGATGCCGCACCTGGCCCGGATGCTGGTCGGCGCCGGGCACCGCCGGGTGCTGGTGATCGCCCCGCTCGCCGGGGCCCTGCTGCTGGTCTGGGTGGACATCGCCTCGCGCACCCTGCTGGCGCCCGCCGAACTGCCCGTCGGGGTGTTCACCGCGGTGCTCGGCGTGCCCGCCTTCCTGCTGATGATGCGGCGCCGCGGCCAGTCCTTCGGAGGCACCCGGTGACCGACGTGACCGAGGCGGCCGCCGTGGCCGCGCACGCCCAGGACCTCGCCGTCGACGCCGCCTCGGTGGAGCTGGCCGGCACCCGGCTGGTCCACGAGGTGAGCCTGGCGGCCGCCGCCGGACAGGTGGTCGGGCTCATCGGCCCGAACGGCAGCGGCAAGTCGACGCTGCTGCGCTGCGTCTACCGGGTGCTGAAGCCGGCCGGCGGCGCGGTCCGGCTGGCCGGCGACGACCTGCACGCCCTCACCGCCCGCGAGGCGGCCCGCCGGGTGGCCGCGCTGACCCAGGAGCACTCCGCCGAGTTCGACTTCACCGTCGCCGAGGTGGTCGCGATGGGCCGGCTGCCGCACCGCCGCGGCTTCGGCGCCCCCACCGACGGGGACGCCGAGCGCTGCGCCGAGGCGCTGCGCAAGGTCCGGGCCGGACACCTGGCCGAGCGCGGCTTCCTGAGCCTGTCCGGGGGCGAGAAGCAGCGGGTGCTGTTCGCCCGCGCCCTGGTCCAGGAGCCGCGCCTGCTGGTGCTGGACGAACCCACCAACCACCTCGACATCGCCCACCAGTTGGAGGTGCTGGCGCTCGCCCGCGAGGCCGGCCCGACGGTGCTCACCGCGCTGCACGACCTCAACCTGGCCGCGGGTCACTGCGACCTGCTGTACGTGCTGCGGGCCGGCCGGATCGTCGCCTCCGGCACGCCCGAGGAGGTGCTCCGACCCGCCCTGCTGGCCGAGGTGTTCGGCGTCCGGGCCACCCCGGTGCGGCACCCGGAGAGCGGCGCCCTCCAGCTGCTGTTCGACCGTCTCGACCGCCCCGCCTGATCCGCCCCCCTGCCCAGAGGAACCACCGTGCGCACCAAGGCCGTTGCCGCCACCGCCCTGCTCACCCTCGGACTCACCGCCTGCGGGGCCGAGATCGCCCCCAAGGAGACCGCCACCGCCTCCGCCCACTACCCGGTGACGGTGGACAACTGCGGCGAGAAGCTCACCTTCGACCGGAAGCCCGCCCGGGTGGTGACCAACGACGTCGGCATCACCGAACTGATGCTCTCCCTGGGCCTCGCCGACCGGATGGCCGGCTACGTGATGCCCGACGACAAGGGGAAGATCGACCAGGTCGCCTGGAAGGACGGCTACCAGCAGGCGAAGTGGCTCTCCAAGCAGATCATCACCAAGGAGATCGCCCTGGACGCCAAGGCCGACCTGGTCTTCGCCGGCTGGCACTACGGCTTCGACGAGGGCCGCGGCGTCACCCCGCAGACCCTCAAGGCGCTCGGCATCGACTCGTACGTGCTCAGCGAGTCCTGCCGCAGCGGCAAGGGCACCGAGCGCGGCGTGATGGACCCGCTGGAGGCGCTCTACACCGACCTGGCCAACCTCGGCGAGGTCTTCGACGTCAAGGACCGCGCCGACAAGCTGATCGCCGACTTCAAGGCGCGGATCGCCGCCGTCCCGCAGCCCGAGCGCCGCCCGTCCGTCTTCCTGTACGACAGCGGGCAGGACAAGCCGTACACCGCCGGGAAGTTCGCCGCCGCCAACGAGATCATCGCCAAGGCCGGCGGGACCAACGTCATGGGCGACCTCACCGACACCTGGCTCACGGCCGGCTGGGAGAGCGTGGTGGAGCGCGACCCCGAGGTGATCGTGATCAACAACTACGGCAGCACCGGCGCCGAGGAGAAGCGGAAGTTCCTCAAGTCCTTCCCGCCGCTGGCCGGCGTCGCCGCGATCCGCAACGACCAGATCTTCGTCATGGACTACGTCGACCTGGTGGAGAGCCCGCGCAACCCGGCCGCGATCGGCGCGCTGGCCGGGTACCTGCGCACCGTCCCGGCCCGCTGACCGGCCCCGCTCTCGCTCCTCCGGCCCCGGGCGGCCGGGCGTACGCTCAAGGTACGAGCCGACGGAACCCGACCGGAGGAGCGAGATCATGACCACCACGGCGGCCCCCGCCGCCTTCGACACCCGCGCACTGCGCCAGGGCATCGAGCGCCGCGACGCCGAGACCCTCCTCGCGCTCTACGCGGAGGACGCCGAACTGCGCATGGTCGATCGCAAGACCCAGCCCAGCCACCCCCTGGTGATGCACGGGCGGGAGGAGATCGGCGCCATGCTGGACGACATCTACAGCCGCGAGATGACCCACAAGCTGGAACAGGTGGTGGTCCAGGGCGACCACGTCGCCTTCCTGGAGTCCTGCCGGTACCCGGACGGCGTCCGGGTGCTGATGTCCTCGATGGCCGGGCTGCGGGACGGCCGGATCGTCGACCAGACCTCCGTCCAGGCCTGGGACGAGACCGGTCCCGAGCAGTAGGCTCAGTGGCATGATCCGCACCGCCGTCGCCACCGACGTCCCCGTCATCCACGCCATGATCCGCGAACTCGCGGACTACGAGCAGGCACTGCACGAGGCGAAGGCCACCGAGGAACAGCTGCACCAGGCCCTCTTCGGCGAGAACCCGGCCCTGTTCGGGCTGATCGCCGAGGACGACACCACCGGCGAGCCGGTCGGCTTCGCGGTCTGGTTCCGCAACTTCTCGACCTGGCGCGGCACCCACGGGATCTACCTGGAGGACCTGTACGTCCGCCCGCAGTCCCGCGGCGGCGGCCACGGCAAGGCGCTGCTGCTGGAACTGGCCCGGATCGCCGTCGAGCGCGGCTACTCCCGGGTCGAGTGGTCGGTCCTGGACTGGAACCAGCCCTCGATCGACTTCTACAAGTCCATCGGCGCGGTGCCGATGGACGAGTGGACGGTGTACCGGCTCACCGACGAGGCGCTGGCCGACGCCGGACGGCGCTGAACGGCTCTCCGGAGTCCGGAGAAAGGGTCTGCCACCCTGCGTCGCAATGCCTTACCATGAGTAACTCCCGAACCGGGGTTGCGGAAGGCAGAGCGATGGTGGATCCGCCGCGCCGGACCCCCCTTCGGGGGCAGCAAGCGGTAACAAGCGGGGTACCAAAGAAGGCACAGCGCGTCACCCAGGAGGCAAGGGTGTCCCAGATCGACGGCGATCTCGGTGTTCAGGACTTCGTGGAGGTCAGGCTGCCCGCAGCGGGGGCCTACCTCTCCGTCCTGCGAACAGCGACGGCCGGGTTGGCGGCCCGGCTGGACTTCACACTCGACGAGATCGAGGACCTGCGGATCGCGGTCGACGAGGCCTGCGCCATCCTGCTCCAGCAGGCGGTGCCCGGCTCCGTCCTGTCCTGCGAGTTCCGGCTGGTCGGCGACTCGCTGAAGGTCACCGTCTCCGCCCCGACCACCGACGGCAAGGCCCCCGAGCGGGACACCTTCGCCTGGACGGTGCTCTCCGCCCTGGCCGGCGAGGTCGACTCCTCGGTCGCCGAGGACAAAACCGTGTCGATCAGCCTGCACAAGAAGCGCGGCGGCTCTCCCGTCCACTAGCCGGGCGCCGAGCCGAACCGCACGACCGAGCAGCACCGAGCAGCACCCGCGCAAGGGCCGTCCGCCGATCCCCGCCCCGGGGCCCGACGGACGGCTCCCGGTACCGCCGCCCACGCGGTACGACCAACGAGACGATTCCGGGGCCGTCGGCCCCGGTGCTCCCGGAACGGAACGGGGGAATGGCCGTGAGTGATCTGGACCGTACCGGCCTCGCGACGGCGGGACCTGCCGTACCGACCCAGGCGAGCGTTCCCGGCCTCGCCGCCAACGACGAAGCGCACCCGAAGGACGCCCAGCGGATGAGCCACCCCACCGAGCCGACGTCCGAGCCGACGCCTGCCGCCGCGCCCCCGCCGGACCCGGCGGACGGGACGGACCCGGCGGGCGAGGCCGAGCTGCACGGCACCGTCCCCACCCAGGGCTCGCACCGCACCGGCGCCCCGGACCGGGAGGCCGCCCGCGCGCTGTTCGTCCGGCTGTCCGCGCTGCCCGAGGGCTCCCCGGAGCGGGTCGAGCTGCGCAACCAGCTGGTGCGGATGCACATCCCGCTGGTCGAGCACCTGGCCCGGCGCTTCCGCAACCGGGGCGAGCCGCTGGACGACCTGACCCAGGTCGCCACCATCGGCCTGATCAAGTCGGTGGACCGCTTCGACCACGAGCGCGGGGTCGAGTTCTCCACCTACGCGACGCCGACCATCGTCGGGGAGATCAAGCGGCACTTCCGCGACAAGGGCTGGGCGGTGCGCGTCCCGCGCAGGCTCCAGGAGCTGCGGCTGTCGCTCACCACGGCGACCAGCGAGCTCTCCCAGCGGCACGGCCGCTCCCCCACGGTGCACGAGCTGGCCGAGCACCTGGGGATCTCCGAGGAGGACGTCCTGGAGGGCCTGGAGTCCGCCAACGCGTACTCCACGCTGTCCCTGGACGTGCCGGACAGCGACGACGAGTCGCCGGCCGTCGCGGACACCCTGGGCGCCACCGACGAGGCGCTGGAGGGCGTCGAGTACCGCGAGTCGCTCAAGCCGCTGCTGGCCCAACTGCCGCCCCGGGAACAGAAGATCCTGGTGCTGCGGTTCTTCCGGAACATGACCCAGTCGCAGATCGCCGCCGAGGTGGGGATCTCCCAGATGCACGTGTCCCGGCTGCTCGCCCGGACCTTGGCGCAGCTGCGGGAGAAGCTCCTGGTGGAGGAGTAGGACTGACGGCCGCTCAGTTCGGGCGGCCGCGCGTACGACTCCCGGCCCTGTGTGCCCTAGTCCTCGGACGGGGCGTACAGGGCCGCCGTCGACTTCGGGTTCAGCAGGCAGCCGATGCCCACCAGGCCGAGCACGCCGACCAGCGCGCCAACCGCGATCATCGCGCCGCCGCTCTCGAACATGTAGTAGGCGACCGGCAGGCAGATCGAGTTGGTCAGCACGGCCGGGCTGCGGCCCCAGCGGCGCTCCCTGAGCAGCGCGCGGGCGGCCAGCACCGGCAGCACGCCGAGCAGCACGATGACCGCTCCGCCGAACTCGTTCAGGGCGAGCTGCTTGGCCTGGCCGGACAGCGCGGACACCATGTCCGAGACGCCGACGAGGGCCAGCGCGATGCCCTCCAGGGCGGTGATGGCGGCGCCCAGCGTCAGGGAGGCCGGGCGCCCGGAGCCGGCCGAGGGTGCGGGGGCGGAGGTTTCTGCGGTCACTCCAGCAGGGTAGCCGCCGGTTGGTCCGTACCGACCCGTAGGCTTTCCCCATGCGCGCTCTCCTGGTCGTGAACCACAAGGCCACCACCACCAGTGGCCGGACCAGGGACGTCCTGATCCACGCCCTGCGCAGCGATCTCAAGCTGGAGGTCGCCGAGACCCAGTACCGGGGCCACGCGCGCGACCTGGCCCGCGAGGCGGCGGAGGACGGCACGGTCGACCTGGTGGTGGCGCTGGGCGGGGACGGCACCGTCAACGAGGTGGTGAACGGGCTGCTGGCGCACGGCCCGGGCGAGAAGGTCCCGCGACTGGCCGTGGTGCCGGGCGGTTCGACCAATGTGTTCGCCCGCGCGCTGGGCCTGCCCAACGACCCGGTGGAGGCCACCGGTGCCCTGCTGGACGCGCTGGAGCACGGCCGGGAGCGGCCGATCGGGCTGGGCAAGGCGATGACGGAGGGGCTGCCGGACCGCTGGTTCACCTTCACCGCCGGCCTCGGCTTCGACGCCGGGGTGGTCGGCCGGGTCGAGGAGCAGCGACGGGCCGGGCGCAAGTCCACCCACGCCCTGTACGTCGGCCAGGCCCTGCGGCACTACTTCACCCAGCGTGAGCAGCGCCGTTCCGGCCCGGTCTCCCTTGAGCTGCCTGGCCGCGAGCGGGTTTCGGGCCTGGTCCTGTCGATAGTCAGCAACACCTCGCCGTGGACCTTCCTCGGCAACCGTCCGGTCTACCCCTCACCGCTCGCCTCCTTCGACACGGATCTGGACGTCTTCGGCATCACCCGGATGACGGCGTTCGGCACGGCTCGAACGGTCCGTCAGATCCTGCGGTCGTACGCACCTTCGAGCGACGGCACCCCTCCGGCCGGCCCCTCCGGGAAGCACGTCGTCTCCTATCACGACGTCAGACACTTCACCTTGGTTTCGGAGGAAGCGGCCCCGTTCCAGGTCGACGGGGACCATCTTGGAGACAGGAGTCGCGTCAGTTTCACAGGCGTACGGCGGGCACTGCGTGTGATTGTGTGACTGGAAGGGGGGTTCCTCCTTCTTCTCGAACGCACAAGCCCCCTTCACTCCATAGAAGTACTGGCTGTGAGCTAGGCGACACCGAAGAATCCAAAATTCCTCCCCGAAGGGGGTTGTATCCGAGCCCGAGGTTTGCGAACCTCTACATGGCGATCGGGACACATCGCAGCGACGGCAACTCCGGAACCACAGGAGCGCCGACCGCGGTTCGTCCCTCGAATCGCCGAATCCCCTCAGCACAGACCACCCGGGCCCGGCGGGCCTCTGGTCTCTTTTGCTGTTGCGGGATTCGTGAAAGCGTTCACATTCACAAGCCATTCGATTGTGCCGATCGGGCCACCCCCCGCGGCAGGAGGAGTTGGACGACCATGGACTGGCGCCACCGCGCTGTCTGCCGCGAAGAGGACCCGGAGCTGTTCTTCCCGATCGGGAACACCGGTCCTGCTCTGCTGCAGATCGAGGAAGCCAAGGCCGTGTGCCGCCGCTGTCCGGTGATGGAGCAGTGCCTCCAGTGGGCGCTCGAGACCGGCCAGGACGCCGGCGTCTGGGGCGGCATGAGCGAGGACGAGCGTCGCGCGATGAAGCGCCGCGCCGCCCGCAACCGCGCCCGCACCGCCTGATCGCCCGGCGATCACACGCCGTAGCACCAGCAGCAACGCAGTACCGATCGACACATGATCAAAGGCTTCCCTGCACCTCCTGGTGAAGCCTTCCGCACAAAGGACCTCGCCCAGCCAGGTCCCGCGACACCGGACCCGCCCAGGCACTTGATACTGTTCACTTAGAGCAATATTGTGGAGCTATGGCGCTCACCGTGTGCAACGCACCGGCGAGGTGTCGCACCACCCAGAGCCCCCGCTCCGGCCGACTCCCCCCGACGGCCGGAACGGGTTGAGAGGCCCTGTCGACCCACCCCCCCCGGTCGACAGGGCCTCGTTTCTGTTTCCGCCCCCGGTTGTGCACCCGGTTGCGCGCCTGGTTCCGCACTCCGGTCCCGCGCTCCGCACGCCGGTGCGTGGAGCGTGCACCCGGCGCTTCCGCCGCGTGCACGCCCCCGCCACGCACCTTCACGCAACGTCGCACACCTTCGCGCACCTTCGCGCGGCCTCAGCGGACCGGGATCTCCAGGATCACCTTGGTCCCGCCGTTCGGGCCGGCCACCATGTCGAAGGTGCCGCCGAGCTCACCGGTGGCCAGCGTCCGGACGATCTGCAGCCCGAGGTTGCCCGCCGTCTTCGGGTCGAACCCCTCCGGCATGCCGCGGCCGTCGTCCTGCACCGTGATCAGCAGGTACTCCTCCGGCCGGGCGCCGCCGTTCCAGCTGTCCGACCAGCCCTTCCCCGTCGCCGGAGCCCGGCCGCGCAGCGCGCTGACCTCCAGGTTCCCGGAGGCGGTCGGGCCGAACGCGTGCTCCAGGGCGTTCTGGAGCAGTTCGGTCAGCACCATCGACAGCGGGGTCGCCACCTCGGCGGACAGGATGCCGAAGCTGCCGGTGCGGCGGGTCGCCACCCGGCCGTCCTGGGACAGCTCCATCACCATCGCCAGCACCCGGTCGGCGATCTCGTCGAAGGCCACCTGCTCGTCCAGTGCCTGGGAGAGCGTCTCGTGCACGATCGCGATCGAGCCGACCCGGCGCACCGCCTCGTCCAGCGCGGCCCGGCCGGACTCCGAGTCCATCCGGCGGGACTGCAGCCGCAGCAGGGCCGCGACGGTCTGGAGGTTGTTCTTCACCCGGTGGTGGATCTCCCGGATGGTGGCGTCCTTGGTCATCAGCTCGCGGTCCCGGCGGCGCAGCTCGGTGACGTCCCGGCACAGCACCAGCGAACCCGTCAGGGTGCCCTTGGGCTTGAGCGGGATCGCCCGCAGGGTCACCACTCCCCCCTGCGCCTCGACCTCGGTCTGCCGGGGCGCCCAGCCGCTCGCCAGCTTCACCAGCGCCTCGTGCACGGCCGAGCGGGACGGCGGGGCGAGGTCGGCGGTGGCCCGGCCGAGGTGGCTGCCGACCAGGTCGGTGGTGAGGCCGAGCCGGTGGTAGGCGGAGAGGGCGTTGGGGCTGGCGTAGGTGACGATGCCGTCCGCGTCCAGCCGGATCAGGCCGTCGCCGACCCGGGGCGCGGCGTCCATGTCGGCCTGCTCGACGTCGGGGAACGGGAAGGAGCCGGCCGCGATCATCTGGGCCAGGTCGGAGGCGCTCTGGAGGTAGGTGAGCTCCAGCCGGCTCGGGGTGCGGACGGTCAGCAGGTTGGTGTTGCGGGCGATCACGCCCAGCACCTTGCCCTCGCGCCGGACCGGGATCGACTCGACCCGGACCGGGACCTCCTCGCGCCACTCCGGGTCGCCCTCGCGCACAATCCGGCCCTCGTCGAAGGCGGCGTCCAGCAGCGGGCGGCGGCCGCGCGGGACGAGGTGGCCGACCATGTCGTCCTGGTAGGAGGTGGGCCCGGTGTTGGGTCGCATCTGCGCCACCGAGACGTAGCGGATGCCGTCCCAGGTGGGGATCCACAGCACCAGGTCGGCGAAGGAGAGGTCGGAGAGCAGCTGCCACTCCGAGACCAGGTGGTGGAGCCATTCCACGTCGGCCCCGGTGAGGGTGGTGTGGCGGCGGACGAGTTCGTTCAGCGAGGGCACATGGCGAGCGTATCGCCGCCGGTCCCGGCGGGGCGCGGCGGACCTGGGAGCGGGCCTGCGGGAGGGCCCGGGCGGGGTCCGGCGGGAGGCCCGGCGCGGGGTCCCGCCACCCCCGGAGTTGTTTAGACCAATTTGCCGAGAGGCCTGGACAACCGAGATTGGTCTAGTCCACAATGAAAGAGCACCAAGGAGAGGCCCGCGCGCAACTGCCCTGACCGCGCGCGACCCCTCCTCGGTCGGACGCCACAGATCGAGGACCCCGCACAGTTCTCGACCGACTCCGGCGCCCGACGACAGCTCCGGGCTGCGGTGCCGCACGGGTTGAGGGTCCCGTGTCGGCGCCGTGGCCCGTAGTGCTTTCCACCCCCGGAACCACTTGTCCGCCGCTCAGGAAGTCGGCCCCCGGTCCACAGGGCCTGTGGACCGGGGGCCGACTCCTCGCCCGGGGCGGGCTACCGCGTCTCGGTGACCTTGGCCAGGGCGCGCGGGGCGTCCGGGTCCTGGCCGCGGGCGATGGTGACCTCGTAGGCCAGCAGCTGCAGCGGCAGGATCTCCAGGATCGGCTGCACCTCCTCGGGCACGCCGGCCGGCAGCGCGAAGCCCGCCGAGGCGGCGTCCACCTGCGCCTGCCGGCCGACCACCACCAGGTCCGCGCCGCGCCCGCGCAGGCGGTCCAGCACCGGCTGGAGGGCCTCGCCGCCCTTGCCGTCCGGGACGATCGCGATGACCGGCGAGACGTTGTCCACCATGGCCAGCGGACCGTGCAGCAGGTCCGCGCCGGAGAACGGGGTGGCCGGGATGTAGGTGGTCTCCATCAGCTTGAGCGCCGCCTCGCGGGCGGTCGGGTAGCCGTAGCCGCGCGAGGTGATCACCAGGCGCTGGGCGAAGCGGTAGCGCTCCGCCAGCGCCTTCACCTCGGCCCTGCGCGCCAGCACCCCGGCGGCCAGCCCCGGCAGCCCCTCGGCGGCCGAGCCGTCACCGCCCCGCAGTCCCTCGACCAGCAGGTAGAGCGCCAGCAGCTCGGCGGTGTAGGTCTTGGTGGCCGGCAGCGCCTTCTCCGGGCCGGCCAGCACGTCGATGTGGAACTCGGAGACCTCGGCCAGCGGCGAGGCGGCGTTGTTGGTCACCGCGAGGGTGACGGCGCCTGCCTCGCGGGCGGCCTTGGTGGAGGCCACCAGGTCGGGCGAGCCGCCGGACTGGCTGACGGTGACGACCAGGACGTCGGTGAGGTCCGGCTTGGCCCCGTACGCGGTGGTGGTGGACATCGAGGTCAGTCCGGCCGGCTTGCCCAGCAGGATCTCGATCAGGTACTTGGCGTACAGCGCGGCGTTGTCGGACGTGCCGCGCGCGGTGAGCAGGACGAACCGCGGCTTGCGGGCGGCGATCTGTGCGGCGACCTCGCGGATCTTCGGGGCACCCTCGTCGAGGATGCGCTGGAGGACGGCCGGCTGCTCGGCCATCTCCGCCGCCATGATCCGGCCGGGGACGGAAACAGTCTGCGGGTCGGACATCTGGGTCTGCCTCCGATGAGACGGTTCGACCCCGCTCGGGCGGCTGCCCGGCGGGGACCTCCACGGCGGCGAGTCCGCACACTCGCTGCGGTACTTCGTGCGGCAATCCTACGGTCGCACCTGCCGCCGGGCACTCCGTCCGCGCGCCCCGCGAGGACGGAGTGCGCCCCCGGAGGCCGGACGGACGCGCCCCTCCGGCTTCCGGACGGACGCGCCCCTCCGGAAGCCGGAGGGGCGCACCGCGACGGGCCGCGACGGAAGGTCAGGACGCCTTGTTGATCAGCTGGTCGATCGCGGCGTCGGCCTCCTTGGTGGCCTGGTCCACCGACTTGCCCTTGAGGATCGAGGCCAGCATGTCCGGGATGATCTTCTGCTTCTCGATCGCGCCCCAGCCGGGTGCCAGCGGGGTGAACCAGGCGTCCGGGACGGCGTTGGCCGCGGCGGCGGTGGTCGGCTTGTTCTTCAGCGGGTTCAGCTGGGTCAGGTTGTTCGGCAGGATGTCCTTGTCGGCCAGCGCCTGCTGGGACTTGGTGCCGGTGAACATCCGGATCCAGTCGGCGGCCGCCGCCGCCTGCTGGGACTTGGCGGTGAGGGCGAGGTCGGAGCCGCCGATGAAGGTCGGCAGCGGCTTGCCGTCCGGGCCGGGCATGGTGGCCACCTTGACGGCGTCCTTGAGGCTCGGGTCGCCGGTGACCGGCGCGGTGACGCTCGCCGCCTCGTAGCCGTTGCCGTAGAAGGACGCGGCGTGCCCGCGGGCCATCGACTCGAACTGGTTCTGCTCGTTGACCGTCAGGTCGCCCTTGTTGTACTTGCGCACCAGGTCGACGAAGTGGGCTATGCCCTGCTGGGACTTGGGGTCGTGCAGGGTGCCGTGCCAGTTGCCGGAGCCGTCGAACTTGGCGATGGCGCCGCCGTACGCGGCCACGTAGCTCATCGCGGCGTACCAGTACGGGCCGGGCAGGTACAGCGGGGAGAAGGTCTTGTCGGCCTTGTTCCGGTCCGCGATCTTGTCCAGCGCGGCCAGCAGCTCCGTCTCCGTCTTCGGGAAGTCGGCGCTGCCGGTGGCCTGTTGGAAGGCGGTGGAGTTGTAGATGGCGACCCGGGAGCCGGCGTAGTAGGGCACGCACCAGAGCTTGTCCTGGTACGTGCAGGTGTTGGCGAGCGCCTTGATCCAGGTGTCGGAGTTGTCGAAGGTGCTGCGGTCCACCGGGGCCAGCGCGCCGGAGAGCACGTACTTCATGGTCTCGGTGTTGCCCAGCTCGACCACGTCGGGGGCGCTGCCGTCGGCGATGGCCTTGTCGAGCTTGCCGACCTTGTCGGCCCAACCCTGGTAGACGAGCTTGAGGCTGATGTTCGGGTACTTCGCCGCGAACTCGTCGTTGACCCGCTGGACCAGGTCCGGCCAGTTCTTCTGGGCGTCGTCCATCAGCCAGACGGTGACGGTGCCGGCGGCGCCCTTCGCGTCCGCGGAGCCGGCGGGAGCGCCGCCGCCCGCGGGCTTCGCGGCCGAGGAACAGGCCGTCAGACCGACCGCCAGTGCCATGGTCCCGAGCGTCGAGATGAGCTGACGCTTCTTCACGCCATCCTCCGAGGGTTGTAGAGCCGTGTTGCCCGCCGGCAGCGTGATTGGCGTCGCCCGTGGCGGAGAGTCCGGACAGGGGGCGGCGAAGAGCTTCGGGGAGGGCCGATACCACATCCGGCGAGGTTGAATCTCGAACCGGATGACTGGACTCTGGCCTAGACCATAGGTGGTGTCAACGACCAAAAGCCCTCCTCGGGGCGGCCGTTGCAGAGCTGTTGTACCGCGTGGCGGCCAGTCGCCGTTCCGTCACCCCAAGTGAATCTTAAGGTGGATTTAAGGCCTGCTTGAGGGAACACGGTCACCCGGAGGATCCGCAGGTCGACGCCCGGGAAACGGAACGGGCCCGCCATGCGACATGCGCATGACGGGCCCGTGGGCCGACGTCCCCGGACACGGCCGGTGACGCCTCGTCGGTCGGTTCAGCCGACCGCTCCCGGCTGTCCGGTGAGGACCTCCACGGCCGCCAGTCCGCAGACCCGGGCGGCGCCGTGGGTGGCGATGTGGAGGGCGCCGACCGGCTCGGACTGGGGCAGGCCCATCTCGACCACGGCGGCGTCCGGCCTGGCCGCCACCAGACGGCCCAGCGCGGCGGACATCCACGCGTGCCGGTGCGCGTCCCGGACCACCAGCACCAGGCGGCGGCCCTCGGCGCCGGCCACCAGCTCGCCGACCAGGGCGTCCAGCAGCTCCGGCGCGGCCTCGGCCGCCGACACCTCGCGGGTGCGGGTGCCGGGGAAGCGGTCGGCCAGCATGCCGGCCACGCCCCACGGGGTGACGTCGCCGACCGCGATGTTCGGCTCGTCCGAGAACGAGGCCACGTACGGGCGCTCGCTCACCGGGGGCACCACCAGGCCCGGCGCCCGGACCACCCGGAGCGCCCGGCGCGCGGCCCGCAGGCCGACCGCCAGGTCCGGCTCGATCCGCTCGCCCTGGGCCGCGATCCGGCCCCAGCTGCCCAGCGCCCGGACCCGCTCGGCGGCGTCCGCCAGCCGCTCCTCGGCGAGCCGGCCGGAGCGCACGCCCGCCACGATGGCGTCGCGCAGCATCAGCACGGTCTCCTCGTCGGCGAGCCCGCCGCCGACGCAGATCGCGTCCGCGCCGGCCGCCAGGGCCAGCACGGTGCCCTCGCCCATCCCGAAGGTGTCGGCGATGGCGCCCATCTCGATGGCGTCGCTGACGATCAGGCCCTGGTAGCCCAGGCCGCCGTCGGCCGGGGCCGCGCGCAGCAGGTCGCGCAGCACGGCCGGGCTCAGGGTGGCGGGCAGCTTCGGGTCCAGCGCCGGGATCATGATGTGGGCGGTCATCACGGCCTTGGTGCCGGCCGCGATCGCCGCCTGGAAGGGGATCAGGTCGCGGGCCCGCAGCACGTCCAGGTCGACGTCGATGACCGGCAGGCCGTGGTGCGAGTCCACCGCGGTGTCGCCGTGGCCCGGGAAGTGCTTGGAGCAGGCGGCCACGCCGGCCGACTGCAGGCCCTCGACCCAGGCGGCGGTGTGCCGGGCGCACAGCTCGGGGTCGGCGCCGAAGGAGCGGACGCCGATGACCGGGTTGCGCGGGTTGGAGTTGACGTCCGCGGTGGGCGCCCAGTTGTAGTTGACGCCGGCCGCGGCCAGCGCCCGGCCCAGCTCGCGGGCGACGTCCCGGGTCAGCGCCGGGTCGTCGATCGCGCCGAGCGCGAGGTTGCCGGGCCAGGACGAGCCGGAGCCCGCCTCCAGCCGGGTGACGTCACCGCTCTCCTCGTCGATGGCGATCAGCAGGTCGGGGTTCTCGGCGCGCAGCGCCCCGGTCAGCGCGGACAGCTGGCCGAGGTCGACCACGTTGCGGTCGAACAGCGCGACCGAGCCGAGGCCCGCGGCGAGGTGGCGGCGCAGCCACTCCGGCGGCTCGGTGCCGACGAAGCCGGGCTGGAGGACGGTCAGGGCGTCGCGGTGCAGCTGGTCGCTGTCCGGCACGGTGGGAACGAGGATGCTCACGTGGACTCAGCCCTTCACGGCGCCGTCGGTCAGTCCGTTGACCGCCTTGCGCTGCAGGAAGATGAACAGGATCAGGATCGGTACGGCGAACAGGGTCGACGCGGCCATGGTCGCGCCCCAGTCGGTGCCGAACGCGGTCTGGAACGAGGACAGCCAGAGCGGGAGGGTCTGCGCCGCCTCCTTCTTGTTCAGCATGTTGACCAGCGGGAACTCGTTCCACGCGGTGATGAAGCCGAACAGCGAGGTCGACATCAGGCCGGGAGCGAGCAGCGGGAAGATCACCTTGACGAAGGCCTGGGTGCGGGTGCAGCCGTCCACCATGGCCGACTCCTCCAGCTCCTTCGGCACGGCGGCGATGAAGCCGCGCAGCGTCCAGATCGTGAAGGGCAGCACCATCATCAGGTAGAAGGCGGTCAGCGGCACCAGGCTGTTGAGCATGTCGTTGTCGCGGACGATCAGGTACGCCGCGATGACCATGACCTCCCAGGGCGCCATCTGGGCGGCCATCACGACCAGGACGAAGCCCTTGCGGCCGCGGAAGCGCATCCGGGCGATCGCGAAGGCGGCCAGGGTGGCGATCACCAGCGAGCCGAGCACCGCGCCGACGGTGACGATCAGGCTGTTGGTGACGTACGTCCAGAAGTGCGGGACGTGCACGGCGCGGTCGAAGTGCTCGAACGTGCCGTTCAGCGGCAGGAAGACGGGGTCCCGGCTGACGATGTCCTTGTTCTGCTTGAACGCCGTCGTGAACATCCAGTAGACGGGGAACAGGAAGAAGACGAAGAGGACGACCGCGATCAGGTTCGGCCAGGTGCGTCCGATGAGCGAGCGCCTCACAGCTCGTCCTCCTGCTTGAGAATGATGCGGAAGTAGTACGCCATCAGCGCGGCCAGCATCAGGATGGTGAGCACCGCGATCGCGGAGCCGACGCCGAAGCGCTGGGAGCCGATGCCCTCGAGGAAGGCGTGCACCGGCAGGGTGCGGGTCAGGCCGTCCGGTCCGCCCTTGTTGATCAGGTAGACCTGGGTGAAGGCCTTGAACACCCAGATGACCTCCAGGAAGGTCGTGGCCAGCAGGAAGGGCTTCATGATCGGGTAGATCACCGAGGTCCAGATCTTGCCCGAGCCGGCGCCGTCCATCCGGGCGGCCTCGTAGAGCTCCTTGGGGATCGTGGTCAGGCCCGCGTACATGTTGAACGCCACGAACGGGACCGACTGCCACACGATCAGCAGGATGATCACGAAGAAGGTGGAGTACTGGCCGCCGGTCCAGTTGAAGTGGGCCATGGAGTGCCAGCCCAGCTTGTCCAGGAACCAGTTGACGACGCCGAAGTTCTGGTCGAAGAGCCAGGTGTAGACGGTGGTCGCGGCGACCACCGGCATCGCCCAGGCCAGCAGCAGGGCGACCGAGAGCGCCAGCCGCATCCACTTGCCGAGGGTGTTGAGCAGCAGGCCGATCAGCGTGCCGAACACCATGATCAGCACGACGTTGACCGCCGTGAAGATCACCGTGCGCAGGGTGATCGTCCAGAACTCCGAGCCGGTGAGCTGGTCGGTGTAGTTGCCGAAGCCGTTCCACTCGGTCAGGTGCTGGATGAACTGCCGCTTGTTGAGGTTCTGGAACGACACCACGGCCGTCTCGACCAACGGCCAGAGCAGCAGGACGAGGGTCACCGCGATGGCCGGCAGCAGCAGCAGGTACGGGGCGAACCTGGACGCCACGCCGGGCCCGTCCGACGGTCTGCCGCCCCTGCTCGGGGTGCGCTCGGCACCGGGGGTGGTGGGCGTGGACGCCACCACGGACTTCGTTGGCTCCGGGGACTGTGTCTGCACCCGTTCCGACTGCGCAGCCATCGCTCTCTCTTCCTTGCAAACCCGACCACGACGGAAGGCGCCGCCCACCGGCCCCCCCGCCGGGAGCCGGTGAGCGACGCCGCTCGACTGCCTTACTGCTTCTGGTTGAGACGCTTCGCGATCTCGTCGTCGGCCTTCTTGGCCGCGGCGGCGTAGTCGCCGGTCAGCGCCGAGGTCAGGAAGTCCTTGATCGGGTTCGGCTCGTTCTCGACATTGGTCCAGGTCGGGACGTTCGGGGTGGTCGCACCGTTGGCGGAGGCCGGCAGGGCGGCCTTGGCGAAGTCGCCGGTGACCTGGCCGTTGAGCGCGACCTTGTTCGGGATGAGGCCGGACGAGGCGACCAGGCCCTCGTTCTTGTCGCTCATGGCGATCTTCATGAAGCCCTTGGCGAGCTCGGGGTTCTTGCTCTGCTGGGCGATCGCCAGGTTCGAGCCGCCGAGGAAGACGCTGGACGGCTTGTCCGCGGTCTTGCCGGGGAGGGCGAAGAAGCCGATCTTGTCGGCCGCCAGCTCCTCGGGCTTCGGGAGCTCCCAGCCGAGGCCGATGATGGTGCCGATGTCACCCTTGGCGAAGATGTCCTTCTGCTGCGGGGTGGCCTCGTCCTTGTCCTTCGGGGCGGTGGCCGAGTAGCCCTGCAGCTTCTTGTAGGTCTCGAACGCCTTCTGGCCCTCGGGGCTCGACAGGCCGCCGACCCACTTGTCGCCGTCCTTCTTGGCGAGCTTGCCGCCCTCGCTCTGCAGCAGGCCGAAGTAGACGTACCACTCCTGGCCGGGCATGTAGAGGGCGTCGTTGACGCCGGGGACGGCCTTGACCTTGTCCAGGTCCTGGTACAGCTCGTCCAGGGTCTTCGGCGGGGCGGTGATGCCGGCCTTGGTCCAGATGTCCTTGTTGTAGGTCACCACGCGGTTGGTGAAGTACCACGGGGCGGCGTACTGCTTGCCCTCGATGATCGAGGACTCGCTCAGGTTGGCGGCCCAGTCGGCGCCGCCCAGGTCGGCCTTGTCCTTGGTGATGTCGAGCAGACCACCGGTGGCCGCGTAACCCGCGGTCTGGGTGTTGCCGATCTCCAGGACGTCCACCGAACCCTCGGAGAGGGCGGCGGTGACCTTCTGGCCGATGCCGTTCCACTTCTGGGTCTGGATCTCCAGCTTGGCACCCGGGTAGGCGGCGGCGAAGTCCGCCTTGACGCTGTCCTCCCAGCCCTTGGGGGCCGAGCCGTCCATCAGCCACACGGTGAGGGTCTTGCCGTCGTAGTTCTTGGCCGCCGAGGAGGAACCGCCCTCCTTCTTGTCGTCCGAGCCGCAAGCCGCCACGCCGACGACCATTGCTGCGACGCCGACCGCCGCGATGAGCTGACGCTTCACGCCATCCTCCTGAGGGATGCCTGGGTTGCCCCCGTCGGGCGGCAGCGGCAGACCCACACAAAGCGGGGGGAATGGTGCCGCGGACCCCTTCGAACGGGTGGGGGGATTCATAGTTACCGGCCTAGTGGTGTAGACCAGCTGCCTGGAGCTTGGCCTAGACCAATGGGCCTGTCAACGGCTGTTCGACCGATCTCGACCACCCGTTATCAAGCCGACACCGCACATCGTTCATCGCGTGATGAGGTATTCGTTCCGTAGCCATACATGCAACGATGTGAGCCGTTAACGATGTGGCGGGGTCAGTGAGGACCTCGCGAGAAGCGGGAGAACAGGTCCGATGAGCAGCGACGGGGGATCCACCGCCCAGGTCGACGACCCCGAGGTGAACAGCCTCCCGACGCAGGCCGGAACCGATCCGACCGCGCGCGTCCCCAAGTACTACGGCCTGAAGCGGCACCTGCTGCAGCTCACCGAGACCCAGCCCGCCGGCACCCCGGTGCCGCCCGAGCGAGCACTGGCCGCCCAGTTCGACACCTCGCGCACCACCGTGCGCCAGGCCCTCCAGGAGCTGGTCGTCGAGGGCCGCCTGGAGCGCATCCAGGGCAAGGGCACCTTCGTCGCCAAGCCCAAGGTCGCCCAGGCCCTCCAGCTGACCTCCTACACCGAGGACATGCGCGCCCAGGGCCTGGAGCCCGCCTCCCGGCTGATCGAGATCGGCTACATCACCGCCGACGACCGGCTCGCCCCGCTGCTCGACATCAAGCCGGGCGGCCGGGTGCTGCGGATCGAGCGCCTGCGGCTGGCCAACGGCGACCCGATGGCCATCGAGGTCGCTCACCTGTCCGCCAAGCGCTTCCCGGCCCTGCGCCGCAACCTGGCCAAGCACAACTCGCTCTACGCGGCGCTGCGCGAGGTGTACGGGGTCACCGTGGCCGAGGCCGAGGAGACCATCGAGACCACCCTGGCCAACCCGCGCGAGGCCGGCCTGCTCGGCTCCGACCTCGGCCTGCCGATGCTCCAGCTCTCCCGGCACTCCTTCGACGCCGAGGGCGAGCCGGTCGAGTGGGTCCGCTCGATCTACCGCGGCGACCGCTACAAGTTCATCACCCGGCTGAAGCGTCCGGAGTAGCCGCACTCCCCCACCGCACTTCGGGCACCGGCGCGCGCGACCCGCGCGCCGGTGCCCTTCGCGTTCCGCGACGGCTTCTCCGGGTCCCGCGCCGGCAGCGCCTTCCCGCCGTACGTGCGCCGCGTTTCCGCCACTGCTCCCGCCGCGTTTCCGCCGCACGGGGGCGGACATCGGCCGCTCGCGTCCGTCTGGTGGGAAGTTGCGTCAATTCCGGTGACATGGATCACCCCATGCTCTAGATTGCGCAGCCGTACAGACCTGACTGCCGATCACCGATGGTGCTGCTCGGCGGGCCCGTACGGCGCTCGGCGCCGACCGGGCTGCGGCGCCGACGGGGAACCCTCCGGAGCGGAGCCGAAGATGCCGTCTGATCCCCTCACCGTCGAAGATGTCATGCCCGAGCCAGCCGGGAGGCCCGTCCCGGCGGTGACGCCCGAACGGGTGCTGGCCGGTCTGGCCCTGCTCGTGCCGATCGTCGCGATGCTCTGGGTGTCCTCGTACGACAAGAGCGACCCGGCGGCGGCCGGCATGCCGTTCTTCTATTGGTACCAACTGCTCTGGGTGCCGGTGTCGGCCGTGTTCACCGTGGCCGCCTACCTGCTGATCAACCGTGACGAGAAGGCCCGCAAGGCGGCCCGGAAGGGCGGTGCGCGATGAAGGACGTCAACGTGCCGGCCCTCGTGGTCTTCGTGCTGTTCTTCGCCCTGGTCACGGTGATGGGCTTCCTCGCCTCGCGCTGGCGCCGCGCGGACAACGCGGCGCACCTGGACGAGTGGGGCCTGGGCGGGCGCAGCTTCGGCACCTGGGTGACCTGGTTCCTGCTCGGCGGCGACCTCTACACCGCGTACACCTTCGTCGCCGTCCCGGCGGCGGTGTACGCGACCGGCGCGGCCGGCTTCTTCGCGGTGCCGTACACGATCATCGCCTACCCGCTGGTCTTCCTCTTCCTGCCCCGGCTCTGGTCGGTCTCCCGGGTGCACGGCTACGTGACCCCGGCCGACTTCGTGCGCGGCCGGTACGGCTCGCGGCCGCTGTCGCTGGTGGTCGCGCTCACCGGCATCCTGGCCACCATGCCGTACATCGCCCTGCAACTCGTGGGCATCCAGGCCGTGTTGGACGTGCTGGGGGTCGGCGGCGGGGAGAACGCCAACTGGTTCGTCAAGGACCTGCCGCTGTTCATCGCCTTCGGCGTGCTGGCCGCCTACACCTACTCCTCCGGCCTGCGCGCCCCGGCGCTGATCGCCTTCGTCAAGGACGCCCTGGTCTACATCGTGATCATCGTCGCGGTGATCTACATCCCGATCCGGCTCGGCGGCTACGGGCACATCTTCGAAGCCACCGCCCAGCACTTCAAGGAGGCCAAGGCCGGCTCGCTGACCATCCCCGAGAACAAGCAGTGGACGTACGCCACGCTCGCCCTCGGCTCGGCGATGGCGCTGTTCATGTACCCGCACTCGGTGACCGGCGTGCTGGCCTCCAAGTCCCGCAACACCGTGCGCCGCAACATGGCGATCATGCCCGCCTACTCGCTGATGCTGGGCCTGCTGGCGCTGCTCGGCTTCATGGCGGTCGCGGCGGGCGTCGGCAAGGGCGTCAAGGGCTACAACTCCCAGCTGTCGGTGCCCCAGCTGTTCGCGGACATGTTCCCGGACTGGTTCACCGGCGTGGCCTTCGCCGCGATCGGCATCGGCGCGCTGGTGCCGGCCGCCATCATGTCCATCGCGGCGGCCAACCTGTTCACCCGCAACGTCTACAAGGAGTGGCTCAAGCCCGCCGCCACCCCCGCCGACGAGACCCGGATCGCCAAGCTGGTCTCGCTGCTGGTGAAGGTCGGCGCGCTGGTCTTCGTGCTCGGCATGGACAAGCAGGCCGCGATCAACCTCCAGCTGCTGGGCGGCCTGTGGATCCTGCAGACCTTCGTGTCGATCGTCGGCGGCCTGTTCACCCGCTGGTTCCACCACTGGGCGCTGTTCGCCGGCTGGGCGGCCGGCATGGTGTACGGCACCTGGGAGGCGTACGGGATCTCCAGCAAGGCCACCAAGCACTTCGGCGGCAACTCGGCCGAGATCCCCGTCATCGGCGAGATCGGCTACATCGGCCTGACCGCCTTCGCGCTCAACCTGATCGTCTCGGTGGTGCTCACCCTGGTGCTGCGGGCGGCCAAGGCACCGGAGCTCCCGGACGAGACCAAGCCGTCCGACTACAGCGCCGAAGCCGGCGACGAAGAGCCGAAGAACGCGCCGGAGCCCGTAGCGGCGCACTGATTGACGCGGTACGCGCCCTGTGATCGCGCCGCCTTCTCCGTGAACACTGGAGAAGGCGGCGCGATCATATGTATGAACAGGCGTGCACGCCGGGCACCACCAGACCGGACCGGCATCCGGCCGGGACCTGATCGACCACGGGGAGCTCGCGGCCATGGCAGAACTCGGCACCACCCTCAACGGCCAGCACCAGTCCACCCAGAGCCAGCACCACCACGCCACCACGCAGGGCCAGCACGGCACCGCCCCGGGCCAGCACGGCACCGGCCACGGCCCGCACGCCGGCGGTCACGGGCAGCACGCCGCCGCCCACCGCCCGCCGACGGCCGGCCGGCTGCCGTCCGTACTGATCGCCACCCGGCACGGGGAGTCCACCGCCAACGTCGAGTTCCAGCTCGCCGAGGCCGTCGGCGCCCTCAGCGTCCCGATCAGCTGCCGCGACGCCGACATCCCGCTGTCACTGAACGGCCGGCGGCAGGCCCAGGCGCTCGGCCACTGGTGGGCCGCTCTGCCCAGCGCCGACCGCCCGCGCAGCGTCTGGTGCTCGCCGTACGTGCGCACCGCCGAAACCGCCCGGATCGCGCTCGCCCAGGCCGCCGGGCTCGGCGCCGTCCCGGTCACCCTGGCCGTCCGCTACGACGAGCGGCTGCGCGACCGCGAACTCGGCGTCCTGGAGATGCTGCCCAAGGCCGCGATCGAGGCCAAGCACCCGGAGGAGGCGGCCCGGCGGCGCAAGATGGGCGAGCTGTACTACCGCCCGCCGGGCGGCGAGTCCTGGGCCGACGTCGCGCTGCGGGTGCGCAGCCTGCTGCGGGACCTCTGCGAGGAGGAGGCCGGACGGCCCGTCCTGCTGGTCGCCCACGACTGCACGGTGCTGATGCTCCGCTACGCGCTGGACCGGCTCACCGAGGACCAGCTCACCGCGCTCGGGCCGGTGCACAACTGCTCCACCAGCCTCTGGCGGGCCCAGGACGGGCGGCTGCGGCCGGACGGCTGGAACGGGGTCGGGCACCTGGCGTTCGGGGAGGACTGACGGCCGCCCTCCCCGGCGGGCCTCCCGGCCGCCCGCCCTGCCACCCGCCCTGCCGCCCACCGGGTCCGTTCGACCCCGCAGAACCGCCCCGCACCGGGCTCCGGCACACTGGCCCGATGGACTTCCTCATCCGCCAGGCCCTCCCCGAGGACCTCGCCGACGCCGGCCGGATCACCGTCGAGGCCTTCGTCGGCGACGGTTTCACCAACCCCACGGGCAGCTACGTCGAGCTGCTGCGCGACTCGGAGCGCCGGGCCCGGGAGGCCGAGCTGCTGGTCGCCGTCGACGCGGCCGGAGCCGGGGTCCTCGGCTGCGTGACCTTCGCCGTCGGCGGCACCGAGTGGGCGGACATCGCCACCCCGCGGGAGGGCGAGATCCGGATGCTCGCCACCGCCCCCGCCGCCCGCGGCCGCGGCGTCGGCGAGGCCCTGGTCCGCGCCGCCGTCACCCGCAGCCACGAACTCGGCCTGGCCGGCATGGCCTTCTCCACCCGCCCGGAGATGACCACCGCCCACCGCGTCTACGAGCGAATAGGCTTCCGCCGCACGCCCGAGCGGGACTGGGCCCCGTACCCGGGAATGGACCTGATGGTCTACACCATGGCGTTCTGAGCGGGCGGCCCGCCCTGAACGTCCGTCACGGCTTCTTGTCGTACCCGGGCGCGACGTAGACGGTGTACCGGCCATGCTTCCCGCTCGTCACCACGGTGACCACCCGGTACCCGGCGGCCTTCAGGGTGGGCTGGATCGCCCTGTCGATGGCCGCGGTCTGGGTGAAGTCCAGGACCACGACCTTCCACTCGTGGGCCTGGATGCCGGCCTGGATCGCGGGCACCCCGTTCTGCATCTCACCGGTGGCCGGGTCCCGGCGGAAGACGGCCACCAGGTCGTGCCACTGCTGCCAGTTGGTCTGCTTGCGCAGGTAGTACGCGGGGACGTTGTAGTTCTCGACCAGGTACCGGTCCTCACCCTTGACGATGTACGGCTCCAGGGCGGCCACGAACTCCTTCGAGTTCGACCACTCGCCGTACATCTCGCGGCCCTGGGCCGAGCCCACCCAAGCCAGCGGGCCGACCACCAGGACGGCGGCCGCCACCCCGGCCACCAGGTGCAGACGGCCCTTCAGCCAGAGCACCGTACGGGCCAGGAGCAGGCCCGCCACAATGCAGGAGAACCAGGCGCCGAAGTCGACGTGCTTCTGCAGGGACAGCCAGGTGTGGATGCGGATCTGGTTCACCGGCGCCATCAGTCCGGCCAGCAGCAGGAGCAGCGCCAGCCAGAACCCTGGCCAGTCCGCACCGCCGCGCCGCCGCGCCCGCACCAGCTGCACCAGCACCCCGGCCAGCGCGACCACCAGCAGCGGGCCGACCCAGCGGGCGGCCTCCGAGGCCACGTAGGAGTACGAGTCGTGGCCCGGGGCGCGCTTGAGCGTGGTGTGGTTGAAGCCGTTGACGTACTTCTCGCCGGCCGCCAGCGCCGCCGCGCCGACCGCCACCACGAAGGTCAGCAGCACCAGCAGCCCGCGCCGCCAGGCCTCCCAGCGACGCAGCGACCCGCGCGGCCCGGCCAGCACCGCGATGCCGCACACCACCGGCACCCACAGCAGCGCGGCGTACTTGGTGGCGCCGGCCAGGGCCAGCAGCAGCCCGGAGGCGACCAGGCTCGGGTGGCCGCCGCCCGTGGTCAGCCGCACCGCGAAGTACCCGGCCCAGGCGAGGACCGCCAGCGCCATCGCGTCGTAGGTGGCCAGGCCGCCGAGGAACTGGGTGGGGCCGAGCGCGACGAAGGCCGTCGCCGCGCAGAACGCCGCGAGCGATCCGTACAGCCGCCGGGTGGCCAGGTGAACGGCGACGGTGGCGGAGAGCATGAACGCCAGGCTCAGCAGCCGGGCGCCGTTCAGCCCGCCGAGGAAGTCCGCGACGGCCACCACCACCGGGTAGATCAGCGGGGAGCCGGAGAAGAAGGTCTCGTACGTCGCAACTGGGGTGCCGTGTCGCAGGTGCGCGATCTCCTGGTAGCCCGCGTAGATGTAGGTGCCTTCGTCGATGAAGGCGGTGTTGCTGAGGATCAGGTGGTAAGAGAGCGCCGCCTGGATCAGCAGCACTGCGGCCAGCGGCAGCCAGTCGGCCCGCAGCGCCGGCCGGGCCGGGTGCGGCACCCTTGGCAGCCCGGGCTTGCGGCGGCGCCGGTCGGCCGCCGGGTAGGCCTGCGCCGCCCCGGTCGCCGTCCGGTCGCGCGCGCCGAGCGCCGCCCCGGCCGGCCTGGCCCCGCCGAGGACGGGCTTGCGGGTGGACTCGGGCCGGATCCAGCGGCCGTCCGCGCTCATCAGTACTGCTCCTCATCTGGGACTTCGCATCCGGACGGACCCTGAGCCCGCGTCCCGGGGCGCGATTCGGCCGCCGCCCCACACTGCCGGGGACGGCGGCCGGACGTTCACGAGGGCCGGTCGGCCCTGCGGCGGCTCCTGCGGGTCGTGCTCACCGGACCACGGGACCCGCCCCCGGCAGGCTCAGCCGCCGAGCCAGGCCGCGATCGGCGCGATGGACGGCGGCGAGCTCGGGCCGGCCACGATCTTGACGATGTCGGCCTCCGGCAGCACCTGGTCCCACACCTGGATGTCCGCGACGGCACCGTGCCAGGGGTCGGCCCACTGCGAGTTGGAGCTCAGCCGGCCGACCTGCAGGGAGTTGGTGCCGCTCGGCTGCACCCCGGCGGACTTGGCCGAGGACTGCGGAGCACCGTTGACGTACAGCGTGAGCTGGCCCGACGGGTCGTCGTACACGCCGGTCAGCAGCACCCACTGGTTGACCGTCGCGTCGCCCTTGGACCAGGCGATCACCGAACCGCCGCCCGGCACCTGGACCTTGAAGTACCACTGGTCGTGCCCGTTGTTGCCGGCCCGGCCCAGCGAGTACGAGTAGTACTGGCCGTCGCCCTGGCTGACCGCGCTGCGGTTGCCGTTGGGCACGTCGACCAGCACCCGCGCGGAGACGGTGAAGCTCTTGTTCACGTCGATGACCGAGGTGGACGTCGAGGCGAACGAGTCCTGGCCGCTGGGCAGTTTGAGGACCTGCCCGGAAAAGCCGGCCATCGTCCCCTGCTTGGCGTCGGCCCCCAGGTTGAGCGCGGCCGAGCCCTTCTTGGCGGGCAGCGAGCCGACGGTCGGCGGGCTGTCGATGCCCTTGACCGGCGGTGCGCTCACCGGCGGGCTCGACGGACCGGGGGACGTCGGTCCGGGCTTGTCGGGGCCCTGGGCCACCGGCTCCTTCTCCTTGCCGTGCTGGAGGTACCAGTACCCGCCGCCACCGGCGGCGGCCACCACGACCACGGCGGTCACCACGCCGATCAGCTTGAGCCGACGGCCGCGCTTGGCGGACTGCTCGTTCTGCTCGGCCAGCGCCGCCCAGTCCGGTGTGCTGGACTGGGCGACCGGCAGGCCGGACGGAGGGACCGGCGGCTGGAAGCCGCCCTGCTGCTGCCAGTGCGCCACGGGCTGGGCCGGCTGCGCGCCCGGCGGGAAGGGCTGCCCGCCGACCGGCGGGCCGGGCTGCGGCATCGGCGCCTGCGGCTGGACGGGCTGTCCCTGCTGCGGCGTCACCGGGCCTGGCTGCGGCATCACCGGGCCTGGCTGCACCGGCCCCGGCGCCAGCGGAGCCGGTCCCCCGCCCGACTGCGGAACCGGCGGCACCGGCTGCGCGGCCGGATGCGGCGTCGGCTGCTGAGGCTGCGCGGGCGCGGCAGGCGGCGGCCCGTAACCGGACGCGGGGCCGAAGGCTCCGCTCGGGGACTGCGGTGGCACACCGGTGGCCGGAGCGGCCCCCCCGGCCGGTGCCTGCTGCGGTGGCGTGGGGGGCTGGCCCGGCTCGCCACTCGGTACCGGTCGATCGCTCATGGCCCGAATGCTAGGGCATCCACCCCGCCACGCCCATGGGGGGTGCGCGGACGAAACGTCAGCGCGGCGGCGGTTTCCCGTGGGCGACGCCGACTCACGCGACTCCGTTGTACGGCAGCTTCCAGCGCTGCGAGACGGTGTCCGCGCACGGTCTCAGGAGCACCGGCGTGCCGTCCGCGAGCGCACCGCCCGCGGTGCCCAGGCACAGCCCGCTGTCCTGGTGCTTCAGCCGCTGCCCGGGGGCGGTGGCCCAGCGCTGCGCGGTACCGCCGGTGCACTCGGCCAGCGTCACCGAGGTGCGGTCGGCGGCCGGTGCCAGGCAGGCCGCTCCCCCGCGCAGCGAACCGTCGTTGCCCACCGTCCACCCGGTCGAGACGGCCTGGTCGCCGCAGGATCCGACGGTCACCGGCGCCCCGGCGATCCCGCCGCCGTGCCGCAGGCAGATCCCCGGAGCGCCCGCCGGGACCTCGCCCGCCGGCAGGCCGACCCGGTTGTGGAAGGCGAAGGAGTTGCTGCGCAGGCCGGTCCCGCCGCTCCAGACCTCGAAACCCGCCTGCACCCGACACAGGTAGGAGCCCTTGGGGACGTACCCGCGCGCCATGGCGTCGGCGGTGAACAGCCGCAGGTTGAGGCCACGGGTGGTGTGGGTCGGTGCCGTGCGGACGTAGCTGATCACACTGTGCGGGCCGGTGATCGGCGCCTGGTAGACGTGGTAGCTGGCGTCGCCGAACGGCAGGGCGTCCGACACCTTGTCACCGGCGGGCCGCACGTTGTCGGTGGCGTCCAGCCAGATCATCACCTCGGCGCTCTCCCCCGGGAGGCAGTTGTCCGGACTGGAGCCGTACCAGAGGTCGAAGGAGAGGTTGAAGGAGCCGCTCACCCGGCCATTGGCGTCCCAGTCGGCGGTGGCGTCGCCGAGGGCGCTGACCGGCACCGGCAGTCCGCTCGCGCCCGGCGCGGTGGACACGTTGGGGTAGGCGCCCGGGGCGAGCGGGTTCCTCGGGACGAAGTCATCGGTCCGGGACAGCGAGAACCCGCTCTCCCCGACCGGGTCCACGCAGACCGTGCCGGCGGTGTTCCACGGGTTCGGTTCGAGGATCTTGGCGCCGCCGTCCAACGCCAGCTTGGGGAACGGCTCCTGCGCGGTCGAGCAGAGACCCGGCCCGGACGCCGTCGTCGTGGCGGCCGGCGGCTCCACCGCCCCGACCTCGCCACTGCACCCGGCCAGCAACGCGGCGACCGCACCGAACGCGGCGACCGCCCGCAGGCCCCGCGCCACGCGCCCGGCCGTGCCGTCCTCGATGATCATCACTCTTCCCCGACCCGTTCTCGACCGTCGAGCGGACAACCGTACACAAGCGCTCCGGCCGCACCCCCGTCCACATCACGATCGGAACTCGATATCGGTTCCGGACGACCGACCGAAGAGGGGGGAGCGAACTCCGAGCGATCGGTCCCGTACGATCCTGGCGTCCCCTGGTGCCCGAGCGACAACGGCCGCCGTACGGGGACGGTTCAGACTCAGTACGGCTTCGGGGGAGTAGAGCACGTGACTGTCACCGAGAGCGCGCGACTCGCGGGAGGCGGTCAGCCGCCGGTCTCACGACGCCGGAGCCGGCGCGACCCGGCCGCCCGCAACCGGTGGGGCCTGCTCCCCCAACCTCCGGACAACACCGAGAAGTACCTCTACGCCCGCACCAACCTGTGGGTGCTGACCTGCTTCTCCCTCATCAGCTTCGTCTGCATGGTGGCCAGCGAGATCGGGCTGCTGAGCGCGACGCCGTGGTTCCTCTTCTTCATACCGCCGCTCGCCTTCACCATCGTCTACTACCTGATCTCCCGTTGGGTCCACGGCTTCAACGAGACGTTCGACCTGTCGGCCCACCGCGCCCTGGTCAAGTCGTGGCAGCCCGAGCACTACCCGACCGTCGACATCTTCCTGCCCGTCGCCGGCGAGCCGATCGAGGTGCTGCACAACACCTGGACCCACGTGGCCCGGCTGCGCGACCAGTACCCGGGCGAGGTCACTCCGTACGTCCTCGACGACAGCAACAGCCCGCAGCTCGCGCAGATGGCCGTCGACTTCGAGTTCGTCTACGGCACCCGCGACAAGCTCGGCTGGTTCAAGAAGGCCGGCAACCTCCAGTTCGGCTTCCGCAACTCCGACAGCGACTACATCCTCATCCTGGACGCCGACTTCGCGCCCCGACCGGACCTGCTGAACGAGATGCTCCCCTACATGGAGGCCAACCCGCGCCTCGGCATCGTCCAGTCCCCGCAGTTCTTCCGCATCCTCGACTCGCAGAACTGGATCGAACGCGGCGCCGGCGCCGTCCAGGAGCTGTTCTACCGGACCGTCCAGGTCTCCCGGCAACGCAACGACGGCGCGATCTGCGTGGGCAGTTGTGCGGTCTACCGACGCGCGGCGCTGGAGGAGAACGGCGGCACCACCCTGATCGGCCACTCCGAGGACGTGCACACCGGCTTCGACCTGCGCCGCCTGGGCTGGGACCTCCAGTACGTACCCGTCGCACTGGCCACCGGCGTCTGCCCGGACAACGTCGGCGGCTTCTTCAACCAGCAGTACCGCTGGTGCACCGGCTCGATGAGCCTGCTCGGCAGCAGGAAGTTCTGGCGGACCAAACTGCGGCCGGTCACCCGGGCCTGCTACCTGTCCGGCTTCTTCTACTACATCCACACGGCGCTGTTCACCGTCGTCTCCCCCCTCATACCGATCGTCCTGCTGCTCGCCCGCCCCGACCTGATCCGCTGGGAGAACACCGCGCTGGTGCTGCCCGGCCTGATCTACGCGACGATCGTCTTCCCGCTCTGGCACCGCAACCCCTACCGGCTGGAGGCCTGGGCCGCCCGCATGATGTACGGCTGGGCGCACGTCTTCGCCATCTGGGACATCGTGCGCCGCAACCGGATGGCCTGGCAGCCGACCGGCTCCAGCGGCGCCAAGAGGAACAAGACCCGCCGGTTCTGGATCGGCGTCATCGTCTGGGGCGGCGGAACGGCCCTGCTCTGGGTACTGCTGAGCATCTGGCGGATGCTCACCATGGGCCCCCTGAACTTCGCCCTCGTCCTCGCCTCCGGCCTCTTCTACGCCACCATCGTGGGCCGGGTCCTCGTCCAGCCGCGCCCCACGGAAGCAGTGTGATCGCCATGACCGCCCCCCTCCGGCGGGCCTGCCGACTCCGTCGCCGGCTGGCGCTCCCGCTGCTGACCGCCGCCGGCCTGCTGCTCGTCACCGCGTGCGGCCCCGAGGACCCCGGCTTCGCGATGCAGAAGGACCTCGCCCAGGCCGCCCCCGCCGCTGCCGCCGCGCCCCCCGGTGCCACCGGCAGCGCCGCACCGGCGGCGCCCGCCCGGCCCAAGGCCCTGCCGGCCGGCGTCCCGTACGACGTCACGCCGCTGCTCAAGCCGAGCCACAAGTACCTCGGCGCCGCCCTGCCCGACGTCCCCGCCACGATGGACGCGCTGCCCGGCTACAGTTCCGCGATCGGCAAGCAGCCCAACGTCCTGGAGTACTACGCCCACTGGAAGGGCGGCTTCGACACCGCCGGCGTGCGCCGGATCCACGAGGCCGGAGCACTGCCCTTCATGGCCTGGGAGCCGCACGACCGCTCGCTCGCCTCGATCGCGGCCGGCGACACCGACGACTACGTGCGCGGCGTCGCCAAGGCCGTCGCCAAGCTCAACCTGCCGATCGCCATCAGCATCGCCCACGAGATGAATGGCGACTGGTACCCGTGGGGCCGTCAGGCCACCACCCCCCAGGACTTCGTGGCCGCCTGGCGCCACGTCCACGACCTCTTCGACCAGGCCGGCGCCACCAACGTGATCTGGGTCTGGAGCCCCAACATCACCGACCCCGCGCCCAACACCCGCCTGGCGCCGTACTACCCCGGCGACACCTACGTCGACTGGGCCGGCATGACCGGCTACTTCACCCGCACCGGGCCGAAGACCTTCGAGACCCTCTACGGGCCGACCATGGCCGAGATCCGCACCTTCTCCGACAAGCCCTTCTTCATCAGCGAGACCGCCTCCGAGCAGGGCAAGCGCCAGCACGCGGACATCGACCAGCTGTTCTCCGGGCTGGAGGCGCACGACGACATCGTCGGCTTCGTCTGGTTCAACATCGTCAAGCGGGCGGACTGGCGGGTCGAGGCCGTCCCGGACACCCTCGCCGCGTTCAAGCAGCGCGTGTCCGACCCCCGTTACGGCTTCGACATCCGGAACCCCCGATGAACACTGAATCCGACTTCCCTCCCGCCCCACACGGCCGCTCCGCCCACGGCCGGACCACCGAACCGGAGCCCGACCCCGCCGGGCCCCGCGCGGCCGTGGCGGTGGACAACCCCGACGGCGTCGAGCTCGCCCCGTACACCATCCCGCGGGTCCCCGCGATCGGCTGGGACCCGGGCGCCAGCCCCCGCCGCCGCCGGATCGCCCTCGGCCTGCTGGGCGCCGTCCTGACCGTCCAGGCCGCGCTCTCGCTGCGCCTGCTGGGCGCCGCACACCCCGACGAGGCCGCCGCCATGGTCGCCGGGCGCCAGCAGCTGGCCCACCTCCTGCACGGCACCCCCGTCACCACCGACCTGCTCGACCGGGTGCACGGCTCACCCTGGCTCTACCCACCACTGGCCGGCGCCGCCGCCGACGCCAACGGAATCTGGGGCACCCGGCTGCTCAGCCTCGGCTTCGCGCTGCTCACCACCGTCCTGCTGTACTCGCTGACCCGGAGGCTGTTCAACGAGCGGGTCGCCATCTGCGCGATCGCCGTGTACGCCGTCCTCCAGTCCACCGTCGTGGTCGGCTTCTACGCCGCGCCCGAGTCCCTCGCCGTCCTGCTGGTCGCCCTCGCGGCCTGGACCACGGTGTTCACCGCGAGACGCCATCCGGCCCTGGCCCTGCTCGCCGCCCCGCCCACGGCGCTGGCCTGCGCCGTGGCCTACTCCGCGGCCTTCGCCGTCCCCGCTCTGGTGGCCCTCGCCTTCGCCTGCGCCCGGCCGTACCGCCGGGTCGGCCCGGCCGGCCTGCGCGCGCTGCTGGCGGCCGTCGGCACCCTCGTCCTGCTGCTCCCGTACGGCACCCTCGGCAAGGTCGCCGGGTGGTCACCCTCGCGCGGCAACGCCCCCGGCTCGGCCAGCTCGATCCTGCTCGCCACGCTCCAGTGGGCGGGCCTCTTCACCGTCCTCGCGGTAGCCGGCACCATCGCCTACGCGCGCCGCGAACAGATGAACGAGCACGACGCGCCGGAGAAGGACGCCGTCCCCACCACCCGGGGCCCGCGCGCCCTGCTCGGGGCCGCCCTGACCGTCACCGCCCTGCTGATCCCCGCCGCCCACCTGTGGACCGGCACGTCCGGCGCGCTGTTCCGCCACCTCGGCTACGGCATGCTGCTCGCCGCCCCGCTCGCCGGGGTCGGCCTGACCCGACTGGTCGGCGCCCACTTCCGCCATCCCCAGCTCGGCATCCTGGTCTGGGTCGCCCTGCTCGCCCTCGGCCTGGAACAGTCCGCCCTGCGCTACCAGAACGGGCCCGACTCCGGCCGCCTGCTGGCCGTCCTGGCGGCCCACACGCAGCCCCAGGGCCGCTATCTCACCGAGGTCGACGGACTCGCCGAGTACTACCTCGGCAGCGTCTCCAAGCCCGAGCAGTGGGTCTCCGCGCGCACCGGCACGGAGTACCGCGACGGGGCCGGCGTCCAGCACCACGGCGACGACGGCAGCGTGGCCGCGATCCGGGACGGCTGGTTCACGATGGTCGTCCTCGACAGCACCGCGCCAAGGGCCACGGACCGGGCCGTGAGCGAGGCCCTGACCACCGCCGGGCACTACCGGCTGGTCGCCCAATTCACGTCGTCGACCGGCGATTCGAGTACGTACAAGGTCTATCTCAAGCACTGACCAGCCGCCCGTCCCACGCACATCCGCGACACGACAGGCACAACATATGGTGCCGCCACAGTCTGGCGGCACTACATGTATGCTCGCTTCTGCTGTCGATGCAGGGGAACCCGGTGCGAATCCGGGACTGCCCCGCAGCGGTGTGCGGGCGGCTCCAGCAGCCGTACCCGCGAGTCCGATGACCTGCCGGCAGCGTGCGCCACGGCCCTCCCGCAGAGGCCGCGCCGGCACGAGCAGTACCCCTCCGGGCCTCGCGGGCGGGCCGGGGAGTCACCGTCGCGCGACGCCGTCTGCGTTCGTGCCGTGCTCCCCTGCCCCGATCGGCCCGGTGGCCCCCGATCACCGCCGCCGATCGCCGCCAGGAGAGAGCGCCTTGACCACCGCCGCCTCAGCCACCCTGCCCACCCAGGGCACCGGTACCGCCTTCACCGACCCGACGGTCTCCGACCCCGGCGGCGCCCTGCTGCGGCTGCTCACCGACCGCAGCACCGACCTCACCGAGGTCGACCCCGGCCATGTCGCCGCCGCCGCGCTGCGCGGCCGCCACGCCGGCTCGGACTTCGCCGAGCTGCGCGGGCTGGCCGTGGACGCCGCCGCATCGATGATCGCCGAGGACCCCCAGTACTCGAAGCTGGCCGCCCGCCTGCTCGCCCTGGAGATCGTCGACGAGGCGAACAGCCAGGGCTCGGTGTCCTTCTCCGCCTCGATCGCCGTCGGCCACACCGAGGGCCTGATCGGCGACACCACCGCGGACTTCGTCGCCAAGCACGCCGCCGCCCTGGACGCGCTGATCGACACCACCGGCGACGACCGCTTCGAGTACTTCGGTCTGCGCACCGTGCAGTCCCGCTACCTGCTGCGCCACCCGATCACCCGCAAGGTGATCGAGACCCCGCAGCACTTCCTGCTCCGCGTCGCCTGTGGCCTGGCGGTCGGCGACAGCGAGCAGTCGGTGCGCGAGGTGGCCGAGCTGTACGGCCTGATGAGCCGCCTGGAGTACCTGACCTCCTCGCCGACGCTCTTCAACTCCGGCACCCGGCACCCGCAGATGTCGAGCTGCTACCTGCTCGACTCGCCGCTGGACAACCTGGACTCGATCTACAACCGCTACGCGCAGATCGCCCGCCTCTCCAAGCACGCCGGCGGCATCGGCCTGTCCTACTCGCGCATCCGCTCGCGCGGCAGCCTGATCCGCGGCACCAACGGCAAGTCCAACGGCATCGTGCCGTTCCTGCGCACCCTCGACTCCTCCGTCGCCGCCGTCAACCAGGGCGGCCGCCGCAAGGGCGCGGCCTGCGTCTACCTGGAGACCTGGCACGCCGACATCGAGGAGTTCCTGGAGCTCCGCGACAACACCGGCGAAGAGGCCCGCCGCACCCACAACCTCAACCTGGCGCACTGGATCCCGGACGAGTTCATGCGCCGGGTCAACGCCAACGAGGACTGGTCGCTGTTCTCCCCGGCCGACGTGCCGGAGCTGGTCGACCTGTGGGGCGCCGACTTCGACGAGGCCTACCGCAAGGCCGAGCAGGCCGGCAAGGCCGTCCGCACCATCCCGGCGCAGACCCTGTACGCCCGCATGATGCGCACCCTGGCGCAGACCGGCAACGGCTGGATGACCTTCAAGGACGCCTCCAACCGCGCCGCCAACCAGACCGCCCTGCCGGGCCGCACGGTGCACTCCTCCAACCTGTGCACCGAGATCCTGGAGGTCACGGACGACTCCGAGACCGCCGTCTGCAACCTGGGCTCGGTCAACCTGGGCGCCCACGTCGCCGCCGGCGCCTCGGCCGACGACCTGATCGGCGCGATGGACTGGCAGCGGCTGGACGCCACCGTGCGCACCGCCGTCACCTTCCTCGACCGCGTGGTGGACATCAACTTCTACCCGACCACCGAGGCCGGGACGTCCAACTCCCGCTGGCGCCCGGTCGGCCTCGGCGTGATGGGCCTCCAGGACGTCTTCTTCAAGCTGCGGATCGACTTCGACTCGGCCGAGGCCAAGACCCTCTCCACCCTCATCGCCGAGCGCATCATGCTCACCGCGTACGAGCGCTCCGCCGACCTGGCCGAGCAGCTCGGCCGCCACGAGGCGTACGGCGAGACCCGCGCCGCCCGCGGCGAGCTGCACATCGACCACTTCCCGACGGCCGCCCCGCAGTGGGCCGACCGCTGGACGGCGCTGCGCGCCCGGATCGCCGAGACCGGCCTGCGCAACTCGCTGCTGCTGGCCATCGCGCCGACCGCGACCATCGCCTCCATCGCCGGCGTGTACGAGTGCATCGAGCCGCAGGTGTCCAACCTGTTCAAGCGCGAGACGCTGTCCGGCGAGTTCCTCCAGGTCAACCCGTACCTGGTGCGCGAGCTCAAGGAGCTCGGCGTCTGGGACCAGCAGACCCGCGACGCCCTGCGCGACGCCAACGGGTCCGTCCAGGAGCTGAACTGGCTGCCGGCCGAGGTGCGGTCGCTGTACCGCACGGCCTGGGAGCTGCCGCAGCGCGCCCTGATCGACCTGGCCGCGGCCCGCATGCCGTACCTGGACCAGAGCCAGTCCCTGAACCTGTTCATGGCGGCGCCGACCATCGGCAAGCTCAGCTCGATGTACGCCTACGCGTGGAAGGTCGGTCTGAAGACCACCTACTACCTGCGTTCGCGCCCGGCCACCCGCATCGCCCAGGCCGCGTCCGGCACCGCCCGGGCCGCCGCGCCGGTGCCCGTGAACACCCCCTCCCTCACCCCGGAGCAGGAAGCCGCCATCGCCTGCTCCCTGGAGAACCCCGAGTCCTGCGAGGCCTGCCAGTGAGCACCCCTGAAGACCGCAAGATGCTGCTCGACCCCGGCTTCGAGCTGACCCTGCGCCCGATGCGCTACCCGTCGTTCTACGACCGGTACCGGGACGCCATCAAGAACACCTGGACGGTGGAGGAGGTGGACCTGCACTCCGACGTCGCCGACCTCGCCAAGCTGAGCGAGGGCGAGCGGCACATGATCGGCCGCCTCGTCGCCTTCTTCGCGACCGGTGACTCGATCGTCGCGAACAACGTGGTGCTGAGCCTCTACAAGCACATCAACTCGCCCGAGGCGCGGCTGTACCTCTCGCGGCAGCTGTTCGAAGAGGCCGTCCATGTGCAGTTCTACCTGACGCTGCTGGACACCTACCTGCCCGACCCGGAGGACCGCGCGGCCGCGTTCGCCGCCGTGGAGAACATCCCCTCCATCGCGCAGAAGGCCAAGTTCTGCTTCAAGTACATGAACGCGGTCGACCACATCGACTCGCTGCAGACCAAGGAGGACCGCCGCGCGTTCCTCCTGAACCTGATCTGCTTCGCGGCGTGCGTCGAGGGCCTGTTCTTCTACGGCGCGTTCGCCTACGTGTACTGGTTCCGCAGCCGCGGCCTGCTGCACGGCCTCGCCACCGGCACCAACTGGGTGTTCCGCGACGAGTCCATGCACATGGACTTCGCGTTCTCCGTGGTCGACACCGTCCGCGAGGAGGAGCCCGACCTCTTCGACGACGAGATGGCCAAGCAGGTCACCGAGATGCTGGAGGAGGCCGTCGAGGCCGAGCTCCAGTTCGCCCAGGACCTGTGCGGTGACGGCCTGCCCGGCATGAACACCGCCTCGATGCGCCAGTACCTGGAGGCCGTCGCCGACCAGCGCCTGGCCCGCCTGGGCCTGCCGATCCGGTACGGGTCGACGAACCCGTTCGGCTTCATGGAGCTCCAGAACGTCCAGGAGCTGACCAACTTCTTCGAGCGCCGCGTGTCGGCGTACCAGGTGGCCGTCGAGGGCTCGGTGTCCTTCGACGACGACTTCTAAAGAAGAGCGCATGACAGTGGTGCCCCGCACGGCGACAGCCCGTGCGGGGCACCACTGTCGTTTCAGGCGCCCGCTCCGCGCGCCGCCCGTCCGGATGAACTCCTCGGCCGCACCGGTGGCATGCGTCCGGGCACGGCCCGCCTCCGGCTACGGTCCGGCGCACAGCCGAGCGAAAGGGGAACACCATGGCGGCGACCGGAATCCTGGACTACGAGAGCGACGCGATCGTCCAGCTCATGAGCATGGCCGAGGGGGACTGGACCGAGCAGGAGCTCAAGGACGCGCTGCAGCGGGCGATCATGCTGGAGCTCTCCACCATCCCGCCCTACGCCACCGCGCTCTGGTCGATCACCAGCCAGGACGACTCCCAGCCCGTCCGCCACACGATCCGCGAGATCGTCTTCGACGAGATGTCGCACTTCGGCCTGGTCTGCAACATGCTCACCAGCATCGGCGGCACCGTCGTCCTCACCGACCCGGCCACCGTCCCCAAGTACCCGGGCGAGCTGCCCGGCGGGGTCAACCCGGGGCTGATCGTCTCCCTCGGCGGGCTGACCCGGGAGTCGGCGGGTCTCTTCTCCGACATCGAGAAGCCCGAGAACCCGCTCGCCTTCGCCGCCGACGGGAACACGATCGGCGCGTTCTACCAGCGGATCGCCAATGTCTTCCCGAACTTCGCCCACCTGCTGACCGGGCAGAACCAGGTGACCTTCCCGCTCGGGTCGGGCCACGGCGCCGGCAACGACATCGTCGCGATGAACACCATCGACGACGTCCTGAAGGCGATCGACATCATCCAGGCCCAGGGCGAGGGCACCACGGCCTCCCCGGACAATCCCTTCCCCGGCGCCCCGGGCGAACTCGCCCACTACTACGCGTTCAAGGAGATCGCCGTCGGCAAGAAGCTCGTGCAGAACCCGGCGACGGGGACGTTCGAGTTCACCGGCCCCGACGTGCCGCTCCCGGACACCTCGCCGGTCGCCCGGGTCCCCGCCGGCGGCTGGGCCAACGACCCCGGCAACGCGCCCGACCAGTCCACCGCCGCCCTGCTGCACGACTTCAACTCGACCTACAGCACCATGCTGACCTCCCTCGAACACGCCTGGGGCGGCAACCCGAACGAGCTCTTCACCGCGATCGGGAACATGAGCGACCTGGCCGACACCGCCCAGCGGATCAACGCCATCAAACTCCCCGCGGACCCCCGCTTCACCTACGGCCCGGAGTGGCTCTTCGTCACCGGCTGACCGCACGCGGGCCCCCGCCCGGCGCACGAACGCCGGGCGGGGGCCGAGTCGTGTGTCACCCCTCCGCGACGGCCTCCAGCGGGCTCAGCGCCGCCGCCCGCCGCGCCGGCAGGGCGGCCGCCAGCGCGCCGATGACCAGCGAGCCCAGGCAGACCAGGGCCAGCGTCCCCCAGGGCAGGGCGAGCGCGTACCCGTCCATCGCGCCGCCCGCCAGGGCGCCGACCGCCCAGGCGCCGAACAGGCCGCCCGCCAACCCCAGCAGAGTGCCGAAGGCGGCGACCGTCACGGCTTCCAGGCGGATCATCCGACGGACGCCGCCACGATCCATACCGATGGCCCGCAGCATCCCGATCTCCCGCGTCCGCTCGGCGACCGACATGGCCAGGGTGTTCACAATCCCCAGCGCGGCGATCACCACACCGATGCCGAGCAGCCCGTACATCAGCGTCAGCAGGTCGCCCGTCGTCCCCGCCGCCTCGTGCACCAGCTGCGAGCGGTCCTGCACCTTCAGCAGCGGGTTGTTGCCGACCGCCGCGCGCAGCGCGTCCGTGGAGGTGCCGTCGGCCCGGACCAGGATCCGCTGGACGGAGCCGGGCCTGTAGCTGTCGCGCTGAACGTCCTCCCGGGCACCGACGGCGTCCCGTGCGGTGGGGCTGTCCCGGTAGACGCCCGCCACGGTGTACTTCGCGAACTCCTTGCTCCGGCCGACCCGGACGTCGACCTGCCCGCCCGTGCTCACCCCGCTCTCCCGGGCGACGCTGCCGGAGAGGGCGATCCGGCCGGGCCCGAGGTCCTCGGCCGAGCCGCTGACGAAGTCGAGCTTCATCACCTGACCGACGGCGCCGGCGTCGACGCCGGAGATCTCCCGGACCCGCCCCCCGACGACCGCCGTCAAGTCCGCGACCGCGCTCGCCTCCCGCACCCCGGGCACACCGGCCACCCGCCCGACGGCCGCCGGGTCGATGCCCGTCATGGTGTCGCCGGTGCTGATCACGTAGTCGGCGCCGAGCCCGTCCGCCGCCTGCCGGTCCAGGGCCTGCCCGGTCGAGTTGCCGATGGTGGCGAGCCCGCTGACCAACGCCGTGCTGATCAGCAGGGTGGCGGCGGTCGCCGCGGTACGGCGGGGGTCCCGCAGGGCGTTCTGCCGGGCCAGGACACCGGCGGTGCCGAACCGGCCGGTCAGCCGTCCCGTCAGCCGGATCACCGGGCCGGCGAGCGAAGGCGCCAGCACGATCAGCGCCACCACCAGCACCCCGCAGCCGAGCATCGCACTGCGCAGGTTCTCCTCGGAGGCGTCCTTCGCCGAGCCGGCGAGCGAGACCGACAACCCGACGCCCAGCAGCAACAGCACCGCTCCGACGACCACCCGCACCTTCGACCCGCCCGCCGGCCGCGCGGCCGCCCGCAGCGCCTCGACCGGCGCGATCCGCGCCGCCCGCCGCGACGGCAGCCAGGCCGCCGACACCGTCACCCCGACCCCGACGAAGAGCGCCGCCGCCACCGGCCGGGCCCCGATCACCAGCGGGCCCTCCGGCAGCCGGCTGCCGTCCCCGCTCAGCAGCCCGGGCATCACGGCCGCGATGCCGAGCCCGAGCGCGAACCCCACCGCCGACGCCACCAGCCCGACCAGCGCCGCCTCGGCCAGCAGCGAGCGCACCACCTGGCGCCGGGTCGCCCCCACCGCCCGCAGCAGCGCGATCTCCCGGCTGCGCCGCGACACCAGCATGGTGAAGGTGTTGACCACCAGGAACGACCCGACGAACAGCGAGACCCCGGCGAAGACCATCGGCATCTTCTGGTAGCCGCGGGTCAACGTGCCGACGTAGACGGCCTGTTGCTCCGCCTGCGCCCGCCCGGTGGTGGCCTCGGCCCGGTCGGCGGGAAGCATCCCCCCGATCCGCTCGGCCAGCTCGTACTCGTCGGTCCCCGGAGCGGCGACGAGGTCGATGCCGGTGTACTCCCCGGGCGCCGCGAACAGCCGCTGCGCGGTGGCCCGGTCGAACAGGGTGAGGGTGGCGCCGGCCGTGACCCGGGTGTCGGCGGTGCTCACGATCCCGACCAGGCGCGCCGTGAGCACCGGGCCGTCCGTGGCCAGCGTGACGGTGTCGCCCAGATGGAAGCGGCCCGCGTCCGCCGTACCCCGGTCGACGGCGATCTCCTCGGCACCGGCCGGGGCCCGGCCCTCCACCAGCGGGTGGCGCCCGGGTTCGTACGCGGCGGCGAGGTTCGCTCCCCGCTTCACCCGCAGCGGGGTGCCGTCCGCCGCGTTCAGGGTGGCGCTCCCGTCCGCCGTGGGCCGCACGGCCGCGACGCCGGGCACGTCCGCGAGCCGGCGGGCGAGGGCGTCGATCAGGACGCCGGGCTCCTTGCCCGTCACCGTGACGGAGACGTCGGCGAAGTTCCGTGACGCGGCGGCGCGTTGGGCGGCGGCGGTGGAGTCCGCGAAGACGAGGGTGCCGGAGGCGAACGCGACGCCGAGGCAGACCGCGAGCACGGTCATCAGCAGCCGGGCCTTGTGCGCGAGGACGTTGCGCAGGGCTGTGGTCAGCATGAGCAGCTTTCGGAGGTAGAGGGGGCGCGGGTTCAGCCGGCGAAGGCGGGGGTCTCGGGGTTCCCCCCGGAAAAACGCAGCATGACGTCCAGCACCCGGTCCGGCGTCGGGTGCGCCATCTCGTCGACCAGCCGCCCGTCGGCCAGGAACACCACCCGGTCCGCGTACCCGGCGGCCACCGGGTCGTGGGTGACCATGACCACCGTCTGCCCCAACTCCCGTACGGAGTCCCGCAGGAAGCCGAGCACCTCGGCGCCGGAGCGCGAGTCGAGGTTGCCGGTCGGCTCGTCGCCGAACACGATCGCGGGGCGGGCGACCAGCGCCCGGGCGACCGCGACGCGCTGCTGCTGCCCGCCGGACAGCTCGGCCGGGCGGTGCCCGAGGCGCTGGGAGAGGCCGACCATCGCCACCACCCGGTCCAGCCATGCCTTGTCGGGCCTGCGCCCCGCCAGCGACAGCGGGAGGGTGATGTTCTCCAGCGCGGTCAGCGTGGGCAGCAGGTTGAACGCCTGGAAGACGAACCCGACCCGGTCGCGCCGCAGTCGGGTGAGCCGCCGGTCGTTCAGGCCGCCCAGTTCCGTGGTCCCGATCCGCACGGAGCCCGAGGTGGGGGTGTCCAGCCCGGCCGCGCAGTGCAGCAGGGTGGACTTGCCGCAGCCCGACGGGCCCATGATCGCGGTGAACTCGCCCTCCCGGAAGGCGACGCTGACCCCGTCCAGGGCGGTGACCCGGGTGTCGCCGCCGCCGTAGACCTTGGTCAGGTCGGCGGTGGCGGCCGCGATTCCCGGCGTCACGTTCGGGTTCTGCGGGCCGAGGGGGGTGGCGATCACGTGGGGGGCTCCTGTCCGAAGTGCGAATCACTGCACTTCGGATGGTGTCCGAGCCACGTATCAGCGCCCCGGCCCGCCGTGTATCAGGGACCGCTCCGCTGTGCGGCAGTCCGGTAGCGGCCGGGCGCTCAGCCCGGCAGCCGCAGCGTGGCCACCGCCCCGCCGTCCCCCGCGTTGGCGAAGCTCAACTCCGCGCCCAGCACCCGCGCCTGCCCCACCGCGATGGTCAGCCCCAGCCCGTGCCCGGCGCCCCGCTCGGCGGCGCCGGTGTGGAACCGGCGCGGACCGTGCAGCAACAGCTCGGCGGGGAAGCCGGGGCCGTGGTCGCGCACGACGACCGTCCGGCCCTCGACGGTGACCAGCACCGGGGCCGCGCCGTGCCGATGGGCGTTGACCACCAGGTTCTGGACGATCCGCTCCAGCCGCCGAGGGTCGGTCTCCACCGGCTCCGCGCCCTTCACGGAGACCTCGGCCTCGAACCCGGTCCGCGCCACCGCCTCCCGCACGACCTCCCCCAGCGGCACCGGGACACGCGCCGGCTGCTCCGCCCCCGCGTCCAGCCGGGAGACCTCCAGCAGGTCCTCGACCAGTCCCCGCAGGTCCCGCACCCGGGCCCGGATCAGGTCCTCGGTCTCCCCGTCCGGCAGCAGGTCGACGGCGGCCAGCAGCCCGCCGACCGGCGTGCGCAGCTCGTGCGCCACGTCCGCGGTGAACTGCCGTTCGGTGCGCAGCCGTCGGCCGAGGCTGTCGGCCATCGCGTCCACCGTCGCCGCGATCTCGGCCACCTCGTCGCCGCCCCCGGTGGGGCCGGTCCGGGCGTCGAGGTCCCCGGCGGAGATCCGGCCCGCGGTCTCGGCGACCCGCCGCAGCCGGCGGGCGAGCAGCCCGGCCCCGTACCCGGCGAGCGGCAGCGCCACCGCGAGCGCGACCAGCGAGGCCACCGCCATCGCCACGTCCAGCCGGGGCAGGTCGGACAGCTCCGGCGCCATGTTGATTCGGACGGCCAGCACCGGGCTGCCCGGCCCGCCGGTGCGCTGGGCGGCCCAGTAGCTCGGGCCGACGTTCCCCTCGGCCCGCCCGTCGTAGGCGGTGTGCCGCCGGTCGTCGGCCGGGTGCCGCAGTTCCGCGGGCAGGTCGGGCGGGTCGAGCTCGGCCCCGTCCGCGAGTGCGCCCGTGCGCCGGTAGACGTCCATCGCCGAGTACACCGCGTTGAAGGCCCGCGCCTCGGCCCGGGCGCGGATGTCCTGCGCCGTCCACAGGTGCACCAGCAGCCCGACCGCCGCCGCGACCAGGCAGGCGGTGGCGGCGGCCAGCGCGGCGATCTTCCGGCGCAGCGACGCCGGGCGCTTCATCCGGGCACGCACCGCGCTCAGCGCCTGAGCTTGTAGCCGAAGCCACGGACCGTCTCGATCCGCTCCCGGCCGAGCTTGCGGCGCAGCCGCTGCACGCACAGGTCGACGACCCGACTGTCGCCGTCCCAGCCGTACTCCCAGACGTTGCGCAGCAGGGTGTGCCGCTCCAGCACCACCCCGGGGTGGGCGGCGAACTCCAGCAGCAGCTTGAGCTCGGTCGGGGTCAGCGCCACCGGCTTCCCGCCGACGGACACCTCCATCCCGGCGGTGTCGACGGCCAGGTCCCCGAAGACCAGCACCTCCCCGCCGGCGGCCTCCTCCGGCGGCGCGGCCGCCGCGTACGTCGCCCGCCGCAGCAGCGAGCGGATCCGCGCCACCAGCACATAGGTGTCCACCGGCTTGACCACGTAGTCGTCGGCCCCGGCCTCCAGGCCGGCGACCACGTCGAGGCCGTCGCCGCGCGCGGACATCATCAGCACGGGCACCAGGCTGCTCTCCCGGACCCTGCGGCACAGGCCGATCCCGTCCAGGCCGGGCAGCATCACGTCGAGGATCAGCAGGTCGAACGGCTCGTCCCGGAACAGCTCCAGGCCGGTGAGGCCGTCCGCCGCGGCCCGCAGCTCGTAGCCGTAGCGCTCCAGGGCGACGGTGAAGGAGCGGCGCATCAGCTCGTCGTCCTCGACCAGCAGCACACGGACGGGGCGCGGGGAGGACTCGGGCGAGGACACGGGCGGAGGGCTCCAGTTCACGGGACGGAACGGTCCGCTGCAGGGGGCGGCGACCAGGGGAACGATACGGCAGAAACCGGACGCGAAGGCCCCGCCGCCCACGTCGATGCCGGGCCGAGCGCCCCCTGATACCCGGCCGATACGAAACGCGGGGGCCGGCCCGGGATTCCCCCGTGCCGGCCCCCGACTCGCCTCCGGGCGTTACGCGTTCGGCACCGTCGCGTACTTCGGGGTGCCCTCGGCCATCTGCCGCAGGGCGTCCTTGCGGTCCCGCTTCGACAGCTTGTCGATGTAGAGGGTGCCGTAGAGGTGGTCGGTCTCGTGCTGCAGGCAGCGGGAGAAGAAGCCGGTGCCCTCGACGCGGATCTCCTTGCCGTCCTTGTCGACGCCGGTGACGGCGGCGTAGTCCGGGCGGGCCAGCTCGGCGTAGGCGGTCGGGACGGAGAGGCAGCCCTCGTTGCCGTCGTCCAGGACGCGGCGGCGGTCGGCCGGGTACTCCTCCAGCACCGGGTTGATCACGTGGCCGATGTGGCGCACGCCGTCGTCGTCCGGGCAGTCGTAGACGAAGACCTTGAGGTCGACGCCGATCTGGTTGGCGGCGAGGCCGACGCCCTCGGCGGCGTACATCGACTGGAACATGTCGTCGATCAGCGCGGACAGTTCGCCGTCGAAGACGGTGACGTCCTTGACCTCGCGGTGCAGGACCGGGTTGCCGACGACGGTGATCGGACGCGCGGTGCCCTTGCTGAGGTCGGGCTCCTCACCGATCACCTTCACGGGCGTCTCGGGCGCCGTCCCCTCCACGTCGTGCTCGTGCTCGTGCTGCTCGGCCTGCTCCGCCATGTCTTCCGCTTCCGTAGGTGTACGCGTTACCTCACCAGGGTACTCAGCACACCTCTTCGAGATCCCGGTAAGCCCGGCTTCCCGGGGCCGCCGCGACCCAGCGGTCCAGCAGGGTGCGCACCAGGTGCGCCGGGGCGGCGATCCCGCACTCGCGCTCGACCAGCCAGGACATCCCGGCCGCGCCGCCCTGGCTGAGGTGGCTGAGGTGGCCTGGGTGGGCGGCGTCGCCGTCGTCGTGGGGGTCGTGGTGGGCGGCGACGCCGTCGTCGGAGGCCATCCGGCTCTCCGAGCAGGCCCGGCACAGCAGCCGCACCGAGGACGTCCAGTCCTCGGCCGCGTAGCCGGCGTCGGCGACCAGCCGCTCCAGCGCGTCCCGGTCACCGGCGGTGGCGGCCTGGAGCAGCACCACGTACGTCGGCACCGGGGAGGGCGCCCACAGCTCGATCTCGTCGAACACCGGGTAGGCGACGCCGTCGGTGACCCGCTCGCCGTGCGGGGCGCCGTCGTGCAGCACCACCTCGCCCCAGCGGCGGCCGGAGGAGGGCAGCGGGATGGACAGCACCTCGATCCGGGCCGGGTCCAGCCGGCGGCCCCAGACCACCTCGGACTCGCCGTCCGGGGAGAGCCGCACCGGGGTGGTGCCGAGGTCCAGGCTGACCGGACCGTCCTGCTGCGCGCCGGGGCCGCCGGGCAGCTTCAGGCCGTACGCCTGCCAGGCGCGGCGGGCCAGCGGCCAGTCCTGGAGGGCGGTGGCGGTGATGCCGAGGTTCCACCAGTCCGGGGCGCCGTGTTCGCGGTCCAGCAGGGCGACGGCGCGCAGGCCGGCCGAGCGGGCCTGTTCCCAGTCCCGGCGGAACTTGTGCAGCAGGGCGAGGTTGAACCAGGAGTCGGAGAGCCACGGCTCCAGGTCGGCGGCCATCACCAGCAGCGCGCCGGCGTCCTCGTAGCGGCCGTCGCCGATCAGCGTGAAGGCCCGGTCGGTCGTCTGCCGCCAGGTGGCGGACGGCCGGTGCCGTGCCCGGTGGAAGATCCTCACGTTCGTCCCTGCCGTCGTCGTCCGCTCAAGTCCCGTGCCACCGTGCCCGTACCGCCTCCGACGTGTGCGGGGCCCGGTGCCCCGGGTCGGTGTTCCACGCTACGACCGCATCCAACCACGCCCGCCCCCGCCCGCGCTCCCCACCGCCGAGGTTGGGGCCCGCCCCTCCCCAGCCTGCCTGTCCGATCCCGCCCGCTCAACCCCTGACGGCCGCGGCCCGGTTCCCGGGGGCCGCGACGGCGGCGGCCGGGCCCGCTCGGCACGGGCCCGGCGCGCCCCTCGGCAGCCCCCGGCGCCCCCTGGACGCCCTGGCCGGGCGGGCCGGGCGGGCCCGGCGGCGGCCCCGGCCGTTCAGCGGCGGCCCCGACCGTTCAGCCTGGCCAGGGCGTCCACCACGCGGGCGTCGTAGACCCGGCCGCGGCCCAGTCGCAGCACCTCCAGCACCTCCAGCCGCCCGACCGCCTCGCCGATGCCCCGGCCGCGGGCCGCCGTGAGCAGGTCGTCGTGGGCGTTGGCGACCCGGATGATCCGGGACGCGAGCGGCACCTGGCCCTCGCCGGAGGCGGGTCCGGTCCAGGGGTCGGCCAGCCGGGCGACCTGCTCGGCGACCTGCCGGGGCACCCTGGTGCGGCTGATCACCTCGCTGCCGAGGCGCGCGATCCGCTGCTGCTCGGCGCCGGGCAGCAGCGCGGTGGCGCCGTCCGGCACCGGCTCGACCAGGGACAGCTGGCCGACGTCGTGCATCAGCGCGGCGTACTCCAGCAGAGCGAGCTCGTGGGTGCTCATGCCCAGCTCGCGGCCGAGCGCGCACGCCGTGTCCGCGACCCTGCGCGCGTGCCCGTGCGGGGTGTAGCCGGCCACTTCGGTGGCCCGGGCGAGGCTGGCGATGGTCTGCCCGGTGGTGGCCCGTACGGCGGCGGCCCGCCGGAAGGACACCTGGGCGAGCAGCAGCGGGGTGCAGAACAGCGGCAGCGCCCACAGCCCGACCTCGCCGGCCGCCAGGCTGACCAGCATCCCGGTCGCGACGATCGCCGAGCCGATGCCGAACAGCGAGCGCAGCTCGTCCTCCAGCGCGGCCGGGAACCGCGGCCCGCCGCCGGAGCGGCGCAGCAGCGCCGCCAGGGTGGCGTCGCAGAGCGCGGCCAGCCCGGCCACGGCGGTCAGGAATACCCCGTACGCCGGGCCCTCGGGCGAGAAGCGGTCGACCATGCCGCCGTTGTAGAGCGGCTGGAAGACGGCGGCCGCGAAGCCCACGGCGAGCAGCCGGCGGGCGGCGCCGTCGCGGCGGGCCGGGTCGGCCCAGGGCGGGCGGCGGTGCGGGTGACCGGCGCCGCCGACCAGCCAGCCCAGCAGCAGGCCGGCCCCGGTCACCGCGACCACCTGGAGCGTCCCGTGCGCGGTCGGCACTCCGCGCAGCGGCCCGAGCACGGCGTACGCCAGCGCGGCGGCCGCGCCGATCGGCGCCTGCTCCCGATCGCCCGGAAGGGTGATGCGGACGCACTCGCCGAGCGTGATCAGCGCGGTGAACGCCAGCGCGACCCCCGGCTCCGCGACCCCGCGCACCGCGACCGCGCCCAGCGCGAGCGCCAACAGCGCGGCGGCCGCGGCATGCACCCCGCGCGTGGTGCGCCCTCGGGGCGTGCACCCCAGGAGCACGCGCCCCAGCCTCCGGAGCCCGACCACCCCGGCCCCCGGCACCGCCCGCCCGGCGGTCGTCCGCCCGGCCGCGGTACGGCCCACGTCGCCGCGCCCGGCGGCCCTCACGGCTGCCCCACCGGGGGGAAGCTCCCGCCCTGGGGCGGTACCCGACCCGGCGGCACCCGGCCCGGCGCCGCCCGGACCGGCTCGGGCACCCCGAGCGGGATGTCCGGCACCGCCTGGATGGAGTCCTCGGAGTGCACCACCGGCTGCCAGTCGTGCCCGGCCAGCGCGTCGATCAGCGCCCGCACCATCACCGGGTCGAACTGGCTGCCCGAGCAGCGCTCCAGCTCGGCGACCGCCTCGCCGACCGGGCGTCCGCGCCGGTAGGAGCGGGTGGAGGTCATCGAGTCGAAGGCGTCGGCGACGGAGATGATCCGGGCGAACTCGGGGATCTGTTCGCCGGCCAGCCCACTCGGGTAGCCCCGACCGTCCATCCGCTCGTGGTGGTGCAGGATCCCGGCGTGCGCCTCGCCGAGGAAGTCGATCCCGCGCACCAGCTCGTACCCGTACACCGGGTGGATCTCCACCGCCCGGCGCTCCGCCTCGGTGAGGGGACCGTTTCTGCGCAGCAGCTCGGTGGCCACCCCGAGCTTGCCGACGTCGTGCAGGATGCCGGCGAAGCGCAGGGTGCGCAGCCGCTCGGCCTCCATGCCGAGCTGAGTGGCGATCAGCACCGAGGCCAGGCCGACCCGTTCGCTGTGGCCGCGGGTGTAGGAGTCCTTGATCTCCACGGCCTGCACCAGCGACTGCACGGTCGCCTGGTGCGCGTCGCGCTCGCGCTGGCCCTGCGCGAACACCCAGGCCGAGATGGACAGCGGCAGCAGGGCGAGCAGCGCCGCGAACGCGCCGTACGGGCCCTGCCAGAGCACCGCGACCATCAGCCCGCCGGCCGCGTGCACCAGCACCGGCAGCCCGTACACCGAGTGCGCCCCGCGCAGCAGCACCCACGGCCCGCGGCCCTCGCTGAGCATCAGCATGACACCCACCACCACCCCGTTGACCAGGCAGAACACCGCGACGGCGGCGAATCCGGGCAGCAGCGCGGCCGGGAAGCGGGAGCCGAGCAGCAGCTGCGGGCCGCGCAGCAGGTGGAAGGCGGCCGAGGAGGCGAAGGCGCACAGCGCGAGCTGGGAGCCGTTGAACAGCTGGCGCGGGCGGCAGCCGCGCCCGTTCGGTCCGCCGAGCACCGCGGCCGGGGCGGCGACCAGGGCGGCGGCGGCCGGCGGGAGCATCAGCACCCCGGCGAACAGCACCGGGAAGAAGGCGTTCACCCCGGGCCGGGCGGGCACCCGCTCGGGCAGCGCCGGCCGGCGCAGCAGCCGGCGCACCAGTACCAGGCAGGGCGTGGGCAGGCCCTGGGCCAGGGACTCCCAGCAGCCGTGCAGGAAGGCCAGCAGCGCGACCTTGGGCCAGTCCACCGGCGCGCCGAGCCAGTGCGGCACCCCGGGGGCGGCCGCGGCGGGCAGCAGCGGCACCAGGCAGCACAGCGCCGCCGCCGGGACGGCCGCCAGGTAGCGCGCCGCCCCCCGCGGCAGGGCCGATCCTCCACAGTCGGTAGCGATCTCGACCTCCCCGCCGTACGGACCCCGTGCTGCCTCGACCCGCCGGACGGACCGACGGTGAGTGACCGTCAGGAGAATAGGCGGCCACCCGGGCATGGGGACGCATGATGCCGCAACGGCACAGGCGGCGCACCGCCGACTCACCCGAACGAGTGAGGGTGCTCGCGGGCGGAAACGGAAGCGGCCCCGGGAGCTCACGCTCCCGGGGCCGCTGTACTCCTTGCCCGAACCACCGACCCCGCTCTCGGCGGCGGGCCGGCGGACTACCGCACCCGGTCGTCGACCGACCGGTCGACCACCGCGCGGACGTTCGGCCGACGGGCCGTCACTCCGCCTGGGCGCCGGCCTCGACCGGTGCGCCGGGGTGCGCCGGCTCCTGTCCGGCCGCTCCGCCCGGCCTGGGCGCCGGCCGCGCCGACTCGGCGTGCACCTCGACGGTGGTCTCCACCGCGACCACCACCTGCTCGCCCGAGCGCTGCCCGGCCCTGATCGAGTCGATCCTGGCCAGCACCTTGCTGCGCAGGTCCGTCGGCGTGTCGTCGCACCCGCAGGAACGCTTGATCAGCGCCTTGATCGCCTGCTCCAGCCCGTACTGCTTCAAGCAGGGCGAGCACTCCTCGAAGTGCACCCGCAACTTTACGCAGTCGCCCTCGGGCATCTCGTTGTCGAGGAATTCATAGAGGTGGTCGAGGACCTCGCCACACTCGGTTTCGTGCGGATCGCCGCAGCTCATGAGCCCGAGCCCTTCGCTTCCTGCCCTGCCCCGCTGCCGGCCGGGACGAGCCCGCGCTCACGGGCGTAATCCTCCAGCATGCCGCGCAGCTGACGACGGCCGCGGTGCAGCCGGGACATCACCGTACCGATGGGAGTACCCATGATGTCGGCGATCTCCTTGTACGCAAAGCCTTCTACGTCCGCGAGATAGACGGCGATCCGGAATTCCTCCGGGATGGCCTGGAGCGCGTCCTTCACATCGCTGTCGGGGAGGTGGTCGAGCGCCTGGGTCTCGGCCGAACGCAGACCGGTCGACATGTGCGACTCGGCCCGGGCCAGCTGCCAGTCCTCGATCTCCTCCGCCGCGGTGCGCTGGGGCTCCCGCTGCTTCTTGCGGTACGAGTTGATGAACGTGTTGGTGAGGATGCGGTACAGCCAGGCCTTGAGGTTCGTGCCCTCACGGAACTGGTGGAACGACGCGTACGCCTTGGCGAACGCCTCCTGGAGCAGATCCTCCGCGTCGGCCGGGTTGCGCGTCATGCGCAGCGCCGCCGAGTACATCGGATCCAGGTAGCCCAGGGCGTCGCGCTCGAAGCGCTCCCGCCGGGCCTCCTCGCTCTCCTCCGCCGACACCCGGTAGGTGTCCTCACCGATCGCCTCGGCCAGCTCCTCACCGGTGAGCGCCTCGCCCGCGGGCATGGCGTCGCCCGGGCCACGGCCCGGATCGGCCTCGTGCTCGGTCCCGACGACCGGACCCACCTCCTCGGCATGACGGGAACGGCCCACGGCGGGCCGCCCAGAAATGGAGGATATAGGGCTGACGGGCTTCTCGCCCGCGTCGAGCCACTCCGACCAGGAGGGGGCGAACGCCGCGGTGGCCTCGCGCTCCTCAGGCCGTTCCGGGCACGCGATCGAACCCATCTGCCCTGCCTCTCTCACCGGTGACTCGTGCTGACGGACACGACAACCACCCCGACCCCGCCCGCATTCCCGCCCCCCGGCACCATTCACTCGCACGAGTGATCGAACGGCAGCGGTCCGCGCACGGCCCCGCGGCCCCGCCACCGCCCGGCCTCACACCAGCCGCAGCACCCAGTCCCCCACCGACGAACAGATCAGGTCCAGCACCTCGTCCCGCCCCACCGGCGCCCGCTTGGGCACCTCGAACCCGTGGCTGCCGTACGGCACCGCCACCAGCTCGTGCCCCGCCGGCAGCTCCGGGAACTCCCCCGGCCCGCCGAACGGATCCGCCGCCCCCTGCACCACCAGCGTCGGCAGCCCCGACCCCAGCAACTCCTCGGCCCGGCTCTTCTCCGGCCTGCCCGGCGGGTGCAGCGGGAACGCCAGCGCCACCACCCCCACCGCCCCGCTCGCCGCCCCCGTCCGGCAGGCCACCCGCGCCCCGGCGCTGCGCCCGCCCACCACCAACGGCAGCCCCGCCCCCGCCAGCCGCTCGGCCACCGGCCGCCAGCCCAGGTCCAGCGTCCGCGGCGCCGGAGCGAGCCGCTTGCCCGCCACCCGCCAGGGCTGCTCGACCAGCGCCACGGTGACCCCCCGGGCCGGCAGCGCCCCGGCCAGCGCCACCAGGTCCCGGGCCTCGATCCCGCCGCCCGCGCCGTGGCCGAGCGCCAGCACCGCCACGGGCTTCGCGGCCCGGTGCCAGGTGATCCGGGCCTCCCCGGCGTCGGTGGGGACCGGTTCGGTGGTGCTCATCTCGGCGACTCCAGAAGTGGTCAGAACAGCGTGGTCTCGTACTCGGCCTCGGCCCACGGCTCCTTGAGCCCGGGCCCGTTGTTGCGGATGCTGCCGACCGCCGGCGACACCGGGGTGGCCAGCAGCGCCCCCGGCGGCGGGGGCGTCAGCAACCGGCGCAGCCCGTCCGGGTCGGTCAGCCGCGGGTCCAGCCACTCGTCCCAGTCCGCCCGGTCCAGGAACAGCGGCATCCGCTCGTGGATCGGCGCCAGCGCCTCCTCGGCGTCCGTGGTGACGATCGCGAACGTCACCAGCCACGCCTCCGGATGCCCCGGCGGCACCGCCCGGTTGCGCCAGAACTCGTACAACCCGGCCAGCGCCAGCGGGCTCCCGTCCACGCGGGAGACGAAGTACGGCTTCTTGCGGGCCTTCCCCCGCTCCCCCGGCACCGTCTGCCACTCGTAGTAGCCGTCCACCGGCAGGACGCACCGGCGCGCGGCGAAGGCCTGCCGGTACGAGGGCTTCTCGTGCACCGTGTCCGACCGCGCGTTGATCATCTTCACCGCCGTCTCGGCGGAGTTCGACCACTGCGGCACCAGCCCCCAACGCAGCACCCGCAACTGCCGCACCGGCCGCGGCTGCTCCCGGCCCAGCCGCTCCAACACCACGAAGGCGCTGTTCGTCGGCGCGACGTTCCAGTTCGGGTCCAGGGTCTCCTCGGGGTCCCACTGCTCGACACCGAACAGCTCGACGATGTCCTCGGGCTTGCCGCTCGCTGCGAACCGACCGCACATGCGGGCCAGCTTGCCATGCCGCCCGTCCTCAGGACTTCCTCATCCCCCGGCCAGAACCACCCGCCCCCTCCCACCCGTCCCCGCATGGGAGGCTGCCCCGAACGGCCCAACGCGACGGCCCAGTGCGGCGGACGGAGGCGGAGAGACACCGATGAACGCGAACGACCGGACCCTCGGCGACCTGTGGAACCAGGTGACCGGCACCCAGAGCGCCCCACCCGGCTGGCTCGTCCTGGCCACCGGCGCCGCCGCCCTGCTCACCGTCCTGGCCCGCCCGCTGTGGCACGTCGCCCGCAACGCCGTGACCATCGCCCACGAGGGCGGCCACGGCTTGGCCGCCGTCGCCACCCGCCGCAAACTGGCCGGCATCCGACTGCACTCGGACACCTCCGGACTCACCCTCTCCTACGGCCGCCCCACCGGCCCCGGCATGGTCCTCACCGCCGCCGCCGGCTACACCGCCCCCGCCCTGCTCGGCCTCGGCTGCGCCGCCCTGCTCGCCGCCGACCGGATCACCCTGCTGCTCTGGCTGGCGATCCTGCTGCTGCTCGCCCTGCTCCTGCGCATCCGCAACGCCTTCGGCTTCCTCAGCGTGCTCGTCGCCGGCGGCGCCTTCCTCCTGGTCTCCTGGTTCGGCAGCGCCGAGGTCCAGGCCGGCTTCGCCTACCTCGGCTGCTGGTTCCTGCTGTTCGGCGCCGTCCGCCCCGTCCTGGAGCTCCAGCACCAGCGCCGGATCGGCTGGGCCCGCGACTCCGACGCCGACCAGCTCGCCCGGCTCACCCACGTCCCCGCCCTCGCCTGGGTCACCGTCTTCCTGCTCGTCGCCCTCGCCTGCCTCGCCCTCGGCACCGCCTGGCTGCTCCAGCCCCTCCAGTAGGCGTCCCGCCGTCTCCAGCAGGCGTCCCGCCGTCCGACCGCCGCCAGGACTGTTCCGGCAGGGGTCCACACGACGAGCCCTAGACTTGCCCCATGACCGAGACCCTGTGGCCCGCCCCCGTCGCGACCAGCCCCGTCGACGCCACCGTCACCATCCCCGGCTCCAAGTCGGTCACCAACCGGGCCCTGGTGCTGGCGGCACTCGCCGACGGGCCGGGCTGGGTGCGCCGCCCGCTGCGCAGCCGCGACTCCCAGCTGATGGCCGACGGCCTGCGCGCCCTCGGGGTCACCATCGAGGAGAAGGTCAACAACGACTCCGGCGGCACCGGCGGCGGCGAGGCCTGGCGGGTCATCCCCGCCCCCGCCCTGCTCGGCCCCGCCTCGGTCGACGTCGGCAACGCCGGCACGGTCATGCGCTTCCTGCCCCCGCTCGCCGTCCTCGCCGACGGCCCGGTGCACTTCGACGGCGACCCGCGCTGCTACGAGCGCCCCCAGCACGGCGTGATCGACGCCCTGCGCGCGCTCGGCGCCCGGATCGACGACGGCGGCCGCGGCGCCTTCCCGCTCACCGTGCACGGCACCGGCTCGCTGGACGGCGGCCCGGTCGAGCTGGACGCCTCCTCCTCGTCCCAGTTCGTCTCCGCCCTGCTGCTCTCCGGCGCCCGCTACAACCACGGCATCGAGGTCCGCCACGTCGGCGGCCCGGTCCCGTCGCTGCCGCACATCCGGATGACCGTGGAGATGCTGCGGCTGGCCGGCGCCCAGGTCGACGCCCCCGAGGACGGCGGCGAGAAGGACGTCTGGCGGGTCACCCCCGGTGCCCTGATCGGCCGCGACCTGGTGGTCGAGCCGGACCTCTCCAACGCCGCGCCGTTCTTCGCCGCCGCCCTGGTCACCGGCGGCCGGGTCACCGTGCGGGACTGGCCCAGGCACACCACCCAGCCCGGCGACCAGCTGCGCGAGATCTACACCCGGATGGGCGGCGCCTGCGAGTTCACCGACGAGGGCCTCCAGTTCACCGGCACCGGCCGGATCCACGGCATCGAGGCCGACCTGCACGACGTCGGCGAGCTCACCCCGGTGATCGCCGCCGTCGCCGCGCTCGCCGACTCCGAGTCGCACCTGTACGGCATCGCCCACCTGCGCCTGCACGAGACCGACCGGCTCGCCGCGCTCGCCAAGGAGATCAACGACCTGGGCGGCGACGTCACCGAGACCGAGGACGGCCTGCGGATCCGCCCCCGCCCGCTGCGGGGCGGCATCTTCCACACCTACGAGGACCACCGCCTCGCCACCGCCGCCGCCGTGCTCGGCCTCGCCGTGCCCGGCGTGGAGGTCGAGAACGTCGCCACCACCGCCAAGACCCTCCCCGACTTCCCGGCGATGTGGGCCGAGTTGCTCGGCGAAGCGGCGGCGGGCGCCTGAGCGGAGACTGAGCACATGCGCCGCTACGGCAAGGACGCCGACGAGGACGACATCCGCAACCGCCCCGCCCGCCGGGGATCCCGGCCGCGGACCAGGATCCGGCCCAAACACGAGGACGCCGCCGGGGCGATGGTGCTGACCGTCGACCGCGGTCGGATCACCTGCCTGGTCGACCCGGGGACGAAGCAGGAGCGCCAGGTCGTCGCCATGAAGGCCCGCGAGCTGGGCCGCAAGGGCGTCGTCGTGGGCGACGTGGTCAACCTGGTCGGCGACCTCTCCGGGGACGCCGACACCCTCGCCCGGATCGTCCGGGTCGAGGAGCGCAGCTCGGTGCTGCGCCGCACCGCGGACGACGACGACCCGTACGAGCGGATCGTGGTCGCCAACGCCGATCAGCTGGCCATCGTCACCGCGCTGGCCGACCCGGAGCCGCGCCCGCGGCTGATCGACCGCTGCCTGGTGGCGGCCTACGACGCGGGCATGGAGCCGCTGCTGGTGCTCACCAAGTCCGACCTCGCCCCGGCCGCGACGATGCTGGACTCCTACGCCCCGCTCGGCATCAAGTACGTGGTCACCCGCCGCGACGAGCTGGAGACCACCGGCGCCGAGGCCGTCCGCGAGCACCTGCGCGGGCTGTCCACGGTGTTCATCGGCCACTCCGGCGTCGGCAAGACCACCCTGGTCAACGCGCTCGTCCCGGACCGCCAGCGGCAGACCGGGCACGTCAACGCGGTCACCGGCCGCGGCCGGCACACCACCGTCTCCGCCCTGGCGCTGCGGCTGCCCCCGCCGGCCGGCGCCAAGCCGGGTTCGAAGAAGGCCCTGAACCCCGGCTGGGTGATCGACACCCCCGGCTTCCGCTCCTTCGGTCTCTCGCACATCGACCCGTCCCGGGTCATCCACGCCTTCCCCGACCTGGAGCCCGGCACCGTCGACTGCCCTCGCGCGTGCAGCCACGACGAGCCGGACTGCGCGCTGGACGCCTGGGTCGCGGACGGCCACGCGGAGGCCGCCCGGCTCTACTCGCTGCGCCGGCTGCTGGCCAGCAAGGAGGGCGAGGCCGACTGAGTCGGGCCCTGCTCCGCTCTTCCCCGGGGTTGGTGGCCCGTTCGAGGTGTCGGAGCGGCCCCTCCTGGCGATCATAGGAAAGTCGGGCCATCCGCGGTCCGACCGTCGATCGACAGGGAGGGCACCCGATGGCATGGGCCCTGGTGGTCCTGGCCGGCCTGCTGGAGACCGGCTTCGCGGTCAACCTCAAGCTCAGCGAGGGCTTCACCAAGCTCTGGCCCACCATCAGCTTCTGCGTGTTCGCCCTCGGCAGCTTCGGCCTGCTCACCCTCTCGCTGAAGACCCTGCCGGTGGGCCCCGCCTACGCGGTGTGGACGGGCATCGGCGCGGCCGGCACCGCGATCTACGGCATGCTCTTCCTCGGCGAGAGCACCTCGGTGCTCAAGCTGGTCTCGATCTCGCTGGTGATCGCCGGCGTCATCGGTCTCCAGCTCAGCGGCACGGCGCGCTGAGACCGAGCACCGCGGCGCACCGACCGGCTAGGGTTTCCGGCATGGCCGACTACCACGACGATCTCCGACTCGCCCATGTCCTCGCCGACTCGGCCGACTCGGTCACCCTGGAGCGCTTCCGCGCCCTCGACCTGAAGATCGAGACCAAGCCGGACCTCACCCCGGTGAGCGACGCCGACAAGGCCGCCGAGGAACTCGTGCGCAGCGTGCTCCAGCGTGCCCGGCCGCGCGACGCCGTCCTCGGCGAGGAGTTCGGCCTGCAGGGCTCGGGACCGCGCCGCTGGGTGATCGACCCGATCGACGGCACCAAGAACTACATCCGCGGCGTCCCGGTCTGGGCCACCCTGATCGCCCTGCTGGAGGACGGCCCGGACGGCGTCGAGCGCCCGGTGGTCGGCATCGTCTCGGCCCCGGCGCTGCAGCGCCGCTGGTGGGCGGCCAAGGGCCTGGGCGCGTTCGGCGGCCGCAGCCTGGCCAAGGCCTCCCGGCTGCACGTCTCCGGCGTCTCCCGGATCGAGGACGCGTCCTTCTCGTACTCCTCGCTCACCGGCTGGGAGGAGCGCGGCCGCCTGGACCCGTTCCTGGACCTCACCCGTGCCTGCTGGCGCACCCGCGCGTACGGCGACTTCTGGTCGTACATGATGGTCGCCGAGGGCGCCGTGGACATCGCCGCCGAGCCCGAGCTGTCGCTGTGGGACATGGCGGCCAACTGCATCATCGTCGAGGAGGCCGGCGGCCGTTTCACGGGCCTGGACGGCGTCCCGGGCCCCGGCGGCGCCGACGCGGTCGCCTCCAACGGCCTGCTGCACGAGGAGGCCCTGCGCCGGCTGAGCGTCTGAGCGGCCGGGGCTTCGGAGGCCTGAGCACCTGAGCATCCGAGCGCCTGAGCGCCTGAGCGCCCGAGCGCCTGAGCGCCTGAGCGCCTGAGCGCCTGAGCGACGGTCGCGGCCCCCTGACCGGTGGGAGCCGGTCAGGGGGCCGCCGTCGTGCCAGGCCCGGCGCCTACTGCTTGCGCAGCTCCCGGACCGCCGCGTCCAGCCGCTGCCCGAAGTCGGCGTCGGCCTTGCGGAAGTTGTCGACCGCGCGCTCCACGATGTCCTCGCGGTCGGCGGAGACCTTGGCGATGAAGCCCGACAGGTTGCCGATCAGGCGCTGCTTCTCCTCCTCGGAGAGCAGTCGGTACAGGTCGCCGGCCTGCACGAAGTCGTTGTCCTCGGCGTGCGAGGGCGCGGCGTGGGTGCCGGTGGAACCGTCGACGGCGGTCGCGGCCCACAGCGGGCGGCCGGTCTCCACCGGGCCGCCGAAGCTGTTCGGCTCGTAGTTCTTCTGCCGGCCGTGGCGGCCGTCGTACAGGTGGCCGTCCCGGCTGTTGGTGCGGGCCTCGGTGGCGTGCGGGCGGTTCACCGGCAGGTGGTCGGCGTTGATGCCGACCCGGTAGCGGTGGGCGTCGGCGTACGCGAACAGGCGGCCCTGGAGCATCTTGTCCGGGGACGGGCCGATGCCGGGCACGAAGTGCGCCGGGGAGAAGATCGACTGCTCGACCTCGGCGAAGATGTTGTCGGGGTTGCGGTTGAGCTCCAGCTTGCCGATCTCGATCGGCGGGTAGTCGGCGTGCGGCCAGACCTTGGTGAGGTCGAAGGGGTTGAAGCGGTAGTTCGCCGCGTCGGCCGCCGGCATGAGCTGGACCTGCACCGTCCAGCTGGGGAACTCGCCGCGCTCGATCGACTCGCGCAGGTCGCGCTGGTGGCTGTCCGGGTCCTGGCCGGCGAGGGTGTTGGCCTCGTCCTGGGTGAGGCTGCGGATGCCCTGGTCGGTCTTGAAGTGGTACTTGACCCAGAAGTGCTCGCCGGCCTCGTTCTGCCACTGGTAGGTGTGCGAGCCGTAGCCGTTCATGTGCCGGTACGAGGCGGGGATGCCGCGGTCGCCGAAGAGCCAGGTCACCTGGTGAGTGGCCTCGGGCGACAGGCCCCAGAAGTCCCAGACGTTGTCCGCCTCCTGGGAGCCGGTGTACGGGTCCCGCTTCTGGGTGTGGATGAAGTCGGGGAACTTCAGGGCGTCCTTGATGAAGAAGACCGGGGTGTTGTTGCCGACGAGGTCGTAGTTGCCGTCCTCGGTGTAGAACTTCACCGCGAAGCCGCGCGGGTCGCGCACCGCGTCGGCCGCGCCGAGGTTGCCGGCCACGGTGGAGAAGCGCAGGAAGACCTCGGTCTGCTTGCCGACCTCGGACAGGAAGGCCGCCCGGGTCCAGGGCGTCACGTCGGCGGTCACGGTGAAGGTGCCGTACGCGCCGGCGCCGCGGGCGTGCACCACGCGCTCCGGGATCCGCTCGCGGTTGAAGTGCGCGAGCTTCTCGAACAGCTGCTGGTCCTGGATGAGCGCCGGGCCGCCGATGCCGGCCGTCTCGGTGTTCTGGTTGTCGGCGACGGGGGCACCCGCCTCCGTGGTCAGGGTCGGGCGCAGCTCGTCCTGGGTCGTCATGGGTGTGCCTCCGCGATGTCCGGTCGTGATGACACGATCCTAACTTGGACTTTGTCCAAGTCAACACTGGAACCAATCTCAGAGCTTGACCTACTCTGGATGGCATGAGCGACCTGCTGGAGAGACTGCGCGGAAGAGGCTGGCGGCTGACCTCGCAACGCCGGGTCGTGGCCGAGGTCCTGGACGGCGAGCACGTCCACCTCACCGCGGACGAGGTGCACACCCGCGCGACGGCCCGGTTGCCGGAGATCAGCCGCGCCACCGTCTACAACACGCTCGGCGAACTCGTCGCCCTCGGCGAGGTCATGGAGGTCGCCACCGACGGCCGCGCCAAGCGCTACGACCCCAACACGCACCGCGCCCACCAGCACCTGGTCTGCTCGGGCTGCGGCGCGATCCGCGACGTCCACCCCCAGGGCGACCCGCTCGCCGCGCTCCCCGCCACCGAGCGCTTCGGCTTCGCCGTCACCGGCGCCGAGGTCACCTACCGCGGCCTGTGCCCCGACTGCCGGCCCTGACCGAACCGCCGGATCCGACCCAACCGCCGGATCCGACCGAACTCCCGCCACCCGCCCGGGACTTGGCAGGGCCCGCCGCTACGCGCTCAACTCCGCGTCGAGCGCGCCCAGCAGCCGCCCGGCCCGCTCGGCCACCTCGGCCGGCCCGGAGTCGATCGCCCGCCGGCACCAGTTCTCCGCCTGCACCGGCTCCCCGCGCCGCAGCGCCAGCAGCGCCAGACGCAGCGCCGCCCGACCGTGCCCGGCGTCCGCGGCCCGGGTGTACCAGAGCATCGCCTCCGCCTCGCTGTCCTGCCGGGCCAGCAGCAGCCCCAGATTGAACGCGGCACTGCGGCTGCCCGCCTCGGCGGCCCGCCGGTACCAGCTCTCGGCGATCTCCAGCGCCCCGCGCTCGGCCGCCCGCACCCCCATCCGCACCTGCGACCGGCGGTGCCCGGCGTCGGCCGCCAGCGCGTACCAGTGCTCGGCCTCGGCGTCCGCGTCCCCGCGCCGGTCCAGCAGCGAGGCCAGCCGGAACGCGCCCTCGGCCGAACCGCCCGCCGCCGCCTGCCGGTAGCGCTCCAGCGCCCCGGCCAGGTTGCCGCGCTGCTCCTGGACGACCGCGAGCTGCAGCGCCGCCTCGCCGTGCCCCTCGGCCGCGGCCCGCGCGTACCACTCGTGGGCCTGCTGCTGCTCGCCGCGCCCGGCGTGCAGCACCCCGAGGTTGAACGCGCCGTCCACGCTGCCGGCCTCGGCCGCCTTGGAGAACCAGGGCTGGGCGCCGGACTCGTCGCCGCGCTGCAGCAGCACCACGGCCAGCGCGTTGCAGGCCTCCCGGTGCCCGGCGTACGCGGCCCGGCGGTACCACTGCTCGGCCTGCTGCTCACGGCCGGTGCCGGCGCAGAGCAGGCCGAGGTTGAAGGCGCCGTTCTGGTCGCCGGCGTCCAGCGCGGCGCGGTACCAGCGCTCGGCCTCGGCGGCCTCGCCGCGGCTCGCGTGCAGCGCGCCCAGCGCGTTGGCGGCGTTGCCGTCCCCGGCCTCGGCGGCCTCCTGCCACCACTCGGCGGCGGCCGCCAGGTCCCCGGAGTCGCGCAGCAGGAAGCCCAGCGCGCACGCCGCGCGCGACTCCCCGTTCTGCGCGGCCTGCCGGTACCAGCGGGCCGCCTCGTCCAGCAGCGACCGGTCGGTGCGGGCGCGTTCCTCCAGCAGCACGCCCAGGCGCAGCGCGGCGCGGGCGTGGCTGCGGGCGGCGGCGGTGCGGTACCAGGTCTCGGCGGTCTCCTTGTCCCCGGCGGCCTCGCGCATCCGGGCCAGCCGGTAGGAGGCCTCCCGGTGCCCGGCGTCGGCGGAGACCTTGAACCAGCGCTCGGCGCGCACGTCCCGCCGGTGCTCCATCAGGTCGCCCAGCGCGTACGCGCCCAGCGGGTGGCCGTGGTCGGCGGCGAAGTGCAGCCAGTACTCGGCGGCCTCCTCCTCGCCCTGGTCGCGCAGTTGCAGCCCGAGCGCGTGCGCGGCCGGCGCGCTGCCGGCCACGGCGGCGTGGCGCCACCACTGGCCGGCCTCGGCCCGGTGGCCCTGCTGGTGCAGCAGCACGCCGAGGTTGTTGGCGGCGGCGCGCACTCCGGCGGCCGCGGCGGCCCGCAGGTACGGCTCGGCGTCCTCCAGCTCCCCGCGGCGCAGCAGCAGGGTGCCGAGCCGGCAGGCGGCGTCCGGGTCGCCGCCGTCGGCGGCCTGCCGGTGGCGGGCCTCCAGGGCGGCGGACTCGCGGGCGGCCAGGGCGGTCTCGAAGCTGGTCGAGTCGAGGCCCGCCGGGTCGAGCGCGGCGCCGGCGGCCGACTTCCCGCCGGAGTCCTCCCCGTACGCGCCGACGGCGGCGGCGAACTGACGGGTCGACACGTGGACCAGGCTGTCCGGCCCGTAGCCCGGGGTCGGGGGGCGCTCGGACAGTCCGCTGGTGCGCTGGGCGGGCAGGGCTCCGGGGTGGTTGGCGGTGGCCTCGGCGCTCTCCGCCCAGGCGTCGGTGTCCGCCTCGGCGGCCGCCGAGGACCTGGCGCCTGACTTGCCGATCAGCCTCATGCCGACTCCCGCTCCCCCAGAGTGTCGCGGCATCGTGCCCCGGCGCGCGGCCGGGGGGACTCCCAGGAGAGGCGCCGGACCCGACGGCCGGTCAGCGGCCGTGCACCGTCCCCCATGTGTCCCATCGTCGCATCACCCAGTACCCGCGTACACCTGCCCCGGCCGAATTCCGGCGGGGCCGACCCGAAGCCGACGGAATTGCTTCGGCGCTTTGTCGATTTCCCGACACTTCAACCCCACAAACCCCGCTGCCGTCGTCCTTGGCGACGGTCGATAGTACCGGAGCGGTTCCCGCCGCTTCCGGGGCGAGAACGGCACGGAAAACACCAGAGGCCCGGAGGAAGGATCCTCCGGGCCTCTGGCCTTTGTAGCGGGGACAGGATTTGAACCTGCGACCTCTGGGTTATGAGCCCAGCGAGCTACCGAGCTGCTCCACCCCGCGTCGGTGATTGAACCTTAGCACGGATGCGGGGTGGAACGGAAAACGGTTGCCGCAGCTCAGCGGCCTACGGCTGCGGGGCGGGCGATCCGGCGCCGGTGGCACCGGGGGCGGGAGTGCCGCCCGGGGCCGGCGCGGCACCGGCGCCGCGCGCCGCCTCGGCGGCCTTCAGGGCGTCGCCGAGCGCCTTCTGGGCGTTGCCGTACGCCACCCAGTCGCCGTTCTTGAACGCCGTCTGGCTGTCGCCGTACGCCTTCTCCGCGTCCGTGAGCGCCTTCTGGAGCTCCGGCGAGATCGTCCCGCCCGGCGCCGGCGTGGTCGGGGCGGGTGTGGTCCCGGTACCGGGCGTGGTCGGCACGGTCGGGGTGGTCGCCGGGGGCGCCCCGCCGAACACCTTCTTCAGCGCGGCCTCCAGGGTGTCCTCGAACGCCACGTTGTCGTCCCCGTACACCGCCAGGACCTTCTGCATCGTCGGGTACTTGGCACCGCGTCCGCGCACGTACACCGGCTCGATGTTGAGCAGACCGCCGCCGACCGGCAGGGTCAGCAGGTTGCCGTACTCCAGCTCGGAGTCACCACCGCTCTTCAGCAGCGTGATCTGCGAGGCCACCTCCTGGCGGGAGTTGAACTTCGACTGCACCAGGCCGGGGCCGGGGGCGCCGCTCTCGCCCGTCATCTTCAGGATGCGGATCTTCCCGTAGTCGTCCCCCGGGTCCGCGTTGACGGCCATGAACGCCGCCAGGTTGGGCCGCTGGTTGGGCACGAAGGTACTGGTCAGCGAGAAGCTCGCGGCGCTGGTGTCCGGCATCCGCACCGTCACGTAGTACGGCGGCTGGACCTGCTTGGTGTCGCTGGTCGGGTCCACCGGGGTCTGCCAGATGTCACTGCCGTTGAAGAACGAGTTGGCGTCGGTGACGTGGTACTGGCCGAGCAGGTCGCGCTGCACCTTGAACATGTCCTGCGGGTAGCGCAGGTGCGGCACCAGCGTCCGCGGGATGTCCGCCTTCGGCTCGACGGTGCCGGGGAAGGCCTTCATCCAGGTCTTCAGCACCGGGTCCTTGTCGTCCCACTGGTAGAGCTTCACCTCGCCGGTGTAGGCGTCCACCGTGGCCTTGACCGAGTTGCGGATGTAGTTGACCTGGTTCGCGGCGGTCAGCAGCTCACCGCGCTGGTTGGTCAGCGAGTCCTTGGTGGCGGCGCCCAGCGTCGTCTTCGACGAGAACGGGAAGCCGTCCGAGGTGGTGTAGCCGTCCAGCACCCACAGGATCCGGCCGTCCTGCACCACCGGGTACGGGTCGGCGTCGATCGACAGCCACGGCGCGACCTTCTCCACCCGCTCCTTCGGCGTCCGGTTGTAGATCACCTTGGCGCCGTCGGTGATCGCCCCCGCGTAGAGGATCTGCGGCTCCGCGAAGCGCACCGCGTAGGCGGCACGGGTCAGCGGGTTGTCCAGCGAGACCCCGCTGTCGCCCTGGTACGTGGTCTCCGCGTTCTGGCCCGTCTTGGTGTCGGTGTAGTCGATCTCCTTGTTGGAGCCGCCGACGATCGAGTACGTGGTGGTCTTCTCGCCGTAGTAGATCCGCTGCTGGTAGTCGCCCAGCGTGCCGGTGGCCGGCAGACCCGACTCGGTGAACACCGGCTGGCCCTTGTCGTCGACCTGGTTGCCCTTGGCCACCACCGCGCCGTAGCCGTGGGTGTACTTGAAGTGGTCGTTGATCCAGTTGCGCTGCACGCCGTTGAGGTCCAGCTCACGCAGGCCGATCACACTGTCCTGCTTGTCCTGCCCGCTGCCGTACCGGTCCACGTCCAGCGTGTTCGGGAAGGCGTAGTAGTTGCGCTGCTGCTCCAGCGACTGGAACGCCGGCGAGACCACGTTCGGGTCCAGCAGCCGGATGTCCGAGATGGTCTGGGCGTCCGGCTTGAGCGCGTCCGCGGTGGCCGTGCCCTGCGGCGTGTACGGAATGGTCTGCGCGTCCGCGATCCCGTACGCCTGACGCGTCGCGTCGATGTTCTTCTGGATGTACGGCGTCTCCTTGGCCTGCTCGTTCGGCTTGACCTGGAACTGCTGCACGATCGCCGGGTACAGCCCGCCGATCAGCACCGCCGACAGCACCATCAGCCCCAGGCCGATCAGGGCCGGGGCCCAGGTGCGACGGATCGGCGTCAGGAAGAACAGCACCGCGCAGATGATCGCGACGAAGAACAGGATGGTCTTGGCCGGCAGGAACGCGTTGGCGTCCACGTACCGCAGGCCGGTCCACCCCGAGACACCCTTGTACGAGCCGGTCTTCACCGCCAGCGCGTACCGGTCCAGCCAGTACGCGACCGCCTTCAGCAGTACGAACACGCCCAGCAGCACCGCCAGGTGCCCCTGCGCCCCCACACTCGCCCGGCGGCCCGGACCCTGCAGCCGCAGCCCGCCGTACAGGTAGTGCACCATCGCCGACGTCAGCAGCGAGACGATCACCGCACTGAACGCGAAGCCCAGCACGAACTCGTAGAACGGCAGGTCGAACGCGTAGAACGAGACGTCCATGCCGAACTGGGCGTCCTTCTCACCGAAGGAGGTCGCGTTCGTCCACATCAGCCAGGTCCGCCACTGCCCGGAGGCCGCGGCACCGGCTACCAGGCCGATCACCAGCGAGACGCCGATCAGCGCCCAGCGCTTGAACGGCGCCAGGCCGGACCGGTAGCGGTCCAGGCTCTGCTGCTCCACCGACATCGCCGACAGCGGCGGCCGCAACCGGTGCGCCAGCCAGATGTTGAAGCCGACGATCACCGCCATCAACAGGCCGAAGACCCCGAACAGCCCGACCTTCGTCCACAGCTGGGTGGTGAACACCGAGGAGAAGCGGACCGACTTGAACCACAGCCAGTCCGTCCAGAAGCCCGCGAACATGACGAACAACAGGAAGAGCACCGCGAGCACGCCCAGGGTCAGCAGGGCCACCCGCGCCCGCCGGGAGGGCGGGCCTACCCTTCGCCGGAAACCCGGCCCTGAGCGTTCGGGCATCTGGAAGACCACGGTGGCACCTCGGCTGTGTCGTCTGAATGGGGTCGGTCGTCAGAGAAACTTAACCAGGCTTTGGTCGAGTTCCCACCGTTAGCAGACGGTTACGACAGCCACCCGCCCGGCGGGCGCGCCCCGCCCGGCGTGTGAGGATTGAGGCATGTCCGACGCGTCTGATCTGAACAACTCCCCCGACGACGTCTCCAAGCTCCCGGCCGCCACCCCGCTGACCCGGGCCGCGCTGGAGATCGACGAGTACGCCGCCACCCTCGGCTGGGACCTCCCTGCCCGACTCTTCGCCCTGGTGGACAGCGCCGCCCTGCGCAAGGCCAACCCGAAGATCGCCAAGCAGCTCGGCCTCGCCGAGGGCGACGAGGCCGGCCTCACCCCGATCGAGCAGGACGAGCTGCCCGCCGGCATGGAGCTCGACAAGTTCCTCGGCACCATCGCCTGGCCCGACTCCGTGGCCGGCTGCGCCCTGGTCGTCGAGCGCCTGATGCTGCCCCCGGGCGCCGAGCAGTCCCGCCCGCGGGGCGCCAGCGACGCCCAGCTCGCCGAGTGGGTGGCCAACCACCCCAAGCGCGAGGAGGTGCGGATCACCGCCGCGGTGCTCCGCGACGGCAAGAAGGAGATCGCCCTGCGGCTGCGCTCCAAGGACGTCGCCCGCGAGGTGCTGACCGGCCCCGACCTGGTGCCCGGCCTGACCGAGGCGCTGCTGGCGACCTTCGCCTGACGCCTTCCCGGCGGCGGCCTCCCGGGGCCGCCGGCGGCTTCCCGGCCCGGCGGTTCCGCGGCTACTTGGCCGGCCGTTCCGTGGCTCGGCGGTTCCGCGGCTCGGCGGCTACTTGGCCGGCCGTTCCGTGGCCCGGCGACCGCCCGGCCCGGCGGCTACTTGGCGGCGCAGGACGGCAGCGCGGAGGTCTGCCCGGAGCGGACCTGCTCCAGCGACTTCAGCGCGCCGTCCAGCGTGTCCGCCTTGATCAGGGTCAGCCCGGACGGGACGTTCTTGCTCGCCTCGGCGCAGTTCGAGGACGGGGTGAAGAAGTACTGGGCCCCGGCGTCCCGGGCGGCGATCAGCTTCATCGAGATGCCGCCGATCGGGCCGACCTTGCCGTCGTCGTCGATGGTGCCGGTGCCGGCCACGAACTTGCCGCCGGTGAGGTCGCCGCCCGGGGTGAGCTTGTCGATGATGCCGAGCGAGAACATCAGGCCCGCGCTCGGGCCGCCGACGTCCTGCAGGCCGATGTCGATCTGGAACGGGTAGGTGTGCCGGAGCCCGGTGCCGATGCCCACCACCGCGAGCTCCGCCCGCTCGGCCGGGGCCTGCGGGTCGAGGTCCTTGGCCCGTGCGGTCGGCACCGTGACGTCGGTCTTCCCGCCCGCGGCGGCGGCGCCGTTGCCGTCCTTGACCCGCGGCACGACGGTGAAGACCGCCGACTCGCCCGGCTTGTGCTTGGTGACGGCCGCGACCACCTGCTCGACCGAGCCGACCGGGGTGCCGTCCACGGCCACGATCTGGTCGCCCGCGTGCAGCCGCCCCTCGGCCGGGGCGCCCGCGGTGACCGACTTCACGATCAGCTCGCTGCCGACCGGGATGCCCAGCTGCTTGAGCGCCGCGGTGCGGGCGCTGTCCTCGGAGGAGGCGAACTCCTCGGCGTTCTGCTTCTTGGCCTCCGCGTCCGACTGCCCCTTGGGGTAGACGTTGTCGTGCGGCACCACCAGCACGTCGTCCCGCAGCCAGCCGACCACCGCGTTGACCAGGCTGGGCTCGTACTTGGCCCCGGTGACCTGCACCGTGGTCATGTTGAGGTTGCCCGTCGTCGGGTACGAGTCGTGCCCGCTGATGCTGATCACCGGCTTGCCGCCCTGGTTGCCGAGCGTGTTGTACGTCGGCCCCGGGCTCATCTCCGTGTACGGAACCTTCATCAGCACCGAGACGCAGAGCAGCGCTATGAGCAGCAGGGTGGCAGCGAGCATCGTCGCGGAGCGGCGTGGCATGCCTCGACAGTACGGGACGGGCGTGAACAGGCGCCCGCCGGGCTACCTGCCGGAGCCCTTCCCCGGGGCCGCGGTGCCCGCGGTGGTGCGCTCCATGGCGGCCATGAAGCGCTGGTGTTCGGCGAGTGAGGCCGGATCCCCGGCGGCCCGCGGTTCCCGCTGGGCCCACAGTGCCCAGAGGCCGGCGGCGACACCGGCGACACCCGGAATGATCAGCCAGGCGAGCGCACTCATACCAGTACTCCCAGCTCGTCGTGTCTATGAGCAGATTAACCACTCCGGCGGACAACGCAGCCGGCGCCGTCCGGGTTACGGGACGGCCGATCGGCTCACTTCCGGGGAGTATTCGGAGCGCCGTCACGGGGCCGTTGGAGTGACATCCCGGCGCGCCTCACCCGTCGGACGCGCGAGGTGTGCCGGTCGGTTCCTCGGGGTGTGCAGACCGGTTCCGCGAGGCGTGCCGATCGGTTCCGCCGGCCCGGGAGCGGTCCTCAGCAGCCGCCGGCGCCGACCCACTCCTCCTCGCCGTCGGAGAAGACCTGGTGCTTCCAGATCGGCACCTCGTGCTTGAGGTCGTCGATCAGCCGACGGGCGGCGGCGAAGGCCTCGCCGCGGTGGGCGCAGGAGACGGCGACGATCACGGCCTTGTCGGTGATCTCCAGCCGGCCCACCCGGTGGACCGCGGCGAGCGCCCGGACCGGGAAGTCCGCGGCCACCTTCTCGGCGATCCGGCGCATCTCCCGCTCGGCCGTGGGGTGGCAGCTGTACTCCAGCGCGGAGACCGACTTGCCGCCGTCGTGGTCCCGGACCGTCCCGACGAAGACGGTGGTGCCGCCCGCCGCGTCGTCACCGACCGCCTCGTACACCTCGTCCAGCGAGAGCGGGGTGTCGCGGATGGCGAGCAGGCGGATGGGGTCGTGGTTCTCGGACATGGCCCCATGATTCCCCATCCGGCACGGGCCGGGGCAAGCCCCCCTTCCGCATCACGAGGCGGGGATTTCGCATCGCGAGAAACCCCCGCCGGGCGCCGCCCGGCCGACCCGCCCCGCCCCGTCGGCACCGCCCTGTCGGAACCGCCCGCTCGCGGACGCGTCACCGGCCGGTCAGAACCGCCGCCGCCTGCGGGCCCGGCGCACCAGCGCCGCCGTACCGACCAGCGCCACCGTCGCCCCGGCCGCCCCCAGGCTGGTCGCCGCCTCCTTGCCGCCCAGTCGGCGCCCGGCCACCGCGTGCTTGCCGGACACCTGCTCCAGCAGCTCGGCCAGCACCTGCTCGTTGGTGTGCGCCGGGCGCCAGCCCGCCTCGTGCAGCCGGCTGCCGGACACCACCCAGGGGTACATCGTGTACGCCAGGTCCCCGGCCGGGGCCGGGGTCAGGCCCAGCCGGTGCAGCCGCGCCGCCGTACCGAGCGCCAGCGAGGCCGGCAGTTCCATCCGCCGGATCCCGGACAGCCGCTCCACGTCCTCCTGCTCCAGCCAGCCGTCACAGCCGACCGTCACCTCGCCCTCGACCAGGCCCAGCACCGCGTACTCCAGGGCCGCCGCCAGGTCGTCCACGTGGCAGAACTGCCAGCACGGCCGGGACCCGGCCACCACCAGCAGCCGGGGCGCCTCGAAGTGCCGGGTCAGCACGGTGTCCACGCCGGGGCCCACCACCACGGCCGGGCGCAGCACCGTCACCTGGAGGCCCGGGTGGGCGCGCGGCGCCCGGCGGGCCAGCCGCTCGATCTCCAGCAGGTCCCCGACCAGCGAGGCCTCCTCGGTCGCCCGCAGCTCGGAATCCTCCGCCAGCGGCACCTCGTTGTCGGCCAGCGCCCCGTAGACCATCGCCGAGGTGCACAGCACCACCCGGTGCACGCCGGCGGCCGCGGCCGCGGTCAGCACCGTCTGGGCGCCGCGCACGTTGTAGGCGCTGCGGGCCCGGGCGTCGGACTCCATGCCGAAGTCCATCGCCAGGTGCACCACCACGTCGACCCCGGCCAGCCGCTCGGCCACCGCCGGGTCCCGCACGTCGAGCACCCGCCACTGCACGCCCGGAACGTCGCCCCGCCGGTCGTCCACCGCGAGGACCTTCCGCACGTGCGGAGAGGCCACCAGCCGGGCGGCGACCCGCTCGCCCAGCACCCCCGCGGCACCCGTGACCGCCACGGTCAGCAGCCGACCGCCGTAGGCTGGAGGCGGCGACGCCGTGGTGTCCGACGCGTCCTCTCCTCCGGTCAGCCCAGAGCGAACGTCCGAGGGCGGGGAACTCACCGGCCATCCTCCACGGTTAGCTTTATGTGCGTACGGACGTGTGTCACGTACGTCCATCCTGCCCGAGGCGAAGGCCCGGCGGTGCACCCGGCGCGGGCCTGCCGCGCGGGAGCCGCCCCCGAGTCCCCCACTCCACCGCCGCCCCGGGCGCAGACTTTTCCGCCACACCCGCATGACGGCCGACCGGATCGAGGACCCCGTGAGCGACCTTCCCTTCGGATTCGGCGTTCCGCCCGAGGAGCCCGAGGACGGCAAGGCCAAGCCCGACGACGCGCAGAAGAAGAAGGACCAGGAGCAGTCCGGCAGCGGCCCGCAGTCGTTCGGCTTCGGCGGCGGCAACCCCTTCGGCGCGATGTTCGGCCTGCCCGGCACCCCGGGCGGCCCCGGCGGCGCCGGAGCCGACAACCCCTTCGCCGCGATGTTCGGCGGCATGAACCCGGGCGACCTCGGCGCCGCCTTCCAGCAGCTCGGCCAGATGCTCTCGTTCGAGGGCGGCCCGGTGAACTGGGACCTCGCCAAGAACATCGCCCGCCAGACCGTGGTCGCCGAGCCTGCCGAGGGCAAGAGCAAGGACCGCTCGGTCGGCGACGCCGAACGCTCCGCCGTCGCCGAGGCCATCCGCCTGGCCGACCTGTGGCTCGACGGCTCCACCGAGTTCCCCTCCGGCGCCGGCACCGCCGTCGCCTGGAGCCGCGCCGAGTGGATCGAGGCCACCCTCCCGGTCTGGAAGGACCTGGTGGACCCGGTCGCCGAGCGCGTCGGCAACGCCATGGGCGGCGTCCTGCCCGAGGAGATGCAGGCCATGGCCGGCCCCCTGATGGGCGTGATGCGCTCGATGGGCGGCGCCATGTTCGGCACCCAGATCGGCCAGGCGCTCGGCGCGCTCGCCGGCGAGGTGGTCGGCTCCGCCGACGTCGGCCTGCCGCTCGCCCCGGCCGGCAAGGCCGCGCTGCTGCCCCAGAACGTCGCCGAGTTCGGCGAGGGCCTGAACGTGCCCGCCGACGAGGTCCGGCTCTACCTCGCCCTGCGCGAGGCCGCCCACCAGCGGCTCTTCGCCCACGTGCCGTGGCTGCGCGCCCACCTGCTGGGCGCCGTCGAGGCCTACGCCCGCGGCATCAAGGTGGACACCTCCCGGATGGAGGAACTGGTCGGCCAGCTCGACCCGAGCAACCCGGAAGCGCTCCAGGAGGCCCTGGCCGGCGGCCTGCTCCAGCCCGAGGACACCCCCGAGCAGAAGGCCGCGCTCGCCCGCCTGGAGACCGCGCTCGCGCTCGTCGAGGGCTGGGTCGACGCCGTCGTGCACGCCGCCGCCGAACCGCACCTGCCGCAGTCCGGCGCGCTGCGCGAGACCGTCCGCCGCCGCCGCGCCGCCGGCGGGCCCGCCGAGCAGACCTTCGCCACCCTGGTCGGCCTGGAGCTGCGCCCGCGCCGGCTGCGCGACGCCTCCCGGCTCTGGGCGCTGCTCGCCGACGCCCGCGGCGTCGAGGGCCGCGACGCGCTCTGGGAGCACCCGGACATGCTGCCCACCGCCGCCGACCTGGACGACCCGGACGCCTTCGTGCACCGGGGCTCCGCCGACGACCTGGAGGGCGGCATCGACTTCGACGCGCTCGACAGGCTGCTCGGCGAGGCCGCGGCCGGCAAGCCCGACCTCACCAAGAAGGACGAGCAGCCGAAGACCGACGAGGACGGCACCGACGGAAAGGGCGAGCCCACCGCATGACGGACACCGAGACGCCCGCCGCCACCCTGCACGCGGACGCCGTCCGCACGCTGACCGGGTGGCGGCCCGCCGACCAGGACCAGGAGCGGCTGCGGCTCGACTACCTGGAGCACCTCGCGGCACGGCCCGACGGCCTGTACCGGTCCTGCCTGCCCGCGCACATCACCGCGAGCGCGGCGGTCGTCGACCCGGCCGCCGGGCGGGTGCTGCTCACGCTGCACCCCAAGGTCGGCATGTGGCTCCAGATGGGCGGGCACTGCGAGCCCGGTGACCGTGACCTCGCCTCGGCCGCGCTGCGCGAGGCCGTCGAGGAGTCCGGCATCCCCGACCTGGTGCTGCTGGAGAGCGACGGCGCCCCGGTGCCGGCGAAGCTGGACCGGCACCTGGTGCGCTGCACCGGCAAGGACCGGCCGGAGAACACCCACCTGGACGTCCAGTACATCGCGCTGGCCCCGGCCGGCGCTCAGGCGCTGATCAGCGAGGAGTCGCTGGACCTGCGCTGGTTCGACTATGACCGGCTGCCGGAGCTCACCGACCACTCGGTGCGCGACCTGGTCGCCCGGGCACGGCAGCTGACCGGCTGAGGCGTGACACCCGAAGGGGGCGCGGAGCCTATTGGCCCGCGCCCCCTTCCGTCGCTCCTCCGGTCGGACCCGACCGGGCCCCACGGCTCCTGCCGCCCCGTACCGGCTCGCACCGCCCCGGCCCGGCCTGCGCCGCCCCCGCGCGCCCTCAGCCGCAGGAGGACGCCGCCGGATCCGGCCCGGTCGGGTTCGGGGCCGCGTGCCGAGCACCCGGGATGTGCGGCAGCCGGGCGGCGGAGACCACGCCCTCCAGATAGCCGCGGGCCCGCTCGGTCCGCGGATAGGACTCCAACAGGGCCCAGAACGCCGGGCCGTGGTCCGGCACCAGCAGGTGCGCCAGCTCGTGCAGCAGCACGTAGTCCAGCACGTACTCCGGCATGCCCTGGAGACGGTGCGAGAGGCGGATCGTCCCCTCGCTCGGGGTGCAGGAACCCCAGCGGGAATTCTGGTTGGTGACCCAGCGGACCTGGCTGGGCCGGGCCCGATCGCCCAGGTACGAGGCCGACAGCTCACGGGCCCTGGCCATCAGCCCCTCGTCCCCGGGAATCCGCCGGGACTCCTGGGCGGCGAGCTTCTCCAGCATCTGCGCGACCCAGCGTTGCTCCTCGGCGTGCGACATCCGGGCCGGGATCAGCACGACGGTGCGGTCGCCCTCGCGGTAGGCGGAGACGGTACGGCTGCGGCGGGCGCTGCGGCGCACCTCGACCCGGCTCCGGTCCTGCGCCTCGGGAGCCGCGGCGCCGGCGGGCGGCGGCTGCGACGGGCCCGGCCTCGGCTGCTGCCGCTGGTCCGGGCGCCCGCGCGTGTTCGGCCCCTCGACCTGCGACCCGGACGCTGCACGGGCACGCCGACGCGACGCCGGTGGATGGGAGTCCCGCTCGGCTGCCATGGCACACGACGTTACCCGGTACCCCTGACAGAAGTCCGCTGCCCTGGCCGGAATCTTTCATGGAGCGATCGCGAACGAAAAGTCGACGGCGGGTGTCCGGAAACCGACGCCCGGGCGGATGCCGCGTTATCCACAGGGCGTGCGAACGGATGGCCCGATGATACGCGCGGACCTGTGGATAACCTTCCGCACGACACCCACGCGATAGGGCAAGCTGCGGTCAGCCGTCCGGAAACGATCGGAAGGGAGATCGTCGTGCGCCTCGCCCTCAAACCCGCGCTGTCCCGCAGCTGGCGGGACTCGGAGACCCTGCAGTTCGGCACCGTCACCCGGTTCGCCGGGGTGCTCGGCAACGCCGACAAGACCCTCTGCGACTTCCTCGCGCTGCTCGACGGGACGCGCGACCGACCGGAACTCCTGAACGAGGGCGAACGCATCGGGCTCGGCCGCGAACCGGCCGACGCCCTGCTCGCCGACCTGGAGGAGACCGGCCTGCTCGACGACGCGGAGGCCGGCGACCGCGCACTGGCCCGCTTCCCCCATCAACAGCGGGACTTGCTCGGGCCTGACCTCGCCTCGCTCTCCCTGGTCCACTCCGGCCCGGGCGCCGCACCGGCGGTCCTGGGCCGCCGGGCCGACGCACGGATCGAGGTGCGCGGCGCGGGCCGGGTCGGCACCGCCGTGGCGGCGGTGCTCGCCGCGGGCGGCACCGGCACGGTCACCGTCGCGGACGGCGGCCGGGTCAAGCCCGGCGACTGCTCCCCCGCCGGGCTGCCGCCCGGGGACGTCGGACGGCTGCGCGCGACGGCGGCCCGGGAGGCGGTGCAGCGCGCCGCGGGCCGGGCTCCGGTGCCGGTGCCCCGGCGGCGGCCCGGGGACCCGCCACCGGACTTCGTGGTCCTCGCGCCCCGGGACGGCAGCGCCGCCTTCGCGGGCGGGACGTACGAGGCCCGGCTGCTGCTACGGGCCGGGGTGCCACACCTCTACGTGGGCGTGGTCGAGGAGTTCGGCGTCATCGGGCCGCTGGTGATCCCCGGGATGTCGGCCTGCGGGCACTGCCTGGTGCTGCGGCGGGAGGACGAGGACGCGGCCTGGCCGCGGGTGCTGGCCCAGCTGGCCGACGGAGGCCCCGGCCGGGCCCGGACACCGGCCTGCGACACGGCACTGGCGACGGCGGTCGCCGGACTGGCGGCACTGCACATCCAGGTGTTCCTGGACGGCGGCCGGCCCCCGAGCGTCGACGGCTGGTGCGAGGTGTCGGCCCGGGACGGCATGCCACGGCGCCTGCGGTTGCGCGGGCACCCGGACTGCGGCTGCCTGTGGCAGCCGCTGCCGCCGGGGTGAGGAACGGAGGAGGAGTAGGAGCGGAAGGAGGAAGACGAGTCTGACGGGAGCAGGCCCGGCGGCTGCGACTGTGATTTCTATCTTGCGAATGAGAACTGCATCTTGCGAGCAGGCCTGAGGGTCTCGCCCCGGGGGGACATCGATGTGACTGTCAGTGACAGTTAGCGGCGATATCAGGTCGTAGCTGTGGGTAACTCCGATCGAACGTCGCGGAGACGAGCTGCTGTTCGCGATCGCGATCCTCTTCGCGTTGCAGGGGAAGACGATCACCTCGCAGCCGCTGGATGTCGTGCGGATCGCGCTGCCGCTGCTGGCCTACTTCGCGCTCATGTGGTTCAGCACCTTTGCCATCGGCAGGAACCTGGGCCTGGGCTACGACCGCACCGCCGCCCTCTCGTTCACGGCCGCGGGCAACAACTTCGAGCTCGCCATCGCGGTGGCCATCGGCGTCGTCGGTCCTTGATGGAGGTCCCGCTGCTGATCGCCCTGGTCTACGTCTCTCTCGCATGGCGTAAGAGGATTCCCGCCTCCTCCTGACCAGGAGGGGTGCACGCTGTGGGACCACTCCCCCGCCAGGGTGGTCCCGCAGCCGTTCGGGCCACGGTCAAGCTTCCCGGCAAGTTTGGCGCTCCCCCACAGATGCTCAGCCGCCGGGGCCGCACGTCGCATCGACCGTCAACATTGGCGATCTCTAGTTCGCGGGGCTGGGCAACGGCTATGGTGAGCGCCCTGAACCGCACCGCGGTCGTCTCGCCAGCGTGGGGAGAAGCATGATTCCAGCGCTCACCAACGGCCTGCTGCCGCCCGGACGCCACCCCGCGACGATGGCCGAGATCGAAGAGATCTTCGTATCGGCCGCCCCGCACGCGAAGCACCGGAAACGCATATTCCGGGCATTCGAGCTGTACGCGGACATGCTGGGCGACATCCTGCCACGCGGGACCTTCTGGGTGAACGGCGGCTTCTGCACCTACAAGCAGGACCCGCCCCACGACATCGATCTCGCGGTCCTCATCGACCCAACGTTGCCCTTGACGGACGAGGATTACGAGCAGTTGGTGCCGCTGTTGACGCTGACGCAGGTACAGGCGCATAGCCCGGCTCTCTGGGCCAACCGGATGCAACCCATGGGTGGCTTGGTCGATAGCTTCCTCCTTGTCGCCGGTGTCATCGAGCAGGAGGAGTATTGGGATGCGACCTGGTCGGCGGTGAAAGGCCCGGACGGTGAACTGATCCCCGGTGCGATCAAGGGCTACCTGGAGGTGAGCTGGTGAGCAACGAACTGCGCGAGAAGTATGCGAAGGCCCTGCAGACGACCGAGGGCAGCGACCCGCTGTCCCGGCTCGCCCGGGCCAGCCTCGTCGCGTCGGCCTCGAAGTTCAGCGGGCTCGGGCTGCTGAACGTCGCGGCAGGCCCCGGCCTCAACTTCCGGCTGTCCGACTCGACCACCGGCGGACTGATCTCGGCGAACGAGGTGGGCGACTTCCTCCAGCGCGTTCAGCGCGCGGTTGCCCGGCTCGCGAAAGCCCGCCGGGCCCGGGTGGCGGACGTGGCGAAACTCCTGCCGCTGGACTTCGAGGTCGCCCGCCTGGACGTCGCTGCCTCCGCCCCCGGATCGATCGTCGTCGACCTCCAGCCCCACGTTCCCGAGAGTGACAACGAATCGGAGGCACTGCCGCCGTCGATCGTCTCCTGGGCCGAGATCGGCGCTGTGGAGCTCGTCCGGTCACTGCCGGAGGGGCCCGAGGATGACGAGTCCATGGATTCGCTCTTCAGCGCATCGCCCGTGGTCCGGCGGGCTGTCGCCGATCTGATCGCCAAGCTCCCGAATCCGAACCTGGACATCAGCCTGGTCGTGAGCCGCAGAAGCGGCGAGCGCATCCACTCCTCCCTATCGGCCGGCCAGGCCGCGACGCTCCGGGAACGGCTTGAGATCATCCGGGAGGAGCGCGAGATCATCAGGCTGCACGGGCGCCTCGACGGCGTCCGCACCCGGCGCCAGATCTTCTACTTCGAGACACCTGCGGGGACCGAGATCCACGGCTTCGTCGATGAATCCCTGGTCGGCATCGTCAAAGAACACCTGGATCAGGAAGTCGACATCGCACTGGAAAGCTTCGTCATGCGTTCCGCCGCCGGAAACCGCAGCCAGCGGCGCTATCGGCTGGTCGAAGTCGCGGGGCAGCACTCCCAGCTCCCCCCGGGCAGCGAACTGGACGACGAGGGGTAGCGGATCCGGGCCGTTCGCAATGAAGCGGCCCAGATCCTCCTGGGCACAGCTCGCCAAGTGCGCAGGATTCTCGGCAGCGGCTGCTGCCGCGCAGACTTTCACCGTTGGATCAGCCCACTGATTTTCCGTGCTCGATTTCGGCTGCGAACAGTGCGGCAGCGGACCTGAGAATACCATTAATCCTGCGAAGATTGGCATTCTCGGCCTCAAGGGATTTGACCCTCGCGGACTCTCCAGCGGAATCTTGTGCGACGGGAGCCGGGCTCGGGGCCGCCTTGTTCACCCAGTGCCGGAGGACTTCCGGATGAATTCCCAGGAAGTCCCCGACCTCCCTGACGATCCCGGACCTGCCCGGCTGGTCACGCTTCTTCTCGATCACCAGTTGGACTGCGCGCGCGATCAGCTCATCCGGGTACTTCCTCTGGGCCGGCATGGCGCTCCTCTCAAAGAGCCAGCTCCGCCAGCGGCCTGGCCTCGGGTTGACACATCTGAAGCAACAGTCAGCGCCGATTATGCACAGCTGTTCATGGCAGTCAAACGGGTGCCAATGTTCGAGTCGGGTTCGTGTCGCCACCCGAGCCCCCGGACCCTCAGCTTCATGCCTTCGGCATGCACGTGAGGCGCCTGCGGGAAGCTCGCGGACTTAGTCTCGAAGAGCTGGCTGCCAGAAGCGGTCTGAGCTTCCGCGGTGTCGCCTATATCGAACATGGGCGAAGAAACCCAAGCTTGACCACCCTGCTCAGCCTTGCGAGGGGCCTCCAAGCGGATCCCTCTTCTCTTCTTGTCATCTTTGATGCGGAGAATTAGCGGGCGCCGGAGAAAGCTTCCTGCGGCCAGGCAGTCAAGAATGGCCGCCAAGAGGAGCGGTAAAACTTGCCGCCCCGGATCGCCCGAGCATCCGCGCTCAGCCGATCAATGCACTACGGCGTTCGATCAGAACGGTGTCGCGCCAGCGGCCTTGGTGGCGGGCGATGCGTTCGCGCGCCAACCCCTGGCGGCGAGTCGGGGAGCAGAGCCGTTCCAGCACATGGCGGCTGGGCGTCCGGACGGAGCTCTTCCTCGGTGAAGCCGTACCCGGGCTGTTGCGCTCCTCTATCGTCTATCGTCGGACGGCATGGGGACAGTGGGGGCTGACGGGTCGGGACACGGGGTGGCGTTCGCGGGGGTGCCGCCGGTGTTCGACGACCGCACCCGGGACGCCTGCGTGGTGGTGCCGGGCATCATGGGCAGCGTCCTTGAGGACACCGCCACGGGCCGCCCGCTGTGGGGCGTCGATCTCCCGATGCTCACTGGCGCGCTGAGCGGGGAGGCCCTGTTCGCCGCCTTGCACGCGGACGAGCGGGAGCAGGCCGCCGACGCCGACACCGCCCGGCGGGCGCCGCTGACCCGCATCCGCGCCACCGGGCTGCTCGCCAAACCGTGGTGGCTGCCCGTCTTCCAGGGCCTCGACCCGTACCGCGAGACGACCAGGGCCCTTCAGGGGGTCGCGCTGGCGCCGGAGGCGGTGGCGCCGTTCCCCTACGACTGGCGTCTGGCGGTCTCCTACAACGGCGCGCTGTTGGCCCGTGAGGCCCGTGCGCATCTGGAGCGGTGGCGGGAGCGGGTGGCGGTGGTGCCCGGGTGGCGGGCGGCCGGCGAGGCGCGGCCGCGGCTGGTGTTCGTAGCGCACTCGATGGGCGGGCTGGTGGTGCGGGCCGCATTGGAGCAGGACCCGGAACTCGCGGCCGACACCAGGGCGGTGGTCACTGTCGGGACGCCGTTCCTGGGCTCGGCGAAGTCCGTTCTGGCGCTGAACCTCCGCCACGCCCAGGCGAAGCCGGAGCGCCTAGCGCGGCGGGTGCAGGCGATGGCGGCGACCCTGCCGGGTGTCCATGACCTGCTGCCCGGCTACCGCTGCCTGGACCGCGGTCTGGATGTGGAGCGTCTGACCGCGGGAGATGTCGCCCGGTTCGGTGGCGACCGGGACCTGGCCGCCCGCTCGCTGGCCGAGCGAGCGCGCCACCGTCGGAACGGGTTCGTACTGCCGGGTCACCGGGCGGTCGTCGGCGAGGCCCAGCCGACCGTGCAGACCCTGAAGGAACAGCACGCCGGCCTTTCGGTCGTGGCGGGTCGCCACTACGCCTTCGATGTCGGCGACGACGGCGAGCTCGTCCGCGACCCGGCCACTGGCATCCCCGCCCGTCGTGACGCCTCCGGTGACGGCACCGTCCACATGCCCTCCGCCCGTTCCGGCATCGACGCCGTCCACTATGTGTTCGGCCAACACGGCACGCTGATGTGCCACGACGAGGTGCTGCGGCAGATCCGCCGCATCGCGCTGGAGCGCCCGCAAGGTGCGAATCTCGGCGACGGCACCGGCGACGGGCCGGGCCTGGAGACCCCTCACCTCGGCGGGACGCTCGGTCAGCCGCTCACCCTCACCGCTACCGGCCTCGACACTCCGGCTGGGGTGAGTCTGAGCGTGCACTCGGCGACCACCGGCCGCCCCGGCCACCCCCTGACCCTGCGCCGCGACCTCGATCGCACGGACGGGGTCCTGTCGGCCTGCTTCACCGCGGACGCCCCGGACCTGTACCGGGTCACCCTGGATACCGGCCGACACACGCCCCTGACCCAACTCGTCCTCGTCACCCCGCCCGACGCCTGAACCCGGCAGCCCACCCATGATCACCCCCACCGCAGCAGGTGACACCCCGCCCTCAGACAACGGCCACGACACCGCGGGAGGCGCCCCCGAAGGCGGCGGCATCGAACTCTTCCCAATCAACTTCACCTCTTACCAGCACGATCTCCTGCCCGACCTGGACACCGAGACGCACGTGCGAGCGATCACCGACCTCCTCGCCCCCTACGGCGTCCACACCACTCCGTGGACCGTGTCGGCGGACGAACGAAACCGGCAGGCAGTCGAGGAGCGGCTCGGCACCTGGAAGCAGCACGCCGCACCCAGCGGCAATACGGTGCTGTACTGGGTCGGCCACGGCAGCGCGGACCACCTCGCCCACCACCGCACCTCGGCACCCATCGACGACGGCGTGACCCCGCAGGAGATCGCCCGCGCGATCGGCAGCCGCCGACTCCACCCCGGCAACGCCGACAGCTGGGCAATCGTCATCCTCGACGCCTGCTTCTCCAAGAGCTTCGCCCGAGCCGTCCACAAGGAACTCTTCACCCATTACGACGACGCCGCCCGATACCTGCTGCTGTCCACCGCCGCCAAGGGATACGCCGAACTCGGCGCCTTCGCCGAGGCCCTCGGCCGGGCCTTGCACACCACGTTCCCCACTCAGCGTGTCATCGGCCTGTCCGCCCTCGGACGCGCACTCGCCGGCCGCCTCAGCGGATTCGTCGACGACCTCACCATCGACGACGACCGCGATCAGCTGGTCCGCCTCGCCCCCACCGCCGCGGCCTCAGTCTCCGCGCCGCTGGACCAGCTCGCCGAACTCCAGGCCGTCATAGACCAGTTGCCCGTCGATGAACAGCGGCACTTCATCCCGAAGGCGTCCGGCGCCGAGCTCGGCGAACTCGCCTGGTATTTCCACGGCCGCACCCTCCAACGCGACCGGATCCTCCGCTGGCTCACCACCACCCAACGCGGCGCCCTGGTCGTCACCGGTCCCGCCGGCGCCGGGAAATCGGCCCTCCTCGGCCACATCCTCCTGCACACCAACACCCGTCTGCGCGACATCCTCATCCACCACAGCCACCTCCAACGCCTCCCCGCTGGAACCCCCTGCCCGGACGACCCATTCGATCTCACCGCCCACCTCGCTGGGCTTACTCCGGCGCGCACCCTGTACCTCATCGCCCGCGCCGCCGGCCTCACCGACCTCGCAGACCTGGCCGCTGACGGACAGCCCCCCGCCGACCTCACCAGCCGCCTCCTCGCCGCACTACGCGCCCGCCAGGAGCCACTGACCCTGCTGTTCGACGCCCTCGACGAAGCCGAACAACCCCTCGTCATCGCCGACCAGCTCCTGCGCCCCCTCGCCGCCCTCCCCACTATCCGCCTGATCATCGGCACCCGCCGCTCCACCCGCGAAGGCCCCGACCAACCAACCCCCGACGACACCGACCTCCTCGACACCCTCCGCCCCCGACCGGCCGAGGCCGACAGGGGCCAGGTGGCTGACCTGCAGTGCGTCGAGGTGACACAGGACCCGGAGGCCCTCGCTGGGTACCTGCGCGCAAAACTCCACTCCGCCAAGCGCCGACACACCCTCGACGCCGAAGACGACCACATCGAAGAAGCCGTCCAGCGCCTCATCGTCGACCACCCCCACAACGGCGCAGAACCCCAGCAGTTCCTCTATGCACGCCTCGCCGCCCACGAACTCCTCAACGACCCGGACCTCCTGGCCGACCCGAGCCCGTTGATCGGCCGCACCCACCGCCAACTCTTCACCCGCGCCTTGGAACGCCTCCACCGCACTAACCCCCACTACACCCCCCTGCTGAATGCCCTCGGCCTCGCCCAAGGCCGAGGCATGCCCGACCAGGACGGCATCTGGGCCACTGCCGCCGACGCCCTCGCACCCGTCCCCGCCCAGACCCGGGACAGCATTTCCGGCCTGCTCCGGGACGCTGCCCCCTACCTCGCCCTCGATCAGGAACACGAACAGAGCGTCTACCGCCTCGCCCACCGCACCTTCACCGAACACTTCACCACCGCCGCCGACACGGGCCAGGCCCACGCCGCCATCACCACCGCCCTGACCCGCCACACCCGCGAGAACCTCCATCAGCGGGTTGCGCCTGACACCACGTCGCAGCCCACGGACATCAGCCCCTACATCCGCCGCCACCTCGCCACCCATGCCCGCCTCGGCCACACAGCCGCAGCCCTGGAGACCCTCGCCAACCACCCGGAGGTCCTCGACGCCCTCGACCTCACCAGCATCACCACCAACGCCCTCCACCACGGCATCGCCTCGAACGTACTGCCGCCCGCCATCGCCGGCACCGTCCTCCTCCAGCACCACGCCCGCGGCACAAGCCCCGACCATGGGCCCGGCACCGCCACCGCATGGCGCCGCTGGTGGCGCCGACTCGGCACCACCTACATCCAAGGCATCGTGCCCCCCAATGAGCCTCACCCCCACAGCAACACCCCTTGGCCCCCCGCCCTTACCTCCGGCGCCGTCCGGGCACGCCAACTCCACCTCCAACTCACCGGCCACGCGAGCGAGGTGTGGGCGGTGGCGGTATTCACCGCGCCCGACGGCACCCCCCATCTCGCCACCGGCGGTGCCGACGGGACGGTGCGGATCTGGAACCCCGCCACCGGCACCCAGCAAGGCCAGCCCCTCACCGGCCACGACGGCGGGGTGGGGGCGGTGGCGGTGTTCACCGCGCCCGACGGCACCCCCCGCCTCGCCACCGGCGGCATCAACGACGGGACGGTGCGGATCTGGAACCCCGCCACCGGCACCCAGGACGGGGCGCCCCTCACCGGCCACGACGACGAGGTTCGGGCGGTGGCGGTGTTCACCGCGCCCAACGGCACCCCCCGCCTCGCCACCGGCGGTGCCGACGGGACGGTGCGGATCTGGAACCCCACCACCGGCACCCAGGACGGGCCGCCCCTCACCGGCCACGACGACGAGGTTCGGGCGGTGGCGGTGTTCACCGCCCCCGACGGCACCCCCCGCCTCGCCACCGGCGGCGCCGATGAAGCAGTACGGATCTGGAACCCCGCCACCGGCACCCAGGACGGGCCGCCCCTCACCGGCCACGACGACGGGGTGCGGGCGGTGGCGGCGTTCACCGCCCCCGACGGCACCCCCCGCCTCGCCACCGGCGGCGACGATGAAGCAGTACGGATCTGGAACCCCGCCACCGGCACCCAGGACGGGCCGCCCCTCACCGGTCACAACGACGAGGTGTGGGCGGTGGCGGCGTTCACCGCCCCCGACGGCACCCCCCGCCTCGCCACCGGCGGTGCCAACCGGACGGTACGGATCTGGAACCCCATCACCGGCACCCAGCTGGGCCAGCCCCTCACCGGCCACGAGGACGAGGTATGGGCGGTGGCGGTATTCACCGCCCCCGACGGCACCCCCCACCTCTCTACGGCCAGTGCCGACCGGACGGTACGGATCTGGAACCCCGCCACCGGCACCCAGCAAGGCCAGCCCCTCACCAGCCACGCCAGCAGGGTAGGGACGGTGGCGGTGTTCAGCGCGCCCGATGACACCCCCCGCCTGGCCATGGCCGGTGCCGACCAGCCGGTGTGGATCTGGAACCCTGCCAATGGCATTGAGCGAGGCCAATCCCTCACCGACCACGACGTCATGGTGTGGTCGATGGCGGCCTTCACCACCCCCGACGGCACCCCCCGCCTCGCCACCGGCGGCAGCAACGACGGGACGGTGCGGATCTGGAACCCCGCCACCGGCGCCCAGCTGGGCCAGGTCCTCACTGGCCACACTCACTGGGCATGGACGGTGACAGCGTTCACCACCCCCAGCGGCACACCCGTCCTCGTTACGGCAGATTCCGGGAGGTTGTGGATCTGGAATCCTGCCACTGGCACCCAGCTGGGCCAGGTCCTCACCGGCTACACTCACGGGGTTCGGGCGGTGGCGGCGTTCACCGCGCCCGACGGCACCCCCCGTCTCGCCACCGGCGGTGCCGACGGGACGGTGCGGATCTGGAACCCCGCCACCGGCGCCCAACTGGGCCAGCCCCTCACCGGCCACACTCACGGGGTTCGGGCGATTGCGGCGTTCACCGCGCCCGACGGCACCGCCCGCCTGGCTACGGCCAGTGAAGACGGGGTGTTGCGGATCTGGAACCCCCGCACACGAACAGGGCACGTGCTTCCCCTGGCGGATCGAGCCTACGACCTTGGAGCGGGCCACGGCTTGCTCATCGCAAGCACCGCAACAGGCCACCTCGTGATCGATGTGTCGTCCGTACCCACCCGCACAGCATGACCGCCAGGACAGTGCCTAGGCTGCCCCCATGATCCAGTCACGCAGTGGTGTTTGGTGGACCGACGACGATCCCAGCGTCCGAGTGCCCGGCACACTCTCTCGGACCGCCGACCAGTGGCAGTTGGACCTCATCGGTACTCTGCGGGTCAATCACCAGTGGAGCGACAGTCTTTCCCTTGTGCCGCCGGTGACCATTTATGGCGCTTGCTCGGGACGCCGATTCACGCTGCGGGTCAGCTACCTCGTACGCACAACTGGTCCAAGTTTTATGCCGAATGAGGAAGACCGGGCAGATAATCAGTTCTCCCAGACCTGGATCGGGTCCAGCCTCCTGGCTGGCGACGCCCTACCCGAGGCGACGATCTACACTGGCGCTACTTTCGAGCTGACCGGACTATCGGAGTGGTGGCCGTTCTCTGGCATCGCGCAGGACACCCCAATCGGAGAGCCGCTCGGCTACGGACAGCTGGAACCAACCGTCGCCAAGTGCGACAACGGGATGGCCGTCACACTAGCGGCAATGGGCAGCGAGAGCGCCAGTCGGCGGGTTCGCTCTTTGAGTGAATACGTCGTCGTGGGAGTTGAGCGTGATTCAGGGTTCACGCTCGAAGAGCTTATGGAGCAAGCAGTCATACCACTGCAATCGCTTCTCGCAATCACTCTTGACCGCACTGTCGAGTACTTTAATTTGCGGCTTCAACCGCGCCGCGAGACCAGCGCGGAACATGAGGCCTTCGATGACTACATGTCGATCTCCTTCGACCCTGGGGTGATAGACGAGGATGTCGAGCGGGAGTCGATCGGACTGGATCCCTTCTTCACGGCGAAGGACGTCCAGGCGGCAGAGTTTATCGCGAACTGGATCGGGGTTGCTTCGCGCGCTGTCGTCCCGGTCGCCGTTGCCTCATCCCGCAGCCGGATCGGCTCACTCCAAATTGGAGTTGTGGAAGCGGTAAACGCCGCGGAGTCGCTCCACCGGGAATTTCACCCCGAGCCGCCGCCCTCGAATTTCGCAGAGAAGGTCGACAAAGCACTGAAGAGCGCCGGCGGATTGGACAGCAAGGAGCGCAGAAAGGTCAAATCAGCCGTAAAAATCACTGAGGTGAGCCTGGAGTCGAGGCTCCTGGAGCTCACCTCGGAACTGGGCGAGGAATTCTGCCTCTGGTTCTATCAAAGGCAGGTTAAGGAGTGGGCGTCGGTTTCGGCTGCGGTTCGCAATGCGCTTAGTCACGGATACCGCACCACGCACCGAGTCGAGCATGACAGGGGAGCCCTGAACGGCGTCCTTGCCATCACGCTGGCGACTATCCGACTGAGGCTCCTGACGGAAGCCGGCCTTCCGAAGGATTACGAGCTCCAGAAGATTCTTACAAGAAGCCGTCGACACCTCGCCCTGATGCGACAGTCGGTGGCCGATTGGCGCTCACTGCGGGCTTCCATGGGCTCCTAGCTTGGGAGTGGTGGCGGGTCGCGATCCGTTCTGCATCGATCACGATCTGCCGCCTCCTGCTCGAATTGGTGGTTCTTGCGGAAGGTATCGGTCGGCTTCGGCGTTCCCGTGTTGCCACCAGCGCTGTGGTGGTCGTATGGCCTGGTGGGAATGCCTGTGGTGCCATTGGTGGGTTCCGATTCCTGTGGCCTGAACGATCTGCTCGACCCATTCGAGGAGGACACAGCCGCGCAAGGGCGTCTGGCGCTGAGCGGTGACTGGCTGCGACGGTGGGTTGGATCGTGGCTGATCGGCGACGGTAGGGTCTCGTGGCCACTGAGGGACATGGCGTCGGTGCCGCTGTTCGCTTCGCGTCCAGTACGGCAGTTCACTTGGCGTGCCCGGCAGAAGCATCGCCCCGGCCTGCAGTTCATGGTGTCGACTGGCCGGCAGCACGGGTTCGAGTCGCTGGAGGAGCAGCGATTGCTCCTCGCGCTGGATTTCGTGGGCGTTGTGGAGGTGCTGCCGCAGCCGTTCGAGCTGGACTTCGAGCATGCGAGCGGGCGCGGACGCCATGTCCCGGACTTCCTGGCAGCCCTGGCTGGCGGCGAATTCTGGCTGTTCGACGTACGGCCGCGCTCGCTCGTGAAGGAGGACGACCTCCTGAAGTTTGCTGCGGCCCGGGAGGCTGCGGCGGCATGCGGCTGGAATTACAGCGTGGTCACCGGCTGGAGGCCGCACGTCCAGACCGCTTTGGATCACCTGTCGTCCCAACGCCGGCCGCTGGATGACCGGCTGGGCCTTGAGGCCGAGCTGCTGGACACGGCCCGCCGAGGATCTGTGCGGTTCGGCGATCTGGTGGCGACGACGAGTCTGCCAGTGATTGCCCGAGCGCACGCCACCCATCTGCTTTGGCACCGCCGGCTGGGGACAGATCTGGGGCGCCCTCTCGGTGACGGGTCGCTGGTCTGGCCGGCCACAGACCCGGGCGGGGCACCGTGACAAGCGGGCGGGGGCCGCTGGAGCTGAGCCCAGGGGCGGTGCTGGTCCTCAACGGGGTCGAGTGGACGGCCCGTGCGGTCGAGCCGCAATTTGGGCGCCTGGTGCTGGAGCACGCGGACGGCCGGGTGGAGACCCGTTCATTCAGGTGGCTCACCGGGCACCTGGACGCACGCCTCGCCCCGGCCCCGGGCCCCGCCGCCGGGTCCGGCCCGGCGCCGGAGGCGGCCGGAGTCCAGCCCCAGTCGCTGTCGGACCTGACCGAGGACCAGCTACGGCGGGCGGTGAACCGGGCCGAGCACGTCCGGGAGGCGGTCACGGGATTCCGGGAGGGCTCCGCGGAGCGGGCCCGACCGGGTGAGCCTCGTGAGGCATTCGACCCCGCGCACACCACGCTGACCGACCGTCGGCGGGCGAAGGTCGCGGAGGTGGCGGCGATGGACCCGGCGGAGGCCCGGCTGCTGGGCTTGTCCCGCCTGGGTCTTCGCACCCTTCAGGGGCTCTCGACCGTTGCCCCGCAGGATCTGGTGCTGGCCTGCGCGGACGGCCGGTGGCTCCGCCGGCGTGGTGGGCATCGCAGCGTCACGGAGGAGATCCGGACAGCGATCTTCGCGGTCCGCGAAGAGTGCGCGGGCCGGTCGCGGATCAGCATGAGCGCCAAGCACCGCCTGCTGCACCAGTACGTCCGCGAGACGTTCCCGCAGTTCCCGATGGAGAAGGTGCCGTGCCGGCACACGCTGGCGGCGGTCTGGCAGGAGTGGTTCGGGCCGGAGGGCGGGCGGCAGCGCTACGTGAGATCGGCCGCTGCGGCGGCCGAGGCCGGGGCGGGCCGGCGGACGGTGGTCCACCGGCCGGGGCAGGTGCTGGCGCTGGACTCGACGCCGCTGCCGGTGAAGCTGCGCGAGACAGTGTTTGGTGAGCCTGCGGACGTGACGCTGACGATCGCGCTGGACCTCTATACGCATTCGGTTCCGGCGTTTCGCCTCACTCCGAAGGGCGAGCGGTCGGTCGACGTCGCGATGCTGCTGCGGGACGTGATGCTGCCGCTGCCGATGCGGGCAGGCTGGGGCGAGGAGATGCTCTGGCCCTATCCGGAGGTCCCGTCCGAGATCGTGGCCCAGTTCGCGGGGCACGAGGTCGCGGCGCTGCCGTTCTTCGCCCCGGAGACCGTGACGACCGATCACGGCGGTTCCTACAAGAGCCACGACCTGGTGGCGGCCGAGCGGGAGCTGGGCTGCAACGTGCTGCCGGCGCGGGCGCTTCGGCCGACCGACAAGTTCGCGGTCGAGCGGGCGTTCTCCTCGTTCAAGACGCTGCTGTTCGAGCACCTGCTCGGGTTCACGGGCACGGACGTCGCCGACCGGGGCACGGACCCGGAGGCCGAGGCGGTGCTGACGGTCGAGCGGATGGAGCACCTGATCGCGGCCTGGATCGTGGAGGTCTGGCAGCGGCGGGAGTTGGGCGAGTACGCGCCGGCCTGGGGTCCGGGCGAGCGGCACAGCCCAAACTCGCTATTCGCGGCCGCGATGGACCAGGGCGGGTTCAGCCTGCGGATCCCGGATCCGTCGCTCTACTACCGGCTCCTGCGGCGGCACCACGTCAAGGTCCACCCACGGCGCGGGGTCAAGATCCTCGGGCTCTGGTACTGGGGGGACGTCTTCACTGCCGACCGCTACCAGCGGCCTTCCGAGCGGGGCGGGCGGCACGCGGGGAAGTGGGTGGTCAGCAGTGACCGGCGGGACCGGCGGGCGGTGTTCTTCCAGGACCCGGACAACCATGATCTCTGGCACACCCTGCGCTGGAGCGGCCTGCCGCCGCAGGGCGAGGTCCCGGCGTTCTCCGACCGGACCGCTTCCGAACTGCTGGCGGGGGCGGCCCGCTCGGGGCTCGCGCCCTGCTCGGACGCCGAGCTCCTTCCGGCGCTGCTGAAACTGCTGGGCGATGTCACCCCGGTCTCGGCCTGGCCGAGCCGGGCGGGCAGGAAGAAGCGCGCCGCCCGGTCCGGCGAGCAGGCCCGGGCCGCGGCGGCCGCGGCGGACCGGCCCCGCCCCGAGCCGCCCGGGCCCGAGCCCGGGCCGAAAGAGCTGCCCGAGCCCTGGCGGGAGCGGGAGCGGGCCGTCCGCAAGGAGGTCGACGCCGACCGCCGGCGGCGACGGCGGTCGGCGACGGCCACGGGGCCGACCGCGCCGCCGCTGCTGGACGATGCGCTGCGGGGCGGCCTGTTCCTCCTGCCCACGGCCGTCCCGGACAACGAGGCATCGGAGAGCACGTGAACCAGCCGGCACAGGACGACGATCTGCGGGCCCGCTGGCCGTCCCGCGAGCGGATCGCGGAGCTGATCCTGCGGCCCCGCCCGCACCGGGACACCTTCGAGGGCTGGCAGGACTTCCGTCGCACCCGCGGCCGGCTGGCCCTGCCGCCGCGGCTGGAGTTCCGGCAGTGGCAGACGCTGACGCCTGACGCGCGGTTCGACTACGACATCTACCGGCGGCTGACGAACGTGAACTTGCCGCTCCAGCAGACGCCGATGGCCGCGAAGGTGACCCGGCTGATCAAGCGGCGCCTGCACGGCAACACCTACAAGCAGGACGATCCGACGCTGGCCGGGGTGATGGTCAGCGGGTTCGGCCACTACGGCAAGACCGCCAGCGTCAGCGCGGTCTGCGCGGCGTTCGAGGACTCCTGGCTCCAGTTGCACGGATTCCTCAATCCGGCCTCGGTGCCGGGGACGATCGACCTCCACGCCCCGGTCGTGTTCGTCTCCACGCCGGTGACGGCGACGCCGAAGAGCACCTGCGCGGCGATCCTGCGGTTCTTCGGCGCCGACGTCCGCAGTTCGGCGACGCTGCCGAATTTGGTGCGGCTCGTCGCGGACTCGCTGCGCGACCACGGGGTCAAGGCGCTGGTGCTGGACGACATCAGCCGGCTGCGGATGCACCGCGCCGACGACCAGGACGTCCTCGACCTGATCCGGGCGTTAATGAGCCTGAACGTCACCCTGATTCTGACCGGGGTGAACATCCCCGGCACCGGCCTGCTGCGGGAGGCCCGCTGGAACGAACGGGCACGGCAGTGGGTGATGCCGCCGCTGGAGTCCGCGCGCGTCCACGGCCTGGAGGTCACCCAGACCGAGCACCGGTTCGAACTCGTCGAGATGGACCGCTTCCGCTACTCGACGCCCGAGCAGATCCAGGCGTTCGTCAACCACCTGCACGGCATCGAGGTCCACCTGCGGCTGCTCAAGGCCAAGCCGGGGATGCTCACCGGCGGCACCATGCCGGAATACCTCATGCGCCGCACCGGCGGCGTCGTCGGCCTGCTGGGCCGGCTCCTGGAGGACGGCTGCCAGGAAGCGATGGACAGCGAGCACGAGGTGATCGACCAGCGTCTCCTGGACGAGATCGTCATCCGCCGCGAGAATCCGGACCTGGCCCCCGAGGAGATCGCGCCGCAGGAACCGCAGGCGGCCGCAGCCCGGCCCGCCCGGCGCCAGCGCGGGCGCAACACCGTCTTCGACGACACCGGCCCGCAGGCCGCGGCCGGGGCGGCGGGCTGATGACGGCGCCTTCGGACCCGTTGCCGCGTTCGCTGGCGCCACTGGCGGACGAGAGCCTTCCCGGGTTCCTGCTGCGGCTCGGCCACCGCCTCGACCTCGCGCCGGGGTTCGTGGCCTGGCGTCTGGGCCTGGCCGGGCTTCGGCCGATGACGACCACCGCCCGGGCCGGCCACCTGTTCATGCTGGAGGCCGACCGGATCCGGCACCTCTCACAGGCCGCCCGGATCTCGGCCGAGGACGCCCAGGGGCTGACCCTGCGCTCGCTGGTCGGCCGCTATCCGCCGGTGACCCACGCGCTCGTCCCGCCGAAGGACCCGGCCAGCACCCCCCGGCCGCTGCACCGCTTCCCGCCCGGCGTCCTGGTCAGGGACGGCCGCTACTGCCCGCGCTGCCTGGCGGGCGACGGCTCACCGGTCCAGGCCCGGCACGGCGGTCCATGGCGCCGGCGCTGGCGTCTGGCCGTCTCGTTCGCCTGCCTGGAGCACCGGGTCCTCCTCCAACACACCTGCCCGCGCTGCCGCACTGCGCCAGGCACGGGTGATCCCGACCGGCCCGCGAAGCTGCTGTCCTTCCCGGGCGGCACCGGGCTCCACCCGGCCCAGTGCCGGGAGGAACACAACGGCGGGGCCTGCGGGCAGCGGCTTGACGACCTCACGCTCGCGCCCGGCCCCGGAAGCCTTCCGGCCGGCCTGGCCGCGCTCCAGGCCCGCATCGACGGCCTCCTCGCGCCGGGAACCCCGGACCGGGCCTGTTTCGAGGCGTTCGCGGACCTGCACCTGCTGACGACGCTGATCCTCGCCGCCTGGCCGGCGGCCGCCCCGCTGCTGCCGCCGGACCAGGCGGAGGCGGTCGAGGCGCACGTCGGCTCCCTGCGGCGGCAGGTCGAGAAGCTGCCGGAGTTCCGCCACCGGAACCAGCAGCTGTCCTGGATGCTGCTGCCTGCGGCGCCGCTGGGCGCTGCCGCGGTCCTGAGCGTCGCCGCCCAGGCCCTCGCGCTGCCGGGGCAGGAAATGACCGAGGCAGTCGGGCACCTGGCCGCGGCGGCTCCGAAAAAGCAGTCACTCCAATGGGGAAAGACCTGGAAGGTCCTCCTGCGCGAAGCGTCGGGCGACTGCCGGTCAGCGGTCGAGGAGGGCCTGCCCTGGGACCTGCACCCGAAGCGCCGCGTGATCAAACCGGCTCCATCGCAATGGGCAAGGTTCCGGACGATTCCCGCGTTCCTGGCCATTCCCGTCGAGCGACTCGACGGATATTCACCGGAATGCGTTCCACAGGAGATCCCCGAGAAATGGTTCAAGGAATTCCACATCGGACCACCCGGCCCGGCGCTTCCCGCGACGCGCAGGCTTCGCCGGGCGATTGCCATTCATCTGGTCAGGGCGGCCTCTGGGATAGATTCCCAGGAGGCCGCGAACTTTCTGGGGATCCCGGCCGCCTGGGGGCTCCTGGAGATGGCCGGGCAGCAGTCCTCGTCGGGCCCTGATGACAGGGAGGCCGAGTTCGTCGAGGGGATGAGACGGGTTGCCCGATGCGCGGCCGGGGTTCTGCCCGCAGAACGGGTCGACTACCGGGAGCGGCGCCGATACTTCTCCGGCTGGCATTTGGAGCGGGAAGTCTATTTCGGATTCCTCGACCACTACACCGCAATTCTTGACCGTCGTCCGCCGGCTTCGCGGGACCGACTTCACGAGGCTCTTTCGGCAGTGATCTGGAGCCGCCTGACCGGGAGTGAATTCCCTCTCGCCCCCTGCTTCTATCCGCCGTTCTCCGAGGCCGGACGACGGGTTGATGCGGGAAATCCTGAGAACCGACTGGCCTGCACGGTCGCCCAGGCGAGCGGACGTTCTCCCTACGCGGTGCTGCTGCCGCTACTGGAACAGCATGAGCGAGAGCTGCTGACCGGATTCCAGAACGGAGCAGGCACCACAAGCCTCGCAAACTAGCCCTCTCCAACTCTCGCAAACTATTCATCTCAACTGTGGGACAGCCTGCGGCGATCGACCCCAGGACTCGCAAACTAACGGTCTCGGTCACAGCGGCTGCACGGCTCGGCAGCCCCTGGCCTCCCCACGGCACCACGGGCACCCACCGGCCGTACGAGCCGACGGCCAGGTGAGCCCGCGGTACCGACGAACCCCCTCGCCGGGGTCGAGGCCCCCAGGGGCAGGCACGAGCCCTCCTACGGCCCGGGGCCTGCCCGGGGCAGGGGGCGGGGGGGATGCGGGGGGGGGGCGAACGGCACGGGGACGAAGGGGGGGGGGGGTTGGCGGAGGGGA
>NZ_JBICZE010000005.1:314341-654585 GCF_043201735.1 Kitasatospora sp. NPDC048286
CGGACCCCCCCGCCGCCCTGGGGCCCCGGCGCCCCCCCCCCCCCCCCGGGCGGGGGCCCCCCCCCCCGGGGGCGGGCCCCCCCCCCCCCCCGCCCCCCCCCCGCCCGGGGGCGGGCCCCGGGCCGTAGGAGGGCGGGGAGCCACCGCACGGGGCACGAGGCGGGCGGGCGGTGGGCGCAGGGCAGTGGATGGTGGGTGCGGTGGGCGGGTGGCGAGGGTGGGTGGGGTGGGGGAGGGGGGAGGGGGCCCCGGGGAAAGGCGACATCACACCCCTGCGCAGGAAGTCGGCCGAGCCGACTTCCTGCGCAGAACCACCACCCCCCCCCCCACCCCACCACCCCAAGCCGCCCAACTCCCCACAAAGGGAAGCCACTCCCCGCCCCGCCCCGCGGAATTCCGCGGGGCGGGCGACAGGGAGCGGGCACAATGGCGTAGAGATGGTCGGCCGCCCGGAACCGGGCGGCCAGGGATTGGAGGCCCGGGGTGAGCGATCTTCCGCGCAAGGCAGTGACCCGCACGGCACGGCTCGCCGCCCTGCCGCTGGGGATAGCCGGTCGCGCCACGCTCGGCCTGGGCAAGCGGATCGGCGGCCGCTCCGCCGAGGTGGTCACCGCCGAGCTCCAACAGGCCACCGCCGACCAGCTGTTCAAGGTCCTCGGCGAACTCAAGGGCGGGGCGATGAAGTTCGGGCAGGTGCTGTCCGTCTTCGAGGCCGCGCTGCCCGAGGAGGTCGCCGGGCCGTACCGGGCGGCGCTCACCAAGCTCCAGGACGCCGCTCCCCCGATGCCCGCCGCCAAGGTGCACACCGCGCTCGCCCAGCGGCTCGGCGAGGACTGGCGCGAGCTGTTCCGGGAGTTCGACGACCGCCCCGCGGCCGCCGCCTCGATCGGCCAGGTGCACAAGGCGGTGTGGCACGACGGCCGTACGGTCGCCGTCAAGGTGCAGTACCCGGGCGCGGGTGACGCGCTGCTCGCGGACCTCTCGCAGCTGAGCCGGGTGGCCTGGCTGCTGGGCCCGCTGATCCCCGGGCTGGACGTCAAGCCGCTGATCACCGAGCTGCGCGAGCGCGTCTCGGAGGAGCTGGACTACGAGCTGGAGGCGCAGGCCCAGCACCGGCACGCCGAGGAGTTCACGGACGACCCGGACATCGTGGTGCCGGGCGTGGTGGCCCAGGCCGACCAGGTGCTGGTCACCGAGTGGATGGGCGGCACCCCGCTGGCCGAGGTGATCACGGGCGGCACCCAGGAGGAGCGCGACCGCGCCGGGCAGTTGCTGGCCCGGTTCCTGTTCGCGGGCCCGTCCCGGACCGGGCTGCTGCACGCGGACCCGCACCCGGGCAACTTCCGGCTGCTGAAGGACGACGGCCCGGTGTCGGGCTGGCGGCTGGGCGTGCTGGACTTCGGCACCGTGGACCGGCTGCCCGGCGGGCTGCCCGCGCCGATCGGGGCCTCGCTGCGGATGGCGCTGGCCGGGGACGCGGCGGGCGTGCTCCGGATGCTGCGCGAGGAGGGCTTCGTGAAGCCCTCGATCCGGCTGGACCCGGACGCGGTGCTCGACTACCTGCTGCCGATCATCGAGCCGGCCGCGGTGGAGAACTTCCACTTCACCCGGACCTGGATGCGCGCCCAGGCGGCCCGGATCGCCGACCCGCGCTCGCCCGCCTACAACCTGGGCAAGCAGCTGAACCTGCCCCCGGCGTACCTGCTGATCCACCGGGTGACGCTGAGCACCATCGGGGTGCTCTGCCAGCTGGGCGCCAAGGCGCCGTTCCGCGCGGAGATGCTGGAGTGGCTGCCCGAGTTCGCCCACCAGCGGTCGGCGGGCCCCGCGGGGCTCGGAAACTCCGCAACGCCCGGGAGCCACGAGAAGCCCGGGAGCCACGCGAAGCCCGGCAAGCTCACCGGCCCCGCGCGGCAGGCCCGTCCGGCCCGCGAGGACGCCGAGCGGGCCCGGGTCCGCAAGGACTGACCCGGCACCGCGACAACGGCCGCAGGCCGCTCCCCGACGACGGGGAGCGGCCTGCGACACGACGGGGGTGGACCGGAGTCCGGGAGGGCCTGCGGCGGACGGGCCCTCGGGCCGGGGCCCTACATCAGCGCGACGGCGAGCGCCTTGCGGGCGCGCATCGAAGCGCGCTCGGCCCGCTGCCTGAGCTTGTGGGCCCGCACGACCCGGCTGACGAGCCGTTGGTTCTCGGCCTCGTGCCGCCTGTCTTGCATATGGGCACGGGCCAGGGATTCGTGGAGGAGTTGCATCTCGAGGATCCTGTTCTGGGTCTGAAGTTCGGTGGCCTGCTCGGCGCGGGCGGTGGGATCGACGGCGGCGGGGTTCATGTCGTGGTCCTGCTCGTGGTGCTTGCTCGGGAACGGGATGCGGGCTGCGGCGTCGGCCTTGGCGGCGGCGATCCGCACGGATCGGCGGAGGGCGCTGTCCAGCGGGGGCTGCTCTCCCCGGCGGACGGCCCTGGCCTCGTGGGCGGGGTTCACGCCATGACCTCGGTCTTGCGCGGACGGCCACGGGGACGCTTGCGCGCCACCACGACGCCCTGGACGAACAGCTCGCCACCCCAGACGCCCCACGGCTCACGCCGCTCCAGGGCGCCGGCCAGGCAGACGTCCTTCACCGGGCAGGTGCCGCAGAGGGACTTCGCGTACTCGACGTCGGCCGGCGTCTCGGCGAAGAAGACCTCGGGGTCGAAGGCGCGGCAGGGGATGGGGAGACCGAGGGACTCGGCCTGCTCGATCGAGCTGAGCTGCATGGAAGGAACCTCCGGGGGGTCGGCCTGGTCGGCCTTGGTGATCTGGCTTGTCTGCGGTACGGACGGGGTGGGCGGCGTGATGACCGTGGACACTGTTGGCGTCTTCCTCGTCTTTTCTCAGTGGTTCCGACCCAGGGGACTGGTGGTGCTGGGCCGGAGGCCCCGGAGGGCCTGGGTGGTCTTGCGTACCGGACAAAACAGAAGGGCCGCGGATCCCGGTGGTGACGGGTTCCGCGGCCCTGGAGGTGCCGACCTGAGGCTGGCTCAGGTTCGTTCTCTCCAGGGTTCAGGGCCGCGGAAGGCCCACATCCGGACGGCCTTGGCGCCCATGGGGGCGACCGCGGCCTGGTTAATCTGCTGCTCGTTCTGCTTCTGGGTGTTTCCGGCACCGATGACCTGCGCATAGCCGCCATGCATGGCGGCGGCTACTGCCGCCTTCGGTGCCTGGGTCGGTCGCTCGTCGCGCAGGGAGCACGACGTGCCGAACGACGCCCGGTCACGGGACAGACCGGTCTCGACAAAGGTCCCGTCGACGCTCCTGCTGCCCGTGAGGCACAGATCAGTGTGTCCAAGACCACTGACAGCGGGGACGGCGAGGACACCGGTGGTGTCGAGACCCAGACCGGTTCCACCGAGCTCGGCGAACGCCCGCAGGCGGGCGGCACGCAGGGAGGCAGCGACAACGGTCTGGCCAGTCATTTTGGTGATCATGATGTTTCCCACTGTCTTCGCCTCCTCTCGGCGTCTCGCGGAGCCTGGTCTCCCTGGCTCCGAATGTTCGGATGTCTGTCTCGGTGAAGCTCGGTAAAGCGTTGTGAAGCTCTCGGGCGAGGGGCACCGGCACAGGTTTCACCCCGTGCGACCGCGTCCCCTTGACCGCTCCGGCAGGCTATTGCGCTCCCGGTACGCGGCGCAAACTATTTTTCACGCGAGTTCTTCGGCACGACACACGACGGGTTGCGAAGCCCTCGAAGCGGCCCCGTGGACCGCGCCCGTACCGGCTCAGGCCGGATCGGCCGGACCGCCGTCCTCGACGTCGTCCGGATCCTCTTCGGGCTCCTCCCCCGCACACAACGACAGCACGGCCGCCCCGTACTTGTCCAGCTTCATGGCACCGACCCCGGAGATGGCGGCCAGTTCCCCGCGGCCGGCGGGCACGTCCTCGGCGATCGCCATCAGCGTGGCGTCGGTGAACACCACGTAGGCCGGCGCGCCCTGCTTCTTCGCCTGCCGGGCCCGCCACTCGCGCAGCCGTTCGTAGAGCCCCTCGTCCATCGTGGACGGGCAGCTCTCGCAGCGGCGCAGCTTGCGCTCGACGGCCTCGGTGAGCACCTTGTCGCAGACCCGGCACTTGACCGGCCCGCGGACCCGCCGAGCGGCGGAGCGCTCGCCGGGCTCGACGCCCCCTCGCCCGCCGCGTGCGCCGGTGCGCGCGCCGGGGGCGGAGGAGCCGGGGCGCAGCCCGTCCAGGAAGCGGCTGGGCTTGCGGCTGGCTCGCCCGCCCGGGGAGCGGGAGAGCGCCCAGGAGAGGGTGAGGTGCTTGCGGGCGCGGGTGACGCCGACGTAGAGGAGGCGGCGTTCCTCCTCGACCTGTTCGTCGGTCTTGGCGTAGATGATCGGCAGGGTGCCCTCGGTGAGGCCGACCAGGAAGACGGCGTCCCATTCGAGGCCCTTGGCGGCGTGCAGCGAGGCGAGCGTGACGCCCTCGACGGCGGGGGCGTGCTGGGCCGCGGCGCGGGCGTCCAGTTCGGCGACGTAGGCGGCGAGGTCGGTGTCCTGGCCGGCCGCGGTGCGGGTGCGTTCGAACTCCTCGGCCAGTCGGACGAGGGCGGCCAGTGACTCCCAGCGGTCCCGGACGGCGCCGGAGCCGGCCGGCGGCTCGGCGGTGAAGCCCCGGGTGGCGAGGACCGCGCGGACCTGGCCGGCCAGGTCGGGGGCTCCGTCGGTGAGCGGGTCGGAGGCGGCGCGGGCGGCGCCGCGCAGCAGGACGCCGGCGTCCCGGACCTCGGGGCGTTCGAAGAAGCGTTCCGCGCCCTTGAGCTGGTAGGGGACGCCGAGGTCGGCGAGGGCCTGTTCGTAGACCTCGGACTGGCCGTTGGTGCGGAACAGCACGGCGATCTCGCTGGCGCGCACGCCGGTGGCGAGCAGGTCCTTGATCCGGCGGGCGGTGGTCTCGGCCTCCGTGGGTTCGTCCTCGTACTCGGTGTAGACGGGTTCGGGGCCGGCCTCGCGCTGGGAGACGAGTTCCAGGCGGTGCCGGGCGGCCTCGCCGCGGGCCTGGGCGAGCAGTCCGTTGGCGAGGTGGACGACCTGGGGGGTGGAGCGGTAGTCGCGGACGAGCTTGACCACCGTCGCCCCGGGGTGGCGGCTGCGGAAGTTGAGGAGGTAGTCGGGGGTGGCGCCGGTGAAGGAGTAGATGGTCTGGCTGGCGTCGCCGACGACGCAGAGGCTGGCGCCGCCGTCGGGGCCGGTCCACTGGTCGAGCAGGCGCTGCTGGAGCGGGGAGACGTCCTGGTACTCGTCGACGGTGAAGTGCCGGTACTGGGAGCGGACCTGGTCGGCGATGTCCGGGCGGTCCTCCAGGATGGCGGCGGTGAGCAGCAGGACGTCCTCGAAGTCGATGTTGCCGCGGCGGCTCTTGGTCTCCTCGTAGACGCGGTAGACCTGGGCGGTCTCGGCCGGGTCGCGGGGGGCGTCGCGGCCGGACTTGGCGACGGCGGAGGGGTAGTCCTCGGGGGCGATCTGGGTGACCTTGGCCCATTCGATCTCGGCGGTGAGGTCGCGCAGTTCGGTGCGCTGGACGCGCAGGCCGCAGCGGCCGGCGGCTTCGGCGACGAGTTGGACCTTGCGTTCCAGGAGTTGGGGGACGGGGCCGCCGACGGCGCGCGGCCAGAAGTACTGGAGCTGGCGCAGGGCGGCGGCGTGGAAGGTGCGGGCCTGGACGCCGTCGGCGCCGAGCTGGCGCAGGCGGCCGCGCATCTCGCCGGCGGCGCGGGCGGTGAAGGTGACGGCGAGGACCTGCTGGGGGTGGTAGACGCCGCTGCGCACGCCGTAGGCGATCCGGTGGGTGATGGCGCGGGTCTTGCCGGTGCCGGCGCCGGCCAGGACGCAGACGGGACCGTGCAGGGCGGTGGCGACGGCGCGCTGCTCGGGGTCGAGCCCGGCGAGCACGGCGTCCGGGCCCGTGGCGGCGCCGGGGTCGGCCCAGGGGGAGCCGTGGGGGCCGTCGTAGGGGCTGCCGCTCAAGAGGTCTTCCTGCATGCGTTCCATCCTCTCAGCCCGGGGGGACATTGCGGACGGAGTTGTCCACAGGGCCGGTGCGATCGCAGGATGATCGCTCCGCGCGGTGGTCGACGACGTGCCGGAATGCCCGCCGTCCGGTGGACGTTCCCTCCGGAGACCGTTCGCACCTCTCTTTCGAAGGAGCCCCCTCGATGTCCGGCACCGTGACGATGTACAGCACGACCTGGTGTGGGTACTGCAACCGACTCAAGAGCCAGCTGGACCGTGAAGGCATCGGCTACACCGAGATCAACATCGAGGAGGACCCGGCGTCGGCGTCCTTCGTCGAGTCGGTGAACAACGGCAACCAGACCGTTCCGACGGTGCTGGTGACGCCGGCCGGCGGCGGCGAGCAGGTCGTGATGACGAACCCGAGCCTGCTGCAGGTCAAGAAGGCCCTGGCGGCCTGAGCCCCGCGGCCCCGGACCCGTCGACCCGGCCGGGGCCGGCCCCCGACCCCGCCGGGCCGGGGACGGGACCGCCGGGGCCGGCGGGGCCGGCGCGCGTCACTGCGCGTCGGCCCTGGCCGGGTCGACGGGCGTGGCGGGGGCGGGCAGGGTGGTGCGGGCGCTGAGGTCGCCGACGCCGTAGACGAGCCGGCTGCGGTCGGCCGAGTAGCGGGTCTCGATGACTCGTACCGGCCCGCGCCGGTCGTAGGTGACGCGGGTCTGCACCAGCAGCGGCACGCCGGGGCCGCCCTGGAACCACTGGGCCTCCTCGGGGCCCGGCATCCGCGCGACCAGGTGGTCCACGGCGCCGATCTCGGTGCGCCCGAGGACGGCGAGCACCGCTTCGTCGCCGCCCTCGACGGGGTCGGGTTCCATCAGCGGGGTGCCGGCGGCGAGGCCGGCCCGGTAGTGGCTCTCCTCGATGGAGTACGGCTCGCGGTCGAGCAGCCGCAGCTGGCGGCGGACCACGATGGCCTCGCCGGGGCGCAGTCCGAGGCGTTCGGCGATGTCCACCCGGGCCCGGACGATCATCATCTCGAAGTCGGTGCCGAGTTCCCGTCCGGCTTCGGCGGCTTCGCCGAGGTAGACGGCGGAGGGCGCGGCGAGGCAGTCGCGCGGTGCGGGGGTCGGGCTGGGCCCGTAGGCGCGGTGGTCCAGGACGGGGTGTTCGCGCAGGTAGGTGCCCTTGCCCTGGAGGCGGACCAGGCGGCCCTCGTTGACCAGGACGTCGACGGCGAGCCGGACGGTGTTGCGGGCGACGCCGTACTGGCGCTCCAGTTCGCTCTCGACCGGCAGGGCGGCGTCGGCGGTGAACTCGCCTTCGGCGATCCGGCGGCGCAGGTCGGCGGCGAGGCGCTGGTATTTGGGGGATTGGGCGGTGCCCCGGGGGATTGTCACCCTCGTGAATGTAGCGAGCGGGGCGAGCCGGTTTCAGCGGTTTCCGGCAATATCGTCCGAGCGGGTTGACAACGGGCCCGCGCGCCACCCTCCCGGTAGCAGAACTGGCCCGTCCGGATACGAACAGCTGGTCGTGGTGAATGCGGGACGGGATTGGAGAGAAAAACGGGGGCGCATGGAATTGTCCACGCGCCCCCCTTTCGTGCGGCCCTTTCGCGCCGGCGCCCTTTCCGTGGAACCGGCGGGACCGCCGACGCGTCCTACGGGACCCTACGGGGCTACCAGCGCGCCGCCGACGGCAGCGGCTCCCCGTACCAGAGCTCGACCAGGTGCCGGGCGATCGAGATGCCCGACGGCGGCAGGATCTCCCCCGCCTCCATCCCGGCCCGCAGCTCCTCGCGGGAGAACCAGCGCGCCTCGGCCAGCTCCTCGCCGTCCACGGTGATCTCGGTGCCGCCGGGCAGCGCCTTGCCCAGGAAGCCGAGCATCAGGCTGGACGGGAACGGCCAGGGCTGGCTGGCGACGTAGCGCACCTCGCCGACCCGTACGCCCGCCTCCTCGTGCACCTCGCGGGCCACCGCCTGCTCGATCGACTCCCCCGGCTCGACGAAGCCGGCCAGCGTCGACCAGCGGCCCTCCGGCCACAGCGCCTGGCGGCCGAGCAGGCAGCGGTCCTGCTCGTCGGTGATCACCATGATCACCGCCGGGTCGGTGCGCGGGTAGTGCTCGGCCGCGCAGGAGGTGCAGCGCCGCACGTGCCCGGCGCCGGCCTTCTCGGTCGGGTGCCCGCAGCGCGAGCAGAAGCTGTGCAGCCGGTGCCAGTGCTCCAGCGCCACGGCGTGCACCAGCAGCCCGGCGTCCCGGTCGGACAGCAGCCCGCCGACCTCGCGCAGCCCGGCCGGGCGGGCGTCGCCGTCCAGGCGCCCGGGCAGGCTCTCGCCGGCCAGCGCGAAGTACGAGACCCCGTCCTCGTCGGTGCCGAGGAAGTACCGGTCGCCGGTCTGCGGCGCCTCGAAGGAGGGCAGCAGCACGAGTTCGGTGCCCTGCGCGGTGTCGACCACGAACGCCTCGCCGCCGGCGATCGGCAGGACCCGGGTGCTCGGGTGGCTCCAGGCGGCCGCCAGCCAGGGCTCGTCGAAACGGTGCTCGGCCGCCCGGTCCACCCCGGACCGGGCCAGTGCCAGGTGCAGCGGGCGCTCGGTCTCAGGCACGGTGCTCACGTCTGTTCCATCCCCACGTGGTGAATCATCCGGATGAGTGATCTGGCTGCCTCGGTGCGCGCACCAGGGGCCGTCCCCCCGGTGCGCGCGGTGGTGCTCACGCCCTCGGCGCGCGCTGCGGAGGTCACGCCCCCGATGCTCGCGGTGGGGGTCATGCCCCCGGCCGGAAGTTCTCGGCCAGGTCGCCCCAGAGGTACGCGGCGGTCTCCACGCCCTTGGCCAGCAGGTCCAGCTCGACCTTCTCGTTGACCGAGTGCCAGCCGTCCGAGGGCACCGAGATGCCGAGGAACAGCACCGGCGCGCCCAGCACGTCCTGGAGGTCGGCGGCGGGGCCGGAGCCGCCCTCGCGGGTGAAGAGGATCTTCTGCTCGAAGGCCCGTCCCATCGCGCGGACGGTGGACTGCAGCGCCGGGTGGTCCAGCGGAGTCAGGCAGGGCCGGGTCGCGCCGGGGAAGACCAGCTCGTGGCGGATGCCCTCGGGCACCTGCCCGGCCACCCAGGCCCGCACCGCCTCGCGGACCTTCTCCACCTCCTGTCCGGCGACCAGCCGGAAGGACAGCTTGAGGTGCGCCGAGGCGGGGACGATGGTCTTGCCACCGGGGCCGGTGTAGCCGCCCCAGATGCCGTTGACCTCGGCGGTCGGGCGGGCCCAGATCCGCTCCAGGGTGGAGTAGCCGGCCTCGCCGCGGGTGCCGTACGACTTGGCGACCTTCAGCCACTGCTCCTCGTCGAAGGGCAGCTCGGCGAACAGCTCGCGCTCGGTCTCGGTCAGCTCGACGACGCCGTCGTAGAAGCCCGGGATCGCGACCTTGCGGTCGGTGTCGTGCAGGGCGGCGGCCAGCTCCGCGGCGACCTGGGCCGGGTTGGGGACGGCGCCGCCGAACGAGCCGGAGTGGATGTCGGTGTCCGGCCCGTACAGGTCGATCTGGGCGTCGGCCAGGCCGCGCATGCCGGTGCAGACGGTCGGCGTGGTCGCGGACCACATGCCGGTGTCCGAGATGACGACCACGTCGGCGGCCAGCCGCGCGGCCTCGCGCCGGACCAGGTCGGCGAAGTTCGGCGAGCCGGACTCCTCCTCGCCCTCGATCAGCAGCTTGAGGTTGACGGCCGGCGCGGTGCGGCCGGTGGCGGCGAGGTGGGCGCGCACGCCCAGGGTGTGGAAGAACACCTGGCCCTTGTCGTCGGCGGCGCCGCGCGCGTACAGCTGGCCGTCGACCACGGTCGGGGTGAACGGCTCGGTCTCCCAGCCGTCCTCCTTGGCCGCGGGCTGGACGTCGTGGTGCCCGTAGACCAGGACGGTCGGCGCGGACGGGTCCCCGGAGGGCCACTCGGCGAACACCGCCGGCAGTCCGTCGGTCTCCCACACCTCGGTCACCGGGAAGCCGGTCTCGCCCAGCTTGGCGGCCAGCCACTCGGCCGAGCGCCGCACGTCGCCGGCCCGCTCCGGGTCGGCGGAGACCGAGGGGATGGCCAGCCACTCGGCGAGGTCGGCGAGGAAGGCGGCCTGGTGCTGATCGATGTAGGAGCGGACGACGCTGTCCGGGGTTCTCGTCATACCGACGACTGTAGTTCGCCCGTGCGGGTGCCCGCCCCGACCGTCCGGCTGCCGGGCACCGTCGGAGCTGTAACCTCCGTCACCCCCGCCGCGGCGGTGCCGTGGCAGGGGTGACGGGAGCGGGCGCGGGCCCGCGCCCCGGGGGCTCAGCCGGAGCGGCGCAGCAGGGTGATCCGCGAGCGGGTCATCAGGGCGGCGAGCGCGGCAGCGATCACCGGCAGCAGCAGCACGGTGGCGGCGATGACGGGCCACGGGAAGACCAGGGCCTCCTTGTTGGCGAGCTCCTCGGGGCTCATCCCCGGGAAGTTGCTCGCCGCGGCCTCGACCTTGCGCAGCGCCACCCCGGGCACCACGCCGCAGACCACGCCGAGCAGGGTGCCCATGGCGGCGATCACCCCGCACTGGAAGCCGGAGAGCGAGCGCCGGATGCGGGGCTCGGCGCCGACGGCGGCGAGGGTGGTCAGGTCGCGCTGGGAGTCGGCGGCGGCCAGTCCGGTGGCGATGCCGGCCGCGCCGAGGGCGACGATGGCCGCGAAGATGTTCAGCCCGTACTGGATCGGTCCGGCCGGGGACTCGTAGCCGCGTTCGATCTTGAGCACGTCGTGGTCGCTGAGCTTGGCCAGCGCGCCGTCGGCCTTCTGCTGGGCGCCGTCCGTGGGCATGGCGGCGGGCAGCCAGACCGAGCCGGCCGGCCGGGTGCTGAGGCCGAGTCGGGTGACGGCGTCCTGGCCGATCACGACCTGGGCCGGGGCGTCCGGGGAGGAGGGGGCGAGGACGGCGTCCAGGGCGACCTCGGTCTGGGTGGGCTTGCTCGCGCGGCTCCCGTCGTTCGTGGTGGGGTTCGGCCCGGTGATCCGGACGATCGTCTTGCCGTCCTTGACGTAGCGGGCGTCGAAGACGACGGCCTTGCCGCGTGCGAGGGCCTGGCCGGCGGCCGGGTCGGTGATCCCGTAGAGGTTGCGCAGCAGGGCGGCGTCGCCGACCGTGACCGGGCCGTAGGAGTTGCCCCGGTGGCGGGTCGACTGGCAGCGCTTGTCGGTGCTGAGGATCCGCTCGCGCTCGGCGTCGGAGAGGGTCTCCTCCGAGTCCATGAGCGGGCAGCGGGCTTCCTTGGGCAGCTCGACGCTGACGTAGCCGCAGTAGCTGCCGGGGCCGCAGTCGGCCTTGGGTTCGACGCGCTGGACGTCGGCGCGCGGGCCGAGGTCGGGGATGCTGCGTTCGACGGCTTCGCGCATCTGCGGCAGCAGCTTGTCGTCGGACAGCCAGCCGCTGCCGAGGATGACCGCCCCGGACGGGCCGGAGGCGACGTACTCGCGCCGGTACTGCTCCTCGAAGCTGGCGATGTAGACGCTGACGGCGACGGAGCCGGCGACGGCGGCCATCACGGCGGCGACGGCGGGCGCGGTGCGGCCGCGGTGGCGTACGGAGTCGCGCAGGGCGAGCCGGGGGCCGAGGCTGAGCCAGCGGCCGAGCCGGCCGAACAGGCCGACGAGGTAGGGCACGAGGGCGACCATGCCGAGTTCGGCGACGGCCGAGCCGCCGAGGACGGCGAAGCTGCGGTTGCCGATGCCGCCGGTGGCGCCGGACAGGGCGAGGGCGGCGCCGCCGGCGAGCATCAGCAGGCCGAAGACGGCGAGCTTGGGGCTCGGCGGCTTGAGGGTGTCGCGGCCGGTGAGCGCGGCGACGACGTCCTGCCGGGAGGCCTGGACGGCGGGCACGACGGCGGCGAGCAGGCCGGTGACGAGTCCGACGAGGAGGATGCCGAGCAGGTCGAGCGGCGGCAGGGCGAAGTGGCCGAAGCGCCGGCCGGAGCGCTCCTCGGCGGTGGTCTGCAGCAGGGCGACCAGGCCGATGCCGAGGCCCAGGCCGACCACGGCGCCGGTGATGCCGAGGACGATGCCGCCGCCGAGCACGACCGCGCGGACGTTGGCGCGCTCACCGCCGGCGGCGGCGAGCAGTCCGAGCTGGCGCCGGGAGCGCCGGGCGCCGACGGCGAAGGCGGGGCCCGCGAGGAGGACGATCTCCAGCAGGGCCATGCCGGCGACGGTGGCGAGGATGACGACGTCGGTCCGGTTGAAGTAGTCGGTGCCGCCGGCGTACTGCCTCTGCTGGACGTAGTACGGGACGTCGCCGCGGGCCGGCGGGTCGATCAGGACGGCGCGCGAGGTGACCTGGAAGCCGTACTCGTTGAGTTCCTTGACCTTCTGCCAGTCGACGGTGGCGCCGGCCGGGAGCTTGACCAGCCAGCGGGTGGGGCCTCCCTTGCCGGGGTCGTCGGGGTCCTCGGGGAGCTTGTGGAGCACGGTGCCGGGGCGGGTGATGAGTTCGGTGGCCCGCAGGTCGCCGGGGTACTCGTAGGCGCCGGTGATGGTGAAGGGGCTGGACTCCAGGCCGCGGACGGCGGTCCGGTCGCCGATCCTGAGTCCGGAGCGCTTGAGGAAGTCCTGGGTGACGGCGGCCTCGGTGTCGGCGGTGGGGGCCCGGCCGCTGATCAGGTCGATCCGGCCGCGCCAGACCGGGTCGGCCAGGTCGGCCTCGCCGACCCGGGTGCTGAGCAGGCCCTCGGCGCTGCTCGCCGCGGTGAACGGGCCGCTGAGCTCGGGCACCAGGGTGGCGCCCGGGATCAGTTGGCGGGCCAGTTCGGCGGGTGCGGTGTCGAGGGCGCGCTGCTGCGCGGGGGTGTACGTGGGGGCCGCGCCGCCCTTGGCCTCGTCCTTGGGGTCCTTGATCGTGAAGCCCTGCTCGGGGTCGGGGGCCTGCAGGACGGAGGAGCCGCGTTCGACCATGTGCACTTCGGCGGCGGCCTGGCCCATGACCCGGACGGAGTGTTCGGCGGGCGTGAGTTCGGCGCTGCGGAAGACCACGTCGGCGCCGGTGACGCCGAGGACGGGCAGGGCGACCATGGCGATGACGAGGGCGCTGCGGCCCTTGGCGCGCAGGGCGTCGCGGCGGGCTATGCGCAGGGCCACCCGCCAGGCGCTGAGCTTCACTCGTCCACCTTCAGGCTGTTGCCGGCGGCGCTGACGAGCAGGCTGGCGGCGTCCTGGCTGGTGGACTCGTCGACCATGCGGCCGTCGCGCAGGAAGACGACGCGGTCGGCCCAGGCGGCGTGCCGGGCCTCGTGGGTGACCATCATGGCGGCGGCGCCGGCGTCGCAGCGGGCGCGCAGGACGGCGAGGACGGCTTCGCCGGTGGTGGAGTCGAGGGCGCCGGTGGGTTCGTCGGCGAGGACGAGGCGGCGGTCGCCGATCAGGGCGCGGGCGATGGCGACGCGCTGCTGCTGGCCGCCGGACATGTCGTCGGGGAAGCGGTCGGCGAGTTCGGGGATGCCGAGTTCCTCCAGGGCGGTGAGGGCCTCGCGGCGGGCGGCGCGGGCGGACAGCCCGTCGAGTTCGCGCGGCAGCGAGATGTTCTCGGCGGCGGTGAGCGCCGGGATCAGGTTGTAGTCCTGGAAGACGTAGCCGACGGAGCGGCGGCGGACCTGGGCGAGCTTCTTGCGGTTGAGTTCGCCCAGGGCGACGCCCTCGACGAGGACCCGGCCGCCGCTGGGGGTGTCCAGGCCGCCGGCCAGGGTGAGCAGGGTCGACTTGCCGGAGCCGGAGGGGCCCATGACGGCGACGAACTCGCCGGGGTGGACCTTGAGGTCGACGCCGCGCAGGGCCTGGACCTCGGCGGCGCCCTGGCCGTGGACGCGGGTGACGTTCTCCAGGTGGAGCACCGGCGTCTGCCGGGCCTCTTCGGTGTGGGACACGAATTCCCCCCTTGTGCTGGGTGTGCGCTCGGAGTCGGGTCCGAGCCTGGTGGTTCGGTACCGCGGGGGCTCAGGTGCGCAGGCGACGGCGGCCGCGCCTGGCGGGCGCGGCACCGTCGTCGGCCGCCTCGGCGGTGCGGGTCTGCAGGAGTTCGGCCTGCTGGGCGAGCCGGGTCTCGCAGTGGTCGAGCCAGCGGATCTCCGCTTCGGTCTGGAAGATGAGCTGGTCGAGGACCAGCAGCCAGGCCAGGTCGTTGCCGGTGGAGGGCACCGCGCCGGGGCGCGTCTCCCCCGCGAGGGCGCGGCCCTTGAGGCGGGTGTAGTCCTGGAGCGCCTTGATGCTGTGCCGGCGCTGGCCCTGGACGACGGCGGAGACGTCCACCCCGGGGACGGTCACCGCCATGGCGAGCTTGATCGCCAGTTCGTCGCGCGGCGGGTTGGTCCTGGGCACCGGGGTGTCGAACCAGGTGCGCAGTTCCTCCCGGCCGGCGTCGGTAGCGGCGTAGAACTGGTGGCCCTCGTCGTCCTCCCCCGCGGGCTCGACCAGTCCGTCGCGTTCCAGCCGCGACAGTGTGGTGTAGACCTGCCCGACGTTGAGCGGCCAGGTGGCGCCGGTGCGCGCCTCGAACTCGGTGCGCAGCTGGTAGCCGTAGCGCGGGCCCTGGTCGAGCAGGGCGAGCAGACCGTGACGGATGGACATACCGAGTATGTATACCCGGTATGCCCCACCGCCTCAAGCCGGGTCCGCCGCCCCGGGGAGCGGGTACCGTCGTGCGGTGTGAGCCAGTTGCGCATCGCCACCTTCAACCTCCTGCACGGCCAGCCGCTCGCCCCGGACGGCGGACCACGGCCCTACCCGTCCGACGCCGGCGGGCCGTTGGCCGAGGCGGTGGCCGCCCTGGACGCCGACGTACTGGCCCTCCAGGAGGTGGACCGGCACCAGGCACGCTCCGGCGGCACCGACCAGGCGGCGGTGGCGGCCGCGGCGATGGGTGCCAAGGACTGGCGCTTCGCCGCCGCGCTGCACGGCCGCCCGGCGCCGGTGGCGGGCTGGGTCAGGGAGCCGTCCGAGCCGGGCGCCCTGCGGGTGTACGGGCCGGACGAGGCGGGCGACGGCGCCCCGCCCTCCTACGGGACGGCGCTGCTGACGAGGCTTCCGGTGCGGCACTGGCGGGCCCGGCGGTTCGCCCCGGCGCCGTTCGGGCTGCCGCTGCGGGTGGCCGGGCGGCGCGGCCTGACCCCGGTGCTGGACGAGCCGCGGGCGGCGCTGGCGGCCGTCCTGGAGGGCGAGCGCGGGCCGTTCACCGTGGTGGCGGCGCACCTGTCGTTCGTCCCCGGCTGGAACATGGCGCAGCTGGCCGGCATCCGGCGCTGGATCGCCGACCTGCCCCAGCCGTACCTGGTACTGGGCGACTTCAACCTGGTCGGCGCGGTGCCGCGCACGGTGCTCGGCGGGGCGACGGCGCTGGAGCGCAGCGCACCGCGGGCCCGGGTGCGGGAGCTGCGGGCGGCCCGGCGGGCCCGGCCCTCGCTGGCCGAGCCGCGCCGGCGCCGGGTGCGCGAGCCGCGGCCGCGCCTGCAGGGCTGGTACGACCTGGCGCGTACGCCGACCTACCCCTCGCACCGGCCGGCGGTGCAGTTCGACCACGTGCTGGCGATCGGGGTGCCGCGTGCGGCGGTCGGCCCGGCGGCGGCGCCGCGGGCGGCGGTGTCGGACCACCGCCCGCTGCTGGTCGAGGTGTCGCTGTAGGACGGGGCCGGTTCCCTACTGGGGCGTCAGGATCCCGGCCTGCTGGGGGAGTTGGACGGCGGTGGCGGCGGCCCTGGGAACCGCCGGCCCGAGCGCGGGCGGGGGGTCGAACTGGAGCAGCAGCATGGCCGCGTCGTCGCCGAGCTGGCGCCCGACGTGGCGCACCACGTCCTCGTGCAGGCGCCGCAGGACGTCGGCCGGGCGGCCGTCGGCGCAGCGCGGGAAGCGTTCGGCGAGCGGGTAGAAGACGCCCGCGCGGTCGCGGGCCTCGATCACCCCGTCGGTGAACAGCAGCACCCGGTCGTCGCCCTGGAGCAGCAGCCGGTGCACCGGTGGGCGGACGTCGGCCGGGTCGAGGACGCCCAGGGGCGGTACGGTCTCGGCGAGTTCGAGCGCGCTGACCTCGCCGCCGCGCAGCAGCAGCGGGGCGGGGTGGCCGCAGTTGACGATCTCCGCGGTGCCGTCGGGCCCGACGCCGATCAGCACCAGGGTGACGAACTCCTCCTCCACGCCCGGGTGGTCGTTCTCGTGCAGGGCGCGGTCGAGGCTGACGGCCAGCCAGCCGGCCACCCGGTCCAGGGCGGCCTCCTGGTGGGCGGCCTCGCGGAAGGCGCCGAGCACGGCGGCGGCCGTCTCCACCGCGCCGAGGCCCTTGCCGCGGACGTCACCGACCACGGCCCGCACCCCGTGCCGGGTGTTGACCACCTCGTAGAGGTCGCCGCCGATCCGGGCGTGCGCGGCGGCGGCCTCGTAGTGGACGGCGGCCCGGACGGTGCCGACCCGCTCGGGGACGGGCCGCAGCAGCACCCGGCGGGCGATCGAGGCGACCAGCTGGGCGTCGGCGAGCGCCTGCTCCTGGCGCAGCCTCAGGGTGGCGCTGACCCAGCCGATCGCGGCGACGAGCAGGATCGCGAAGACGCTGGCGGCGTGCACGGACTCGCCGAGCGTGTCGCTGCGGAAGGCCATCAGGAAGGCCGCCGCCTCGGTGCCCAGACCGATGGCGAGCGGGTACCAGGTTCGGCGGCTGACCACGGCGGCCAGCGCGGGCACGGCGGTGAGGGCCGGTTCGACCGTCACCTCGGTGCCGCTGAGGTAGTCGAGGGCGACGATCAGCACCATGCCGATGAACGGCAGCGACAGCGCCGTCCTCGGCCAGGTGCCGGTCGCGCCCGGAGCGGGCCCCGGTGTCGGCCCGGTGAACCGCTCTCTGATCCATCCGGTCGCGCTCAACTTCGGTCTCTCCAGCAGAAGACGCCGATGCCCGGGGGCACCTGCGGTGATGACTGAGGGTCAGGGAATGCGGGCCTCGCTGGCGGCCGGAGCACGGGGGTTGACCGGTTACCGACCCCACAATAGGCGCGAAACGTGCACGACGCACAGGTTTCGGGCACTGGCGTGATGACTTGGATGCTCTGCGTGACTCAATAGTCACTGTTCCCGATCAGGAGCCGTTCCAACTCTTTTCGGCCGGGAAGTCCTGTCGGACGGACGATCCGGCCGCTGCGGACGTACAGGAACGAAGCCGTGACCTGCTCGGGATCGACGCCCGCGTGCTCGGCCCAGGCCAGCCGGTAGACCGCGAGCTGCAACGGGTCGGCGGTCTCCTCCCGATGGGTCTTCCAGTCCACCACTTCGTAGCGTGACGCACCACCGGATTCCGACAACCCGTCATCTTCCCGGTAGACGGCGTCGATCCGGCCCCGCACCACCCGGCCCGCCAGCACCAGCTGGAACGGCGCCTCCACCCGGTGGGGCTTGCGCTGCGCGTACGGGGTGCGCAGGAACGCCTCCTTGAGCCGCTCCAGGTCCTGCTCGTCCTCGATGCCGTCGTCGTCGGCGCCGGGCAGCGCGCCGGGCTCGACCAGCAGCAGCGGCTCGATCCGGGACTGCACCCAGGCGTGGAAGCGGGTGCCGCGCCGGGCCGCCGGCTGCGGCGGGCGCGGCATCGGGCGGGCCAGCTCGTGGGCGAAGCCGTCCGGGTCGGCGGCCAGGCGCAGCAGCTGGGTGGCGGACAGCGCGGCGGGCAGCGGCACGTCCCGGGCGGTGCGCCGGGAGCGCTCCAACTCGCCCAGCAGCGCGGTCAGATCGCGGTCCCAGGAGGCGACCTGGCGCTGGTCCTCGGGGGCCATCTCCTCCGGCCCGCCCTGCGCCTGGCCCGAGGGCCCGGAGGCGAGCGGGCGGGTCACCGCCCCGGCCACGCGCGAGCGCACCACCTCGGCGACGCGGCGGCGGGCGTGCTGGGCGGCCGGGTCCAGCGGCAGCGGCCAGGGGTGTTCGACGGGGGCGGCGAGCGCCGGGTTCTCGGCGCCCTTCTCCGGCTGCTCGGCCCAGTGCTCGACCTCGCCGGCGCCGGGCCGCTCGCAGTGCTCGCGCAGCTGCTCCAGGAAGGCGGACGGGCCGCGGACGGTCTTCTGGCTCGGCCCCCACCAGTGCCCGGAGGCCAGCAGCAGCGACCGGGGCCGGGTGAACGCCACGTAGCCCAGGCGCAGTTCCTCGACGGCGGAGTGCTCGGCGAGCTCCTTGCGGAACGCCGTCATCGACTTCCCGTTCCAGCCGCCGCGCACGTCGGGCAGGGTTTCGGCGTCGCCGCGCAGGGCGTGCGGAAGCACCCGCTTGGTGCTCGTCCAGCGTTCGCGCGGGCTCGATGACGGGAATGCGCCCCGTACCAGGCCGGGGACGGCGACCACGTCCCACTCCAGGCCCTTGGACTTGTGGGCGGTGAGCACCTTCACGGTGTCCTCGCCGCCGGGCAGGCTGCTGTCCAGGCCGCGCTCGTACTCCTGGGCGGCGCGCAGGAAGCCGAGGAAGGCGGCGAGGCCCGGGTCGCCGTCGAGGTCGGCGAAGGAGGCGGCGACGTCCAGGAAGGCGTGCAGGGTCTCCCGCCGCCGGGCGGCCAGGGCCTGCGGGGAGGCGGCGAGTTCGACCTCCAGGCCGGTGACGGACAGCACCCGGTGCAGCACGTCCATCAGCGGGTCGGCGAGCGAGCGGCGCAGGTCGCGCAGCTCGACGGCGAGCCGGGCGAAGCGCACCCGCGCCTCGGCGGAGAACGGCAGCTCGTCGGTCTTCCCCTGCTCACCGGACGGGGCTTCGAGGAAGGTCTCCACCGCGTCGGCCAGCGAGACCACCTCGGTCGGGTCGGCCTCGGCGACGGCGGCGGCCAGCGCCTCGACGCCCTCGGGCCGGTCGGTGCGCACCAGGTCGGCGGCCCGGCGGCCGAGCAGGGCGAGGTCGCGCGGGCCGATCCGCCAGCGCGGGCCGATCAGCAGGCGCACCAGCGCGGCGTTGGCGGTCGGGTCCTGCAGCACCTCGCAGACCGCGACCAGGTCGGCCACCTCGGGCAGCTGCAGCAGCCCGCCGAGGCCGACCACCTCGACCGGCACCTCCCGGGCGACCAGCGCGGCGTGGATGTCCGGGAAGGCCGCGCCGCCGCGGCACAGCACGGCGATCCGGCCGGGCGCGGTACCGGTGCGCACCAGGTGGGCGACCGAGTCGGCCAGCCAGTCGATCTCCTCGGCGTGGGTGGGCAGCAGCGCCGCGCGCACGAAGCCGTCCTGCTCGGCGCCGGGGGCGGGGCGCAGCGCCTCGACGCCCTCGTGCATCTCCCGCAGCGGGGCGGCGAGTTCGTTGGCGAAGGCGAGCAGCCGGCCGCCGCTGCGGCGGTTCTCGCTGAGCGCGTAGCGGTCGGCGGGGCGGCCGTCGGCCTTCGGGAAGTGCCGGGGGAACTCGTCGAGGTTGGCCACCGAGGCGCCGCGCCAGCCGTAGATCGCCTGGCAGGGGTCGCCGACGGCGGTCACCGGGTGGCCGCTGCCGCCGCCCGTGGGGGAGGCGGCGGGGCCGGCGCCGAACAGGCCGGCGAGCATCAGCCGCTGGGCGACGGAGGTGTCCTGGTACTCGTCCAGCAGCACCACCTTGAACTGGCCGCGCAGCAGCTCGCCGACCTCGGGGCGCTGCTGGGCGAGGCGGGCGGCGGCGGCGATCTGGTCGCCGAAGTCCATCAGCCCGGCGGAGCGCTTGCGGCGCCGGTAGTCCTCGACCAGGCGCAGCAGCTCCAGCCGGGCCCGGGCGGCGGCCGGGACGGCCCGCAGGTCGTCGTTGGTCAGCTTGACGGTGGCGAGGGTGTCCAGCAGACCCTCGTCGTACTCGCGCAGGGTCTGCGGTTCGACCAGGTGCTCGGCGAGTTCGCCGTCCAGTGCGGTGAGGTCGGCGACCAGGTTGGCGAAGGTGCCGGTGAGCGCGGGGAAGGGGCCGCGGGCGCTGCGCAGCACCTTGGCGGCGAGCTGGAAGCGGGTGGCGTCGGCGAGCAGCCGGACGTCCGGTTCGACGCCGATCCGCAGGCCGTGCTCCTTGAGCAGGCGGCCGGCGAAGGCGTGGTAGGTGGAGATCTCCGGGTCTCCGAGCGGCTCGGCGGCGTCCCGGTCGGCGATGCTCCCCCAGCCTCCGGCCGGGGGTACCCCCAGCGCGCCGAGACGCAGCGAGGCGCGGACCCGTTCGGAGAGTTCGGCGGCGGCCTTGTTGGTGAAGGTGAGGCCGAGCACCTCCTCGGGCCGTACGGCGCCGGAGCCGACCAGCCAGACCACCCGGGCGGCCATCACCGTGGTCTTGCCGGAGCCGGCGCCGGCCACGATCACGGCCGGTTCGAGGGGGGCCGCGATGGCCGCCATCTGTTCCCGGTTGAACGGGATCCCCAGCAGCTCCTTGAGCTGGTCGGGATGGCTGAGCACGGCGGTCACCCCGCAACCGTAACCGGAGCGACGGACAAGCTTCGCCTCGCCGGTGCCCGGGTGCGCTGCCCGACCGGCGGTGTCGCCGGTGCCCGACCGGCTACTCGACCAGCTGGGTGCCGTCGCGCTGGGCGGAGCAGCTGCGGCGGAAGGCGCAGCGGTCGCAGCCGCCGCCGGTCTGCGGGACGAAGCGCTCGGCGAGGACCTTCCCGGCGGCCTCGGCGAGCAGGTTCTCGATCCAGGGCTCGCCCTGGGGCGGCTCCTGGCGCTGCACCTTGGGGGCGTCCTGGGCGGCCTTGGCGGCGGGCTCGCGCAGGTGGACGAGTTCGGCGCCGCCGGTGTCGGGCGGGTGCGCGGTGAAGCCGGGCAGCTCGTTCAGGGCGCCGGCCCGGACGGCGAGCTGGTAGACGGCGAGCTGCTTGTGCTCGGGCAGCGACTTGTCGGTGGGTATCTGCTTGCCGGTCTTGAAGTCGACGACGTAGGCGCGTCCGGCCGAGTCCTTCTCGACCCGGTCCATCGAGCCGCGGATGCGCACCGCGACGCCGCCGACGTCGAGGGTGACGTCGAAGCCGTGCTCGGTGGCGACGAGGTCGCGGCCGCGTTCCAGGACGTGCCAGTTGAGGAAGCGCTCCAGGGCGGCGCGGGCCTCGGTCTTCTCCTGCTGGGACTTCCAGGGCGCGTCGAAGGCCAGGGCGTCCCAGACGGTGTCCAGCCGTTCCATGAGCACGGCGAGGTCGGCGGGGGTGCGGCCGGAGCCGACCTCGTCGGCGAGGGCGTGCACCACGTTGCCGAAGCCCTGGGCGGCCGAGCCCGCGCCGCGCGCCTTGACCTCCTTGTCCAGGAACCACTGCAGGGAGCAGCTCTCCAGCTGTTCCAGTCCGCTGCCGGACAGCCGGACGGGAGCGTCGGCGCTGCGCAGCGGTTCGGGCGCGGAGGTCGGGTCGTCCAGGCCCCACCAGCGTTCGGGGTGGGCGGCGGGCACCAGCGGCAGCCCGTCCTCGTCGGTGGCGGCGGCGAGGGTGGCGAGCCGTTCGGCGGCGGCGCGGCGCAGTTCGGGCGAGCGGGCGGGGTCGACGGTGACGGCGCGCAGTTCGGCGACGAGGGCGGCGACGGACAGCGGGCGGCGGGGGCGGTGGGTGACGTCCTCGACGGTGGCGGGCGGGGTGCGGCGGACCACCTTGCCGGTCCTGGGGTCGACGTCCTCGCGGTAGAGCTCGCGCAGGAAGCGGGAGGGCTCGTCGCCGTCGTCGGCGGGGGCCTTGACGGCGGTGACGATCAGCCGTTCCCTGGCGCGGGTCGCGGCGACGTAGAAGAGGCGGCGCTCCTCGCCGAGCAGGGCGCCCGGGGAGAGCGGTTCGGCGAGGCCGTCGCGGCCGATCCGGTCGGCCTCCAGCAGGGAGCCGCGGCGGCGCAGGTCGGGCCAGAGGCCGTCCTGGACGCCGGCGACGACGACCAGGCGCCACTCCAGGCCCTTGGAGCGGTGGGCGGTCATCAGCCGTACGGCCTCGGGGCGCACGGCCCGGACGGTGAGGGTGTCGGCGGCGATGTCCTGGGCTTCGAGTTCGGCGAGCAGGTCCAGGGCGCTGCGGTGGCCGGTGACCTGTTCCTCGGCGCGGGCGGCGGTCTCGAACAGGGCGCACAGCGCGTCCAGGTCGCGGTCGGCGTTGCGGCCGGCCGCGCCGCCGCGCAGGGCGGCGCGTTCCAGGCGCTCGCGCCAGCGGCGGCTGCCGTCCCACAGTTCCCACAGGGCCTCCTCGGCGGTGCAGCCGCCGGCCAGCTGTTCGCGGACCTTGCGCAGCAGGGTGCCGAGGTCGCGGGCGCGGCGGGCGTGCGCGGGGTCGAGGGCGACGAGGCGCTCGGGTTCGGCGAGGGCCTCGCGGATCAGCTCGGCGGCCGGGCGCGGGGCGGCGGCGGGGCCGGGGCGGGCCTCGGCGTCGGCGCGCAGCGCGGCGCGTTCCTCCTCGCGCAGGGCGCGGCCGAGGCGGCGCAGGTCGGAGCCGTCGAGGCCGCCGAGCGGGCCGATGAGCAGGGCGTGTGCCAGTTCGGTGGTGAGCGGGTCGGGGGCGTCGGGGTCGCCCTGCTTGTCCCGGGCGGCCTGCTCGGCGCAGACCCGCAGGGCGAGCAGCAGCTGGGCGACGGCGGGTTCCTCGCGCAGCGGCAGGTCGTCGCCGTCGATCTCCAGCGGGACGCCGGCCGCCCCGAGTGCCCGCCGTACGCCGGGGATGGAGCGGGCACCGGCCCGGACGAGCACGGCCATCTCGCCCCAGGGGACGCCGTCCTCCAGGTGGGCGCGGCGCAGCAGGTCGGCGATCGAGTCGAGTTCGGCGCCGGGGGTCGGGTAGGTGTAGACCTCGACCCGGCCGCCCTCGCGGGAGGGCAGCAGGGCGCGGTGCTGGGCGAGCTTGTCGGCGGGCAGCCGGCCCATCGGCATCCGGCGGGCGAGTTCCCGGGAGGCGGCGAGCAGGACGGCGCCGGAGCGGCGGGAGACCCTGAGCACCTTGACCTCGGCGGGGCTGCCGTCGGCCTGCCGGAAGGTCTGCGGGAAGTCGAGGATGCCGTTGATGTCGGCGCCGCGGAAGGCGTAGATCGACTGGTCCGGGTCACCGACGGCGACGAGGTCGCGTCCGCCGCCGGCCAGCCGGCGCAGCAGCCGGACCTGGGAGGGGTCGGTGTCCTGGTACTCGTCGACGAAGACGACGTCGTAGCGCCGCCGCAGTTCCTCGCCGACGTCGGGGCGTTCGGCGAGGAGGACGGCGCGGTGGACGAGTTCGGCGTAGTCGAGGACGCCGCGCAGGTCGAGGACGTCGAGGTAGTCGGCCAGGAAGTGCGCGGCGGCGGCCCAGTCGGGGCGCTGGACGCCCTGGGCGAAGCGTTCCAGTTCGGCTTCGCCGAGGCCGAGTTCGCGGCTGCGGGCGAGGACGGCGCGGACCTCGTCGGCGAAGCCGCGGGTGGTGAGGCAGGCCCGCAGGTCCAGCGGCCACCGGATGCGGGAGTTGCCGAGCCTGGCGTCCTCGGCGCCGCCGGCCAGCAGTTCGCGGACCATGACGTCCTGCTCGGGGCCGGAGAGCAGCCGCAGCGGCTCGGCGTAGTCCTGCGGGTCCTGGTGGGCGCGCAGCAGGGCGTAGCAGAAGGAGTGGAAGGTGGTGGCCTGCGGGGCGGCGGCCGAGCCGCCGAGGCGGCCGGACATCCGGTCGCGCAGTTCCGTGGCGGCCTTGCGGCTGAAGGTGAGGACGAGGATCCGCTCGGGGTCGGTGCCGTCCTCGATCCGCCGGGCGACGGCTTCGACGAGTGTGGTGGTCTTGCCGGTGCCCGGCCCGGCCAGGACGAGCAGCGGCCCGCCGGCGTGCTCGACCACGGCGCGCTGGTAGGCGTCCAGCACGGGTGGGTCGGGCTGGACGAGCGGGCTGCGCACGAGCCGGTAGGGGGAGCTCACGTACTTGGTCCTGGGGTCGGGCGGTGGGGCACGGCGGGGCGGGCCCGTGGTGGGTCCGCCCGCATCGAGCCTACGATCCTGCCCCGTCAATCCGATCCGTGCGGCGGTTTCAGCGACTTTCCCGGCCGTCCCAGCGGGCCCGTTCGAGGTCGACCCGGGGCGGGTCGGCGAGTTCGCGCAGCGGGGTGCCCTCGTCGCCGTAGTGGGCGAGGGCGCGTTGCTCGTGGCCGGGCAGCAGGCGGCCGTCCGCGCGGATGACCCGCCACCAGGGCACCGAGCCGCCGTACAGGGCCATCACCCGGCCGACCTGTCGGGGGCCGCCCTGGCCGAGGTATTCGGCGACGTCGCCGTAGGTCATCACCCTGCCGGGTGGAATCCGCTCGGTCAGGTCGAGCACCAGTTCGACGAAGGGTGGCAGGGCATCCGGAAGGCTTTCGTGTGTTGCGTCCGTCACCTGCGGCATCCTTCCCTACGGGGGCGCACCCGCGGCCCCGCAAGGAAGGATGCGCCGCGCCCGATCCGCCCCCTGTCCCGCACGGGGCGCCGGGGCATGCCACCATCTTCCGGGGCGGTGAGTGGTGATACGAGGACAAGACCAGATGACCGGGACGGCTGACGTGGGCGTGGACAAGGACTCCGACGAGTCCACCGCCGCCGTGCCGTCGCCGCCCGGGAGCGAGAACAAGGGCCGGCCCGAACCGGGGCCGACGCCGGAAGTCTCCCTGATCAAGGACCGGACGATCAAGACCCCCGCACCAGCGAAGGCCCCCGGACAGCCCGGCCCGCCCCCGGTCGAGACCACCGCGGCCCCGGAGCCGGCGGCCGCGCGGGGCCCGCAGGCCCCCGCCACCCCGCCCGAGGACCACGAGGCCCTGGACGACGCCCCGCACCTGGACGTCGACGAGCCGCTGCTCGCCGCCCGTGCGCACCGCCCGTCCGACCTGATCCGCTTCCTGGCCGGCGTCCTCGGGATAGTCGCCGTCTTCGTGCTGGCCGGCATCGCCACCTCGACCACCACCGGCATCGAGCAGGACATCGCCTCCAACGCGCCGCACTTCTCCGCGGTGTTCTCCACCATCACCGGCCTGCTCTCCAGCGTCGCGGTGCTCGCCGTGCCGCTGGCCTTCGCCGTCGAGCGGCTGATCAAACGCGACGGCCTGCGGGTCGCCGACGGCGTGCTCGCCTCGGTGCTGGCGTACGGCGTCTCGCTCGGCATCGACTGGTGGGTGGCCGAGGGCGCCTCCGAGCACATCCGGGACGCGCTGACCCGGCTGCCGATGGACAGCAACGGCACCCTCACCGACCCGGTGCACGGCTACCTCGCCCCGGTGATCGCCTACATGACCGCCGTCGGCATGTCGAGCAGACCGCGCTGGCGGGTCGCCCTGTGGGTGGTGGTCGTCTTCAGTGGCGTCACCGAGCTGCTCGGCGGCTACACCACCCCGATGTCGCTGCTGCTCACCGTGCTGATCGGCTGGTCCGTCGCCTACGGCACGCTGTACGCGATCGGCTCCCCCAACATCCGGCCCACCGGCCAGCACCTGATGATCGGCCTGCGCAAGGTCGGCTTCACCCCGGCCGGCGCCGTGCGCGCCCCCGACGCCCCCGGCGGCACCCGCCGCTACCACGTCACCCAGCAGGCCGGGCCCCAGCTGGACGTCCACATCATCGACCGCGAGCAGCAGGCCTCCGGCTTCTTCTACCGGGCCTGGCGGCGGCTGCGGCTGCGCTCGGTCGCGGTGCGCCGCAGCCCCCAGTCGCTGCGCCAGGCGCTGGAGCAGGAGGCCCTGATCGCGTACGCGGCGGCCGCCTCGGGCGCCCGCGCGCCGCAGCTGGTCGCCACCTCCGAGCTCGGCCCGGACGCCGCGATCCTGGTGTACGAGAACGTCGAGGGCCGCACCCTGGACGAGCTGGCCGACGAGGAGGTCACCGACCGGGTGATGGCCTCGATCTGGCAGTCGGTGGCCGCCCTGCACGAGCGCCGGATCGCCCACCGCCGGCTCACCGGCGAGTCGCTGCTGGTGGTGGACGAGCGGTCCGGCTGCCTGGTCAACCTCTCCGGCGGCGACATCGCCGCCACCGACCTGACGCTGCGGATCGACGTCGCCCAGCTGCTCACCACCTTCGCGCTGCGGATCGGCCCGGAGCGGGCCGTCGCCACCGCCAACGCGGTGCTCGGCGCCGACCGGGTGGCGCAGGCGCTGCCGCTGCTCCAGCCGGTCGGGATGAGCCGCTCCACCCGGGTCGACCTCGCCAAGCTCACCAAGGAGCGCAAGACCGCCGCCCGGGCCAGGGCGCTGGAGCAGGTCGCGGCCGGCGAGCGCACCCAGCAGCAGGCGGAGGAGGACATCGCGGCGGCCGGCGAGGACCTGCTGAGCCGCATCCGCGGCCAGATCCTCCAGATCGCCCCCGAGGCCCCGATGGCCCCGGCCAAGCTGGAACGGCTGAAGCCGAAGACCCTGATCATGGTCATCGCGCTCACCTTCGCCGCCTACCTGGCGCTGACCACCATCAAGCCGGCCCAGCTGAAGCTCTCCCAGATGAACTGGGCCTGGGCCGCGGCCGCGCTGCTCGCCGCCGCCTTCAGCTACGTGGCCGCCTCGATGAGCCTGACCGGCTTCGTCCCCGAGCGGCTGCCGTTCCGGCGCACCGTCGCCGCCCAGCTGGCCGGCTCCTTCGTCAAGCTGGTCGCCCCCGCCGCGATCGGCGGCATCGCGCTCAACACCCGCTACCTGCAGAAGGCCGGCATCCGCTCCGGCCAGGCGGTCGCCTCGGTCGGCGCCTCCCAGCTGGCGGGCCTGGCCGGGCACCTGCTGCTGCTGTTCAGCTTCGGTCTGATCACCGGCAGCCAGACCAACGGGGACCTCTCCGCCTCCCGCGCGGTGATCATCGGCGTGCTGTCCGCCGCCGTGCTCGCCCTGGTGGTGGCCGCCGTCGCGCCGCTGCGCCGGTTCGTGCTGGGCCGGCTGCGCTCGCTGTTCTTCGGCGTGGTGCCGCGGATGCTGGACCTGATGCAGACGCCCAGCAAGCTGGTCACCGGCTTCGGCGGCATCCTGCTGCTGACCCTCTCCTTCACCGCCTGCCTGGACTTCTCGGTGCAGGCCTTCGGCGGGGACATCAGCTTCTCGGCCGTCGCGGTGGTCTTCCTGACCGCCAACGCGGCCGGCTCGGCGATCCCCACCCCCGGCGGCATCGGCCCGGTCGAGGTCGCCCTGATCGGCGCCCTGACCGTCGCCGACGTCTCCCCCGCGGTCGCCACCCCGGCGGTCTTCCTCTACCGGGCACTCACCTTCTGGCTGCCGGTGATACCCGGCTGGATCGCCTACAACGTGCTCCAGCGCAAGAACGCGCTCTGAGCCGCCCCGGAACACGGGAAAGGGCCCGCCGTCCGGCGGGCCCTTCTCCGTTGCGCTCCTAGTAGACCGGCTTGTGCGGCTCGATCTGGTTCACCCAGCCGAGCACGCCGCCGCCCAGGTGCACGGCGTTGCCGAAGCCGGCGGCCTTCACCACGGCCAGCACCTCGGCCGAGCGCACGCCCGACTTGCAGTGCAGCACGATCTTCCTGTCCTGCGGCAGCTTCTCCAGCGCGTCGCCCATCAGGAACTCGTTCTTCGGGATCAGCACCGCGCCGGGGATGTTGACGATCTCGTACTCGCCGGGCTCGCGGACGTCGATGAGGAAGATGTCCTCCTTGTCGTCCTGCCACTGCTTGAGCTGCTGCGAGGTGATGGTCGAACCGGCGGCGGCGGCCTGCGCCTCCTCCGACACGACGCCGCAGAAGGCCTCGTAGTCGATCAGCTCGGTGACCGTCGGGTTCTCACCGCAGACGGCGCAGTTCGGGTCCTTGCGGACCTTCACCTGGCGGTAGTTCATCTCCAGGGCGTCATAGATCATCAGCCGGCCGAGCAGCGGCTCACCGATGCCGGCCAGCAGCTTGATCGCCTCGTTGACCTGGATCGAGCCGATGGACGCGCACAGCACGCCCAGCACGCCGCCCTCGGCGCAGGACGGGACCATGCCCGGCGGCGGGGCCTCCGGGTAGAGGCAGCGGTAGCACGGGCCGTGCTCGGCCCAGAACACGCTGGCCTGGCCGTCGAAGCGGTAGATCGAGCCCCACACGTACGGCTTGCCGAGCAGCACCGCGGCGTCGTTCACCAGGTAGCGGGTGGCGAAGTTGTCGGTGCCGTCCACGATCAGGTCGTAGCCGGAGAAGATCTCCATGACGTTGGAGTTGTCGAGGCGCTCCTCGTGGAGCACCACGTTCACGTACGGGTTGATCTCCTTGACCGAGTCGCGGGCCGACTCCGCCTTGGAACGGCCGACGTCCGACTGGCCGTGGATCACCTGGCGCTGCAGGTTCGACTCGTCGACCACGTCGAACTCGACGATGCCCAGCGTGCCGACACCGGCGGCGGCCAGGTACAGCAGGGCCGGCGAGCCGAGACCGCCGGCGCCGACGCACAGCACCTTGGCGTTCTTCAGCCGCTTCTGCCCCGCCATGCCCACGTCCGGGATGATCAGGTGGCGGGAGTACCGGCGGACCTCGTCGACGGTGAGCTCGTCGGCCGGCTCGACCAGGGGTGGCAGCGACACGGGGACTCCGATGGGTCGTGTTCGGGTGGCCAGGGCCAACCTCGGTGCGGGGTTGTCGCTCCGCCACGCGGGTGGCTGTCTAGGCCAACAGTGTCACGCCCCGACACTATTCCGAGACAGCCCGTCCGATGGGCGAGACGGGCCACGTCGGATCGTGGAACCCGCGCCAGGGCCCCGGAAGGCGCCCCGAGCCCGTGGTTGACGGGCTCGGGGCACTGCCCCGCACGCTCACACCCGACAGGCCGTCTCCAGCCAGACGTCGCCCAGCGACTCCTCCAGCGGCACCTGCGTCCGCCATCCGAGACGGTCCCGGGCGGTGCGCACGTCCGCCTGCCGCCACGGCACCGGCTCACCCGGCACCGGCCGCCCCTCCGGCCGGTGCCCCTCCGGCCGGTGCCCGGGCAGGTGGTGGCCCGGCAGGTGGTCGCCGCCCGCCCCGACGGCCTGCGCCGGCAGCAGGACCTGCCGGTTCTCCTCGACGATCTGCCCCTCGAAGCCCGAGGCCCGCACCAGCAGCTGGGCCGCGTCCCGGGCCCGGACGGCGTGCCCGCTGCCGATGTTGACCACCCCCGTGGCGGCCGACACCGCGGCCGCCTGGATGGCCCGCGCGACGTCCCGCACGTCCACGAAATCCCGGTATCCGGACAGGTCCGGCATCCGCACCTGGTGCTCGTCCCGCTCCAGCGCCCGCCGCAGGCCCTCGGCCAGCCGCCCGAACAGCGAGGCGGTCGGCGCCCCCGGGCCCACCACGTCGAACACCCGCAGCACCGCCGCGTCCAGCCCGGACGCCAGCACCAGCTCCGTCCCGGCCAGCTTGGACACCCCGTACGGGCCGACCGGCCGCGGCTCGGCCTGCTCGGACACCGGCACCCCGCCGGGCACCGGCCCGTACTCGGCGGCCGAGCCGACGTGCACCAGCCGGGCCGGCTCCCGGCTGCGCCGGATGGCCTCGCAGACGGTCGCGACGGCCAGCGTGTTCGACCGGATCAGGGTGCGCGAGCTGCCGTAGGTGGCGCCCGCGCAGTTGATCACCACCTGCGGCGCGACCGCGTCCAGGAACCGGGCCAGCGCGCCCGGGCTCCCGGTGGTCAGGTCGAAGCGGATGTCGGCCGAGTCGCGCCGGCCGAGCACCGTCACCTGCAACTCCTGGTCCATCAGCAGACGATCGGTGACCCGGCGGCCGATGAAGCCGTCGGCGCCCAGCAGCAGCACCCTCATCGGGGGTGTCCTTCCACGAAGCCAGCTCGGGACGACCTGGCGGACTGAGTTCAACGAACGGGACGAAACCGGGGATCACGCGGTGGATCCCGGAGTGGATCGAAGGAACGGGCGGACGGCCCTCGGCGGCCGTGCCCGGCGGACGGCGCTCGCGGACGGCGCTCAGCGGTACGAGCCGGCCCGGCCGAGCACTGCCCCGGCGTACGCCAGCAGCGCCACCGCGACGGTGCCGCCGCCGAGCAGCCACGCCTCCGGGGCCGAGCGCCCCAGGGCGAGCGGGCCGAGCACCGCGGCGGCCCCGGCCGACGCCCCCGCCGCGGCGGCCGTCGCCCGGCCGCACCGCGCCAGCAGCACCGGCAGCACCAGCAGCAGGCCCAGCACGCCCGGCCCCGCCCACTGGGCGGGGCCGGCCCGCTCGGCCGCCAGGTGCAGCAGCCCGCCGCCGTGGCCGGGTCCGGGGCGCGGCGCGACGACGGCCAGCACGGCCAGCGCGGCGAAGCTCAGCACCCCGAGCACCGCCAGGTGCAGGGCCAGCGCGACCGGGAGCACCGGCCGCATCCGGGCCCGGAACCCGGCCAGGGTGCCCGCCGCGCCCAGGTGGCCGCGGCCGACCTGCCGGTACCAGCGGGCCGTCCGCTCGGCCGCCCCGACCGACACCGCCGCCGCCACCGCCAGCGCGACGGCCGACGGGCGGTCCCCGCCCGGCGCGGCCGGCGGGAGCAGCAGCAGCGCGGCCAGGCCCAGCCCGTGGCCCAGCGCCGCCGGACGGAGCCGGGCGCCGGGGCGACCGGGCCCGGCGCCCGGCGGGGCCGGCTCGGCCGGGGGCGGCGCGGTCAGCGCGGGCAGCAGCACCAGCGGGACGGCGGCGCACAGCAGCACCGGCCAGCGCGGGCCGAGCGCGGCCGCCCCCGCGCAGGGCGGCGCGGCCAGCGCGGCCGCGGTCAGCGCGGCCCTGGCGGCGGCCCCGCCCGTCCGCGGCGGCTCCACCGGCCCGGGCACCGGCGGGCGGCGGGGCACCCGGGCGTACAGTTCCTCGGCCAGCGAGAACAGGTCGGCGTGCCGGCAGCGGGCGGCGGCGTCCCGGCCGAGCCCGGCCTCCTCCAGCCCGGCGGCGATCTCCAGCGGGTCGACGGCGCGCTCGCACAGCTCGCGGTGCTCCGCCATCACCTCGCGCACCGGGTCCGCGCTGCCGCCGAGCAGGGTGGCGCCGGACATCAGACGGCCTCGGCGAGTTCGGCCGACCGCCGCCCGGCCGGCTCCCGCGGGCCGCCGGGGTCCACGCTCCCGCCCGGCGCGGAGGCCGGCCCGGCGCCGCGCGGTCCGTCGGCCAGCCAGTACTCGGCGGGGCGGGCGAAGGGGCGCGGCGCCGGCCCGCCCTCGCCGCCGCCCCCGCCGTCGGGGAAGGCCGGGTACTGCGAGACCAGCTCCAGGTAGATCTCCCGGAAGGCGCCGATCACCGGCTCCACGGCGAAGCGTTCCTGCGCCCGCAGCCGCCCGGCCAGCCCGAGCCGGCCGCGCCGCTCCTCGTCGCGCAGCAGCGCCAGGCAGGCGCCGGCCAGGGCGCGCGGATCGCGGGCGGGCACCAGCAGCCCGGTCGGCCCGACCACCTCACGGGCCACCCCGACGTCCGTGGAGACCACCGCCCGGCCGCTGAGCATCGCGTCCGCCAGCAGCCGGGGGCTGCGCTGGGACCGTCCCAAGAAGACCGCCACCGTGCCCGACTCCCAGGCCTCGGCGAGCGAGCCGGGCCGGCCGGCGAAGTCCACCGCCGGGGCCGCCCCCAGCCGCTCGGCCAGCGCCGCACAGTGCGCCCGGTGGCCGGGCGCCGTCTCCTCGCCGTACACCACCAGCCGGGCGCCGGGCAGCTCGGCGCGGACCCGGGCGAAGGCGTGCAGCGCGAGCTCCGGGTCCCGGCCCGGCTCCAGCGCGTCGGCCCACACCAGGGTCGGCGTCGCGGGCTCGGGCCCGGCGGCCGGGCGGTCCACCGCCGGCGTGCCCTCGTGCACCACCCGGGTACGGGCCGGGTCGGCGCCGCAGCGGCGCTGCCACTGCTGGTCGTGGGCACTGCCGGGGGTGAGTATCGCGGCCTGCCGGTACGTCTCCTCGGTGAGCGCCCGGAAGAAGGACAGCAGCAGCGCGCGCACCGGCCACCGGTACGGCGCCTCGCGGTGGCGGAGGTACTGCTCACGCAGGTGCGGGCCGTGCTCGGTGACCACGAACGGCACCCCGTGCAGGTGCCGGGCCACCAGGGCGGGCAGCGCGGCCGGACCGCCGCCGACCACGTGGCACAGGTCGGCCGCGCCGAGGCCGCCGGGGCCGGTGCCGTACCAGGGCGCGGACAGCGGGCGCAGGCACTGCTCCAGCAGGTCCGCGGCGACCAGCACGTCGCACACCGGCGGCCGCCCGGCCGAGGTGTCCGCGCCGGGCAGCCGCCAGGTCCGTTCCAGCAGCCGGCGGGCGTGCGCGGAGGCCAGGAAGGCGGGCAGCGCGCCGTCCTCCCGGGCGAGTGCCGCCAGCCGGTACAGCCCGGGCCCGAAGCCGGCCCGCTCGGCGGGCAGCACCAGGGCCCGCACCATTTGTTCGTACGCCCCGGCGTACCGGCGTCTGCGCGGCGCGGACGGGCGGCGCAGGCGCCCCGCCGCCCGTCCGCCCGGCCGGCGCCCCCACGGCGCCAGCTCGTACGTGCCGCGCCACACGGGCGACGGCCGCTCCGCGGCGCCCGGGGCCTGCGGGCCGGCGAGCAGGTAGCGCTCGAACCCGTGCTCCGGCAGGCCCTCGGCGAGCCGGTCGCACCAGTCCCCGGTACCACGCCGGGAATGCGGACGGGCACCCTCGGTGAGCAGGGCAACGCGCACGGGAGACCTCCGGGGCAGAGCGGATTCGCTGGGCGGGATCACGGACGGATCGACGGATTTCCGGGTGGCCCGGGCAGTGGCCCGGGGCCCCGCGGGGTGGCGGGGACGGGTCGGGCCGGGGAGTCCGGTCGGCCCCGGCCGGCGCCGCGGTGCCTCCGTGCGGCCCGCCGGCGGTCCGGTCGCGGACGCGCCGCGTTCCGTTCCCCCGGGTGCCCGCTCGCTCCGGCGGGTCGGGCCCGACCCGCCGGGACCCCTCGGCCGCGGCCGCCCTCCGGTTCCTCCGGCGGCCGCGGGCCCCCACACCTGTTCGGTCCGACAGCAGAAAGGTAGGACCGGCCCGGGCCGATCCATCGGTCACCTGCCTGCCTGCCACCTGATCGAGTGAACTGACGTGACCTCGACCGGAACCGGGGCGTTACCGGGCGGTATGCGCGGCCGCCCGCGTGGCGCCCGCCCGGGCGCGCGGTCGGACCGCCGCGGCGCGCGCCCGACCCCGGGCGGGTGCCCGGCCCCGCGGGCGAGCCCCGGGCTCAGCCCTCGGCGTGGGCGATCAGCTCCCGCACCGCCCGGGCGACCTCCTCGGGGTGCTCCATCATCGCCACGTGCCCGGACTCGGGCAGCACCAGCAGCCGGGCGTCCGCGAACGCCGCGCAGGCGCGGCGGGCCGAGCGGTAGGAGACCAGCTTGTCGCGCAGCCCGTACACCAGCAGCACCGGCGCCGCGACCTGCTCGGCCTGCCGCCACAGCGCCTGGTCGCCGCGCTCGGTGTACGCCGAGACGATGCCGCGGGCCGAGCCGACGAGCGCCTGCATCGCGTGCGGCACCTCCAGCCGGCGCCGGTACTCGGCCACCGCCTCGGCGCGGGTCGCCGGGCTCAGACCGTCCGGGTCGCCGTAGACCAGCCGCAGCAGGTCCTCGGTGGCGGCCTCGGCGTCGCGCCCGCCCGCGGACAGCCGGCGCAGCAGCGCCGGCACCCCGGGCACCGCGAGCAGGCCGGTCGGCAGGGCGGAGCGCTGCGGGGGCAGTTCGGGCAGCGCCGGGGAGACCAGCGTGAGGCTGCGCACCAGGTCCGGGCGCAGGGCCGCGAGCCGGACGGCGACCGCCCCGCCCAGCGAGTTGCCGAACAGGTGGACCGGGCCGCGGCCGGAGGCCTCCAGGTAGCCGATCACCGCGCGGACGTGGCCGGAGACGGTGAGGTTGCCGTCGGTGGGCGGGTGGGAGCGGCCGAAGCCGGGCAGGTCCACGGCCTCGCCGTCGACGTGCCCAGAGAGCCGGTCCATCAGGGCCCCCCAGTTGGCGGCCGAGCCGCCGAGGCCGTGTACGAAGAGCCCGGGCTCGCGCCCGTCGGCGGCGCCGTCGGCGGCGGGGCGGTGCACCGCGAGCACCGCGCCGGGGACCTCGACCGTACGTACCTGCTGCTCAGCGCTGCTCATGGTGGACGATGGTAGTGAGCCTCCCCCCGCAGGCGCCGGGGCGGTCCGGCCGCCGGACGGCCGCGTCCCACCACTGCCGAGGCCGAGGTCAGCGCCGTATTGTGGGCTCCTGACAACAAGGCCGACCGTCTTTTCACGCCCTCGCCGAACGCGGGCGCGGTTACCGAAAAGTAGAATCGGCCATCTTGCCAGCCGCGAACAGACCCCGAAGTGAGGAGCGCCGTGACGGCCATCCAGGAGGCGCAGGAGCGCCCGCGCGGTGCCCGCCTGCCGCGAAGCGCCCGCCGTGAACAACTGCTCGGTGCCGCCCAGGAGGTGTTCGTCGCGCAGGGCTACCACGCGGCCGCCATGGACGACATCGCCGACCGCGCCGGGGTGAGCAAGCCGGTGCTCTACCAGCACTTCCCCGGGAAGCTGGAGCTGTACCTGGCGCTGCTGGACAAGCACTGCGACGCCCTGGTCGAGTCGACCCGCGAGGCGCTGTCGACGACCAACGACAACAAGCAGCGGGTGGCCAACACCATGGAGGCGTACTTCAACTACGTCTCCAGCGAGTCCGGTGCCTTCCGGCTGGTCTTCGAGTCGGACCTGACCAACGAGCCGGCCGTGCGCGAGCGGGTCGAGCGGGCCTCCGAGGCGAGCGCGACGCTGGTCAGCAAGGTGATCCAGGAGGACACCGACCTGCCCGAGGCGGAGTCCAAGCTGCTCGCCGCCGGCGTCTGCGGCCTGGCCCAGATCACCGCCCGGTACTGGCTCTCGCAGGGCCTGGAGATCCCGCGCGACGAGGCGGTCCGGCTGGTCGCCAGCCTGTCCTGGCGCGGCCTGAAGGGCTTCCCGATGCACGCGGGCGAGCAGCCCGGCGAGGGCACCGCCCACCAGGGCTGATCCGCCGACCTTCGTCGGGCCGGGGATCCGGTGCTCTATGGTGAAGCCGTACGGCACGGTCGCCGCGAACGCTTGTCCCAGGCGGTCCGGTGCCCGTGCGTGGAGGCTGCAACCCCGGAGGGACGGAAGCCGTGGAGGTCAAGATCGGCGTGCAGAACGCGCCGCGCGAGATCGTGATCGAGAGCTCGCAGACTGCCGATGAGGTCCAGAGCGCGGTCGCGAAGGCGCTGGAGGGCTCGGAGAAGATCTTCGCGCTGTCCGACGAGCACGGCCGTCGCATCATCGTTCCGGCCGAGCGCCTGGCGTACGTGGAGATCGGCGAGTCGGCCGCCCGCAAGGTCGGCTTCGGCACCGCCTGAGGCGCCACCGCACAGGATCGTCCGGTGCCCCGTTCCCACCAGGGAGCGGGGCACCGTCGCGTGTACGGGCAGGTCGGGCGGGGTACGGCGGAGGGTGCGGCACCCTCCGCCGTACCCCGCCCGTTCCCCCCGGGAGGCAGCCTTGCTGGTCGAGTCGATCGCCTTCGCCCTCGTCGGCCTGGTCACGGGCGGCGCCGCCCTGCTGGCCCTGCCGGCGTACTTCCGGGGCCCCCGCGCCCTGACGCTGGGCACCGCGCTGGCGGCGGCGCTGGTCGGCGGGGTCGTCGCGCACTTCGGCGTGGACGGGCGCCAGCCCGCGGTGTCCGTCGTGGCCGCGGCGGTGGCCGCGGGCGTGCTCACCTCGCTGCTGGCCCGGCCGGACCTCGCCGCCGGGCGCGCCCCGGCGCACCGGCACCACCCGCACCACTCCGGCGCCCACCGCACGTCGCGGCGGCACCGGGCGGCCTGAGCGGGCGGGCCCGGAACGGCTAGGACGCCAGACCGAGGGCGGCCATCCGCCGGGTGTGCGCCTCGGTGATCCGGTTGAACATCTTGCCGACCTCGACCAGGTCGAAGCCCTGCACCTGGACGCCGCCGACCAGCAGGTTGGACAGCGCGTCGCGCTCGGCGACCACCCGCTGGGCCTGGCTGAGCGCCTCGCCCATCAGCCGCCGGCCCCACAGGGCGAGCCGGCCGCCGGACCGCGGGTCGGCCTCGATCGCCTGGCGGACCTTGTCGACCGCGAACTGCGCGTGGCCGGTGTCGGACATGACGCTCAGCACCAGGTCGCGGGTGTCGTCGTCCAGCCGGACGGCCACCTCGCGGTAGAAGTCGGTCGCGATGGCGTCGCCGACGTAGGCCTTGACCAGGCCCTCCAGCCAGTCCGAGGGCGCCGTCATCCGGTGGAACAGCTCCAGCGGCTCGACGAAGGGCCGCATCGCCTCCTGCGGGTCGGCGCCGATCTCGGCGAGCCGGTCGTGCAGCCGCTGGTAGTGCTGGAACTCGGCGGAGGCCATCCTGGCCAGCGCCGCCTTGTCGGCGAGGTCGGGTGCCAGCTTGGCGTCCTCGGCGAGCCGCTCGAAGGCGCTCAGCTCGCCGTACGCGAGCGCGCCGAGCAGGTCCAGTACGGCCGCCCGGTAGCCGGGGTCGGCCGAGCACGCGGCCCAGTCCCCGATCGAGCCGGCCGCCGCGTCCTGCGTCTCACCACTGGTGTCCATGACCCGCAACTTTAGTCCCGCCCCGCCGCCCCGTGCCCGGGCGCGCCTGGTGACCGGCCGTACCGGCCGCTCCGGTGGCAGTTGCCGGGGGCAATGTCAGACGCGTCACGTGTTCGACTCGTCGCCTGACTGTATGGTGGTACGGAGCCCGTCGTGTTCGCATGGTGTCACCGCCGTCTCGGTACCCCGCGCGAACCCTCCGTAGCGGCACCGTCCAGCCGGACGTGTCCGCACCGGTGGCACGGGTACTCACGTACGCGGATGCCCGGTCGGAGAGCCGATCGGCTCCGACCATGGCTTGGACTTCAAGCCTTGGCACCGCATCAGTGGCCGAGCGAGGGCCGCCGAGACCACGCCCCGAGGCGGAGGTCCCGCGCAGGTCCCTCACGGGAATCCTCCCCGACGCCGCCGGCGACGCGCCCCGCACCAGGGCAGCGCGCACCGGCCGGCCGCAGGGACCGGCGCGGTTGTGCGTCCACGCAGCTGTATCAGGGCCGCCCAGGCCCGTAGGCAGCCGCGCGGCTGCCCGCCCGCCGCTCGCTCTCGGCCCCTTCGAAAACGGAAGAGGCAGCACCCTGTCCACCACCGCTGAACCCATCAAGACGACCTTCCGGGACCTGGGGATCCTCCCGGAGACCGCCGAGGCGCTCGAGTCCGTCGGCATCGTCCACCCCTTCCCCATCCAGGAGATGACCCTCCCGGTCGCGCTGACCGGCCACGACGTCATCGGCCAGGCCAAGACCGGCACCGGCAAGACCCTCGGCTTCGGCCTCCCGCTGATCGAGCGGGCCATCGTGCGCGCCGACGTGGACGCCGGCCGGGCCACCGAGGACCAGCTCTCCGACTTCCCGCAGGCGCTGATCGTCGTCCCGACCCGCGAGCTGTGCACCCAGGTCACCAACGACCTGCAGACCGCCGGCAAGGTGCGCAACGTACGTGTCCTCGCCGTCTACGGCGGCCGGGCGTACGAGCCGCAGGTCGAGGCGCTCACCAAGGGCGTCGACATCGTGGTCGGCACCCCGGGCCGACTGCTGGACCTCGCCGGGCAGAAGAAGCTGAACCTGTCCAAGGTCCGCGCGCTGGTCCTGGACGAGGCCGACGAGATGCTCGACCTCGGCTTCCTGCCCGACGTCGAGAAGATCATCACCATGCTGCCGGCCAAGCGGCAGACCCTGCTGTTCTCGGCCACCATGCCGGGCCAGGTCATCAGCCTCGCCCGCCGGTACATGAGCCAGCCGACCCACATCCGGGCCGCCGCCCCGGACGACACCGGCGCGACCGTCGCCAACATCGAGCAGCACATCTTCCGTGCGCACTCGCTCGACAAGGTCGAGATGGTCTCGCGCATCCTGCAGGCCGAGGGCCGCGGGCTGGCGATGATCTTCTGCCGCACCAAGCGCACCGCCGCCGACGTCTCCGACCAGCTGACCCAGCGCGGCTTCGCGGCCGGCGCGGTCCACGGCGACCTCGGCCAGGGCGCCCGCGAGCAGGCCCTGCGGGCCTTCCGCAACGGCAAGGTCGACGTGCTGGTCTGCACCGACGTCGCGGCCCGCGGCATCGACGTCGAGGGCGTCACGCACGTCATCAACTACCAGTGCCCCGAGGACGAGAAGACCTACCTGCACCGGATCGGCCGCACCGGCCGGGCCGGCGCCTCCGGCACCGCCGTCACCCTGGTCGACTGGGACGACATCCCGCGCTGGCAGCTGATCAACAAGGCGCTGGACCTGCCGTTCAACGACCCGGAGGAGACCTACTCCACCTCGGCGCACCTGTACGAGCTGCTGAAGATCGCGCCGGGCACCAAGGGCATCCTGCCGCGCTCGGAGCGGACCCGCGCCGGGCTGGGCGCGGAGGAGGTCGAGGACCTCGGCGAGACCGGTGGACGCGGCGGCCGCTCGGGCCGCGGCAACGGTCGCGGTGGGCGCGGCGGCCAGGGCGGCTCCGACCGTCCGGGCGCCGGTGCCGCTCCGGCCGAGACCGAGGAGCAGAAGCCGCGCCGCACCCGTGAGCGCCGTCGCACCCGTCGGGGCGCGGCGGTCGGCGCCGAGGGCGAGGCCGCTGCCGCCGTGACCGAGGCCGCCGTGGCGGCTCCGGCCGTCGAGGGCGCCGAGGGCGAGGCCGCGCCGCGCCGTCGCCGCCGCCGCTCGCGCGGTGGCGCCGCCTCGGCCGCGGTCGAGGCCGCGGTGGCGGTCGAGGCGACTCCGGTCGCCGAGGCCGTCGTGGCCGAGGCCGTGGCGGTCGTCGAGGCCGCCGCCGAGGCCGTCACCGAGGCTCCGGCCCCTGCCAAGAAGGCCACCCGCACCCGGACCCGCAAGCCCAAGGCGGAGGCCGTCGCGGCCGAGGCCCCGGCCGCCGAGGCCGTCGCCGTCGTCGAGGCCACCGAGGCCGCTGCCGAGGCTCCGGCCCCTGCCAAGAAGGCCACCCGCGCCCGGACCCGCAAGCCCAAGGCGGAGGCCGTCGTGGCCGAGGCCGAGGCGGTCGTCGAGGCCGCCGCCGAGGCGGTCACCGAGGCTCCGGCCCCGGTGAAGAAGGCGACCCGCACCCGCAAGCCGAAGGCCGAGGCCGTGGCGGAGGCCGTCGAGGCGGCTCCGGCCGTCGAGGCTCCGGCCCCGGCCAAGAAGGCCACCCGGGCCCGCAAGCCGAAGGCCGTCGCCGAGACCGCCCCGGAGGCCCCGGCCGCCGAGGCCGCCGCCGAGGTCCCGGCCCCGCGCAAGCGCACCCGGGCCCGCAAGGCCGCCGCGCCCGTGGAGGCCACCCCGGAGAGCTGACACCTCCGTGACTCCCCCGAGGGGGCGCGCCAGGCCACCCGGCCGGCGCGCCCCCTCGGGCGTTCCACGCCCTAAGCTCGGGGAGTCGGGGAGTCGCCCGAAGGACAGCAGGTCACCGGCAGGACAGCAGGGAGTACAGCCCATGAGCACGCCGCCGTTTCTGACGCTGCCCGGGTGCGCGCGGGCCGAGCGGGTGGCGACCGGGCGCGGGGAGTTCGCGGCGCTGCGGGCGGAGCCGGCCGGGCCGGTGCGCGGCTCGGCGCTGCTGGTGCCGGGCTTCACCGGCAGCAAGGAGGACTTCATCGCGCTGCTGGAGCCGCTGGCGGCCGCCGGGTACCGGGTGACGGCCGTGGACCAGCGCGGGCAGTACCAGACCGGCGGCCCGGACGACCCGGCGGCGTACGGTGTCGGGGCGCTCGGGGCGGACGTGCGGGCGCTCACCGAGGCGCTGGCGGCCGACGGCACCCCGCCGCACCTGCTGGGGCACTCCTTCGGCGGCCAGGTGGTGCGCGAGGCGGTGCTCGCCGCGGCGGCCGAGGGCCCGCTGCCCTGGCGGTCGCTGACGCTGGTGTCCACCGGCCCGGGCGCGATCGACCCGGCCGAGGCGGCCCGCACCGAGCTGCTGCTGGACGCCCTGCGGGTGATGGACCTGGAGCAGATCTGGCAGGTGATGCGGCAGCTGGAGGCGGAGAGCGGGCAGCCGCGGCCGAGCCTGGAGCCGGCCGTCGCGGAGTTCCTGCACCGGCGTTGGCTGGCCAACGTGCCGCGGGCGCTGTCCGTCACCGGCGGCCACCTGCTGGCCGCGCCGGACCGGGTGGCGGAGCTGGCCGCCGCCACCGCCGGGCTGCCGGTTCTGGTGCTGTCCGGGGTGCGGGACTACGCCTGGCCGGTGCCGGAGCAGACCGCGATGGCCGAGCGCCTGGGCGCCCGCCGGGTGGTGGTCGCGGACGCCGGCCACTCCCCCAACGCCGAGCGGCCGGCCGCCACGGCCGAGGCGCTGGCCGCGTTCTGGGCCTGACGGTTCCGGGCCTGACGCCGCCCACGCGGACGCGTGCCGGCCGGGGCCGGTTCCGCCGCCCCGCCAATAGTGGTCTGTACCACTTCCGCAACTTCGATCGGCTTCAACAGAGGACAAAATTCGTTAGTTACGGTAATCTTTGATTCTGTCCGGGAATCATCGCCGGCCTCCACTTCGGCGCGGATCACCCGAAACCCGGACTTCACGGGCGGGCAACGCCCCGGTAGCACCGCCACCTCACCGTGGCTCACGAGGCACTGGACGCACCAGGCAAGCAAGGGGGGCCCTTGCCGCAGCAGACCGCCGCACGCGCGACGACGAACCGCCCGGCCCGGCCGCACCGCCGGATCCGTACGACCCCGAAAGGGCTGATACCCACTCAGCCGCGACCGCCCCGCCCCGCGGGGCCAGGAATGGAGACGCCCATGACGAAGACCATGCGCTTCGAGATCGTCCGACTCGACGACATCAACGGCTCCGCCGCCGACCGCCTGATCGCCGACGCCGCCACCGTGCGCGAGGTCGTCGAGGCCGCCGCCCGCACCGGCGAGCGCCTGCTCATCCGCCCATGCCCGACCGTCTGACCGAGCGCGGCGCCCGCTCCGCGGAGCCCCCAGCCGCCGCCGACGAGCCGGGAGCGTCCGATCCGGACGTCCCGATACCCGACTGACGCCCCGTCACCGCATTCGCCGATGACGGGGCGTCAGTGTGTCCGGGGCCGGAGCCCCGGACGTTTGCCGCCGCCCGGGACGGGACATCCCCCAACGGGAACCGCCCGCGACCGCCCACCCGGTGCCGGTCCGGGCGTCCGCCACCGACAGGTGCCGCCGAGCCCTCCGTACGGGTGATCGTCCTTGACGCGGCGGTCCGGAGGGAGGAGCGTTGACGGCTATGAGGGGCGAGCCAAGCTGCCCGAGGTGCGCCGGTCGGGTCCGCGCCCCCGGTCTGTTCTCAGACACCTGGCAGTGCGACCGGCACGGAGCGGTGCACCCGATGCAGCCGGTGCTGCCCCCGAGTGTGGAGGCCCTCGGCGTCGCCGTCGCCCGCTCCCAGGTCCCGGTCTGGCTGCCCTGGCCGCTCCCGGTCGGCTGGCTCTACACCGGCATCGCCCACGTCGGCGACGACGTCTCGGGCGCCCGGGCCACCGCCGTCGCCTGCTCCGGGCCGGCCCCGCTCGGCGGCTTCGGCGAGCTGGTGCTGGTCGCCGAGGAGCTGGGGGTCGGTCTCGGCGCCCGCTACGCGGGCCTGCCAGGGCCGGACCCGGGCGACTCCGTCGGCCTCTACAAGCCCGCCGACGCCAAGCTGATGGCCGCCGGGCGGCCCACCCCGATGTTCCACGTCCCGGACGCCCCGGCCGACCGCGCGGTGTTCGTCGGCGAGGCCCGCGGGCTCTGGCTGTGGGCGGTCGCCTGGCCCGAGCAGTCCGCGCTGGTCATGTACGACGAACTGGTGCTCACCGACCTGCGCGAGGCCGGCGCCGAACTGGACCTGCTGCCCTGCGGGGCGCTCACGCCCCGGCTGCTCGGCTGACGGCCGTCCCGCGGGCCGGGTCCGTCCGGACCCATGGGACGGCGCCGTCCGCTGGCCTATCCTGGGCGGCACCCACGAGCCCCCGGGAGTCCGATCCGTGCGCATCGACCTGCACGCCCACAGCAACGCCTCCGACGGCACCGACAGCCCGGCCGAGCTGGTCGCGGCGGCCGTCGCCGCGGACCTCGACGTGGTGGCGCTGACCGACCACGACACCGTGGCCGGCCACGCCGAGGCCGCCGGGGCGGTGCGCGCGCTGCCCGAGGGCACCCGGCTGACCGTCGTCCCGGGCGCCGAGCTGTCCTGCGTCGTGGACGGCATCAGCATGCACCTGCTGGCGTACCTGTTCGACCCCGCGGAGCCGGAGTTCGCGCGCGAGCGGGACCTGGTGCGCACCGACCGGTTCCGGCGCGGGCGGGCGATCGTGGAGCGCTGCCGGGAACTCGGCGCGGACATCAGCTGGGAGCAGGTGGAGCGGATCGCCGGGTCCGGCTCGGTCGGGCGGCCGCACATCGCCAGCGCGCTGGTCGAGGCGGGCGTGGTGGCCACCGTCTCGGACGCCTTCACCGCCGACTGGCTGGCCAACGGCGGGCGGGCGGACGTCCGCAAGCACGAGACCGACCCGGTCGCGGCGGTCCGGCTGGTCCGGGGCGCCGGCGGGGTGCCGGTGTTCGCCCACCCGGGCGCGGTCAAGCGCGGCCGGACGGTCTCCGACCAGGTGATCGCCGACCTCGCGGCGGCCGGGCTGGCCGGGCTGGAGGTCGACCACACCGACCACGACGAGGAGACCAGGGTGCGGCTGCGCGGCCTGGCCGGCGAGCTCGGCCTGCTGGTCACCGGCTCCAGCGACTACCACGGCTCCCGCAAGACCGTCCGGCTCGGCGAGCACACCACCGACCCGCAGGTGTACGAGGCGCTGCTGGCGCAGGCCACCGGCGCGAAGCCGATCGGGCGCTGAGCCGGCGCGGGCCTCGCCCGACGAACGCGGGACCAGGGGATCATGAGTCCCCTGGTCCCGCGTTCCGGCGTTTCGGAGTGCCGAGCGGGCGTACGGACCGGCCCGCACGCCCCGCCTGACCGGGCGTCAGCCAGCTGGTCAGTCCAGCCGGACGCCGCGCCGCTGCGGGTCGCGCAGGTCGGTGCCCTGGTCGAGCCAGCGCTCCTGGAGCGCGGCCGCGCCGTGTACCCGCTTCCAGCCCGCCTCGTTGGGCGTCATCGGCAGCAGCGGCAGGAAGCGCACCGGGTCGGCCGGGTCGGCCAGTTCCAGGTCCTCGACCAGGCCGCCCGGTTCGGCCGCGAGCACCGAGGTGAAGGGCGCGCCGTCCCAGAGCGGGGAGCCGAGGTCCAGCGAGCCGCCCGGGGCCACCACCAGGCCCTCGACCTGGGGGGTGGCGGCGAAGGTGGCCAGGGTACGCAGCACGCTGTCCTGCCCGCCGCGGACGGTCAGCACCAGTTCGGCGCGCGGGCCGCGCAGTTGGTCGGCGACCGGCGCGGTCGGGTCGGCCATCGGCGCGGCGGACATGCCGAGCGTCGCGTACCGCACCAGGCCCGCGGCGTCCGGTCCGAAGCGCAGCACCTCGATCCGGTCGGCGCCGAGGAAGGTGACGGCGGCGCGGCCGCCCGGCTCGCCGAAGGTGGAGATCAGCCGGGCCTCGACGGCGGCCAGCACCGCCTCCCGGGAGAGCTCCGGGGAGTTGCCGCCGTGGGGGTCGCCGAAGAGCGGGAAGTCGTGCGCCATGCCGGTGAGCGTAACCCCCGGGGGTTCGCGGGCCGCGCGGGGGCGGGCCGCAGGGGCCCGTGGGCGGCGTGGAGGCCCGCCCGGTCGGGGCCGCGCCAGGGTCCCGTAAAGCCTTGGGAAACCTCCGGGAACCCCTCGGCTGCGACGCCCGGTCAGATGTTAGGGTGAGCGACTGGCCACCGGGATCGTTTCGTCCCGGGGCGGCGGCGCGAAGGAGGTGGTTGCGGTGGATACCGGCCGACCATGCAGTACCGGCAGCTCTGCCCGGCCCCGACTTCCCCGTACCCCTCGCCCCGCAGGCCCAATCGGCTGAATCAGCCGCGGTAGCCCCGGGCGCGGGCCCCACGACGGACGGACCGGCCGGGAGAGCACTCTCATCCCCCGTTTCACCGGTGTTCTCCGCCGTCGTACCGCGGCCGAACGTTTCTCCTTCCGTGCCGCCGCGCGACGGTTCCTGCCTCTGGGAGCCTGTCATGTCGATGATCAACAGCCTGCGCGCCGCCGTCCGCACCAACCGCCGCCGCGGCGCGGCCGGCGTCTACGGCGTCCTGCCCGAGGACGCCGCCTCGGCGGTCGTGGACTGCGCGGTCTACCAGCACGGCAAGCGCAGGGGCGAGACGTGCAGCCCGCGCGAGGCCGCCCACCGGGTCAGGGCCGCCCACCTGCTCCCCGAGGGCGAGGGCTCGTTCAGCTGGATCGGCCTGCACGAGCCGACCGAGGCCGAGTTCGCGGGGATCGCCCAGCGCTTCGGCCTGCACCCGCTCGCGGTCGAGGACGCGGTGCACGCGCACCAGCGGCCGAAGGTCGAGCGCTACGACGACGTGTTGTTCGCCGTCTTCAAGACCATCCGCTACGTGGAGCACGACCAGCTCACGCCCACCAGCGAGGTGGTGGAGACGGGCGAGCTGATGGTCTTCGCCGGCCGGGACTTCGTGATCACCGTCCGGCACGGCGGCCACGGCTCGCTGCAGGAGCTGCGCCACCGGCTGGAGGCGGACGCGGACGAGGCGGGGCTGCTCGCCAAGGGCCCGTCGGCGGTGCTGCACGCGATCGCCGACCACGTCGTGGACAACTACCTGCTGGTCGCCGAGCGGCTCCAGAACGACGTGGACGAGATCGAGTACGGCGTCTTCTCGGCCAAGGGCGGGCGCAGCGCCGACGTCGGCCGGGTCTACCAACTCAAGCGCGAGGTACTGGAGTTCAAGCGCGCGGTGGTGCCGCTGCTGCGCCCGATGCAGCAGCTGTCGGAGCCGCTCCAGCGGCTGGTGGACCCGGACATCCAGAAGTACTTCCGGGACGTCGCCGACCACCTGGCGCGGGTCGCCGAGCAGGTGCACGGCTTCGACGAGCTGCTGAACTCGCTGCTGCAGGCGAACCTGGCGCAGGTCTCGGTGGCGCAGAACGAGGACATGCGCAAGATCACCGCCTGGGCGGCGATCTTCGCGGTGCCCACCATGATCACCGGCGTCTACGGCATGAACTTCGAGTACATGCCCGAGCTGCACCACAAGTACGGCTATCCGACGGTGCTCGGCGCGATCGTGCTGATCTGCTTCGGGATGTACCGGGGCTTCCGCCGCAACGGCTGGCTCTGACGGCTACCTGCGCCCGCCGCGGGCGACCAGGACGAGGCCGAGCAGGATCAGCACCACCGCCGGGTAGGCGGCCGCCGGGGGCCACTGGCCCAGCCAGAGGGCGGCGATCAGCGCCGCGCCCGGGGTCTCCAGCAGGATCGCGGTGGAGGTGATCGACGGCCCGAGGTTGCGCACCACGCGGTTGCTCAGCGAGTGGCCGAGCAGCTGGGCGGCGACCATCAGCAGCACGATCTGCCACCAGACCCCGGCCGGCCACCCGGCCAGCGGCGTCCCGGCGACCAGGCAGATCCCCAGCAGCACCGCCGCCGTGGTGGCGTAGCAGACCAGGGTGTACGCGGTGGTGCTGACGGTCTTACGGACCTCGGCGCCCAGCAGCATGTACCCGGCCGCGGCCAGGCCGGCGGCGAGCGCGAGCGCGTCGCCGAGCAGCGCGCGCGGGGAGAGCGAGAGGTCCACGCCGGTCAGCACCAGCACCCCGGCGAAGGCGACGACGGTGCCGAGCCAGACCAGCCGCGGCGCCCGGACGCCCATCAGCCGCATCAGCAGGATGGTCCACAGCGGGGTGGTGGTGACCAGGGCGGTGGCCGAGGCCACCGAGGTCATCCGCAGGCTGGGCATCCAGAGCGCGAAGTGCACGGCGAGCAGCGCCCCGGCGGCCACCGCGAGCAGCAGCGCCCGCCGGCCGATCCCGCGCAGCTCGGCGCGGTGGCGCAGCAGCGCGTACGGGCCGAGGACGCCGACCGACATGACGTTGCGCCACAGGGCGATCGCCAGCGCGGGCGCGGCGGTGGCGCTGATCAGCGGGCCGGACAGCGAGATGCCGCCGATCGAGACGGCGAGCAGCAACAGGTCGAGGGTGGGGAGCGGGTGCGCCGGGCCCGGGTCGGCGGTCGCGGGGGCGGCGGTCGGGGTGGTGGCGGGGGCGGTCGCGGGCCGGGCGGCGGGCACGGCGCTCCTTGCTGGTCGCGGGGGTGGGGCCGTCATACGGTAAGGCCCGTGGCGGCTTAATGGAACTGTCGCCCGGGGGCTGAGACGGCCGGGCCTCCCGGCCACGCCACGGGACGGGCCCACTGGCCGTACGCTGTCCGCCATGGACCGTACGCCCGCCGCCGCGACCGCCGACGACTTCCTCGACCAGGCCCTGCTGGAGGAGGCCGCGAAGAAGTCGGGCCTGCTCTGGGTGCGCGCGCAGGGGCAGGAGCACGCCCGGCCGCTGTGGCACGCCTGGCACGACGGCGCGGTCGTGGTGGTCGGCGGGGGCGGCGAGCAGCCACTGCACGGTCTGGAGCCCGGCGCCGGTGCCGTGGTGACCGTCCGCAGCAAGGACAAGGGCGGCCGGCTGACCGGCTGGAGCGCCCGGGTCGTCGAGCCGGCCCCGGACAGCGAGGCCTGGCTGGGCGCCGTCGAGGAGCTCAAGGGCAAGCGGCTGAACGCGCCCGACACCGACGCCATCGCCGCCCGCTGGGCCCGCGAGTGCCGGGTGCTGCGACTGGAGCCGGTCGGCCCGCTCACCGAGCGCCCCGGGGCGATGCCGGACGGCTCGCACGTCGCGCAGCCGCTGCCCACCCCGGCCACCACCCGCCGCCCGATCCCGGCCGGCCTGCCCAAACTGCTGTTCAAGCGCCGTTAAAGCTTCACGCCCAGGACTCGTCCGACGGCTACCGTGCCTCCCGGCCGGGCCCGGAACACGCGGGTAGCCTTGGCCGCGGGTGCGCCCCCGGCGCCCCCGGTACGGCGTCGAGCGAGTCGAGGGAGTCCATGGCAGGGCCAGGCACCCGGGTCTTCATCTCCCATCTGTCCGCCATCGCGGTCTTCGACCCGAACGGCGACCAGGTCGGCCGGGTCCGGGACGTGGTCGTGTCGCTGCGGCTCGGCGGCCGCCCGCCCCGCGTCCTCGGCCTGGTAGTCGAGGTGGTCGGCCGGCGCCGGATCTTCCTGCCGATGACCCGGGTGACCAGCCTGGAGTCCGGCCAGGTGCTCACCACCGGCGTGATCAACCTGCGCCGCTTCGAGCAGCGCCCGTCCGAGACCCTGGTGCTCGCCGAGCTGCTGGACCGCACCGTCACCTGGTCCAAGACCGGCGAGGACGTCACCGTGCTGGACGTCGGCATGGTGCAGACCCGGCTGCGCGAGTGGGAGATCAGCAAGGTCTTCGTGCAGGTCGGCCGGGCCGGCCGGCTGCGCAAGGGCAAGGGCGAGCGGCTCACCCTGGACTGGCAGGACGTCACCGGCTTCTCGCTGCCCGAGCAGGACCAGGGCGCGGCCAACCTGCTCGCCACCTTCGAGCAGCTGCGCCCCGCCGACCTCGCCAGCGTGCTGCACCACCTGTCCGCCAAGCGCCGCGCCGAGGTGGCCGCCGCCCTCGACGACGAGCGGCTGGCCGACGTCCTGGAGGAGCTGCCCGAGGACGACCAGGTCGAGATCATCGGCAAGCTCCAGGAGGAGCGCGCCGCCGACGTCCTGGAGGCGATGGACCCGGACGACGCCGCCGACCTGCTCTCCGAACTGCCCGGCGACGAGGCCGAGCGGCTGCTCCAGCTGATGGAGCCGGACGAGGCCGCGCCGGTGCGCCGCCTGCTGACGTACGAGGAGGACACCGCCGGTGGTCTGATGACCACCGAGCCGATCGTGCTGGAGCCGGACGCCACGGTCGCCGAGGCGCTGGCGAGGGTCCGGGTCAGCGACCACAAGCCCGCCCTGGCCGCGCAGGTCTTCGTCTGCCGTCCGCCGAACGAGACCCCGACCGGCCGCTACCTGGGCACCGTGCACTTCCAGCGGCTGCTGCGCGAGCCCCCGTACGTCCTGGTCGGCTCGCTGGTGGACGACGACCTGGACCCGCTGCCGCCGGACACCCCGCTGTCGCTGATCACCAGCTACCTGGCGACCTACAACCTGGTCGCCGCGCCGGTCGTGGACGAGGCCGACCACCTGCTCGGGGCGGTGACCGTCGACGACGTGCTCGACCACCTGCTGCCGGAGGACTGGCGCGACGCCGCGACGCACCCCGGCGACGACACCCACCAGGACGACAGGGAAGGGGTGACCGGTGGACGGTGACCGCAACGGCCGGACGGACGACTCCGCGCGCCGGCGCCTCCAGGGCGAACTGCGCCGGCTGCGGCAGCTGCGCGAGCTGCGCACCCGCGAGGGCGGCCGGGACCGGCGCGCCGACACCGCGCCGATCACCGGCACCGGCCGCGCCCGGCTCGACCAGCCGCGCACCGCGCGCCCCGGCCTGATCACGCTGCCCTCCTACGATCCGGAGGCGTTCGGCGTCCTGTCCGAGCGGATCGCACGCTTCCTCGGCACCGGGCGGTTCATCGTCTGGATGACGGTGGTGGTCGTCGTCTGGATAGCGTGGAACACCCTGCTGCCGACGAGCGTGCGCTTCGACGAGTACCCGTTCATCTTCCTGACCCTGGCGCTGTCCCTGCAGGCCTCGTACGCGGCCCCGCTGATCCTCCTGGCGCAGAACCGCCAGGACAACCGGGACCGGGTCAACATGGAGCAGGACCGGGCCCGCAGCGACCGCAACATCGCCGACACCGAGTACCTGACCCGCGAGGTCGCGGCCCTGCGGCACGGGCTCGGCGAGGTCGCCACCCGGGACTTCATCCGGTCCGAACTCCAGTCCCTGCTCAAGGAGATCGACGAGCGCCGGGACGCCCCCGAACCGCTGTGACCCTCGGCACGCTACCGACGGGTCAACGACTTCGCCGGGCGCCGTACCATCAAGGCATGGCCAACGAGACAGAGGTCGCGGCCGGCGTCACGGAGGAGTCCGTACGCCAGGCGCTGGCGACCGTCAACGACCCGGAGATCAACCGCCCGATCACCGAGATCGGCATGGTGAAATCGGTCGGGATCGCCGAGGACGGCGCGGTGCGCGTCGCGGTCTACCTGACGGTCTCCGGCTGCCCGATGCGCGACACCATCGTCACCCGGGTGCGCGAGGCGGTCGGGAAGGTCCCCGGCGTGACCGGCGTCGAGGTCGAGCTCGACGTGATGAGCGACGAGCAGCGCAAGGAACTGTCCCAGCTGCTGCGCGGCGGCGCCCCCGAGCGGGAGATCCCGTTCGCCAAGCCGGGCACCCTGACCCGGGTCTACGCCGTCGCCTCCGGCAAGGGCGGCGTCGGCAAGTCCTCGGTGACCGTCAACCTGGCGGCCGCGATGGCCGCCGACGGCCTGAAGGTCGCCGTGGTGGACGCCGACATCTACGGCCACAGCGTGCCGCGCATGCTGGGCGTCGAGGGCCGGCCGACCCAGGTCCAGGACATGATCATGCCGCCGCAGGCGAACGGCGTGAAGGTCATCTCGATCGGCATGTTCACCCCGGGCAACGCCCCGGTGGTCTGGCGCGGCCCGATGCTGCACCGCGCGCTCCAGCAGTTCCTCGCCGACGTGTACTGGGGCGACCTGGACGTGCTGCTGCTGGACCTGCCGCCCGGCACCGGCGACATCGCGATCTCGGTGGCCCAGCTGGTCCCCAACGCGGAGATCCTGATCGTCACCACCCCGCAGATGGCCGCCGCCGAGGTGGCCGAGCGGGCCGGCACCATCGCGGTGCAGACCCACCAGAAGATCGTCGGCGTGATCGAGAACATGTCCGGCATGCCGTGCCCGCACTGCGACGAGATGATCGACGTCTTCGGCACCGGCGGCGGCCAGACCGTCGCGGACGCGCTCACCCGCACCGTCGGCGCGACCGTCCCGGTGCTCGGCTCGATCCCGATCGACGTGCGGCTGCGCGAGGGCGGCGACGACGGCCGCCCGGTCGTGCTCGCCGCGCCCGACTCCCCGGCCGGCGCCGCCCTGCGCGCGGTGGCCGGCAAGCTCGGCGGCCGCCAGCGCGGACTGTCCGGGATGTCGCTGGGCCTGACGCCCAAGAACAAGTTCTGAGGCCGTGACCGACGGAGGGCCGGGTGGGCGCACCACCCGGCCCTCCGTCGTACGGCCGTGTCCTGCCGAGGGCCCTACGGGCGGGTGTAGGCCGTCAGGTCCGGGACGGTGGAGAAGCCGATGCCGTAGGCGCTGACGCCCCGGCCGTAGGCGCCCAGCATGACCCCGGGGGCCTCACCGGCCAGCACCCAGCCGTACTCGGACTCGCGGTAGCGGAAGGGCTGCGGCAGGCCGTTGACCGGCAGGCTGAGGGTGGACCAGCCGGGGCCGGCCAGGTCGTCGGCGAGGTCCCAGGCGAGGCTGCTCTGCTGGTCCAGCCAGTCCTGGCGCAGCGCCCGGTCCAGCTGCCCGGGCCAGGTCGCGGCGAGCAGGCCGGAGCCGGCCAGCCAGGCGGCGGAGGAGGCGGAGGTCGCCTCCAGGGTGCCCGTGTTGTCGGCACTGCGGCGGCTGTCCCGGCGGGCCACCGTGACCACGACGGCGAACTTCCGTACGTCGCGCGGCTCGTACTGCCTGGCCGGCTCCTCGCCGTGGCCGAGCGAGCCGTAGTCGACGCTGCCCGCGGTGCGGGGGCCGGCGCCGGCCTGCACCAGGAAACGGCGGCCGGTCCAGCCCTCGTCCAGCCCGTACCAGGGGAAGTCGGCGGACAGGTAGGGCACCAGCGGGTCCGCCGGGCCGGCCTGTCCGCCGACCACCGGGCCGCCGGCCGTGGCCGTCGCCCCTCCCGCCTGACTCGTCGCGTCCATCCCCGGGCCTCCTCAAACACACGTTTGCCTGCCGTGGCGCGCTCCCATGGTGGCGTACCGCGGCGTTCCCCGGGGCCGTTCCCGGACCGCGACGGGGCGCGGTGTGACGGACGGCTCAGCGGAACAATCAGCACAATAGCGGCGCACGCGCCGCCGCCCCGCTCAGCCGGGTGGCCGGGCGGGGCGGTGGCGCGGCGCCGGGGCGCCGGACGCGGTACCGGTCAGGTCGCGTCGGGGTCGAACGGGGGCCGCTCGCCGGGCGCCAGCGGGGCTCCGGTGGAGGCGGGCGCCGGGGCGGACTTCTCGAAGCTGACGCTGCCGCTGCGGCCGTTGACCGGCGCCGCGGGCTTGTCGTCCAGGACGGACCGGATGTCCAGGGTGTCCTTCATGTCCTTGAGGCCCAGCGGATCGTCCTGGTCGCCCATGAGCTGCTTGCGCACGAAGGTCTTGGGGTTCAGGTCCTCGAACTCGAAGTCCTTGAACTCGGGGCCCAGCTCGCTGCGGATGTCCTCCTTCGCGTTGTCGGCGAAGGATCGGATCTTCCGGATGAAGCCCATGGTGTCCTGGATCAGCTTGGGAAGCTTGTCCGGGCCGAAGATGATGATCGCCATCACGACGAGGGTCAGAACCTCCAGCCCACTGACGTCGCTGAACACCTTTGCTCCCTAACTCGTCGGACGACGGTTCCTACAGGGTAATGGCCACCGGCGAGTCCTTGGCCCACGCTGTGATGAAGCCGTGGTAAAGACCTGCCGGTGGCCGGGGCGTCCGGGCCGGAGCGCCGGTGTCCTTCGGGGCCGTTCTAGCGAATCTGCTGGCGCAGCGCGGCGAAGCCCCCGGGGTAGCGCTCCGGGGAGCCCGGCGGGGTCGCGTCGCGGGTCGCGGCGACCGGGCGGCCGGCGAAGTCCACCGGGACCTGCGCGGTCGTCGGGACGAGGCCGCCACGGCCGCTGCCGGGCGGGCTGACGGTGGTGCCGTGGCGCTCCTCGCCCTGCGTGCTGAGCCCGCCGACGCCGCCGAGCGTCACCGCGGCGACGGAGAAGGCTCCCGCGGCGGCGAACACCAGCCGTCGGCCCCGCGCGGGGGACCGGACGGCGGCGGGCGCGGCGGGCTGCGGACGGGCCGGGGCGGCGGCGGCCTCGGGGCGGGCGGAGCGCCGGCCCATCAGCGGCCGCAGCACCGTGCCGCGGCCGAAGGCCCGCGGGTCGACCCCGGGCAGCGGGGAGTCGGCGCCCAGCGCGCCCGCGCCGAAGGAGGCCCCGGCGCCGCGGCCGAAGGAGCCGCCGTCGAGCCGGCTGCCGCCGAGCGTGCCGGTGGCCGCGACCCCGCCACCGGGCAGGTCGTCGTCGTCATCGCGGCGCCCGCGCCGCCCGGAGCGCCAGTCGCCGTCCGCCGGGGCGTCCTCGGGGAGGTTGCCGACGGCCATCAGGCGGGCCATCAGCGCGGAGGACGGGCCGGGCGGGCCGGAGCGGGCCAGCATGTGCTTGACGGCGCGGCCCTCGTCGGCCTCCGCGAGGCACTGGGGGCAGGTCGCCAGGTGGGCCTGGACGCGGTCGCGCGAGTCGTGGCCGAGTTCGCCGTCCAGGAAGGCGGAGAGGCGCTCGCCGAGGTGGTGCTCCTCGACGGCGGGTGCGGCGGGACGGACGGGGAGCGCGTGCAGCGCCGTGTCCGCGGGCAGTGCCACCCCGGGCAGCACGGGCTCACCGGGTTCGTCGCCTCCGCGACGGCCCGGCAGGGCCCAGCCCCGTCGGCTCGGAGACCGGTCGGAGGCGTCCGACCGGTCCGAACCGGACCGGCTGGTTCCGCTCACGATCGCCTCCGTCCGCGCCCACCGGGCGCGGCCGCGGCCTCGAGCACCCCCACGCCGACGGCCACCGGCACCGGCTCCTCCGAGCCGCCGCGGCGCTCACGGCCGGGGGCCGAGCCGGGGGCGCGGTGCTTGAGCGCGGCGCGCAGGTGCGAGCGGCCGCGGTGGATGCGGCTGCGGACGGTGCCGAGCTTGACGCCCAGCGTGGCGGCGATCTCCTCGTAGGACAGGCCCTCGATGTCGCAGAGCACCACGGCGGCGCGGAACTCCGGCGCGAGGGTGTCCAGGGCGTGCTGCACGTCGGCGTCGAAGTGGGTGTCGCTGAAGTGCTGGGCCGGGCTGGGCTCGCGGGAGGCGAGCCGCTCGGCCGCGTCCTCGCCGAGCGCGTCGAAGCGGATGCGCTGGCGGCGGCGGACCATGTCCAGGAAGAGGTTGGTGGTGATCCGGTGCAGCCAGCCCTCGAACGTGCCGGGGGTGTAGGTGGACAGCGATCGGAACACCCGGACGAAGACCTCCTGGGTGAGGTCCTCGGCGTCGTGCTGGTTGCCCGTCAGACGGTAGGCCAGCCGGTAGACCCGGGCGCTGTGCGCCTCGACGATCTCCTCCCACGTGGGCGGAGTCCAGGTCTGCGCGTCGGGACCCTCGGAGAAGGTCGCGAGAGCGGGGGCCTCGGTGGCGCCGGCGGCCGGCGTCGCGGCCACGGGCTGGTCCAGGTCGGAGTGCGCAGGCTGGTTCATCACGGGCTTCGGCGTACGGGCCGACGCAGTGCCACGGAAGTGCCGCCGCACAGGGACGTCGCCCTCGGCCACACCTCCTCGGTCGGCTCTTCTGCCCAGCAGGGCCACCACCATATCCACCTCACCCGTCAAGCCCGGATAAAAGTGCCCGGGAGGTCTTGCGCACCCGGTCCGACATGACAACGGCCCGCCGCCGTACGCGGTTCCCGGTCGGCCAGTAATCTGTGCCAGGAAATATCGACATCCCTCGGCACCGGGCCGCCGCCCGGGGCTCCGAAAGAGGCAGCCATCAGCGAGTTCGGGCCCGCGCACGCGGCCCTCGCCGACACCTACGTGGGCGAGGACGCCGTGCTGACCTACGCCCGGGCACAGTCCGCGCGGACCGGGATACGGGCGATCGGACCGAGCGGCGGGGCCTGCCTGCGGCTGCTGGCGGCCGCGCTGGACGCCAAGGCGGTGGCCGAGATCGGCACCGGCACCGGGGTGTCCGGGGTCTACCTGCTGCGCGGTATGCGGCCGGACGGCGTGCTCACCACGGTCGACTCGGAGCCGGTGCGTCAGCAGCTGGCCCGTGAGGCGTACCAGGCGGCCGGGTTCGCGGCCAACCGCTCCCGGTTCATACCGGGCCGGGCGCTGGAGGTGCTGCCCCGGCTCGCCGACGGGCAGTACGACCTGGTGTTCTGCGACGGCGACCCGGCGGAGTCCTGCGAGTACCTGCGCGAGGCGCTGCGGCTGCTGCGGCCGGGCGGGATGGTCTGCTTCGAGGGGGTCTTCCAGGAGGGCCGGCTGGCCGAGCCGGAACTCCAGGACCCGCAGACCGGCGCCGTCCGGGACCTGGTCCGGGACGTGCGGGAGAGCGAGGACCTGCTGCCGGCGCTGCTGCCGGTGTCGGACGGGCTGCTCTGCGCGATCAAGCGCTGAGCCCGGCGCCCCTCGGGGCGCCGGGGGCCCGCAGGCCCCGCGGCCCGGGCCCGGAAAACGTGCGGACCCGGGCCGACATGACGTCGTACCCGGGCCCGGCAGCACATCTCCAGGAGATGGCGAGCACCTGCTGCGGTCAGCCGCAGGCCTTCTTCAGGGCCTCGCCGAGGGCCTCGGCCTCGTCAGGCGTGAGCTCCACCACAAGGCGTCCGCCGCCTTCGAGCGGAACGCGCATGATGATGCCCCGCCCCTCTTTGGTGACTTCGAGCGGGCCGTCACCCGTCCGCGGCTTCATGGCCGCCATGCTCGTTCCCCTTCCTGCAACCGCTCAGCTACGCACCGGCAGTCCGTCCACCGCCGGTATCGAACGCATTGATCGGAAGCCATTATCCCGCATGCCACGGGCTGATGACCAACATCACTCTCGGTGCAACCACGGCCGGACCGCCCCCAACCACCGCAATTCACGTCATAAGCCCCGGCGTGGCGGCGGTGCGGACGCCGCGGGAAGGTGCGATACCTCACACTCCCCAGCCCCCCGTGTGCTCCGGCATCCTGACACACACGACTGACACCGCCACGACCCCGGGAGCCCTCACCCATGTCCGATTCCGTGCTGTACGAGCTGGACGGCGGCCTGGCCGTCATCACCATCAACCGCCCGGAGGCGATGAACGCGCTCGACGTCGCCACCAAGATCGCGCTGCGCGACGCCGTGGCCGCCGCGGCCGCCGACCCGGCGGTGCGGGCCGTGCTGCTGACCGGGGCGGGCGAGCGGGCGTTCTGCGTCGGGCAGGACCTCAACGAGCACCTGGCGCTGCTGAAGCGGGCCGAGGAGACCGGCGAGGGCGCGCTGCGGACCGTCGCCGAGCACTACAACCCGCTGGTGCGGGCGCTGGCCGGGATGCGCAAGCCGACCGTCGCCGCGGTCGGCGGGGTGGCGGCCGGGGCCGGCGCCTCGCTCGCCTTCGCCTGCGACTTCCGCGTCCTGTCCGACCGGGCCGGCTTCAACACCGCCTTCGCCGGGATCGCGCTGACCGCCGACTCGGGCGCCTCCTGGACGCTGCCGCGACTGGTCGGGCACGCCAAGGCCACCGAGCTGCTGATGCTCCCCCGGACGGTCAAGGCCGCCGAGGCGATGGAGCTGGGCCTGGCCACCAGGGTGGTGCCGGCCGACGAACTCGCCGCCACCGCACGGGCCTTCGCCCGCGAGCTGGCCGAGGGGCCGACCGTCGCCTACGGCGCCGTCAAGGAGTCGCTGGCGTACGGCGCCTCCCACTCGCTGGACGAACTCCTCGACAAGGAGGACGAGTTGCAGACGATGGCGGGCGAGAGCGAGGACCACCGGATCGCGGTGCGCGCCTTCATCGCCAAGGAGAAGCCGAAGTACCTGGGCCGCTAGGGAAGTCGACGCCGACGGGCCGGCCCGTCCGCTCGGACGGGCCGGCCCTCGGGTCGGTCAGCGGACGGCGGCGGTGCGGACGTGGCAGTCCGCCAGGTGGTCGTCGACCAGGCCGCAGGCCTGCATCAGGGCGTAGGCGGTGGTCGGGCCGACGAAGCGGAAGCCCGCCTTCTTCAGCGCCTTCGCCAGCGCCGTCGACTCCGGTGTGACGGCCGGCACCTCGCCCGTCGTGCGGGGGGCCGGCCGGTCCGGGTCCCCGGCGAACTGCCAGATCAGCGCGTCCAGTCCGCCCTCCAGGTCGCGGGCGACCCGCGCGTTGGCGACCGCCGCCTCGATCTTGGCCCGGTTGCGGATGATGCCGGTGTCGGCGAGCAGTCGCTCCTTGTCCGCCTCGCCGAACTCGGCGACCCTGGCGATCTCGAAGCCCGCGAACGCGGCCCGGAAGCCCTCGCGGCGGCGCAGGATGGTCAGCCAGGACAGCCCGGACTGGAAGGCCTCCAGGCAGACCCGCTCGAACAGCGCGTCGTCGCCGTGCACCGGCCGGCCCCACTCGGTGTCGTGGTAGACCCGGTAGTCGTCGGTGGAGTCGCCCCAGCCGCAGCGGCGCAGGCCGTCCGCGCCGAGCACAGCTCCGTCGTCCGTCACTTGTCCGCCCCGGGCTCGGCGTCCTCGGGGGTCCGCTCCCTGGCCGGCTGCTTGGCGAGCGCCACGGCCGGCTCGACCACCTGGGCGAACTCCTCCAGGCCGGGCAGCGGTTCGGCCGCCGGGTCGGGGGCGCCGCCCGCCTCGACCGCGCCGCGCAGGTGGGCGGCGGCCTCCAGCTCGGCGATCCGCGCGTCGCGGTAGGCGAGTTCGGCGCCGAGGCGGTCCAGAACGTCGTCCACCTCGTCCATCCGGTAGCCGCGCAGGGCCATCGGCAGGCGCAGCTCGTCCACGTCCGCCTTGCCCAGCGGGCGGTCCTGCGGCAGCCGCGCGGAGATGCGGTCCGGTGCCGCCTCCGGCATCGAGCCTCCCCCGCCGAGCGCCACCAGGGCGGCACCGCCGACCACCACGGCCATGGCGACCACGATCACCCAGAACACGAGCTGTCCTCCCGAACTCCCGGCCGGTCCGCTATGTGGCGCAGGTAACCACACTGATCATGACAGCATGGTCCCTTAGTGAGGCCGGGGGCCATCATCGCACCCGCAGGAGCTGTGGAGGAGACATCGGTGGCACTGCGCCTGGGACCGCGGGAATTCGGTGACGACGAGCTGGTGATCATGGCGATCGTCAACCGGACGCCGGACTCGTTCTTCGACAAGGGTGCGACCTTCGCCGACGAGGCCGCCTTCGCCGCCGCGGACCGGGCGATGGCCGAGGGCGCGGCGATCCTGGACATCGGCGGGGTGAAGGCCGGGCCGGGCGACGAGGTCACGGTCGAGGAGGAACTGCGGCGCACCGTGCCCTTCGTGGCGGAGCTGCGCAAGCGCCACCCCGAGGCGGTGATCAGCGTGGACACCTGGCGGCACGAGGTCGGCGAGGCGGTCTGCGAGGTGGGCGCGGACCTGCTGAACGACGCCTGGGGCGGGGTGGATCCGAAGCTCGCCGAGGTGGCCGCCCGGTACGACGTCGGGCTGGTCTGCACCCACGCGGGCGGCGCCGAGCCCCGCACCCGGCCGCACCGGACCGGGTACGAGGACGTGATGGCGGACATCCTGCGGGTGACGGTGGGACTGGCCGAACGCGCGGTGGAACTGGGCGTGCGGCGGGACGCGCTGATCATCGACCCGGGGCACGACTTCGGCAAGAACACCCGGCACTCGCTGGAGGCCACCCGGCGGCTGCCGGAGATGACCGCGACCGGCTTCCCGGTGCTGGTCTCGCTCTCCAACAAGGACTTCGTCGGCGAGACCCTGGACCGGCCGGTGAACGAGCGGCTGCTCGGCACCCTGGCCACCACCGCGGTCTCGGCCTGGCTGGGCGCGCGGGTCTACCGGGCGCACCAGGTCGCGGAGACCCGCCAGGTGCTGGACATGGTCGCCTCGATCCGGGGCACCCGCCCCCCGGCGGTCGCCCGCCGGGGGCTGGCGTGAGCGCCTCGGCCCGGGCCCGCCGAGGACCCGTCCGGGGCTCCTAGATCTCGCCGGCGGGCCGGCGGGCGTCGGCGAGGATCTTCATGACCTCGTCGATCTCGTCGGTGATGTGGAACAGCTCCAGGTCGTGCGGGGCCGCCTTGCCCTGCTCGACCAGGGTGTTCTTCAGCCACTCGTAGAGGCCGCCCCAGTAGGCGCTGCCGTAGAGGATCACCGGGAAGCGGGTGACCTTCTTCGTCTGCACCAGGGTGAGCGCCTCGAACAGCTCGTCCAGCGTGCCGAGGCCGCCGGGCAGGACCACGAACCCCTGGGCGTACTTCACGAACATCGTCTTGCGGACGAAGAAGTAGCGGAAGTTCAGTCCGAGGTCCACGAACTCGTTGAGGCCCTGCTCGAAGGGCAGCTCGATGCCGAGCCCGACGCTGAGGCCGCCGGCCTCGGAGGCGCCGCGGTTGGCGGCCTCCATCGCGCCCGGGCCGCCGCCGGTGATCACCGCGTAGCCGGCCTCGGCGAGGGCCCGGCCGATGGCCACGCCCGCCTCGTACTCGGGCGAGTCGGCCGGGGTACGGGCGGAGCCGAAGACGCTGATCGCGGGCGGGAGTTCGGCGAGGGCGCCGAAGCCCTCGACGAACTCGGAGGTGATCCGCAGCACCCGCCACGGGTCGGTGTGCAGCCAGTCGGTGGGACCGGTGGTGTCCAGCAGGCGCTGGTCCGTGGTGCTCGTGCCGACCTGGTCCCGGCGCACCAGCACCGGGCCCTTCTGCTTCTCGGGCCAGGCCTTCTTCTTCCGCGGCACCCCGACCTGCTCGGGGCCGTGACCGTAGTGCTTCTCGTCTCCTGTGCCTGTCATGACGAAACCCTACGCCCGCCTTCCCCCGTTTTCAGGCAACGGGGGAAGGTCGGTTGAGCATCCGGAAGGTGGCGTTCGGCCGCCGCCCCGACGGTCGGCGCGGCGCGCGGCTCAGCTGGTCAGCCAGGCGCGCAGCCGCTCCTCGACCTCGGCGATGGCGCTCAGCGAGCAGTGCTCCTCGCGCTTGTGCGCCAGGTTCGGGTCGCCGGGGCCGTAGTTGACCGCGGGGACGCCGAGCGCGCTGAACCGGGCGACGTCGGTCCAGCCGAACTTGGCCCGGGCCTGGCCGCCGGTGGCCGCCAGGAAGGCCTGGGCGGCCGGCTGGGCGAGTCCGGGCAGGGCGCCCGGGGCGAAGTCGGTGACGGTCAGCTCGAAGCCGTCGAAGACCTCGCGCACGTGCTTCTCCGCTTCGACCTCGCTGCGGTCCGGCGCGTAGCGGAAGTTGACGGTCACGACGCACTCGTCCGGGATCACGTTGCCGGCCACGCCGCCGTCGATCCGGACCGCGTTCAGGCCCTCGCGGTACTCCAGGCCGTCGATCTCCACCCGGCGCGGCTGGTACCGCTCGAGCCGGGTGAGCACCTCGGCGGCGTGGTGGATGGCGTTGTCGCCGAGCCAGCTGCGGGCCGCGTGGGCGCGCACGCCGGTGAGCCGCACCTGCGCCCGCAGGGTGCCCTGGCAGCCGCCCTCGACCATGGCGCCGCTGGGCTCCATCAGCACCGCGAAGTCGCCGGCCAGCCACTCCGGGTGGTCCTTGGCGAGGTGGCCCAGGCCGTTGCGGTGGGCCTCCACCTCCTCGCAGTCGTAGAAGACGAAGGTGAGGTCCCGGTTGGGCTCGGGCAGCGTGGCGGCGAGGCGCAGCTGGACGGCCACGCCGGACTTCATGTCCGAGGTGCCGCAGCCGTAGAGCAGGTCGCCCTCGACGTACGAGGGGAGGTTGTCGGCGATCGGCACGGTGTCCAGGTGGCCGGCCAGGACGACGCGCTCGGCGCGGCCCAGGTCGGTGCGGGCGACCACGTTGTTGCCGTGGCGGTCCACGGTGAGGTGCGGGTAGCCGCGCAGCGCGGCCTCCACGGCGTCGGCGAGCGCCTGCTCGTCGCCGCTCACCGAGGGGAAGTCGACGAGCCGGGCGGTCAGCGTCCCGCCGTCGAGAGTGAGGTCCAGGGGCGTCGGATTCGGGCTGCTCATGGGCGTCAGCCTAGTCCGCGGCCCGGTTCGTCCGGTCCGGTCCGCCCGGCGCGGCCGCCGCGTGACGCGGTTCGGACTCGGTGGCGAGTGGGCGGGCGACGGCAACCGGGGGGCGCCGTACATCCGTCCGAGTGGGTACGGTGTCGGATCAAGGAGCAGGCGCGAGAGGGGCGACGGTGGCCAGGAGAAGGAGCAGCGAGCAGCTGGGCGACGAAGAGGAGCCCACTCGCCGCCGCGGGCCGCTGCGCGCCCTGCTGATGGTGATCGTCGGGCTGCTCGGCCTGGCCCTGGTCGCCGGACTGGCCGTGGTCGGGATCTGGTGGTTCGGCTTCAAGCCGGGTGTGTCGGAGGAGTGCACGGTGAAGACCGCGGCCGGCAACGGCACGCTGGAGCTGCCGCAGGCCGCCAACGCCGCGACGATCGCCGCGGTGGCGCGCTCGCGCGGGCTGCCGGACCGGGCCACCACGATCTCGCTGGCGACGGCGATGCAGGAGTCCAAGCTGCGCAACCTCGCGGGCGGCGACCGGGACTCGATCGGCCTCTTCCAGCAGCGGCCGTCGATGGGCTGGGGCACCCCGACGCAGATCGCGGACCCGGTGTACGCGACCAACAAGTTCCTGGACGGCCTGGTCAAGGTCCCCGGCTACACCCGGATGCCGCTGACCGACGCCGCCCAGACGGTGCAGAAGAGCGGCTACCCGCAGGCCTACGCCAAGCACGAGACGAAGGCGACCCTGCTCACCTCGGCGCTGGCCGGCCGCGAGCCCGCCTCGTTCTCCTGCGTGGTGCACGACTACGCCAAGCCGGACCCGGCGGACTCCGACTCCCCCACCGCGGGGACCGCCCCGGGCGCCACCGCGACCCCGGCCGCGGCGCCGGACCGGGCCCAGGTGCTGTCCGACCGGGTGCGCCGGGAGTTCGGCCGCACGGTGACCCCGGCGACCGGCTACACCTCGACCATCAAGGGCGCCGAGAACGCCGTCGCGCTGACCCCGGACCCGGCCACCACCGCGCTGACCTCGGGACCGGACGCGGGGGCGGACGGCGGGGTGAGCGCCGAGCGGGCGAGCGGCTGGGAGGTCGCCCACTGGGCGGTCGCCCAGGCCCAGCAGCTGGGCATCGCGACGGTCGCCTACGACGGGAAGATCTGGCGCAAGTCCAAGTCCGAGGACGGCTGGCAGACCCAGACCTCGGGCACCTCGACCAAGCTCGTCCAGGTCACCCTGGCCCCGCCCACGAAGAGCTGACGCACTGGTGTTCGGGTTGCCGCCGGACGAGTGATTCCGGTCAACCCCGGTGGACCGACCGCCCGTTCCGGCGAACCGGGGTGAAGAACCGTCACTCCCCTTGTCCGGGGCCGGTTCGGCGGCGTCCGACCGGGCCCGGCAAGCGGCCCTGCTGCAGTCGTACGATCCGATGGTCGGTCAGGACTCTTCCTTGCACCGGCCGAAACCTTCTGGCTTCTCAAGCGGTAACAATGTCGTCCGCCCGGTCGGCAACGCCCGGCTCCCCAGGGCGGACGGGACGGACCCAGACCCCTTCGAGGAGCCCCATGTCTCACCCCCTCACGCGCCGGATCGCCCAGGCCGCGCTCGTCGTGGCCGCCGGAGCGACCCCGCTGCTCGCGGCCGGCTCCGCGTCCGCTCTGGGCGGGGACGCCCTGCTGCCCAAGAGCGACCTCGCGGCACCGCTGGGCCAGCTGACCAACTCCGACGCCGGCTCGACGCTCCAGCACACCACCCACCAGCTCGGCCAGGCCGCCGGCACCACCGGGGCGGCCACCGTCGCCGCCGGCGTACCGGCCTCCACCGACGCCGCCGGCAACATCGTCGCCCAGCAGCTGCCCGAGGCCAACGAGAAGGCCGGCTCGCTGACCGCGCCGGTCGACCAGACCGCCGCGACCGCCGGCCAGCTCTCCACCGTCACCCCGAAGGTCGCCTCGGCCCTGGCCGGCAAGCTCGGCGAGGCCGTCACCGGCAAGAGCGCGGAGACCCGCGGCGCCACCGCCGGCACCGGCCCGCTCGGCGGCCTGACCCAGGCCGGCTCGGTCACCCAGGCCGTGCCCGGCGCCGAGACGCTCACCGGCGCCGTCCCCGGCGGCACCGCCGTCGCCGACGCGCTGCCGGTGGGCGCGGTGCAGCGCGCGCTGCCGCTCGGCCCGGTCGAGCAGGCCCTGCCGGCCGAGCTGCCCGCCACCGACGTGCTGGGCCTGGCCGAGCACGGCTCGGCCAACCGCCTCGGCGGTGCCGACCTCGGCAAGAACAGCCCGCTGTCCGGCCTGACCGGCGCGCTCGGCCCGCTCGGCGGCCTGCTGGGCAGCCTCAACGGCGGCGGCCTCGGCGGCCTGCCGCTGTAGTCCGTCCGCACCCCGTTCCTCCGGGGAGGACCCCGAAGGGGGCCGGTGTCCGTGACACCGGCCCCCTTCGCCGTACGGTCCCGGGGTGCGCTCCCCGGGTGCGGTCAGCGCGCCGCGCCCAGCCGCTCCACGGCCGCGGCGACCCGCTCGTCGGTCGCCGTGAACGCGACCCGCACGAAGCGGTCGCCGGCCGGCCCGTAGAAGTCGCCGGGCGCCACCAGGATGCCCAGCCCGGCCAGTTCGGCCACCGTCTCCCAGCACGGGCGGTCCTGGGTCGCCCACAGGTAGAGGCTGGCCTCGGAGTGCTCGATCCGGAAGCCGTACGCCTCCAGCGCCGCCCGCAGCGCCGAGCGCCGGGCCGCGTACCGCTCGCGCTGCTCGGCCACGTGCGCGTCGTCCGCGAGCGCGGCGACGGTCGCCGCCTGGACGGGCGCCGGCACGATCATGCCGCCGTGCTTGCGCACCTCCAGCAGCTCCCTGACCACCACCGGGTCACCCGCCACGAAGGAGGCGCGGTAGCCGGCCAGGTTGGAGCGCTTGGAGAGCGAGTGGACGGCCAGCAGGCCCTCGTGGTCGTCGCCGCAGACGTCCGGGTGCAGGACCGACACCGGGTCGGCCTCCCAGCCCAGCTCCAGGTAGCACTCGTCGCTGACCAGCAGCGCCCGGTGCTCCCGGGCCCACTCGACGGCGCGGCGCAGCTCGTCCGCGCCCAGCACCCGGCCGGTCGGGTTGGACGGCGAGTTCACCCAGAGCAGGCGCACCCGGGAGCCGTCCAGCTCGTCCACCGAGTCGTACTCGACCGGCTCGGCGCCGCACAGCCGGGCGCCCACCTCGTAGGTCGGGTAGGCCAGGCGCGGGTAGGCGACCTGGTCGCCGGGGCCGAGGCCGAGCTGGGTCGGCAGCCAGGCCACCAGCTCCTTGGAGCCGACGGTCGGCAGCACGGCCTGCGGGCCGATCCGCGCGCCCACGCGGCGGTGCAGCCAGCCGGCGATCGCCTCGCGCAGCTCCAGCGGGCCCCAGACGGTCGGGTAGCCGGGGGTGTCGGTGTGCGCGGCCAGCGCCTTCTGGATCACCTCGGGGACCGGGTCCACCGGGGTGCCGACGGAGAAGTCACAGAGGCCGCCGGGGTGGGCCAGCGCGGTCGCCTTGTACGGCTCCAGCTTGTCCCAGGGGAAGACCGGCAGCTTGTCCGAAACGCGGCGCGCCGCCCCCGGGTGGCCCGGGAACGGCGCGTGCGTGCTGTTGGTGCTCACAGCTGTTGTGCCACCGATCGTCAGTGGTCGGCGTTCTGCGGCGGCAGAGCGGCGATGAACGGGTGGTCACGCTCGATCAGGCCGAGCTTGGAGGCGCCGCCGGGCGAACCCAGGTCGTCGAAGAACTCGACGTTCGCCTTGTAGTAGTCCTTCCACTCCTCCGGGGTGTCGTCTTCGTAGAAGATCGCCTCGACCGGGCAGACCGGCTCGCAAGCGCCGCAGTCGACACACTCATCCGGGTGGATGTAGAGCGATCGCTCGCCCTCGTAGATGCAGTCAACCGGGCATTCTTCGATGCACGCCTTGTCCTTCACGTCGACACAAGGCTGCGCGATGACGTAGGTCACGCTGTCGTTCCTCCTCGGAAGGGCCTGGTGGCCCGTTCTGTTCTGCTGCCGTGCGCGGTGAGCGCGGCGTCGTCGATGCCCGCCCCTAGTATCGCGGGTCGGAGACCGCAAATGCACAGGAGGTGGCCAGATGGCCTCGGTCAACCCGGTCGGCGACCGTCCGGAGGTCCGGATAGACCGCTCTGACGTGGGACGACGCGTGTCCGTCCGCCGGCTTGCGGAGTTCGTGGACGACCGTCCGGTGTTCCGGGATTCGATCGGGGTGCTCACATCGTGGGACGATCATGGGTTGACGGTCGTCCCGCGCACCGGCGATCCGGTGTTCTTGCCGGAGAAGCTGCTGGTCGCAGGCAAGGTCGTGCCGCCGTTTCCGGCCCGGCGCGCCCCCTTGCCGGTCACCGGGCCGGTCGAACTGCAGCGGATCGCGGGGCGCGGCTGGCCGGCCGTCGAACAGGAGTCGCTCGGCGAGTGGACGCTGCGCGCCTCGGCCGGGTTCACCCGGCGGGCCAACTCCGTCCAGGCCCTCGGGGAGCCGGGTCTGCCGCTGCCTCAGGCGCTGGCGGCCGTCCGCGACTGGTACGCGGCGCGCGGGCTGCCCGCGTACGTCGAGGTGCTCTCCCCCGGCTCGCCTCCGACGCTGGTCGCCGAGCTCGACCGGCTCGGGGCCGGGTACGCGCCCACCCTGGTCCGCACCGCCCCGTTGGCCGGGCTCGCCCGGGGCGGCGCCGGGCACGAGAGGGTGCGGCTGGCGCGCACGGCGGACGACGGGTGGCTGTCGGTGTACCGGCGGGTCGGCGGCGACCCGGCGGTGGAGGAGGCGGCCCGACAGGTGCTGAACGGCGGGCCGTCGGTCTGGTTCGCGACCGTGCCGGGCGCCCCCGGACAGCCGCCGCCGGCGATCGGGCGCTGCGTCATCGACGGGGCCTGGGCCTGCTTCGGCGCGATCGAGGTCCAGCCGTACGCCCGGCGGGCCGGGCTGGCGACGGCGGTCATGGCGGTGCTCGCCTCGCGCGCGGCCGAGGAGGGGGCGAGCGGCGCCTACCTCCAGGTCGAGGCGGAGAACGCGGGGGCTATCGCGCTCTATGACGGACTCGGCTTCACGACCAGTCACACTTACCACTACGCGCTCCTCCCCCAGGGGTAGCCGCCAGGCCGTACCGTCCGTCCGATCACCCGCTTGTCCGATCGCCGCCTTGTCCGTCCGCCGTACGAAAGCCGTCGCCGTCACCGTGACCGAGCAGAGCAGAGACCGCTTCCGGACCGCCGCCCGCGCCGAGCAGCCCGACCCGGTGCTGCTGTGCCTGCTCGCCGCCGCCGAGCACGGCATGGTGCCCGACCCCGGCGACCCCGGCGAGCCGCCCGGCGTGGACGCGCTGCTCGCCGCCTGCGAGGCCGCGCTGGAGCGGCACGCGGCGGAGGTCCGGACGGCGGTCGCCGAGCGGGCGCCCACCGGACCGGAGGAGACCGCCGCCCTGCTCGCCGCGGTGCTCGGCGGGCGGGAGCGCTTCCACGGGCGGCAGTCGGACTACCGGCGGCTGGAGTCCTCGCTGCTGCCCGAGGTACTGCGGCGGCGGCGCGGGCTGCCGATCATGCTCTCCCTGGTGTGGATGGCGGTCGGACGGCGGGCCGGGCTGACCGTCCACGGCATCGCGCTGCCCGGCCACTTCATCGTCGCGGTCGGCGGCCCGGCGGGCGGCGAGGACTACGTCCTGGCCGACCCGTTCCACGGCGGGCGGCTGCTCGACCCGGAGGACGTCGAGCAGCTGGTCGCCGCCGCCGGACACGAGTTCACCCCCGCCCTGCTCACCCCGGCCCAGCCGCTGGAGATCGTGCTGCGGGTCCTCGGCAACATCCGGCTCTGGGCCGCCGACCGCCCCGAGCACGCCCGCACCCAGCTCTGGGCCACCGAACTCGCCCTGCTGCTGCCCCGGCACCCGGCCCAGCTGCGCCTGGAACGGGCCGAACTCCTCGTCCGCACCGGGGACTTCCTCGGCGGCTCGGCGGAAATGGACGCCTACGCGCAGATCCTGGACGCCTTCGACCCGGACACCGCCGCCAAGGTCCGGCAGGAGGCCCGGGCGGCCCGGCACCGGCTCAACTGACCTCCGTCAGAGCCAGCCCTTCTCACGGGCGATCCGGACCGCCTCGGTGCGGTTGCGCGCCTCGGTCTTCTGGATCGCCATCGACAGGTAGTTGCGCACCGTCCCCTCGGACAGGTGCAGCCGCCTGGCGATGTCCGCGTTCACCGCGCCGTCGGCCGCCGCGTCCAGCACGTCCCGCTCGCGCGCGGTCAGCGGGTTGGCGCCCTCGACCAGCGCGGCGGCGGCCAGCGTCGGGTCGATCACCCGCTCGCCGCGCAGCACCCGGCGGATCGCCTCCGCCAGCTCGGCGGCCGGCGCGTCCTTCACCAGGAAGGCGTCCGCACCCGACTCCATCGCCCGGCGCAGGTAGCCGGGCCGGCCGAAGGTCGTCGCGATGACCACCTTCGTCCGCGGCGCCCGGCGGTGCAGCTCGGCGGCCGCCTCGATGCCCGTCATCCCCGGCATCTCGATGTCCAGCACCGCGACCTGCACGTCGTTCGCGAGCACCGCCGCCACCACCTCGTCCCCGCGGCCGACCTGCGCGACGACGTCGATGTCCCCCTCCAGCCCGAGCAGCGCGGCCAGCGCCTCCCGGACCATCCCCTGATCCTCGGCGAGGAGGACTCTTACACATTGTACGGGCGTCTTTGACGCATCGTCGTCCATATGGCCAGCCTAGACAGCACGAAGCCCCGCCCGGATCGAGTCCGGACGGGGCTTCGTGGGGGTCTTACTCGGGGCAGCTCGGCGAGCACGCCCACACGGAGCACCCGGGGCCGCTCGCGACTTCGCGGTAGCTCACCAGGGCTGGGCTGGTGGCTTCCCGCTTGCACCGGGTGCAGTAGATCGGGCCGACGCGCGGCCAGTCTTCGCCGAGGGCGTTCGCGTGGTTGTTCCGGTGGAACGGGTCGAGCACGCAGGGGGAAGTCCGGGCGCGACGCAGGGCGCCGCACGTTGGGCTCGCGGTGGTTGCTGGGGTCATCACACCACCGCCCCAGCGAGAGTGTGAGGTACACCGGTCGTGATGCTGTCGCACCAGTGCGAGGGGTCGGGAAGATCAAGCGCAGCCGCGAAGAGTGCGGCCCTACGCTTCCGCTGGTCGTCCGTGTCCCGCGCCAGCTCTGCCGTGATGATGGCGGCCCACTTCTGTTCCGCCTCTTCGGCCTTGCCCTGCCGAATCACTTCCTGCTGTGCCGGAGTCATGCGTTCCCATGCGATCACGTGCGGGCGGACCAGGGGGCCCGGCTGGTGCTGCACGGTCTCGCGCAGGGAGAGCACCGAGATTGGCCGGGTGGGGGCGCAGATGGTGCGCTTCGGCACCGTGAGCCGGATTGGCTCGATCGGGACGCAGATCACCAGGACGGGGCAGCGGTGCTTTCCGCGAGCCGGGAATAGCAGACGCAGCGCCCAGAGGAACGCGAGAACGATAAGCTGGGTCATGTCGGAGCCCTCCAGAGGCTTCGGTCATGCCCCGGGACCGTTGGCGCGGTCGCCGGGGATCTTTGTTGTTGTGGGGACGACGCTACCCACCTATGTCTACCCACGTCTAGTCTTGTCGATACTTGCCTACCTTTCTCGTCTGTGGTGCCTCCCGGCTACCCTTCTCGCATGCCGGAGATCGACCCCGACGCCCCTGAGTGGCCATACCGTCAGATCGCGACCACGCTGCGGACTGAGATTCGGGCGGGGCTCTGGGAACCGGGAAAGCGGCTCAGCACAGAAAAGGCCTTGTGCGAGCGCTTCGGGGTTGCCCGGGAAACGCTCCGCCGCGCACTCGACTGTCTTCGTGAGGACGGGCTGATTTTCACGATTCCGCACCGGGGCACGTACGTAGTTGACCCGCTCCCTGCCCCGACACCGGAGTAGGTCAGCTCAGCCGCTCCATGAACCACCGGGCTTCAGCCGCCTTGCTGCGCCCCTTCGGTTGGGCCCGCTGGCGGCGCTGCACACCATCCGGGTGGGCTTCGTCCCGGACTTCGACGCCGGACAACGGGCACGGTTTGGCGTCCATGCCGAACACAGTGTCGTCATGGTCTTCCAGCCTCCCGCGTTCCACCTCGATCATCCGGCCGCACCACGCATTCGGGCAGCGCAGCGCAGTTATGTCGCCGTTCCGATCGCTCCGGAGTACACCGAGCGCCCAGTTCGTTCGGTCAGTCATTCGAGGTATCCCTAGACATGGCGGAGCCCCGTCCAGGTGATTCCGGACGGGGCCAGCTCAGCTAGGTTGCGGCTTAACTGTCCATGAGCCGTAGGAACCGAAGGGGGGCTGTGATCTCTTCGTCTTCGAGCTGTGCCAGGAACCTTCGCAGCGTCTCGGACTCGTACGCGCTGCGGTCGACGTTCATGGTGCCGATGCGATCATCCAGTTCCAGCGCGCGAGCAAGATCCTTGATGTCGGCACCGGTCAGTTCGCAGAGCTGAGTCAACGCGTCCATGAACGTCGCCTTCGTGGCCAGGAAGGCCGTTCGAGCGGCTTCGTTCAGTTCCTCTTGCGGCATGGTCACTCGGCCAGTGTGTCACGCCTCCTCCAGGCCTTCCGGACGGCCCGGAGGAGGCTAGTTGGTGACGGTTACGCGACCAGCGAGATGGGGCTCACGCCGTCCGGGCAGGGCGCGGCGGGCTTGCAGTCGTTCCCGCCGTTGCACGTGGCGGCAACCGTCTCGCCCCACACCTCGTGGTCCACCTCGAAGCCGGCGGACTCCAGGGCGGCCACGGTGCGCCGCACCTGCCCCGGCTTCCCGTAGTCGGGCTCCGGGTCGTGGTGGATGAACCGCCCACCGGTGAGCGCGCCCATGAACGCGACGTACTTGCGGGTCCGCAGCACGCTGGCGTGCCACACCTCGTCCATGTCCACGGTGAGCGCGAACTCGGCGTTCGGCTGGTCGGCCACCAGCGTGGCCCAGTCGCCCCACGCCGTGATCAACTTGCCGACGTACTCCGGCGAGAAGCCGGGGTTCTCCTTCGCCACGTCGCACGCGATGTCGGCGGCGTACTCGGCGAACTCGCCGTGCAGCAGCTCGGACCCGCGCGAGCGGATCGCGGTTTCGGTCATAGTGCCGTTCTCCCTTGCTCGAAGGGCGGTCGGCAGAACTGCCGACCGTGACCCAGCCCGTGAGGGCCGGGAGCCTAAGGGCCGGTCCCCCCAGTTGTTTAGTCAGAACACCCTTGGGGGACCGGCGTGCGCCCCGGCAGGGTCCGGATCGACTACGGACCGCTTGCCGGGAGTTCGGGGGTGTCCCCTGCCCGGCATGGAGCACGACCAACACAGGCCGGACAGGGGACTCAGCACGCGCCAAGCCGGTTCGCCACGCGTTCCGGGGGCGCCCCGACACGGTCCGGCGGCTCCGTGACCACGTATCGGGTGCTGACCCGTCTCAGGGGCGGCTACGCACGGAAGGAAGCCGACCCCAAGACGGGGGTCTTCAGGTGGTGGCCCCGCCCATCCACAGCGGGGGTCGCGTACGGACGGGGCCACCGTTCCCGCACCGGGCGTATCCGCCGACAGGATGCGGCGGGGGTGCGGGAGTTGAGACCCGTCCCGGCCTGGGTTCACGGAAGCGTCCGGTCGAGACGGGGGTCTGTAGGTGCTACTCGGGAGCCGACGGCAGCCCCAGGCGGCGGTGATCGAGTTCCGCCCGAAGTTCCACGTGCCGGGGGGCCACGTGGGCGCGTTCGGCGCGGATGATCTGACGCCGCCGCGGGCTGAACATCGTTACAGGCCAAATGAATTGGAGGTGCAGCCCCCAGAGCATCTGGATGTTGGTCACCGGGTGGGTGACCCGATGGAGCCACAGTCGGCACCAGGAACGGGCCTTCACGCCACAACCGGCGCGGGCACGCTACTGAGTCGCTTCCGGCCGCAGACTTGAACGCGCACCTCCTCCGGGTGCGCCTTCAGGTAGTCCTCCGGCAACACGTAGCCGAAGTACCCGCACGGGCACCTCCACGTGGCAATGGCGTCCGGCCCAGGCGGGTCGGGGCGGATCTTCTCGCCGGTCGGACACCGGTCGGGCTCCGTGTCCTGCATATGCACTCCCTCGGAACAGGGCTGGTCACCGATCAACCGACGGCCAGTCAGCGAACTAGTCCAGCATGACGAGTGGCCTAGTTCAGCCGCTACGGTTCCGAGTGAACTAGTCTGCTCGGACGGGGAGTCGTCCACCGAGCGGAAGCGAGCGAACGTGCCGAGCAAGACGCCGAAGACGTGGTCTGTGATCGCGGATCACTACCGCCAGCGAATCCTCTCGGGGGAGCTGGAACCGGGTGAAAAGCTGCCCAGCAACAAGGAGATCGCCGGCCGCTGGAACGTTGCCGTGGCCACGGTCAGCCGAGCACTCCAGCACCTCCAGGTGGAGGGCTATGTGCGCACGTCACCGCGTGGAACGTTCGTCGCGGACGACCCACGCGTGAGTGCCAGCAGTCGCGACCGCCTTGCCCGGGTGCAGAGGGTGCAGTCCAATCTCATGGACGGCGAGACCAGCCGCGTGACAGCCGCCGAGATCGTCACCCCGCCGCTCTACGTAGCGGATCTGTTCGACCTGGAACACGGGGCCCAGCTGGTGCGTCGCGAGTACATCGCTGGGCGCGGCAAGTCGCGAACCCTCTTCGCGGTGTCCTGGTACCCCGCGCACTTCGCTGCACTGGTACCCGATTTGCTCAACACGGCACCGGGGCGAAACGACGGAATCACGGCAAGGGTCCTCGAAGCGACGGGCCGAACCATCACAGCGGCACGCGATGACATGCACGCACGAACCGCGGACCAACGAGAAGCTGCCGCCCTGGCGGTGCCGGTCGGTAGTTCGATCCTGGCACTCGTCCACCGCTGGTCAGACGACGAAGGGGTGATCGAGTACACGGAGTCCTGCTTGCCCGCCCGGTTCACCATCGGCTACGAGTACACACCGTAGGCTGGCCCAGAACTCAGAAAGGCCCCAGCGGGAACCCGCTGGGGCCTTTCAAGTGGGTCGCCTGCCAGGCATCCGCCATCACGCCCGGGGGCACCGGTCTGCGCGCACGGGCTAGCCTGACCTCGACAGCCCCCGCAAGAATGGTTGCATTAGCCATCGGAGTTCTTTCCCTCCCTGCCGGTCAAGGTCAGGAGGAGAGGGAGTCACCCCCTGGGTAAAACCGCAGGTCAGAGCCCTGTGACGGGCTTGACCCGCTCGGCAGCCCATCCGCCCGGCTGGTGGGCGGCGGCCTCGCGGTTGTGACACTGCGTGCACAACGGCCTGAGCCTGTGCCACGCGTCCGGGTCTTCGACACCTCGGGCGAGTAGCGAGCGGCGCGACTCCGGGTGGTGGTCGGCGACCACGGCGGCCCGTCCGCACAGCAGGCACCAGGGGTGCGCGTAGATGTACGCACGCCGGACCCGGGCCCAACGGCGGGAGTCGTAGCCTCGCACTGCCGCACTGCCTCGCTGCTGCTCTGCCTCGCGCTGGTACTGCGGGCAGCGGCCACCACGGACGGTCAGCTCGGGGCACCCCGGGACGCTGCACGGGAGGCGGGGTCTTCGCGGCATGGGGGTACCTCCGTCAGGTGCGTGCGGGCCGTAGCGTCTCGACGGATCGCTATGCTTGACGTCCAGTCAGAAGAGAGGAGGTGATCATGGAGCCGCTACAGCGAAGCCTGGCGGAGCGTGATGAGTACACATCCGCCGTTCTCGATGAAAGGATCCGACGGAAAAGGCACTTCGATAGCGCATGTACCGATGACTCTGTCTTTTCCTTCCAGGCCAATAAAAATCTGCTCTTCGACACGAACGCCCTCGCAGATATGGCATCGGAGCTTGAAAAGCTACTTCAATATGTCGATGAGGCTGCCGAGGCTAGCCCGCATGATCTCGTTGTCATATTCAGGGAAATCAACCGAAAAGCCGTTTCGATCCACGATATCGGCAAGGCAAGTCCCGAGTTTCAGGCATGGCCGTATGATAACCAGAACGATTACGGCGGCGCGCTAGGTTCCACCCGAGAGCGCGTTAAGGAAGCCGCAAACTGCATGCGGCTGGCCGCTTCTATTGAAGAAAAGCGAGCTTCTGCCCGCGCATTCCTACAGGCAGTAGCCGAGCTGGTCCTCTGCCTCTTGCGCTTCCTGGTCCGCGCACTGTTGGCTCTTTTGTCTCGCTCTCTCGGGTGTGCAAACGCAAATAGCGCACCCACGCACAAGCCCGTACCAATCGACTTGACACCACAGATCACGCCCCGTGGTCCGAACTCCGCCTTCCCCGTGATTACTCACCGGGGCGGGCTCCGTAGCAGCGCGTTGGGGAACGTCGTAGTAGCTGCGTAGGTGACCCGCCGACCGCTTTCGGTCGGAAGGCTCGTAGCCATGTTCAATCTCCCGGCATCGGCCCCGTGGTGGGCTGCCGTATTTGTGGTGCTGGTCGGACTCCTCATCATCGGGTTCAACCGGTTCATGCGTCATTTCTGGCCGCAGAACTCTGCCGATCGGAAGGCGGTACTGCTGGAAAGGCAGCGCGAGAAGACCCGCCGCCGCAAGGAAGCGGAGAAGCAGAGGGCCCTTCGGGAAGCCCGGCGGACGCAACAACGGGACGCCGCCCGGCAGCCTGCTCCTCCATCCTGAGTAACCGCCACTCATCCAGCGAACTCCCGCGCGGTCTTGCCCTTGTGGCACTCACGGCACAGAGACCACACGTTGTCGTCGGTGTCCTCGCCGCCGAGGGCGAGCGGGGTCCGGTGGTCGACGTCGACCAGCTCGGCGGGCACACCCTCGCCGCACAGCCCGCACACCGCGGAACCCGCTCGGTCGATCCGTCGGCGAAGGCGATCGGTGCCGCTCCACTGTTGGATGACCAGACATGGAGCGGCATCGATGTCACGCCGTGTAGTAGCAGAATGCTCAAATTCCCCGCAGGTGAGCGGGCGCATCTGGGAACTGCGTCCCGTTTGCGATCAACTGCTCTCGGGTGTGGGGGAAGTGCTGGACCAGTTCGGCCCGTTCCTCACCGCACACCCCGCACAGCGGCTTCATGTTCAGGAATGCTCTGCGGATGGCAGCCCACTCCCGACTTCCGGCGGCCTTGAACGCCGCCCGCGGAATCTCCGGACGGACGTCTGCCTGGCGCCTCATCGGGCGGTGCCCGGAGGGATGACCGGCGGGTTGATCGGGCTGCCGTCCGGCTTCCTCGGGGTCACGTCGATGGCCAGCAGCCGGCCGGGACGGCGGGGGTCGCGCATGTACTGGACTCCGCGCGGCATCGGCGCCCCACCGTTGACTGGTGGCAGTCCGGTGGGCGCGTCCGACCAGATGGGCCGCCCCTTCGCGTCCCGGGGGAAGTACGGATAGGTGCCGTCCGGGCCGGGGTCGAGTGCGTCAACGACCATGTCAGTCCGCCGCTTCGATGTAAGCGTCCCGCTTTGCCTCCAGTTCCTCCCCATAGGCCGCGCCGACGGCCTCGGCGGCCTGCTCGACCGCGTTGATCACGTCCTCGATGATTCGCACGTCGTACCAGCGCTGCTCGGGGACAGTCCGCACGATGCCAAGGTGGGACTGTGCATTCTGCGCGGCAACCAGGATCTTCTCGCGCTTGTACCGTTCGGCGCGGTGCGCCACGTAGGCCCGGAACCAGGGCTCGGCGGAGAGGAGTTCAAGGAACTCGGTGTGCAGTTCGTTGCCCTGCTCGGACCGCTCGGCAGCCTGCTCCGCCCACGTCTTGACGAACGCGCGGTCGTAGTCGGCGGCGCGCTCGGCACGGCGGGCTTGCTCGGCCCCCTGCGCGGTTGCCAGGGCGGCCTCGGCTTCGGCGAGCGGGGCAGCGAACTTATCGGCCTGGGCGCGGAGCTTGGTGAGCTTGTCGGCGGCTCGGGTCACATCGTTGCTCATTCTCAGGCCTCACGATCGGTAGGGGCGGAAACGTTGCGGCCGAGCTGTACCGCGGCGGCCTTCGCGGTCTCGTAGTGGCCGAGCGACATGTGGGCGAGGGGGCCCATCTGGTCGTACTGCTCGGGACGGTTGAGCTTCATCTCGGCCAGTTGCTCCATGGCGCCGCTATACCGGAATGCGTCGGCGTGAGAACGGAGCTTCTTGGTCTCGGGGTCCTCGTACGAGTAGCGAGAACTGTTCGGGTTGGTCACGGTGCTGCCTCCGTTGAGCCGCCTGTCGGCGGGCATGAAAAGGCCCCTGCCCGGTACCCGGGAGGGGTCGGTGAGCGTCGGCTGCTCGCGCTACGCGGCCTCTGCCTTGCGAGCCCAGTAGGCGGCTTGCTGGCACGCCGTACCGCAGTACTTCCGGGGGCGTCCGGTTGCGCGACGCTTGACCGTGTTAACACAGCCCTCTCGCTGGCACGGGCCGCTCTCCGTAACCGGTTCCAGCAGGCGCGCCGCTTCGGCGGCCTGGTGGTGTGCTTCGCCGGCTGCCGCTGTGTCGCCGGACAGGGCCCGCAGAGTGGTCTTCTCGGCGCTGCGGATCAGCTCCAGCGCGCGGGCGTGGTCGGTGTTCATCTTGATACCTCCATGGCTCTCGGTGTGGTGTACGGGTGGGGACTTACGGGCCTACCCGTAGAGGAGGGGGAGGAATTCCGCTCCTAGGAAAGGAAGAGGGGGACGAGGTCCCCCCTGGTGTGATGAGAGCGCAAGGAATTCCCGACCGGTGGTTCCCATGCCTCGTCGCCTTGGGGAAGCCATGGGTACCCCGGCGCGTCGCTGCCCGCTCGGCGCGCCCGCCCACCGGGTCGGCTGCCTCGCAGCAGGGTGACGAGGTGACGTTCAACGGCCAAGATCTGATTTCTCTTAGACACTCGCACGCAGAGAAGAACCTAGAACAAACCCCTCGAACGTCACCCCGTCACCCGTGACGGCCCGCCTGCCGCTGGGGAGGGCGGGGCCCGAGCAGCCGGAACGCCTCTGAACGGCCCTCTGCGGGCACGAAGGAGCCCCGGTGGCCTCCGTTGGACCAACCGGGGCTTCTCGGGAGCTGTACGGGCTACTCGGCGTCGTCCTCGGCCGTCTCCGGCTGGGCCCACTCGATCGTGAACCGCTTCATCCCGTCAAACTTCGCTCCCTGGTGAGGGGCCTTCGCGACGGTGATTCGGTCGATGACCAGCCGGAGCAGATCGCGCCTCATGGGCAGGTCTGCTGCTTCCCACGATGCGGTCAGGATGTCCTTCTCCACCGACAGGAAGGGCAGTGCGAGCCTGCCCGGCGCGTTGTAGCGCTCCACCTCCGACCGGGCGCTCTCGACCGCTTCCGTGGCGTCCCTCAGCAGTGGAGCGAAGTACCGAGCAGCGGGCCCGTCGTAGACACCGTTCTGCCGGTCGTTCAGCAACCTCTTGAGGCTGGCTTCGGCCGCCCGCAGAGCGGTCCGCGCCGCCTTCTCCTCCTCCGTCTCCTCCGGCCGTATCCGCGCCGCCCACCGCTCCGAGGCCGCGTGCAGGATCGGGTCTTCCACGTCGGCGGCCGTGAGTCGGCTCAGCCACGCCTCGAAGATGAACGCTTCTGCCCGGTCGGCCCGCACAGACGCCCGGCCCGGGCAGCCCCTTCCGCCGTTCGCCGCCCCGCAGACGTAGGACGTGCCACCGAAGGGCATGGACCGGCCGCACCCTCCGCAACGCAGGAGCCCGGTCAGCAGATGCTTCGGGCGGGTGTCCCGCTTGTTGTCCACCGGCACCCGGGTCTGCTGGCTCAGCGCCGTCTGCGCGGCCTGAGCGGTCTTCTCGTCCACCAGGCCGACAGGCGGGCCACCGGCACTCTTGAGCGCCACGCGCCGCCCCTTGGCGTCCCGGTAGGCCTCGGGGTGCCCGGCCCGGATCTGGACCACCTGCCACCCGACGTAGGCAGGGTGCCGGAGCATCCGGTGAACGTAGTTATGCCGCCAGAACGACCCACCCGGCGAGGGCACTCCCGCGCCGTCCAACCACCGGCAGATGTCACGAGTGGAGGCACTGTCCTCGGCCACTCGCCGGAAGATCTCGCGCACCACGTCAGCACGCGACGGCATCGCCTTGGCCGCCGGTGTCTCGTCCGGGCTGAGGAAGCGGTCCGGCGAGACCTGGTAACCCCACGGGGCGCGACCGGCGACCCACAGACCGCCGTCCCGCTGTTCCTCTTTCGTGTCCTTCACCCGGCGCGACAGGTTCTCGCTGTACTCGCGAGCCTCCTCGGCCCGGTTGATGATCCAGCGCCGGTCCCGCGGCTCGTTGGAGTCGAGCCCATCCATGTCGAAGATCACCCGGGCCTTGCCGATGACCTTCAACAGATCCTCGGCTCCCTTACGGCTGAACCGGTCGACCGCGTATGCCCACAGCGCCGGTACGGCCCCGCCCGCAAGCGCCTTCAACGCCCGGTCGAAGTCCGCCCGTTCCACGTCCTTGAAGCCGCTCGCAATGTCCTTCCAGACCTTCCGCACGGCGTAACCCTCGCGGTGCGCGCGGCGGTGCCCCTGCTCCTCCTGGGCGTCCGTGCTCAGCTCCTGCCGATGCCCCCGAACCAGCTTCGACTTACGGCAGTACAGGTCGATGCTCTGCGCCTCCGGCTTACCGCACAGGACGCATATGTAGGTGTCGCTGTCTTGCATGGTGGTGCTCCCGCTGACCGTTTCCGCTGGTCACCGCATGTTATGCATGTGTCCACGCCTCCTCGGCGAGCAGCACGCGGATCGAGGCCCCGTTGTCAGTGTCGTTCATGGCCACGACCTTAGGGCCTGCCTCCGGGGACCCGGCCGACGTATTCCAGTGGTTCGCCGAGGCCCTGCGGACGAGACTGTCCCGGTGCTGACCCTCGAACTCCTGCGCCCCGACCACGCCGACGCCGTACTGGCCTTCGAGCGCGCCAACCGCGCGTACTTCGCCCGCACCGTCCCGGACCGCGGCGACGCGTACTTCGCCCGGTTCGCGGACCGCCACGCCGCCCTCCTCGCCGAACAGGCCGAGGGCATCTGCAGGTTCCACGTCGTCCGCGACGCGGCCGGCGACCTGGTCGGCCGCGTCAACCTCCTCGACCTCGTCGACGGCAGCGCCGAACTCGGCTACCGCGTCGCCGAATCCGCCGCCGGCCGAGGCGTCGCCACCGCCGCCGTGGCCGAGGCCTGCCGACTCGCCGCCACCGCCTACGGCCTGCGCTCCCTCACCGCCGTCACCACCCTCGACAACCCCGCCTCGCAGGCCGTCCTCGCCCACAACGGCTTCAAGCCCCGGTACGAGTTCCTCCTCGACGGCCGCCCCGCCCTCGCCTACCGCCGCTCCCTCGCCGGCCTCGGCTGAAAGCCGGGGCCCCGGCGGGCGGAACCGGCGGGACGGCGGGCCTGACGACCGGGCGAAGGGCCCGTGCCGGGTGGGCGGCCAGGCCCTAACGCGGCTCGGAGGCCGGGGCCGACACCGTGCGCAGCGGCACCGAGGCGCGCAGCCGGAAGCCCCGCCCGCGCTCCCCCGACCCGGTCTCCAGCCGCCCGCCGACCAGCGCCAGCCGCTCCTCCAGACCGGACAGGCCGTTGCCCGGATGGGACTTGCCCGGCCCGCGCCCGTTGTCGGTGACCTCCAGGACGGCGTAGTGCTCGCCGCCCGCCTCCCAGCTCTCGTCCGCCGTGACCGTGCAGACGGTGGCGTCCTCGCCGTGCCGGACGACGTTGGTCACGGCCTCGCGCAGCGCCCAGGCCAGCGCGCCCCGCTCCTCGTCGGACAGCGCCGGCCAGGCGTCCACCAGCTCCGGCGCGGCCTCCAGCCGGACCTGGGCGGCGGCCAGCGCGGTCCGGGCGGCGGCCAGTTCGACCGGCAGGGTCGGGCGGCGGAAGCCGGTGACCGCCTCCCGGACGTCGATCAGCGACTGCCGGGCGACCTGTTCGATGTCGGCGACCTGCGCCCGCGCGGCCTCGTCCTTGCCGGCGTCCATGAACCGTCCGGCCAGCTCGCTCTTCAGGGTGATCAGCGACAGCGAGTGCCCGAGCAGGTCGTGCAGGTCGCGGGCCAGCCGCAGCCGCTCCTCCGAGGCGGCCAGGTGCGCGACCGCGGCCCGGGCCTCGCGCAGCTCCTTCATGGTGGCGACCAGCCGCTGCAGGCCGGTCATCGCGACGCCGGAGAGGAAGGCGCTGAGCGCGAAGGTGGAGACGTTGTCGACATCGGCTCCGATGCCCACGCCGACGACGGCGGTGAGCGCGGCCATGGCGACCAGCGCGCGCAGCCCGTAGCGGGCCGGGGTGATGATCGCGACGCACACCGAGGCGTAGATGAACAGCGTCAGGAACGCGTCACCGAGCCCGACGGAGGCGGCGATCGCGAGCCCGACCATCGTCGTGACGATCGCCAGGCAGGCCCGCGGCCGCATCCCGGCCTGCGAGCGGAAGATCACCAGCAGCACGTACGCGACCATGAACGCGGCCAGGCAGCACCAGCCGAGCACCGTCCCGGTCGTGCTGTGGCCGCCGCGCAGCAGGTCCCCGGCCGGGTAGGCCAGGTAGAGCATCCACAGCATCATCCAGGCGACCTTGACCAGCAGCTGCCGCCTGGTCTCCACCGGGGAACCGGGGACGTTCATGAAGGACGTGCGCGCCACGCCCACCTCCGGCGATTCGTCGGGGCGGTGGGCCTGGCGCGCGTCACTCATGTCGATCATCATGCCTGGCGGGTGTCGCGGCGGTACAGCGCGGCGGCGGCGGCCGCGAACACCACCAGGAAGCCGGCCAGACCGGCGACGGCGACGGTGTCCAGGGAGTGCCCGGGCTGGATGAAGGCGGCCAGCTTGTTGTACAGGAACACCGGGTTGAACCGGGCGAACTTCTCCAGCGAGCCGCTCACCGGGAACCAGGTGCCGCCGAGCAGCGCCATCGCCATGTAGGTGATCATCACGATCGGCTGCACCGCGTCCGGCGCCGCCGCGTACCCGAGTGCCACCCCGAGCGCGGCGAAGACGAAGCTGCCCAGCCAGAGCGCGGCCGCCAGCGCGATCCACTGCGCCGCGCCCAGCGAGACGCCCTGGCTCGCGCCGACCGCGAAGACCACCAGGATCGCCGGCAGCGTGGTGACCGCGGTCGCCGCGATCTTGCCGACGGTGTACGCCCGGCCGGGCAGCGCGGTCAGCCTCAGCTGGCGCACCCAGCCGCTCTTGCGCTCCAGCGAGATCCGCTGCGCGTTGCCGGTCAGCACCGCGCCGACCGCGCCGAAGGTGGCCATCGAGACCATGAAGTACGTCTTCACCGACAGGCCGCCGGCCAGCTGGGTGGAGCCGTAGGCGTTGATGAAGAAGAAGTACATCAGCGCCGGGTAGGCGATGGTGAAGAGCAGGTAGCGCCGGTTGCGGAGGGTCCGCAGGATCTCCAGCCTGATCAGGGTGGTCATCGCACGCTCTCCTTCTCGGTGCTCCCGGTGTCGGCGCCCCGGGCGCCGTCCTCGCGGTCCAGTTCCCCGGTGATGGTCAGGAAGGCCTGTTCCAGGCCCACGCCGGTGACCTCCAGCCCGCGCGGGTACAGGCCCGCCCGGTAGGCCCCGGCCACGGTGGCGTCGGCGTCCGCGGTGCGGATCCGCACCGTCCGCACCCCGGGGACCCTCGCGGTGACGTCCAGCGACTGCACGCCCGGCAGGGCGCGCAGCACGGACTCGTCGAACCCGCCGTCCGTGTCGTGGAGTTCGAAGGCGATCCGGCGGGCGCCGGCCCTGGCCTTGATCTCCGCCGAGCTGCCGTCGGCGATCAGCCGGCCCCGGTGGAGCACCAGGACGCGGTCGGCGATCGAGTCGGCCTCCTCCAGGTAGTGGGTGGCGAACAGCACCGTGCGCCCGGCGTCGGCCTGGGCGCGCATGCTCGCCCAGAACGACTGCCGCACGCTGACGTCCATGCCGGTGGTGGGCTCGTCCAGCACGATCAGGTCGTTGTCGCCGGCGATGGCCAGGGCGAAGCGGACCCGCTGCTCCTGGCCGCCGGACAGCTTGTCGACCCGCCGTTCCGCCAGCTCCGTGATCCCGGCGTCGGTCAGCACCCCCGTGACCGACCGACCGCGCGGGTGCACGTCGCAGGCGAGCCGGACCAGCTCGCGCACCTTGACGTCGGACATCAGCCCACCGCTCTGCAGCATCGCGCCGACCCGGCCGGCCTCGATCGCCGCCCGCGGGGCGCCGCCGAACAGGGTCACGCTGCCCCGGTCGGGCTCGCGCAGGCCGAGCAGCAGGTCCAGACTGGTGGACTTCCCTGCGCCGTTCGGCCCGAGCAGGGCGACGGTCTCGCCCGGCCTCAGCACGAGGTCCAGTCCGTCCACGGCGCGCACCCGCCCGTAGCTCTTGCCGACGCCGCGGAAGGCGGCCACCTCGGTACCCATCGCCCCGCTCCTCTCCCCTGATGGTCTTCACGTCCGGTGCTGTTCGCACCACCTCAGAGTCCCGCGCGGGCGGGTGGCGGCGGCAGTGTCCGCCGTCGTGCCTTCGGCATGACGGATGTCATGCCGGCGGCCGGTACCCCCGTCAGGGGCACCGGCCGCGGAAGGCGCTGGTCAGCGGGGTGTCACAGGCCCAGCGAGCGCTTCACGAAGTCGACCTGGAGCAGCAGCAGGTTCTCCGCGACCTCCTCCTGCGGGGTCATGTGGGTGACGCCGGACAGCGGAAGCACGGTGTGCGGGCGCCCGGCGGCGAGCAGCGCCGAGGACAGCCGCAGGGTGTGCGCGGCCACCACGTTGTCGTCCGCCAGCCCGTGGATGATCATCAGCGGGCGCTCCAGGCCGGCCGCGTACCCGCTCAGCGAGTTGGCGGCGTACACCTCGGGCCGCTCGGCCGGGTCGCCCAGGTAGCGCTCGGTGTAGTGGGTGTCGTACAGCTCCCAGTCGGTCACCGGCGCCCCGGCCACCGCCGCGTGGAAGACATCCGGACGGCGCAGCACGGCGAGCGCGGAGAGGTAGCCGCCGTACGACCAGCCGCGGATGGCGACCCGGTCGAGGTCCAGCGGGAACTCCCCGGCGAGCGCCCGCAGCGCGTCCGCCTGGTCGTCCAGGGTGGCCCCGGCGAAGTCGAAGGCGATCGACTTCTCCCAGGCCGGCCCGCGCCCGGGGGTGCCGCGGCCGTCGGCGACGACCACCGCGAACCCCTGGTCGGCGAACCACTGCGACTGGAGGTGCGGGTTGTGCGCCTGGTAGACGCGCTGGCCGCCGGGGCCGCCGTACGGGTCCATCAGGACGGGCAGCAGGCCGTCCCGCTCGCGGTCGTAGCCGGTGGGCAGGAAGACGGCAGCGGGGATGCGGCGCTCGCCGGCGAAGCGGAAGACCGGACGGGCGGTGATGACCGGGGTCTCGGCGTGGGAGGCGATGGTGGCGACGTCGTCGACCGCCACGCCCTCGGGCAGGTCCCGGGCGACCTGGACGAGCGTGCCGGGCAGGTCGGGCTCGGCGGTGGCCCGGACGGTGATGCCGCCGCCGTGCACCGCGCTGGTGACGGAGGTGAACGGCCGCCCGTTGGCGGACTCCCAGCCCAGCCGCTTGCCGTCGTGGCTGATCCGGCCGACGGCGATCCAGCCCGGCTCGGGGTCGGTCTCGCCGACGCCGCCGGAGGCGCTGAAGAACACCTCCTCCTCGGTGACCGCGACGACCGAGCGGACGTGCAGGTCGGCGCCGGTCACGGTGCGGTCGCCGATCACCAGCGCCCGCATCCCTCCCTCGTCGGAGATCCGGACCAGCTTGCCGTCCGGGGTCCAGGCCGGCGCGCCCGCGAACAGCTCCAGCCAGGCGCCGTCCTTCTCCTCGTGCAGCACCTCGGTGGTGCCGGTGGCGACGTCCAGGCCGAGGATCCGCTGGTGGCGCTGGTCGCGGGACTGGACCTGGAGCAGCGGGACGCCGCCCTTCGACCAGTGCACCCGGCCCAGGTAGGGGAACGCGGCGCGGTCCCAGGCCACCTCGGTGCGCCCGCCGTGCAGGTCGAGCAGCCAGAGTCCGACCTCGGCGTTGGCGCTGCCGGCCGCCGGGTAGGCGACCTCGGCGGGCTCGCGGTCCGGGTTCGCCGGGTCGGCGATCCACCAGCGGCGCACCGGGCTGTCGTCGGCGCGCTCGACCAGCAGCCGGTCGCTCTCCGGGGACCACCAGAAGCCGCGGTTGCGGTCCATCTCCTCCTGCGCGATGAACTCGGCCTGGCCCCAGGTGACGTTCGGGCCGTCCGGTTCGGCGAGCACCCGGTCGCCGCTGCCGTCGGCGCGGGTCAGCCGCAGCTCGCCGGCGGTGTTGGCGTACGCGACGTGGGTGCCGTCCGGGGACGGCCGCGGGTCCAACAGCGGCCCCTCGGCGGGCAGTTCGGTGGTGGCGCCGGTGGCCAGGTCGGCGGTGAACAGGCGGCCGGAGAGGGCGAAGGCGGCCAGGGTGCCGGCCGCGTCCAGGGCGTAGCCGACGATGCCGGCCGAGCCCTCGCGGCTGCGCTCGCGGCGGGCCTTCTCGGCCGGCGAGAGGTCCTCCTCGCCGCCGCCGAGCAGCGCGGCCGGGTCGGCGGCGATCCGCTCCTCGCCGGTGGCGGTGTCGAGGGTCCAGAGCAGGTTGGCCCGGTCGCGGCCGGAGGGCGAGCGGAGGAAGACGACCCGCGAGCCGTCCGGCGCGACGGAGAAGGAGCGGGGCGCGCCGACGGTGTAGCGCAGGGTCCGCGCGTACTGCCGGGGAAAGGTGTCGGCAGAGGTGTGGGAGGTCATGGCACCAGACCTTATGACGCCGAGCCACCGCACCCGGACGTGTGCTGATCACTCGTTCGGAGCATCGTCACCAAGTACGCCCCAAAGAGGTCCAAACCGCCTCCGACCGGCCTATGCGCCCCTCGGATGCCGCGATGCCCCGGCGCACGTGGACTCACCGAGGGTAATGACCCCCTCACTCATCGGGTATGACTTGTCCGGCGAGTGATCGTCGGGCCCGTCCCGGACCGCGGTCGCCCGCAGCCCCCAGTCCCGCACCGTCCCTCGCCGCCCTCCCCGGGGGCGGCGTGCCCGAGAAGGGGTGTGAGCCGACATGGCCATGAACATCTCCGCCGCCGTGCTGATGCTGGTCATCGTGGTGATCCTGATCCGCCGGTCCGGCCTGAAGCTGGCGCACGCGATCGTCTGCGCGCTGCTCGGCTTCTACCTGGCCTCCAGCTCGATCGCCCCGTCGATCAGCCAGGTCACCAGCAACCTCGCCGGGATGATCAACGGCCTGAAGCTCTGACCCCGCCGCGGCGGCCGTAGGCTTCCTCCCATGACCGCGACTACCGGCCGCCGCCTCCTCCTGGTCCACGCGCACCCCGACGACGAGTCGATCGGCAACGGCGCCACCATGGCCCGGTACGCCTCCGAGGGCGCCCGGGTCACGCTGGTGACCTGCACCCTCGGCGAGGGCGGCGAGGTGATCCCCCCGGAGCTGGCCCACCTGACGGCCGATCGGGAGGACACCCTCGGCGCGTACCGGATCGGCGAGCTGACCGAGGCGATGCGCGCCCTCGGCGTGGCCGACTTCCGCTTCCTCGGCGGCCCGGGGCGCTACCGCGACTCCGGGATGATGGGTGTGCCCGAGAACGACGTGCCCGGCTGCTTCTGGCGGGCGGACGTCGAGGAGGCGGCCGGCCACCTGGTCGCGGTGATCCGCGAGGAGCGCCCGCAGGTGCTGGTCACGTACGACCCGGACGGCGGCTACGGGCACCCGGACCACATCCAGGCGCACCGGGTCGCGACGCGCGCGTACGAGCTGGCCGCCGACCCGGCGCACCGGCCGGAGCTGGGCCCGGCCTGGCGGATCGCCAAGGTGTACTGGAACCGGATGCCCCGCTCGGTGATCGAGGCCGGGCTCGCCGAGGCCGCCGTCAAGGCGTCCTTCCCGGGCGTCGCGCAGCCCGCCGACGTCCCCGGCGTGGTCGACGACGAGCTGGTCACCACCGTGCTGGACGGCTCCGCGTACGCGGGGCGCAAGGCCGCCGCGATGGCCGCCCACGCCACCCAGATCACCGTGGACGGCGCGTTCTTCGCGCTCTCCAACGACCTCGCCCAGCCGCTGTTCGCCACCGAGTACTACCAGTTGGTGCACGGCCAGGCCGGGCCGGGCGAGCCGGAGGACGACCTGTTCGCCGGCCTCGGGCCGGACGCCGCGCACGCCGAGGAGGGCACCCGATGAGCAAGCCCGCCGCCGGGCCGGCCCGCCGCCCGCTCGCCGCCGCCGTCCTCGGCACCCGCGAGGAGCGGCTGGCCGAGTCCCAGCCCCCGCGCATCGCCCGGATCGTGGCCTATGTCCTGTTCTTCCTGCTGGGCGTCGCGGTGTCGGTCTGCGGATCCTTTGTGCAGGCCCTGTGGCCACCGGTGGGGGTCCTGCTGGCGCTCGCCGCGACCGCCGCGACCTTCTACGCCGGCCTGCGGGTCACCGGCACCCGGCTCGGCGCGGGCGCGCCCGCGGCCGGCTGGTTCCTGGCGATGCTGCTGCTGATCGTGCCCCGTCCCGAGGGCGACAACGTGCTGTGGTCCAACGCCACCTCGCTGGCCTGGCTGTTCGCCGGCTCGGTGCTGGGCGTGATCTGCGCCACCCTGCCCACCCGCGCCAGCTGGTTCCCCGGAGTGCCCGGCCCCCCGCGCTGACCCCGGTCGTGCACGGCGTACCGTACCGCGTACGACGCGCAGTCAGGAGCGAACGGCCTTACTCTCATACCGGAGGAACCGGACGTATCAGGATCTGTCCGAAGCCGTTCGCCGCTCTGTTCTTCCCAGTATGGTGGTCCCGCAGAACGCCGTACCCGACCGCCGCCCGCCCCAGTCAAGGCCCGGCGACCACGAACCGCGGTCGCGCCGCACGGCCCGCCCGCGAACCCGGAGCAGAGCAGCATTGAGCAGCCGCGAATCTGACAACGCCCACCCGACGCCCCGGCGCACGGGTCCGGACGCCTACCCGTCGGGCACGCCGCCCTACGGCACACCGGCGGGGCTCCCCGGCGGCGACCGGGCCGACGCGGGACCGGGCGCCGCGTCGGGCGGCGAGGACGACGGTCCGAAGACCGAGACCACCCTGACCACCCGGGTCCGGATCAACATCCCCGGCTCGCGCCCGATCCCGCCGGTCGTCGTCCGCAGCACCGTCAAGAACGAGGACGGCCCGGGCGATGACGCCCCGGCCGCCGCCCCGGACGCCCCGCGGCACCGCTCCGCGCCGGCCTCGCCCGTGCTCGGTGTGATGGAGGACGGCGGCCACCAGGCCTCCCCGCCGAACCTGCCGCCGGAGTGGCAGATCCCGCCGATCCCGCCGGCCACCTCCGAGTCGGAGTCCACCGGCGCCTGGTTCCGGCCGCGGCAGAAGAAGGCCCCGGTCGCGGAGCCCGCCCCGGCCGCCGTGCCGGCCGGTGCCGCGACGCAGGCCCCGGCCGCGCCCGCCACCGCCGAACCGCGCCCGCAGGGTGCCCGTCCGGCGGCCCGTGGGGGCGGCGCCCCGAACGGCCGTCCGGTGCCCGCCCAGGGCAAGCAGCAGGCCGCGACCGCGCCCGCCGCGCCGTTCCACGCCGAGGCCCCGGTGGAGGAGCCCGGCGTGTACGAGCCCGCCGACCCCTTCGCTCCGGTCGCCGACCCGTTCGCCCCGGTCGCCGACCCGTTCGGCACCTCCGTCCCCGACGCCGACGCGCAGAACGGCCTCCCCCAGCGCAACCGCGGGAAGCGGGGCGGGCAGCAGGCCGGTGGCCGGCCGCAGTCCGGCCCGCAGAACGGCTTCCGGGCGAACGGCCACCCGGCCGCCGCGCCGCACCCGCAGGCCGGGCCGGGCGCCGAGCCGAGCCCGGAGGACACCTCGGTCGACGGCTTCGCGCCGATCCGCGACAACACCCCGCCGCCCGCCCCGATACCCGGTCTGCCCCTGAACGGCGCCCCGCTCGGCGCCGACGGCGGTCCGCAGCCGGGCCTGTTCGCCTCGGCCCCGACCGGCACCGACCCGTTCGCCGCCCAGCGCCCGGCCGCTCCCGGCCAGGACGCGGCCACCCCGGCGGGCCCCGGCGCCCTCTTCCCGGGCGCGCCCGGTGCCGCCCCGCAGCCCGGCGGCGACCCCGAGGCCACCGCGCTCACCCCGCTGCCGGCCCCGGCCCCCGGCCCGAGGCCCGAGGGCGCCAAGAACGCCAAGGGGGGCAAGACCCCCAAGGGCGACAAGGGCCCCAAGGGTGCCAAGGGCGACAAGGCCGCCCCGGCCCCTGCTCCGGCCCCCACCCCGGCGCCCGCTCCGGCCCCCGCCCCCGCGAAGGCCGAGCCGGCCGCCCCCGCCAAGGCCAAGCGCGGCGGAGCCGGCAAGAAGCTGGTCAAGCTGGGCGTCTACGGCGTCACCGCGGTGCTCTTCCTCGGCGCCGCCGCCTACGGCACCGGCCTGATGCTCAACCAGTCGGACGTCCCCAAGGGCACCGTGGTGCTCGGCGCCGAGATCGGCGGCAGCAGCCGTGACCAGGCGATCCACCAGCTGGACGAGTCCGTCGGCAAGGCCGGCCAGCAGCCGCTCAAGCTGAAGATCGGCGACCAGACCGTGGACCTCGACCCGGCGGTCGCCGGGCTGAGCTTCGACACCACCGCCACCGTGGACGGCCTGGCCCAGCACAGCTACAACCCGGTCGACGTCATCAAGTCGCTCAAGGGCGGCACCAAGGCCGTCGCCCCGGAGGTCAAGGTCGACCGGGCCAAGCTCAAGGCCGCCCTCGACTCCCTCGCGGCCGGCTCCGGCCAGGGCCTCCAGGAGGGCTACGTCAAGTTCGGCGACGTCAACGGCGAGCCGATCGTCGTGCCCGGCCGGGCCGGCCAGGCGGTGGACTCGGCGAGCGCCCTGGACGCGATCGAGGAGGCCTACCGCGGCCGCGCCGACGGCAAGCCCGACCAGCCGATCGCCCTGGCCGTCACAGCCGCCCAGCCGAAGATCTCCACCCAGGCCCTCCAGGCCGCCGCCGACAGCCTCGGCAAGCAGGTGGCCTCCGGCAAGGTGCACGTCACGGCCGGCGCCAAGACCTGGGACTTCGGCCCGAAGACCGCCGCCAAGGCGCTCACCCTCGTCCCGGACGCCTCCGGCAAGATCGTGCCCAAGTGGGACCTCGACGCGCTCACCGGCCAGCTGGGCACCGCGTTCGACAAGGTGAAGGTCAAGAAGAACGGCCAGCTCGCCGCGATCACCCCGCAGGACGTCGCGGACGGCATCACCTCGGTGTTCGACAAGACCGGCGACAAGGACCGCACCTTCAAGTTCGCGGTCTGACACGTTCACGGTCGGAACCCGTCGCGGTCGGAACCCGTCGCGGTCGGAACCCGTCGCGGTCGGACGCCGTAGCGGCCGGACGCCGTGGCGTCCGACGAACCCGCGCCCCGAGGGGCGGGCCCCATCCGGGCCCGCCCCTCGACAACGCCCCTCCCGGTCAGCAAGATGTGACGCCACACCATCCGCCACATCCACCCCGGGGAGCACGCCGATGCGCCGCCGCCTCCAGCACCACGGGACGGCCCTGCTCGCCGGTCTCACCGCCCTCACGCTCTCGCTGGCACTCTGCTCGTGCACCTCGGGCCAGGACGACACCGCCGCCGACGCCCTGCCGTCCGCCCTCGCCTCGCCCAAGCTGACCTCGATCGACATCAACCCCCACGACCGGGCCCAGCTGCGCCAGGGCGGCACCCTCAACCTGGCGGCCGCCCAGTTCTCCCGCCAGTGGTCGCCGATCCACGCCGACGGCAGCGACTCCTCGACCGTCATGGTCAGCAAGCCGCTGCTGCCGACCTTCTTCCGCTCGGACGCGGCCGGCACCCAGACCCCCAACCCCGCCTACCTTCAGGAGGCGCACGCCGAGTTCAGGGACGGCCGGCAGGTGGTCACCTGGACGCTCAACCCGAAGGCCCACTGGTCCGACGGCACCCCGATCACCTGGCGCGACATCGAGGCCAACTGGCGCGCCCTGAACGGGAAGGACCCGGCCTACAAGTCCTCCAGCAGCACCGGTTTCGAGCTGGTCTCCGCGGTCGAGCGCGGCAAGGACGACTACCAGGCCGTGATGACCTTCGACCGCCCGTTCTCCGAGTGGCAGTCGATGTTCAACAGCGCCGGCAACGCCCCGCTGCTGCCCGCGAGCCGGATCTCCACCCCGGAGCTCTTCAACACCTCCTACCTGGACGGGTTCCCGGTCACCGCCGGCCCGTTCAAGGTCGAGCAGCTGGACCGCGCCGCCCAGACCGTCACCCTGGTCGCCGATCCCGCCTGGTGGGGCGACAAGCCCATGCTGGACCGGATCGTCTTCCACGCGATGCTGCCCGACGCGATGGCCGCCACCTTCGCCAAGGGCGGGATCGACCTCGTCAACATCGGCCCGGACGTGGCCGGTTACCAGGCCGTCAAGAACACCAGGGGCGCCGTGGTGCGCCGCGCCGGCGGGCCCGACTTCCGCCAGCTCACCCTGAACGCCCGCACCCCCGCGCTCAGCGACGCGACCGTCCGTCAGGCCGTCTTCCAGGCGATCAACCGGGACGTGGTGATCCGCTCCGACCTCAGCGGCCTGGACTGGCCGGCCGTCCCCCTCAACAACCACCTGCTGGTCACCAACCAGAACGGCTACCGCGACAACTCCCTCGGCCTGGCCCGCTACGACCCCGCCGAGGCCGCCCGCAAGCTGGACTCCGCGGGCTGGAAGCCGGACGGCGACGTACGGAAGAAGGACGGCCGGGAGCTGAACCTGCGGATGGTCGTCCCGGCCGGCGTCACCCCGGCCCAGGCCGAGGCCGCCAACACCACCAGGATGCTCAAGGACGTCGGCATCAAGGTCACCACGGTGACCGCCCCCGCCAACGAGTTCTTCGAGAAGTACGTCAACCGCAACGACTTCGACATCGCCGCCTACTCGCTGATCGGCACCCCCTTCCCGGCCAGCGGCAACCGCGCCAACTTCGTCCAGAGCGGCGGCACCAACCACGTCGGCGCGGGCAGCCCGGCGGTGGACGCCGCGCTCGACCGGGCCGCCGCCGCGAGCGACGCCGCCACCGCCTCCGAGGCGATCAACCAGGCCGACGGCGAGCTCTGGAAGGTGGCCGGCGTCCTGCCGCTCTACCAGCGCCCGCAGCTGTTCGGGGCCCGCGCCGACCTCGCCAACATCGGCGCGCCGGGCCTGTCCGACATCGTCTGGGAGAACGTCGGCTTCGTGAAGTAGCCGCCCGCCGGCGCGGGGCGGGTCCGGGGCGGGCCTCAGCCGTGCAGCGTCTCGCGCCAGTAGTGGCAGGCGCTGCGCCGGCCCGCCAACTCCGTCCCGTGCTCGCCGGTGACCGGTGTCAGCGGCGGGAGTTCGGTACGGCAGCGGTCCTGGGCGCGGTTGCAGCGCGGGTTGAACGCGCAGCCCTCCGGGAGGCTCAGCAGGCTCGGCGGCAGCCCCTTGATGGCGTGCAGGTCCTGGCCCTTCTGGTCCAGCCGGGGGATCGAGTCCAGCAGTCCCCTGGTGTACGGGTGCGCGGGCCGCGCGTACAGCTCGTGCACCGGGGCGGTCTCCACGATCCTCCCCGCGTACATCACGGCGATCTTGTCCGCGACGTCCGCGACCACGCCCAGGTCGTGGGTGATCAGGATCAGCCCCATGTTGAACTCGGCCTGCAGTTCCGCCAGCAGGTCCATCACCTGCGCCTGCACCGTCACGTCCAGGGCCGTGGTGGGCTCGTCCGCGATGATCAGGTCCGGCTCCAGGGCCAGCGCCATCGCGATCATGATCCGCTGCCGCATGCCGCCGGAGAACTGGTGCGGGAAGTCCCCGACGCGCTGCTTCGCGGCCGGGATGCGCACCCGCTCCATCAGCTCGACGGCCTTCTCCCGGGCCTCCCTGCGGGAGACGCCCCGGTGCGAGCGGAACATCTCGCCCAGCTGGTAGCCCACGCTGAGCACCGGGTTCAGCGCGGACAGCGCGTCCTGGAAGATCATCGCGATGTGCCGGCCCCGGATGGACCGCCGGGCATCGCCGCCCATGGTCAGCAGGTCCTCGCCGCGGAACAGGATCCGCCCCGAGGCGATCCGCCCCGGCGGCATGTCCAAAATGCCCATGATCGCCTGCGCCGTCACCGACTTGCCCGAACCGGACTCCCCCAGCACCGCCAGCGTCTCCCCCGCCGCGACGGAGTAGCTCACCCCGTTGACGGCCTTGGCGACGCCGTCCCGGGTGTGGAACTCCACGTGCAGGTCCTCGACCTCCAGCAGCGGCGTCCCGGGCTCCAGGCTCCCCCGACCGCCGCCGATCACCTCCACCGCGTCCATCTGCGCAGCCCTCCTCGGCGTCCCCGCGTCCACCGCCGGGCGCAGAGCAACTATCAAGGAACGGGCCGCACTTGGCGAGCCTGCGGCAGATCTCTTTTCCGTCACGGGAAAGGGCGCGCCCCCACCTGCGGGGACGCGCCCTGACATCGGACCCGGGTCAGCCGGAGCCCTGCCCGTCCGCCCCCGCCTCCGCCTGATCGGCCCCCCTCTCCGCCGCGAAGTGGCACGCCGAGTCGTGCCGCGCCGCCCCGTCCAGCCAGGACGGCGCGGCCAGCAGCGGCTCCTCGACCTCGCACCGCTGCTGCGCCTTCCAGCAGCGGGTGCGGAACCGGCAGCCGGACGGCGGGTTGGCCGGCGAGGGCACGTCGCCGGTGAGCACGATCCGGTCGCGCGTCTCCCGCGCCCTCGGGTCCGGCACCGGCACCGCCGAGAGCAGCGCCTGGGTGTACGGGTGCGTCGCGTGGTCGTAGATCTCCGCGTCGCTGCCGATCTCGACCATCTTCCCCAGGTACATCACCCCGACCCGGTCGGAGATGTGCCGGACGATCGAGAGGTCGTGCGCGATGAACATGTACGACAGGTTGAACTCGCCCTGCAGCTGCTCCAGCAGGTTGATCACCTGCGCCTGCACCGAGACGTCCAGGGCGGAGACCGGCTCGTCGCAGATGATGATCTCCGGCTTGAGCGCCAACCCCCGGGCGATGCCGATGCGTTGGCGCTGGCCGCCGGAGAACTGGTGCGGATAGCGGTTGATGTACTCGGGGTTGAGCCCGACCACGTCCAGCAGGTCCTGGACGGCCTTGCGGCGCTCGCCCCTGGGCGCCACCTCGGGGTGGATCTCGAACGGCTCGCCGATGATGTCGCCGACCGTCATGCGCGGGTTGAGCGAGGTGTACGGATCCTGGAACACCATCTGGATGTTCCGCCGGACGGCCCTCAGCCCCGCCCCGGACAGCCGGGAGATCTCCTCCCCCTTGTAGCGGACCGATCCCGAGGTGGCCGGCTCCAGGTTCATCAGCACCTTGGCCAGCGTGGACTTCCCGCAGCCGGACTCGCCGACGACGCCGAGCGTCTCGCCCTGCATCAGGTCGAAGCTGACCCCGTCGACCGCCTTCACCGCGCCGACCTGCTTCCTGAACAGGACGCCCCTGGTGAGCGGGAAGTGCTTGACCAGGTCCCGGACTTCGAGGATCGGCTCGCCGCGCGGCACCTCCTGCGCGAAGACGACCTCCTCCGGCAGCGCCGCGCCACCCAGCGCGCCGGCCCCGTCAGCGGTCGTGGTCATGGAGCGTCTCCTTCCAGAAGAAGCAGGCGCTGCCGCGCCCCTCCAGCGGCGTCCCGTCCTCCTCGGTGACCGGGAACAGCTCCGGCACCTCGACCCGGCAGACGTCCTGGGCGCGCGGGCACCGCGGGTTGAAGGCACAGCCCTTGGGGATGCGCAGCAGGTTGGGCGGCAACCCCTTGATGGCGTAGAGCTCCTGGCCCTTCTGGTCCAGCCGGGGGATCGAGTCCAGCAGTCCCCTGGTGTACGGGTGCGCGGGCCGCGCGTACAGCTCGTGCACCGGGGCGGTCTCCACGATCCGCCCCGCGTACATCACGGCGATCTTGTCCGCGACGTCCGCGACCACGCCCAGGTCGTGGGTGATCAGGATCAGCCCCATGTTGAACTCGGCCTGCAGCTCCGCCAGCAGGTCCATCACCTGCGCCTGCACCGTCACGTCCAGGGCCGTGGTGGGCTCGTCCGCGATGATCAGGTCCGGCTCCAGGGCCAACGCCATCGCGATCATGATCCGCTGCCGCATGCCGCCGGAGAACTGGTGCGGGTAGTCGTTCACCCGCTGCCGGGCGGCGGGGATGCGCACCCGCTCCATCAGCTCGACGGCCTTCTCCTTGGCCTCCTTGCGGGAGACCTTCCGGTGCGAGCGGAACATCTCGCCCAGCTGGTAGCCCACGCTGAGCACCGGGTTCAGCGCGGACAGCGCGTCCTGGAAGATCATCGCGATCTTCTGGCCGCGGATCCGCCGCCGCTCCTCCTTGCCCAGCTTGAGCATGTCCCGGCCCCGGTAGAGGATCTCGCCGCGCGGGATCCGGGCGGGCGGCATGTCCAGGATGCCCATGATCGCCTGCGCCGTCACCGACTTGCCCGAACCGGACTCCCCCAGCACCGCCAGCGTCTCCCCCGCCGCGACGGAGTAGTTGACGCCGTTCACCGCCCGGGCGACGCCGTCCCGGGTGACGAACTCGACGTGCAGGTCGCGGACGTCGAGCAGCGGCCCCTGGTACGGCGCCTCCTGCTCGCGCCCGGCGGTGTCCACCGCTGTACTCACGATGCGCTCCCCTCGCTCAGCGAAGCTTCGGATCGAGGGCGTCGCGCACCGCGTCGCCCAGCATGATGAAGGCCAGCACGGTGATCGAGAGCGCCGTGGCCGGGAAGAACAGCACGTACGGCGCGGTCCGGATCACCTTCTGGGCGGAGGCGATGTCGATGCCCCAGGAGATGGTCGGGTCCTGCAGACCGATGCCGAGGAAGCTCAGCGTCGCCTCGGTGGCGATGTAGCCGCCGAGGGCGATGGTCGCCACCACGATCACCGGGGCGATCGCGTTCGGCAGGATGTGCCGGAACATCAGCCGGCCCGTCCCGGCCCCGAGCGCCCGGCCGGCCACCACGTAGTCGGACTGCTTGACGGTCAGCACCGCCCCGCGCATGACGCGGGCGATCTGGGTCCAGCCGAGCACGCCCAGCGCGACGACCACGGTCCACACCGTGCGGGTGGCGAAGGCGTTCAGCAGCACCAGCGCGCCGAGCAGCAGCGGGATACCGAAGAAGATGTCGGTGATCCGGGAGAGCAGCGCGTCGATCCAGCCGCCGAAGTAGCCGGCCGCCATCCCGGTCAGCCCGCCGAGCAGGGTGACGGCGGCGGTCACGAAGATGCCGACGGTGATCGAGGCCCTGGCGCCGTACACCACCCGGGCGTAGATGGAGCGGCCCTGCGCGTCGTAGCCGAACCAGCCGGCCCCGAAGAAGTCGCTCCAGTCCGGCCGCCTGAGGTAGTTGTTCACCAGGTCGGCCGCGCGCGGGTCCGCGTCGGTGAACGCCCCGGGGAAGATCGCCATGATCACCAGCAGCAGGATCAGCAGCGCCGAGAGCAGGAAGATCGGCCGCCGGCGCAGGTCCCGCCAGGCGTCGCCCCACAGGCTGCGGGCCGCCTCGCGCTTCTCCACGTCGGGTTCGACTAAAGTCTCCTGCTCGACGGCCATGCCCTGCTCGCCCGCGTAGTCGAGGCGCACGACCCCCGGCTTGGGGTGCGGTTCGTACGACTCCTCGTCGTGGATGTCGGGCTCAGGCATAGCGGATCCTCGGGTCCAGGACCGCGTAGAGCAGGTCGACGAGCAGGCTGGCGACCAGGTAGACGATCACCAGGACGGTCACGATGCCGACCACGGTAGGGCCCTCCTTCTGGTTGATCGCCCGGTACAGGACGTTGCCGATGCCCTGCACGTTGAAGATGCCCTCGGTGACGATGGCCCCGCCCATCAGCGCGCCGAGGTCGGTGCCGAGGAAGGTGACCACCGGGATCAGCGAGTTGCGCAGCAGGTGGCGGGAGGTGATGGTGCGCCGGGGCAGGCCCTTGGCGACCGCGGTGCGCATGTAGTCGGCCCGCAGGTTCTCGCCGATCGACGTCCGGGTGAGCCGGGCGACGTACGCGAGCGAGAGCGAGCCCAGCACGATCGCCGGCAGGATCAGCTGGGTCAGGTCGTAGCTGTCCTGCACCGTCGGCGTGACCCAGCCCAGGTTGGTGGCGAACACCGTCTGCGCGATGTAGGCCAGCACGAAGACCGGGATCGAGATGACCACCAGGGTCAGGATCAGCACCAGGGTGTCCGGGATGCTGCCGCGCCGCAGTCCGGAGACCAGGCCCAGGGCGAGGCCCACGACCATCTCGAAGACGAACGCCATCAGGGCGAGCCGGATGGTGACCGGGAAGGCGTCCGCCATGATGTCGGTGACCGGACGGCCGGTGAAGCTGGTGCCGAAGTCCCCCTGGAAGAGGTTCCCCATGTAGTGCAGGTACTGCTTCCAGATCGGCTGGTCCAGGTAGTACGTGTGCTTGATGCTGGCGACCACGGCCGGGTCGGCGGCCTTCTCGCCGAACAGCGCCGCGACCGGGTCGCCCGGCAGCGTGTAGACCATCAGGAAGATCAGCAGCGTGGTGCCGAAGAACACCGGGATCATCTGCAGCACCCGCCGCAGCACGTAACTGCCCATCCGAGCCTCCTTCCTAGGTGTCCGAGCGGGTTCCGGCCGGGTTCCGACCGGGTGTCCGGCCGGCTGTCCGGTCGGGGTGCCCGGCCGACCGGGCCGGTCGGCCGAGAGACCGCGCCCCGCCCTCCGTGCGGGGAGGGCGGGGCCGGTGCGAGGAGTCGGGGCTCAGCCCTTGACCTCGACCTGGGTCCAGGCCGGGTTGCCGAAGGAGTCGAACTTCACGTTCTGCACCTTGGTCGAGTAGCCCGAGTTGGTGCGGTAGTACCAGAGCGGGATGGCCGGCATCCCGCTCGGCAGCACCGCTTCGGCCTGCTGGTAGCCGGTCACCGTGTCGGCGACGCTGGCGGCCTCGTCGGCCCGGGTGGCCGCCTCGTCGAACTGGGGGCTGCTGTAGCCGAAGTCGTTGGACGCGGCGCCGGTGCGGTACACGTCGGCCAGGAAGTTGGCGTTCAGCGGGTAGTCCTGCACCCAGCCGGTGCGGAAGGCGCCGTTGACGGTGTGCCCGGTGATCGCGGCCCGCGCGGTCTTGAAGTCGGGCTTCGGGTCGCCCAGGCAGTCGACCCCGGTGCTCTGCCGGATCGAGTTGCAGACCGCGTCGACCCACTCCTTGTGGCCGCCGTCCGCGTTGTAGGTGATCATCAGTTTGTTGCCGGGGACGCCGCCGCCATCCTGGATCAGCTGCTTGGCCTTGGCCGCGTCGAACGTGCAGAAGTCGCCGCAGGTACCGGACTTGTAGCCCTCGACGCCCTCGGCCACCCAGGCGGTGGCGGGCTTGCGGGAGCCCTGGAGCACCGTCTTGGTGATGGTGGCGCGGTCGATCGCCATCGACAGGCCCTGGCGCACCTTGGCCTTCTCCGGCGGGGCCCAGTCGGCCTGGTAGAGCGTGAAGCCGATGTTCTGGATGGCGCCCTGCGGCTCGTCCACCGCGCGGTCGCCGAGGTCGCTCTTGTACGTGGCCAGCGCGGACGGCGGCACCTGGTCCATCACGTCCAGGTTGTTGGACTGGAGGTCGGCGTAGGCGGCCTCGGACGTGGTGTACATCTTGAAGACGATGCCGCCGTTCTTCGGCTTGTCCACGCCCTGGTAGTCGGGGAAGGCCTTGGTCGTCACGTTGCTGTTGTGCGACCAGCTGACGAACTGGTACGGGCCGTTGCCCACCGGCTTCTGCCCGTACCCGGCCGGGTCGGAGTAGAAGCCCTCGGGCAGTGGCGAGAAGGCGATGTAGCCGAGCTTGTACTCGAAGTACGAGACCTTGTGGCTGAGCTTGGCGGTGAAGTGGAGGTCGTCGGTGACGGTCAGCCCGGACATCTTGTCCGAGGTGGGCTGGCCGGAGGCCGGGTGGACGTCCTCGTAGCCCTCGATGTCGGAGAACCAGGAGCTGTTGATCTGGTTGTTGGCGGGGTTGGCCCCCCAGTTCCAGGCGTCGACGAAGTTCCGGGCGTGCACCGGGGTGCCGTCGTGGAACTTCCAGCCGTCCTTCAGCGTGATCTCGAAGGTCTGCGAGTCACTGGTGTCGATCTTCTCGGCGACCTGCATCCGGATCTGGGCGTTGCCCGGGTCGTAGTCGACCAGCCCCTTGAAGAGGTTCTGGATGATGCGACCGCCGCCGACCTCGTTCGCGTTGGCGGGCTGCAACGGGTTCTGCGGCTCGTTGCTCTGGTAGCTGAAGGACTTGCTGGCGTCCGACGAGCCGCTGCCTCCTCCGCCGTCGTTGTTGCTGCACCCGGTGGCCACCAGGACCACGGACGTCGCGACGGCGAGGACCCAGCGAGCACGGGCGGCTACGGGCATGGAGGTTCCTCCTCAGGGTGTTGTCGCATCACACCCCATGAGAAGCGCGCCCCGGCGACGGCGCGAGTCAGGAGCACCCGGACGGGTGCGGTGACCTCCCGTCGAGTTGACGCGGCGCCGGAACGCCGGAAGGGCCCGCGGCGCGAACGCCACGGGCCCTTCCTGGGACCACCGGGGGATCAGGCCGCTGCGGCCTGCTCCCGGACCTCGGGGAAGTGGCAGGCCGACTCGTGCGCGGCCGGGCCCTTCAGCAGCGAGGGGACCGCGAGCAGCGGGATCTCCTCGGAGCACTTCTCCTCCGCCTTCCAGCAGCGGGTGCGGAAGCGGCAGCCGGACGGCGGGTTGGCCGGCGAGGGGATGTCACCGCTGAGGATGATCCGCTCGCGGGACTCGCGCGCCGTCGGGTCCGGCACCGGCACCGCGGAGAGCAGCGCCTGGGTGTACGGGTGGGTGGCGTTCTCGTAGATCTCCTCGTCCGAGCCGATCTCGACCATCTTGCCCAGATACATCACGCCGACGCGGTCGGAGATGTGCCGGACGATGGAGAGGTCGTGCGCGATGAACATGTAGGAGAGGCCGAACTCGCCCTGCAGCTGCTCCAGCAGGTTGATCACCTGCGCCTGGACGGACACGTCCAGGGCGGAGACCGGCTCGTCGCAGATGATGATCTCGGGCTTGAGCGCGAGGCCGCGGGCGATGCCGATGCGCTGACGCTGGCCGCCGGAGAACTGGTGCGGGTACCGGTTGATGTACTCCGGGTTCAGACCCACGACGTCCAGCAGGTCCTGGACGGCCTTGCGGCGGTCGCCCTTGGGCGCCACCTCGGGGTGGATCTCGAACGGCTCGCCGATGATGTCGCCGACCGTCATGCGCGGGTTGAGCGAGGTGTACGGGTCCTGGAACACCATCTGGATGTTGCGGCGGACGGACTTGAGCGCCGCGCCGGACAGCCGGGAGATGTCCTCGCCCTTGAACAGCACCTGGCCGGAGGTGGCCCGCTCCAGGTTCATCAGCACCTTGGCCAGCGTGGACTTGCCACAGCCGGACTCACCGACGATGCCGAGGGTCTCGCCCTTCTTCAGCTCGAAGGAGATGCCGTCGACCGCCTTGACCGCACCGACCTGCTTCTTGAAGAGGATGCCCTGGGTCAGCGGGTAGTGCTTGTGCAGGTCCTTGACCTCCAGGATGTTCTCAGCCATGGAGGGTCTCCTTCCAGAGGTGGCACGCGCTGCGGCGGCCGGCGAGCTCCTTGCCGTCCTTGTCCGTCACGTGGTGCAGCGCCGGGATCTCGGTGCGGCACAGGTCGGTGGCGACGTCGCAGCGGGGGTTGAACGCGCAGCCGGTCGGGACCTTCAGCAGGTTCGGGGGCAGGCCCTTGATCGCGTACAGCTCCTGGCCCTTCTGGTCCAGGCGCGGGATGGAGCGGAGCAGGCCCTTGGTGTACGGGTGCGCGGGGTTCGCGTACAGCTCGTGCACCGGGGCGGTCTCCACGATCCGGCCCGCGTACATCACGGCGATCTTGTCCGCGACGTCGGCGACCACGCCGAGGTCGTGGGTGATCAGGATCAGGCCCATGTTGTACTCGGCCTGCAGCTCGGCGAGCAGGTCCATCACCTGGGCCTGGACGGTCACGTCCAGGGCGGTGGTGGGCTCGTCCGCGATGATCAGGTCGGGCTGGAGCGACAGCGCCATGGCGATCATGATGCGCTGGCGCATACCGCCGGAGAACTGGTGCGGGTAGTCGTCCACCCGCTGCCGGGCGGCGGGGATGCGCACCCGGTCCATCAGCTCGATGGACTTCTCCCTCGCCTCCTTCTTGGAGGCGCCCTGGTGCACGCGGAACATCTCGCCGAGCTGGTAGCCGACGCTGAGCACCGGGTTCAGCGCGGACAGCGCGTCCTGGAAGATCATCGCGATCTTCCGGCCGCGGACCTGCCGCCGCTCCTCGTTGCTCATCTTGAGCATGTCCTGGCCGCGGTACAGGATCTCGCCCTGGGTCACCTTGCCCGGGGGCATGTCCAGGATGCCCATGATGGTCTGCGCCGTCACGGACTTGCCGGAGCCGGACTCGCCGAGCACGGCGAGCGTCTCGCCGGCCGCGACGGAGTAGTTGACGCCGTTCACGGCCTTGGCGATCCCGTCCCGGGTGTGGAACTCCACGTGGAGGTCCTTCACCTCCAGGAGAGGGGTGCCAACTTCGAGACGATCGTTCTTCTGGTTGTTCTCGATCACGGTGGTCATCGGGTCGTCACCTCTTCTCTCAGCGGAGCTTCGGGTCGAGGGCGTCGCGCACCGCGTCGCCGAGCATGATGAACGCCAGCACGGTGAGGCTCAGCATGCCGGCGGGGAAGAACAGGGCGAACGGCGCCGTACGGATCACCTTCTGGGCCGAGTTGATGTCGATACCCCAGGAGATGGTCGGGTCCTGCAGACCGATGCCGAGGAAGCTCAGCGTCGCCTCGGTGGCGATGTAGCCGCCGAGGGCGATGGTCGCGACGACGATCACCGGGGCGATCGCGTTCGGCAGGATGTGCTTGAACATGATCCGGGTGGTGCCGGCGCCGAGGGCCCTGGCCGCCGTCACGAAGTCGGCCTGCTTCACCGTGATCACCGAGCCGCGCATGACACGGGTCATCTGGGTCCAGCCCAGGGCGACCAGCGCGAAGACCACGCTCCACACGGTGCGCGAGGTGAAGGCGTTCAGGACCACCAGCGAGCCGAGCAGCAGCGGGATACCGAAGAAGATGTCGGTGACCCGGGAGATGATCGTGTCGATCCAGCCGCCGAAGTAACCGGCGAGCATACCGGCGATGCCGCCGATGACGGTCACACCCACGGTGACGCAGATGCCGACCACGACCGAGGCGCGGGCGCCGTAGATGACGCGGGCGTAGATGCTGCGGCCCTGGAGGTCGTAGCCGAACCAGTCGGGCTGGAAGAAGTGACTGTAGTTCGGCTTCGACAGGTAGTGGTTGCGCAGGTCGCCGGCCCGCGGGTCCACCGAGGTGAACAGGCCCGGCGCGATCGCGATGACGATCAGCAGCACGATGAGCAGCGCGGAGATCACGAAGATCGGCTTGCGGCGCAGGTCGTGCCAGGCGTCGGAGCCGAGGCTGCGCGCCTTCTCCGGCTTGGCGACCGCGGCGGCGGCAGCGGCCGGGGCCGGGGTCTCCCCGGCCGTCTTCTTCTCGGTCAGGTCAGGCATAACGGATCCTCGGGTCCAGGACCGCGTAAAGCAGGTCGACGATCAGGCCGGCAACCAGGTACACGATCACCAGGAAGGCGACGAAGCCGGAGACCGTCGAGCCCTCCTTCAGGTTGATCGCGTGGAAGAGCGCGTTGCCGACACCCTTGACGTTGAAGATGCCTTCGGTGACGATCGCGCCACCCATCAGGGCGCCCAGGTCGGTGCCGAGGAACGTGACCACCGGGATCAGCGAGTTGCGCAGCAGGTGGGTGCCGATCACCCTGCGCCGCGGCAGGCCCTTGGCCACCGCGGTGCGGACGTAGTCGGCCTTGATGTTCTCGGCTATGGAGGTGCGGGTGAGACGCGCCACGAAGGCCAGCGACACCGAGCCGAGCACGATGGCCGGCAGCACCAGCTGGGTGATGTCGTTCGAGTCCTGGACGGTCGGCGTGACCCACTTCAGGTCGTCCGCGAAGATCGTCTGGAAGATGAAGCCGAGCACCGGGACCGGGATCGAGATCAGCAGCAGGGTGAAGATCAGGGCGCCCTTGTCGAACGCCTTGCCGCGGCGCAGGCCGGCGAACAGGCCGATGCCGATGCCCAGCACGATCTCGATGGCGAACGCGAACAGCGCCAGCCGGAGCGTGACCGGCAGCGCCTCGGTGATCACGTCGAGCACCGGCCGGTTGGCCAGGGTGGTCCCGAAGTCACCGGTGAGCAGGCCCCCCATGTAGTGGAAGTACTGCTGCAACATCGGCTTGTCGAAACCCATTTGGTGCTTCAGGGCGGCAACCTGGGCCGGGTCCGGCGCCTTGTCGCCCCACATCGCGGCCACCGGATCACCCGGCAGCGCGTGCACCATGACAAAGATGAGCAAGGTCGTTCCGAAGAAGACCGGGATCATCTGGAGCAGTCGCCTCGCGACAAAGCGCCCCATCGTGCCTCCATGTATGGCTCTGCCGGGCCCGTCAACCCGGCAAGAGATAAGTCGGCGTGCCAACGGCCGGTGCCAGTCCTCGCCCTTGTGGGGATGGACGGGCACCGGCCGTTGTCACCGGGTCAGGCGGTGCCGACCGATTACTTCTTCTTGACCTCGACGTCGGTGAAGACCGGGTCGCCGAAGGAGTCGAACTTCACGTTCTGGACGTTCTTGGAGTAGCCGGAGCTGGTCTTGTAGTACCAGAGCGGGATGGACGGCATGTCCTTGGCCAGCTGGGCCTCGGCCTGCTGGTACAGCTCGGCGGTCTTCTCGACCGAGGTGGCGGCGTCCGCCTCCTTGGCCAGGCGGTCGAACTCCGGGCTGGAGTACTGGTTGTCGTTCGACGAGGCGCCGGTGCCGTAGACGTCACGCAGGAAGTTGGCGTTCAGCGGGTAGTCCTGCACCCAGCCGGTACGCATCATGCTCTGGACCTGCTTGTTGGTGACGACGTCACGCACGGTCTTGAAGTCCGGCTTCGGGTCACCGGTGCAGTCCACGCCGGTCGACTGGCGGATGGAGTTGCAGACCGCGTCCACCCACTCCTTGTGGCTGCCGTCGGCGTTGTACAGGATGGTGACCTTGCCGCCGGGGACGCCGCCGCCCTCCTGGATCAGCTGCTTGGCCTTCTCCGGGTTGAACTTGCAGAACTCACCGCAGGTGCCGGCCTTGTAGCCCATGACGCCCGGGGCGACCCACGAGTCGGCGGGGAGGCGGTTGCCGTTCAGCACGGTCTTGGTGATGGTGTCGCGGTCGATCGCCATCGAGATGCCCTGACGGACCTTCTCCTTGCCCGGGGCGTTCCAGTCGCCCTGGTACAGCGCGAAGCCGACGTTCTGGATGGCGCCCTGAGCCTGGTCGACGGCGCGCTTGCCCAGGTCGTCCTTGTACTTCGGGAGGTCGGTCGAGTCGACCTGGTCCAGGACGTCCAGGGTGTCGGACATCAGGTCCTTGTACGCGGCCTCACCGGCGCTGTAGTTGCGGAAGACGATTCCGCCGTTCTTCGGCTTGTCCGTGCCCGCGTACTTGTCGAAGGTCTGGACGGTGATGGCCTTGTTGTGCTCCCACGAGACGAACTTGTAGGGGCCGTTGCCGACCGGCTTCTGGCCGTAGCCGGCCGGGTCGGAGAAGAAGCCCTCGGGCAGCGGGGAGAAGGCCGCGTAGCCGAGCTTGTACGTGAAGTACGAGACGGGGCTGGTCAGTTCGATGGTGAAGTGGGTGTCGTCGACGATCTTCAGGCCGGACATCTCGGTGGCCGTCGGGTCGCCCTTCTCCGGGTGGACGGCGTCGTAGCCGACGATGTCGGAGAACCAGGACGAGTTGATCTGGTTGTTCTTCGTGTTGGCCGACCAGTTCCAGGCCTTGACGAAGGACGCGGCGGTGACCGGGGTGCCGTCGTGGAAGGTCCAGCCGGACTTCAGCGTGACGGTGTAGTTCTTGGCGTCGGTGGTCTCGATCTTGTCGGCCACCTGGTTGCGCAGCGCACCGGTCGCGGGGTCGTAGTCGACGAGGCCCTTGAAGAGCTCCTTGACGATACGGCCGCCGATGTTCTCATTGGCGTTGGCCGGCTGGAGCGGACGCTGCGGCTCACCGCTCTGGTAGCTGAAGCTGGCGGCGGCGTTGACCGCACCGCCCTCGGAGCTACCCCCGGAGGAGTCGCTGCTGCTGCACGCAGTCGCAGCGAGGGCGACAGCAACAGCTGCGACAACCCACTTGGCCTGGCTCGCACCGCGCATCGGTGTGCCTCCTGAATTCGACGTTGCAACGAGGAGGGCATCGCGGAACGGTGGTCACCGGGCCCGCTGTGCCGTCCGCGCTCGTGGTTTCGGCGCGCACCCCTGCGCGTTCACCCTTGACCCGAGCCTGACTGCACCCACTATCCGTCACGCACGGACACGAAAGTGACCAGTGACGATCTCAATTAGGTCACATGAACAGTCGGTAAGTTTCGAAAACCGGACATTTGAGACATAGCCAGACAGGCACCAAACGGACAGTCGTCACGGATGACGAACTGTCACGTCCGCTCAGCGGACACCCGGGTGTGATGAGCGCTATTCCGTGAATAGCGGCCCCGACAACTTGGAGTAGTTGAAAAAGTTCGCCCCCCTCTCCATGGGAAAGGGGGGCGAATCATTCCGGCCAATGGCCGTTCAGTGCGTCCGGATCACACCTTCTTGGCGCGCGAGGCGGTGCGGCCGCGGTCCTTCGCGTCGAGAACGACCTTACGGATGCGAACCGTCTCCGGGGTCACCTCGATGCACTCGTCCTCGCGGCAGAACTCCAGCGACTGCTCCAGCGAGAGCTTGCGCGGCGGGACGATCGACTCGGCCACGTCCGCGTTCGAGGAACGCATGTTGGTGAGCTTCTTCTCCTTGGTGATGTTCACGTCCATGTCGTCGGAGCGCGAGTTCTCACCGACGATCATGCCCTCGTACACCTCGGTGCCCGGGTCGCAGAAGAGCACGCCGCGCTCCTGGAGGTTGGTCATCGCGAAGGCGGTGACCACACCGGAGCGGTCGGCGACCAGCGAGCCGTTGTTGCGGGTGGTCAGCTGGCCGAACCACGGCTCGTGGCCCTCGTGGATCGAGTGGGCGATGCCGGTGCCGCGGGTGTTGGTGAGGAACTCGGTCCGGAAGCCGATCAGGCCGCGGGACGGGACGACGAACTCCATCCGGACCCAGCCCGAGCCGTGGTTGGACATGTTGTCCATGCGGCCCTTGCGGACGCCCATGAGCTGGGTGACGGCACCCATGTGCTCCTCGGGCACGTCCACGGTGAGGCGCTCGACCGGCTCGTGGGTCTTGCCGTTGACCTCCTTGGTGACCACCTGCGGCTTGCCGACGGTCAGCTCGAAGCCCTCGCGGCGCATGGTCTCGATCAGGATGGCCAGCGCCAGCTCACCGCGGCCCTGCACCTCCCAGGCGTCCGGACGCTCGGTGTCCAGCACGCGCAGCGAGACGTTACCGATCAGCTCGCGGTCCAGGCGGTCCTTCACCTGGCGGGCGGTGACCTTGCGGTCGACCTTGCCCGCGCCGGACTTGGCGTCCGCGCCCTTGCCGCTGCCGCCACGGCCGACCAGCGGGGAGGTGTTGGTGCCGATGGTCATCGAGATGGCCGGCTCGTCCACCGTGATCAGCGGCAGCGCGATCGGGTTCTCCGGGTCGGCCAGGGTCTCGCCGATCATGATGTCGGAGATACCGGCGACGGCGCAGATGTCACCGGGGCCGGCCACCTCGGCCGGCTTGCGGGTGAGCGCCTCGGTCATCAGCAGCTCGGAGATGCGGACGTTCTGGATCGAGCCGTCGCGCTTGATCCAGGCCACGGTCTGGCCCTTGCGCAGCTCGCCCTGCTCGACGCGGAGCAGCGCGATGCGGCCGAGGAAGTTGTCGGCGTCCAGGTTGGTGACGTGGGCCTGGAGCGGGGCGTCCTCGTCGTAGCTGGGGGCCGGGACGTGCTCCAGCAGGGTGGAGAAGAACGGCTCCAGGTTGGTGCTGTCCGCGGGAACGGTGCCGTTCTCCGGCTTGGTCAGCGAGGCGACGCCGTCACGCGCGCAGGCGTAGACGATCGGGAACTCGATCTGCTCCTCGTCCGCGTCCAGGTCCAGGAACAGGTCGTAGGTCTCGTTGATGACCTCGTCGATCCGGGAGTCCGGACGGTCGGTCTTGTTGATGCAGAGGATGACCGGCAGGCGCTGGGAGAGCGCCTTGCGCAGCACGAAGCGGGTCTGCGGCAGCGGGCCCTCGGAGGCGTCGACCAGCAGGACGACCGCGTCCACCATCGACAGACCGCGCTCGACCTCGCCACCGAAGTCGGCGTGGCCCGGGGTGTCGATGATGTTGATGGTGATCGGCGCGCCACCATCCTTGGGGTGGTACTTGACCGCGGTGTTCTTCGCGAGAATGGTGATGCCCTTCTCGCGCTCCAGGTCGTTGGAGTCCATCATCCGGTCATCGAGCTGCTGGTGGGCGGCGAAGGCGCCGGCCTGCTTGAGCATGGCGTCGACCAGCGTGGTCTTGCCGTGGTCGACGTGGGCGACGATGGCGACGTTACGGATGTCGTTGCGCGTGGGCATGCCTTGCGGATTCTCCCGGAATCGTGGGTTGCGGCGCCCGGCTGCGTGACGCGCACTTGCGATCCCTGTCGATCGCCGCCGCCCGTTCCGCCTGCTACTACCGGTCCACCCGCCGGGCACATGGCCATGCCGCGGCTTCCTCCTATCGTACGGGGAAGGGCGGAGGTGGGCGGAAACGAGCTGGTCCGGCGGGATCAAGATCACAGGTGGGTCACACACCCTTCACCGACCGGCCGTGCTCCGACAGTCTTCCGTTCGTGATCCGACGGCCCGGGGCCCGGCTGCGCCGGATCTCCGATGTCGAACGCATGCCGGAGCCCGCGGAGGTGGCCCGATGAGTGTCCCGATCGTCCTGGTGCACGGCACCCGCTTCAGCGCGGGGCAGTGGAGCCCGCAGCTGGCGGCGCTGCGGGAGGAGTTCCCGGTGGTGGCCGTCGACCTGCCGGGGCACGGCACCCGGCGCGGCGAGCCGTGGAGCCTGACGGCCGCCTGCGCGAGCGTCGCCGCGGGGGTGGAGGAGCTGGGCGGCGGGCCCGCGCTGGTGGTCGGGCACTCGCTGGGCGGGTACGTCGCGCTGGAGTTCGCCCTGCGCAGGCCCGAACTGCTGCGCGGGCTGGTGCTGGCCGGCGCGAGCGCCGACACCCGGGGGCGCTGGGCGGTCCCGTACCGGGCGGTCGGCGCGCTGGTGCCGCGCGTCCCGGCCGCGCGGCTGTCCCGGTGGAACGACGGGCTGCTGCGCCGGCTCTACCCGGCGCGGGTGGTCGCGGAGACGATCCGCGCCGGGTACGGCTTCGAGGCCCTGCCCGCCGCCTGGGCCTCGGTGCTGGGCCGCTTCGAGCCCGGCGTCCTGCGCCGGGTCGAGGCCCCGGTGCTGATCCTGAACGGGGAGAAGGACTCGGCCTTCCGCTCCGGCGAGCGCGCCTTCGCCGCCGCCCACTCGCACGGGCGGGCCCGGATCGAGCTGGTACCCCGGGCCCGGCACCTCGCCAACTTCGACGCCCCGGAGGCCTTCACCGACGCCCTGCGCCGCTTCGCCCGGGAGCTGCGGCCCTAGTCCTGCCCGGTGTCCGGTTCGCTCCAGCCCACGTCCTGGAAGCGCGGCCACCCGAAGCCGTACGCGCCCGCGCCGAGCACCCCGGTCCTGACCCCGACCAGCTCCGGCCGCTGGTAGAGCGGCACCGAGTGCCCGAGCTCCCAGATCCGTACGTCCGCCTGCTGGAGCAGGTCCAGCCGGGCCGCCTGGTCCGACTCGGTGGCCGCCCGTTCGAACAGTCGGTCGATCTCCTCGGTGCCGCTGCGGCCGAAGTTGCCGCCCGGCTCGGGCACCCCGTCGGGGTCGGGCCGGGGCTTGGCGTAGGCGGGGCGCTGTTCGATCGCCGGGCTGGGGCCGGCCGGCCAGGTGAGCAGCGCGAGGTCGTAGTCCCCGGCGGCCAGGTGCTCCCCGACGAAGGAGTCGGCGGGCGCGGGCACCTGCTGCACCGCGATCCCGGCGTCCGCGAGGCCGGCGGTGAGCGCGTCGGCGGTGCGCTTGGCGGTCGCCGAACCGGCCGGGACGAGCATCGAGAGGGAGAGCGGCTTGCCGCCCTTGGTCCGGGTGCCCCCGCCGCCGGGCCGCTTCCAGCCCGCCTCGTCCAGCAGCCGGCCCGGGTCCCCCGGACCGGCCGCGCCGCTGTTGTCCCGGTAGCCCTCCTGGTCACCCGCGAGCAGGTGGCTGCCCAGCGGCGCGGCGGGCAGGCCGAGCGGGGTGAGCGCGGCGTCGGCGATCCGCTGCCGGTCGACGGCCCGGGTGAGGGCACGGCGCACCAGCGGGTCGGTCAGCGGGCCGCGCGCGGCGTTGAGGGTGAGCTGGGTGAGCGAGGCCGCGGCGGCCCGGTGCACGGTGACGCCGGGCAGCGATTCGGCCCGGTGCAGTGCCAGTGCCGCCGCCTCGGGCGCGGCCGCAGGCGGCGGCGCGACGGAGGGGGAGGCCGAGGCGGCGGCGGCGGCGGTGGCGTCGGCGGCCGGGACCGGGACCGCCCGGTCCACGGCCGCGGTGAGCGGGGCGATGTCCAGCCGGTCCTGGTCCAGCGCGTCCAGTCGCTGCTCGGGCGGCGCGGCGAGGAAGTCGATCCGGTCGGCCTTCGGCGGGTCGCCCCACCAGAGCGGGCTGCGCACCACACTGACCGTCCCGTCCTCGGCGTCGTACCGGGCGACGGTGTACGGCCCGGCGCTCGGCCCGCCTCCGGTCAGCGGTCGGCCGAACGCGGCCGGGGTGGCCGTCTCGGCGGCCGGGTAGAGCGGGCCGAACAGCGAGCGCCAGTCGGCGTACGGCCGCCGGAAGGTCACCCGCACCTCGGACGGGTCGGCGCCCTGGGTGACCGAGTCGATGGCGTCGTACCCGACCGCCCGCGCGCCCCCGTACGCCGGGTCCAGGCCGGACAGCGCGGTCCGCTGGGCGTCGAGGTCGGCGGCCGAGACCGGGGTGCCGTCGTTCCAGACGGCGTTCGGGTTGAGCCGGTACGTCACCACCTGCGGGCCCGGCCCGGGCGGGGTGGACTCGGCTCCGGCCAGGTAGTCCGGGTCGGGGACGAGCCGGCCGTGCTCGTCGGGCCGGAACAGCGAGGGGTACAGGGCGTGGGCGAGCAGCGCCGAGTCGGCGTTGGCCGTGCCCTGGTAGACGTTCAGCGTGGCCGGGACACCGTCCACGGCCCAGCGCAGCGTGCCGCCGTCCCGGACGGCGGCACGGTCGGCGGGCCCGACGTCCCCGGTGGTGGCGGTGGGATCGGCCGGGACGGGCACGGGGGCGGGTGTGTGGGCGGGCCCCGAGTCGTCGGAGCAGCCGCCGAGACCGGCGGCGAGCAGCAGCGCGGCGGCTGCGGCGGTGAGCTGGCGGACGCGCATGGCGGCCATCGAACGCCGCCCGGGGCCCCGGGACCGTGCCGACACGGCGGGCCGCCGGGCGACTGCACCCGTCCGGCCCACCGTTTCCGATGACTACAGCGCCAGCTCGAACCAGACGATCTTGCCCTTGGGCGTGCGCCGGCTGCCCCAGCGCTCGGCCAGCAGGCTGACCAGCTGCAGGCCGCGCCCGCCCTCGTCGGTCTCCTGGGCGCGCCGCTGCCGGGGCTGGGCGTAGCCGTCGTCCCAGACCTCGCAGACCAGGCTGCGCTCGCGCAGCAGCCGCAGCCGGATCTCGCCCCGGCCGTGCTTGAGCGCGTTGGTGACCAGCTCGCTGACCAGCAGCTCGGTGGTGTCGACCAGCTCCTCCAGCCCCCGGGAGAGCAGCCAGCTGCACGCCAGCTCCCGGGCCTTGGCCACCGAGGTGGGCTCGGGCGGCAGGAACCAGTTGCCGACGGCGTCGTCGGGGAAGGCGTGCACCTTGGCCATCAGCAGGGCGATGTCGTCCTCGCCGTGGTGCGGGTTGAGCTCGCCGAGCACGTGGTCGCAGAGGTCCTCCAGCCCCTTGCCCTCGTCGGAGAGCGCGGAGCGGAAGGCCCGCAGGCCCTCGTCCAGCTGGTGCTTGCGGCTCTCCACCAGGCCGTCGGTGTAGAGGGCGAGCACGGCGCCGTCCGGGAGGGTCAGCTCGACCTCCTCGAAGGGCTCGCCGCCGACGCCGAGCGGCAGGCCGGGCGGCACGTCGAGCATCCGGGAGCCCTCGCCGGGGCTGAGCAGCACGGGCGGCAGGTGGCCGGCGTTGGCGAAGAGGCAGCGGCGGGTGACGGCGTCGTAGACCGCGTAGACGCAGGTCGCGAGGTAGACCTCACGGGCCTCCTCGTCGGCGGTCGAGGTGAGCCGCCCGTACGGGGTGGGCGGGCCGGCCGGGACCGAGTCGTCGCCGAGGCCGCGGGCGATCTCGTCCAGGGCGGTGAGCACCTCGGCCGGGTCGAGGTCGAGCATCGCCAGGGTGCGGACGGCGGTGCGCAGCTGGCCCATCGCGACGGCGGCGCGCAGACCGCGGCCCATCACGTCGCCGATGACCAGCGCGGTGCGGTTGCCGGGCAGCGGGATGACGTCGAACCAGTCGCCGCCGACCTCGGTGTTGTTGTTGCTGGGCAGGTAGCGGCAGGCGATCTCCAGGCCGCTGGCGGCCGGGTTGCCCGGGGGCAGCAGGCTGCGCTGGAGGATCAGCGCCCGCTCGTGCTCGCGCCGGTAGAGCCGGGCGTTGTCGATGCAGACGGCGGCGCGGGCGACCAGCTCCTCGGCGATCGCGACGTCGCGGGCGTCGAAGGGCTCGCTGCCGATCGCCCGGGAGAGCTGGACGAGTCCGAGCACCTGGTCGCGGGCGACCAGCGGGACGATCAGGGTGGAGCGCAGCAGCGGGTCGCGCCCTGGCTCGGGGACGACGCTGCGGCCGGTGCGCAGCGCCCGGGCGTGCGGGGAGCGGCGCGGGTAGCAGAGGGTGCCGCCGGCCTCGGCGATCGGCAGGCCGGTGACCGAGCCGAGCACCGAGGAGGCGCCGCCGACCACGCTGGAGACGGCGACCCGGCGCAGTTCGCCGCTGCCGTCGGTGAGCACGGTGTCGCCGAGTCGGCCCGCGCTGGGCACGGTCTCGCCGGAGAGCAGCGCGGTGTACAGGTCGACGGTGGCGAGGTCGCAGAACGGCGGGACGACGACGTCCAGCAGCTCCTTGGCGGTGGTCTCCAGGTCGAGCGTGGAGCCGATGTGCGCGCTGGCCTCGTTGAGCAGGGCCAGGTTGCGGCGCACGCCGTCGGCCTCGCGCTCGGCGACGTGCCGGCTGGTGACGTCGGAGACCTGCCCGGCGACGCCCATGGTCTGCCCGGCGACGCCGTTCAGGCGGTACAGCGAGACGGCCCAGAGCCGGTTGCCCTCGCGGGTCGGGACGGCGCCGTGGAAGCGCAGGTCGAAGACGGGCTCACCGGTGGCCAGGACCTTGCGCAGGGCGGCGGTGAGCCGGTCGGCCTCGGACGGCGGGAAGAGGTCGTGCGGGGTGAGGCCCTCCAGGTCGGTGGGGACCAGGCCCATCCCGGAGGCGAAGGCGTCGTTGACCCGCTGCAGCCGCAGCCGGTCGTCGAACAGCACGAAGCCGGTGGGCGTCTGCCCGAAGACGGCCTCGGAGGCGGCCAGGTCGGTCTCGATCCGGCGCAGCCGCCCGAGGTCGACGGCCAGACAGGTGGCGCCCGCGGTGGGCAGCGAGCTGTCCGGCATCAGGTAGAGCTCGGCGAGGCCCTCGCCGCCGTCGGCGTCCCGGTACGGGGTGGTGCCGACCCACTCCTCGCCCGCCAGGGTGCGCTCCAGCCGGGCGCGACCGCGCTGCCAGAGCTCGCGGGGGACGAAGGTGGCGATCGGGTCGGCTCCGACGGCCTCGGCGGCCGGGACGCCGAAGAACTCGGCGGCGCGCTCGCTCCACTGGCTGATCCGCCCGTCGGGGCCGATCGCGAAGGTGGCGACCCGGATGTAGTCGTAGATCGAGCCGGGGTCGTTGCCGCCCCAGGACCGGTCCCGGTCGGCGGGGCGGTGGCCGCGGCCCGCGGCCGCGCCGTCCCGTACGGGCAGGTGCGCGGACCCGGCCTGTCCGGGCACGGCGGCATGACCGCTGCTGCTCGGCGACGCGCTCCGCGCCGGAGTGCTGTTCAACGGACCGACCCCTCCAACCCGCGACCGTCCGGATGTCGAGAAGACCGAGTATTCATCATCGAGGGGTACGTTCACACGCCCTCAACATCACAACATCAGATCGGGCGAAGGTTTTTGTCCTACCGCCCGCGCAACCACAATGCCACGCTCGCACCCCCTTCCGGAGCGCGCGCTCCCCCCGGGCGCCCGATGGCATGTTCGACACCGCTCCCCTGCTGTTCGCTCCGATCACGATCCATCCGGCTCACTACCCGGCAGCGCCTGCTCGAACCAGACCACCTTGCCGACGCCCTCGGCCCGGGCGCCCCAGCGCAGTGCCAGCCGGTGGACCAGTTCGATGCCGCGTCCTCCCTCGTCGGCGACGGCCGCGTGCCGCTCCCGGGGCGGGTCGGGCAGTGGGTCGGAGATCTCGACCAGCAGCGTCTCACCGAGCGTCAGCCGCACCCCGATGGGGGCGCTGGCGTACCGGACGGCGTTCGTGACCAGCTCGCTGACCAGCAGCTCGGCGATGTCGGTGAGCTCCTCGACGCCCCACTCGAGGAGCGTGGCGCGGACCAGCCGGCGGGCCCGGGAGACGGCGGTGGGCTCGGCCGGGAGGGTCCAGCCCGCCGTCGGGGTGCCGGCCTGGCCGTGGCCGAGCCGGGCCAGCAGCAGGGCGACGTCGTCCGGCTCCCGGCCCTGCTCCATGGTGTCCAGCACCGCCTCGCAGGCGGCCTGGATGGAGGCGTGCGGCTCCTGGAGCACGGTGACCAGCCGGCCGAGGCCGACGTCCAGGTCCTTGTCCCGGGACTCCACCAGGCCGTCGGTGCACAGCGCCAGCAGGCTGCCCTCGGGGATCTTCAGTTCGACCGACTCGAACGGGACTCCACCCACCCCGAGCGGGGCGCCGGAGGGCAGGTCGAGGATGTGGCCGACGCCGCCGGGCAGCGGGCCGCCGGTGCGGGTCGGCTCCGCGGCGTCCCCGCCCGGCGCCACCAGCACCGGCGGGATGTGGCCGGCCTTGGCGACGGTGAGCCGGGCCGTCGCCGGGTCGAACACCGCGTAGACGCAGGTCGCCAGCAGCGCCTCGTCCGGGCCCTGGGCGAGGTCGTCGGCCAGCTCGTGGACGTGCCGCAGCAGGACGTCCGGCGGCAGGTCGAGGGCGGCCAGCACCCGGACGGCGGTGCGCAGCCGCCCCATCGTGGCGGCGGCCCGCAGGCCGTGGCCCATCACGTCGCCGACCACCAGCGCGGTGCGGTCGCCGGGCAGCGGGATGACGTCGAACCAGTCGCCGCCGACCTCGGTGCCGCTGCTGCCGGGCACGTACCGGTAGGCGACCTCGACGCCGGTGGGCTGCGGGACCTGCTGCGGGAGCAGGGTGCGCTGGAGGGTGAGCGCGGCGGTGCGCTCGCGGGCGTAGAGGCGGGCGTTGTCCAGTGAGCTGCCGGCCCGGTCGGCCAGCTCGACGGTGAAGGCCAGGTCGTCCCGGTCGAAGCCCTCGCGGTAGCCGGCCCGGCTGACCAGCAGCAGGCCGATCACGATGCCGCGGGCGCGCAGCGGCACGACCAGCATCGAGTGCACGCCGAGGTCCCGGGCGGCCTGCATCTTCGGGTCGCCCGGGTAGGTGACGTCGTCCAACTGGTCGGCGCCGGAGACCAGCTCGGGCACGCCGGTGCGCAGCACCCGGCCGCAGACGGAGTCCTCGGCGAAGGTGATCCGGGCGCCGCGGCGCAGCATCACGTCCACCTCGGGGCCGTCCTGGACGGAGGCGGTGCCGAGCTGGAGCAGCGAGGTGCGCCGGTCGTGGCCGTGCCGGGGCAGGTCGTCACCGTGCGCGACGGCCTGGAGCAGGATCACCGCCGAGTGGTCGGACAGCCGGGGGACGACCGAGCCGGCCAGCTCCTGGGCGATCCGGGAGGCGTCCAGCAGGTCGCCGACCCGGGAGCCGAACTCGTTGAGCAGCGAGAGCCGGCGCCGGGCGTGCTCGACCTTGGCCACCGCCCGGTAACGCTCGGTCACGTCCATCACGGTGCCGGAGATGCCGAGCACCCGGCCGGAGCGGTCGGTCATCCGGCTGTAGGAGATCGAGCGGTAGCCGGCCCGGGTGGTGACCGGGGAGGCCAGGGTGACGTCGATGACCGGCTCGCCGGTGGCCAGCACCTGGCGCTGGATGGCGGTGATCTCGTCGGCCGCCCGCTCCGGCAGGGTCTCGCCGGTGGTCCGGCCGACGTGGCCGTCCGGGGCGACGCCGTTCATCTCGGCGAGGGTCCGGTTGACGGCGGTGTAGCGCAGGTCGGTGTCCATGATGGCGATGCCCAGCGGGGACTGTTCGAACAGCGCGTCGCGCACCGCGAGGTCCCGCTCGACGGCCTGGACGGCGGCCACCTCGGCCATGTTGACCTGGAGGAACGGGGTGCCGTCGCCGTCCACCAGGAGGGAGATCCGGGCGTCCATGGCGACGGCCAGGCCGTCCCGGTCGAGCAGTTCGGCGTGGCCAGCCCAGCGGCCGTCCCGCAGGGTGGACTGGATCGCGGCCCGGATCCGGGCGACCTGCTCCCGGTCGGGGATCAGCTCGTCGATCCGGCGGCCGACCAGCAGCTCGTTCGGCCAGCCCAGCAGTTCCTCGGCGGCCGGGCTCCAGAGCACCACCCGGCCCGCGGTGTCCAGGATCGCGATGGCGACCTTGAGCATGTCCAGCAGGCCCTCGGCCGGCGTGCCGGAGCCCCCGGGGGCGTCGGCGGACCCGCCGGGGAACGGCCGTCCGGGACGGCTGCGCAGGCCGCCGGGCCGGGGGGCCGGCTCGGCCACCGCCAGGGTCGGGGCCGGCTGGTGGGGCCGCGCGGCGGTGGGGGTGGCGGTGCCGGCGGCCTCGACGGTGCCGCCGCGGCGGCGGCCGGCCGGAGGCTGGGGGGCGGCAGGACGGGCGGCGCGGCGCAGTCGGGCGCGGGCGGCGGCGCTCCCCGCGGAGCCTGCCCGCCGCTCTCCCCCGCCGCCGTTCCCGGAACTCGACACCGACGGGGCCTCCGGCTCTGGTCGGGATCGGCGTCGCCGGCTGGGGACGGCTCACCGATGGTGACGAATAGTGCCGAAAAGTGACATACCCAGCAGCACCCAGGCTATCCCGGCGCCTAGGTCGTCTTGTCCGATTGACCTACTCGGAGGACGGCGCGTCGCCGACCGCCGACACGCCGTCCACGGCCCGCGCCGGGGCACCCGTGAGCAGCCGTGCGACGTGCGGCAGCACGTCACGGTCGTGGTCGATCCAGTCCACGGCGTCCAGTTCCTCCGGGCCCAGCCAGCGCAGCGCGTCGTGGTCCTCCAGTGCGCTCGGCTCACCGGCCAGCAATTCGGCGGCCCAGAAGTGCAGCTCCAGGCCGGGGCGCACGGCCCACGCGCCCGGCAGCCGGGTCAGCGCGCGCGCCCGGACGCCGAGCTCCTCCAGCAGCTCCCGCTCCAGCGCCTGCGCCTCGGTCTCGCCGGGCTCGGCCTTCCCGCCGGGGAACTCCCACCGGCCGGCCACCGACTCGGGCGCGCTGCGCCGGGCGGCGAGCACCCGGCCGCCGCGCACCAGCGCGCCGCCGACCACGATCCGGGGCGCGGCGGGGGTGTCGGAGCCGCCGGGGGCGGGGTGACTGGCGTGGGTCGCGTCCATGGCCCCGACCCTACGGGTTCAGGCGTTGCGGACCGTCCCGTCCGCCGCTTCCGGCCGGGCCTCCCCGTCCGCTTCGACCCAGTACATCTGCTTGTGGCCGCGGGCCTCGAACTCGGCGACCAGCCGTCGGGCCTCGGCCGGGTCGAGGCCCTTGGCGACCACGAAGCGGTTGCCGTTGTCGTCCTGCCGCATGACCCGGTGGGTGCCCATGGCGGGAGGGTACCGGGACCATCCCGGGACGGGACGGTCCCCGGCTCGCGTGGGGGTCGGGCCGGGGACGCGCCGTGGACGCGCTCACGACCGTACGGTCGGCGGGTTACCGGCAGGTACGGGCGAGGTCAACGCCCGGTAACCGGATGCGCGGCCGCTCAGACCCGCAGGTCGGGCACCTGCTCGCCGGTCGACAGGCCCAGCCCGCGGCGGATCTCCAGGATCGTCGGGGCCGACCTGGCCTCTGCCGCCCTGGCCCGGCGGAGGTCACCCGCCAGGTCGGTGCCGGAGGCCGCGGCGTCCCAGGCGGCGGCCGCCTGCGCCTTGGCCTCGGCCAGCTTGGCGATCATCGGCTGGACGTCGAGCGGCCAGGCCACCCCCGTCTGGCCCAGCACCGCTGCCTGGGTCCGGGAGGCGGAGGCCACCCGGCGGGCCCAGGCCCGGTAGTCGGCCTCGGCCTCGGAGACCTCCCGCTCCGGCTCGTCCAGGTAGTCGTCGTTGAAGCTCCGGGCGGCCTCCAGGTAGGCCAGCTGCGGCGCGGTCAGGCGGCTCCGGTCGGTGCGGACCGTCCCCTGGTGCCGGTCCTCGGCGTCCTCGAAGGCGCAGGTGACGTACCGGTCGCCGGCCGCCCAGTTCTTCGCGGTCGGGTAGAGGTAGACGTCGTCCATGCCGTCCGGGACGGCCCACTGGTCGAGCGCGTAGGAGTCCAGCACCGTGCGGCACAGCCGGACGGACATCTTGCGGACCACGTCCTCGCCCGGGTACGGGCCGGCCCTGTCCAGGAGGTCGGCGGTGCCCGCCACCTCGCCGTGGTGCGGCTTGGCGCAGGCCACCCGGTTCACCCAGTACACCTTCGCGTCGCCGTTCCCGTCGACCGTCGAACCGTCCTCGGGCGAGTCGTAGCAGTCGCCGGCCTTGAGGTCCGACCAGTGCACCGAGCCGGCCGGCGCCTTCGGGGCCTGGCCGTAGCGGCCGGCCCGCGCCGAGCTGAAGTCGGCCGCACCGAGCATCAGGGCCAGCAGCACCGTGCCGACCGTGCCCAGCACCAGGCCGGTCACCGCCATGCCGGTGCCGCGCTCCTTGCGGCGGTTGATCTGGGCCAGCGCGAGGATGCCGAACACCAGGGCCACCGGGGCCACCAGGAGCAGGCCGGTGACCAGGGAGCCGACGGCGAAGCCGTTGGTCGGGGCGGGGCCGGGACCGGGCGCGAACCCCGGGGCGAATCCGGGGAGCGGGGCGCCGGCCGGGACCGGGCCGTGGGTCGGGGCGTACGGGTTGCCCGGCTGGAAGCCGGACTGGGCGGCGGGGGTGACGGAGGCCCAGCCGCCGGCGGGCAGCGGGTGCGGCGGCTGGGGCGGGGCGGCCGACGGCGGGACGGCCTGCGGGGCCGGGGCCGCGGTCGATGCCTCGGTCGGGCCCGGGCCGGGGGCGGGGGCGGGGGCGGGGGCGGGGGCGGGAGCGGTGGGCGGGGTCGCAGGCGGGCCGGCGGAGAGGTCGGGTGCGGCCCAGGGGTCGGCGGGCGGGGCGGGCTCGGCTCCGGCCGGGGCGGGCTCGGCTCCGGACTCGGCGGTGTCCTTGCGGAAGTCCACTCGCGGGTCCTGCCCGGCTGCCGGCGTCTCCGGCGCCGTTTCCGTTTCCGTTTCCGTTTCCGCCGCCACTGCAGTCTCCGCCTCCGGCCCCGGGACGGGCGGCTCGGTCTCAGGCTTGGACACGTGGACTCCCCCACCCCGCCGGAACGGGCATCGGCTCGGCGCTCGGCACCATGGCTCGGACCCGAACGGGCCCGAATCTGAACGGTCGCGCGACTTTACCCGATCTTTCCGAACGTCCGTCCACTCTTTCCGGCCCGCCTTCCGTCGGCTCAGCCGCGGGCCAGGATCTCGCCGTGCAGCATCGAGAACCAGCCGTCCCCGGCGGCGCTCCACTCCCGCCAGCCGTCCGCGATCCGGTCCAGCTCGTCCCGGTCCGCGAGGCCCAGCCCGACGGCCGTCCGGCCCAGCGCGGTGCCCGTCACCCGGTCCGCCCACATCCCGCCCCACCAGGCGCGCTGCTCGGGCGTCGCGAACGTCCAGGTGGAGGCGCTCGCGGTGACCTCGGTGAAGCCGGCCGCGCGGGCCCAGGACAGCAGCCGTCGGCCGGCGTCCGGCTCGCCGCCGTTGGCGCGGGCGGTCCGTCGGTACAGCTCCAGCCACCGGTCCAGCGCGGGGACCTCCGGGAACCAGGTCATCGAGGTGTAGTCGACGTCGCGGACCGCGACCACGCCGCCCGGCGCCGTCACCCGCCGCAGCTCACGCAGCGCGGCCACCGGGTCGGCCACGTGCTGGAGCACCTGGTGGGCGTGCACCACGTCGAACTCGCCGTCCCGGTAGGGCAGTCGGTGGACGTCGGCGCGCTCGAAGACGACGTTGGCCAGGCCCCGGCCGGCGGCGTGTCCGGCGGCCTGCTCCAGCACCTCGGCGGAGGTGTCCACGGCCACCACCCGCCCCTGCGGGCCGACCAGCCCGGCCAGGTCCGCGGTGATCGTGCCGGGCCCGCAGCCGACGTCCAACAGGGCCTGCCCGGGCCGCAGTTCGGGCAGCAGGTAGCCGGCCGAGTCGGCGGCGGTGCGGGAGCGGTGCGAGCGCAGCACGGCCTCCTGGTGGCCGTGGGTGTAGACGGCGGCGGGCCGCGGTCCGGTCATGAGGTCCCCCTGGGTGTGGTCGGTCCCGGTGCTCCCCGACGCTACTCCCCGTCCCGCATAGCGAGAAGATCCGTCTCACATTCCGACCCCCACGGGCCCGGTCCGCCCGACCGGCTCCCGGCCGCCGTACCGTGGAGGCGCCCCCGACAGAACGGTCCCCGCCCATGCCCGGCCCGCGCCCCTTCGTCCTGCTGAGCGCCGCCGTCTCGCTCGACGGCCACCTCGACGACGCCTCCCCCGACCGGCTGCTGCTCTCCAACGCCGCCGACTTCGACCGGGTCGACGAGGAGCGCGCCGCCGCCGACGCGATCCTGGTCGGCGGCAACACGCTGCGCGTCGACAACCCCCGACTGCTGGTCAACGACCCCGGGCGCCGGGAGGCCCGGCTGGCGGCGGGCCGGCCCGAGTACCCGCTGAAGGTGGCCCTCAGCGCGAGCGGCGACCTCGACGCCGGCCTGCGGTTCTGGCACACCGGCGGCGCCCGGCTCGCGTACACCACGGACCGCGGGGCGGCGGTGCTCCGGCCCCGGCTGGACGGGCTGGCCGAGGTGGTCGCGCTGGGCGAGTCGGTGGACCTCGGCGCGGTGCTGGACGACCTGGGCGCCCGCGGGGTGCGCCGGCTGATGGTCGAGGGCGGCGGGGGCGTGCACACCCAGTTCCTGGCCCGGGGCCTGGCGGACGAACTCCAGCTGGCCGTCGCCCCGCTGCTGGTCGGTCAGGCCGAGGCGCCGCGGTTCGTCCGCCCGGCCGCATTCCCGGGCGGGCCGGCCCGGCGGATGCGGCTGCTGGAGGCACGTACCGTGGGCGACGTCGTCCTGCTCAGGTATGCCCCGAAGGAGCCCGCGCCGTGACCCAGCCCGCGTCCACCGATCTCGACCACCTGCGCCGGGCCGTCGAACTCTCCCGCCGCTGCCCGCCGTCGGAGACGGCCTTCTCGGTCGGCGCGGTGATCGTCGGCGCCGACGGCACGGTGCTGGCGGAGGGCTACAGCCGGGAGACGGACCCGCACGACCACGCCGAGGAGGCGGCCCTGGCCAAGCTCCCGGCGGGCGACCCGCGGCTGCGCGGGGCGACCGTCTACAGCTCGCTGGAGCCCTGCGGGCAGCGCGCCTCGCGGCCGGTACCGTGCGCCCGGCTGCTCGTCGCGGCGGGCGTGCCGCGGGTGGTGGTCGCCTGGCGCGAGCCGGACCTGTTCGTCACCGACTGCCAGGGCACCGCGCTGCTGACGGCGGCCGGGGTCGAGGTGGTGGAGCTGGCGGAGCTGGCCGAGGAGGCCCGGGCGGTCAACGCCCACCTGCCCGGCTGATCTTTTGTATCATTTCGAAACAAAGAGCTCGCGTTCTCCGGCTCTCCCGTCGCCGCACTCCCCGAGGAGCCACCCCGTGCCCGCCACCCCCGTCCGCCTGACCGCCCGCGCCGTCCTCCTCGACATGGACGGGACGCTCGTCGACTCCGACGCCGTGGTCGAGCGCTGCTGGAGCCGCTGGGCCGGGCGGCACGGCCTGGACCCCGCCGAGGTACTCGCCGTCGCCCACGGCCGCCAGGGCCACGCGACCATGGCCGCCCTGCTGCCCGAGCGCCCGGCCGAGCTCAACCTGGCCGACAACGAGCGGATGCTCGACGAGGAGCGCGCCGACACCGAGGGCGTCGTCCCGGTGCCCGGCGCCGCCGCCCTCCTCGCCTCGCTGGCCGGGCTCCCGCACGCCCTGGTCACCTCCGCCGACCAGCCGCTCGCCCGGGTCCGGATGGCCGCCGCCGACCTGCCGCTGCCGCCCGTCCTGGTCACCGCCGAGTCCGTCGGCGCGAGCAAGCCCGACCCCGAGGGCTTCCTCAAGGGCGCCGCCGCCCTCGGCTTCGCGCCCGCCGACTGCCTCGCCTTCGAGGACTCCGGCGCCGGCATCGCCGCCGCCAGGGCCGCCGGCGTCCGCGTCATCGGCATCGGCCCGCGCGCCCTCCCCCACCACCCGGACGCCCATGCCGACACCCTCACCGCCGTCACCGTCACCACCACCCCCGACGGCCTCCTCACCGTCACCATCGTCTGACCCCCGCAACGCCGTACCGGTCCGGGCCCGGACCGGTACGGGTACGCGCCCGGACCGGTACGGGTACGCGCCCGGCCGTCGAGTCGGTCCGCAGTGTCCGGGCGCACCCGGCCGAGGCCCCACGGCAGCCGGACGCGGCGGCGTGCTCTGACAGTGGGATCAACGGCCCCGAGGTCCCCGCGGGCCGTCGAACCGGTTCATGCGCTCCAGGAGCTGTCCCGTTCCGGGCCGCCAGAGGTCGTCGACGATGCGACCGTCGGCGAGGAAGACCACGCGGTCCGCGTACGCCGCGGCGGCCGGGTCGTGCGTGACCATCACGATCGTCTGGCCCATCTCCCGGACCAGCTGACCGAGCAGGGAGAGGACTTCGGCCCCCGTGCGGGTGTCGAGGTTGCCGGTCGGCTCGTCGGCGAAGACGATCTCCGGGCACCCCGCCAACGCCCGTGCGCACGCGACGCGTTGCTGCTGCCCCCCGGAGAGCTCTCCGGGCCGGTAGCCGAGCCGGTCCGAGAGGCGTGCCAGCTCCATCGTGCCGATCCTGGCCGAGCCCGAGGTGGGCGAGTCCAGGCCGGCCAGACACTGCATCAACGTGGACTTGCCCGATCCGGACGGTCCCATGATGGCGGTGAACTGGCCCTGCTGGAACTCGACGGAGACCCGGTCGAGAGCGGTGACCCGGCGTGCGTCGCCGGAGTCAGCACGAAGTCGGCGCCGGACCGCCGACGAGGGGTGATCAGGGGTGTCTCCAGGTCGGCGCCAACTCGGCACGGGAGCGGCGAGGGGTCTGAACCAAAAGGAACAGACCCCCTCCGACCTGCACGTTCGCCGGATCAGCAGTGCCGTGCCGTGTCACCGATCAGACGTTGAAGCGGAACTCCACGACGTCGCCGTCCTGCATGACGTACTCCTTGCCCTCGATGCGGGCCTTGCCCTTGGAGCGGGCCTCGGCGATGGAGCCGGTCTCGACCAGGTCGGCGAAGGAGATGACCTCGGCCTTGATGAAGCCCTTCTGGAAGTCGGTGTGGATGACTCCGGCGGCCTCGGGGGCGGTGGCGCCCTTCTTGATGGTCCAGGCGCGGGCTTCCTTCGGGCCGGCCGTCAGGTAGGTCTGGAGGCCCAGGGTGTCGAAGCCGACCCGGGCGAGGGTGGCGAGGCCGGGCTCCTCCTGGCCCATGGACTGGAGCAGCTCCAGGGCCTCGGCCTCGTCCAGCTCGATCAGCTCGGACTCGATCTTGGCGTTGAGGAAGATCGCCTCGGCCGGGGCGACCAGCTCGCGCTGGGCGTTCTTGAAGTCCTCGTCGGCCAGCTCGTCCTCGTCCACGTTGAAGACGTAGAGGAAGGGCTTGGAGGTCAGCAGGTGGAGCTCGCGGATCGGGGCGGTGTCGAAGCCCGCCTCGAAGAGGGTCTTGCCGGTCTCCAGGACCGCCTGCGCGGCCTCGGCGGCGGCCAGCACGGGGGCGGTGTCCTTCTTGAGGCGCGCCTCCTTCTGGAGCCGCGGCAGGACCTTCTCGATGGTCTGGAGGTCGGCCAGGATCAGCTCGGTGTGGATGGTCTCGATGTCGTCCTTGGGCGACACCTTGCCGTCCACGTGCACCACGTCCGGGTCGGTGAAGGCGCGCACGACCTGGCAGATCGCGTCCGACTCGCGGATGTTGGCGAGGAACTTGTTGCCCAGGCCCTCACCCTCGCTGGCGCCGCGCACGATGCCGGCGATGTCGACGAAGTCGACGGTCGCCGGGAGGATGCGCTGGGAGCCGAAGATCTCGGCGAGCTTGGTCAGCCGCTCGTCCGGGACGCCGACCACGCCGACGTTCGGCTCGATGGTGGCGAACGGGTAGTTGGCCGCCAGCACGTCGTTCTTGGTCAGGGCGTTGAACAGGGTCGACTTGCCGACGTTCGGCAGGCCGACGATTCCGATCGTGAGCGACATGAAGCGCAGTCCCGTGGGCTTGGAGGAGTTGGGTCGGCACCGTACGGGCCGACCCCCAAGTCTACGGGCAGCCCCCGCCCCGCCTCACTCCTCGGTCGCCGCCTCGGGCTCCGGGAACGCCCGGCACTCGTCCTCGGCACCGGCCGGGATGTCGAGCCGGACGTGATCGAGCCGTTCGAACGTGAAATCGGTCATGTTGTCCTCCCGCGGGAAGCCCGTGTACGGATCCGGCGGTCATCGCCCGTCGGCTCGTCCGAGCAGGTCAGCCGACCTGAATGACGATCACATCACCACTCCGTCCAAAGACACGGGGCAAGACCTGAACGGTCCATTACACAGTGTGGCGATGATCGGACCGTACGTTGGGCGGGTGGAGCAGAGCATCCGTACCCAGCCGCCAGGGCCCAGACGCCGTCCGCCGACCGGCCGGGCCGCAGCCGCCGTCCCCGGCCCGGGCCGCCCCCCCGAGAGCGCCGGGGCCCCCGCCGGGCGCGGCTCCCGGCCGCGCCCGGCGGCCACCGAGCCCCCGGCCGGCCCCCGGCTGCGCCTGCGCGTGCCGGGGGCCGGGCAGCGCGGCGACGAACCGTCGGACGGGCGGCGGCGCACCGGCCGGCGGGCCCGGCTGACGGCCGTCGGCACCGGGGTGGTCGCCGTCCTGGCGACGCTCGCGGTGGCCGGCGTGGACCGACTGCTGTTCGACGGCCTGGGCTGGGTGTTCGGCCTCGGCTACCTGGTGGTCTGCTTCCAGCTGGCCGTCCGGGTGCGCTACGTCGACCTGCTGGCCGCACCGATCAGTGGGCCGATCGCCTTCGCCCTCGCGCTGCTGCTGCTCGAGCCGGTGAGCTCCCCGGGCGTCACCGCCCAGGTGGTCTCGCTGGCGACCGGGCTGGCGCTGCGGGCCGGGTGGCTGTTCTCCGGCACCGGGCTGGCCGTGCTGATCGTGCTCGCGCGGTTCGTCGCTCAGCGCCGGATCCACCGCTCCCGCTGACGCCGCCCTGCCCCGAGGCCTGAGCCGAGGACCGAGTACCGAGCCCGGGGCCCGGCCCGCTCAGCCCTCCGCCCGGGCCGCCGCCATGGCGGCCCCGACGATGCCCGCGTCGTTGCGCAGCTCCGCCGGCACCACGCGCGCCTCGCGGTCCCTCAGCAGAGGCAGGAACTTCTCGTGCTTGCGGCTCACCCCGCCGCCGATCACGATCAGGTGCGGCGAGAACAGCCTCTCCACCAGGTCCAGGTAGTCGTCCACCCGCCCGGCCCACTGCTCCCAGTCCAGCCCGTGCCGCTCCTTGGCGGCCGAGGAGGCCCGACGCTCGGCGTCCTTGCCGCGCAGCTCCAGGTGGCCCAGCTCGGTGTTGGGCACCAGCGTGCCGTCCACGAACAGGGCGCTGCCGATGCCGGTGCCGAAGGTGAGCACCAGGACCACGCCCGGCTCGCCCCGGCCGGCGCCGTGCGTCAGCTCGGCCAGGCCGGCCGCGTCCGCGTCGTTCAGGACGGTCGCGGGCATCCCCAGTGCCTCGCGGAAGAGGCCCGCCGCGTCCAGGCCGATCCAGCCCTTGTCCACGTTGGCCGCCGTTCTGGTGCGGCCGTCGACCACCACGCCGGGGAAGGTCAGCCCGACCGGGCCCTGGTGGTCGAAGTGGCGGACCACCTCGCAGACGGCGGCGACCACGGCCTCGGGCGCGGACGGCTGCGGGGTGAGCACCTTGTGGCGCTCCTCGACGAGCGCGCCCCGGGCGAGGTCGACGGGCGCCCCCTTGATCCCCGAACCGCCGATGTCCACGCCGAATACCGCCGTCATCACGTCCGCCCTCCGCCGTCGGCCGCGGACCGGGCCGGTCCGCGGCCGGTGGATTGTCCACAGCCTGTGCACAAAGCTACGAGAGCGCGCCGGGGCGTGCACAGCGGAAGGCCCGGCGCCCCGAGTCGGGGGTGCCGGGCCTTCCGGGTGGGGTCAGAGCTTGCCCGCCGCCTCGGCGCGCAGGTCGCGGCGCAGCTCCTTGGGCAGCGAGAAGGTCAGGTGCTCCTCGGCGGTCTTGACCGTCTCGACCGTGTCGTAACCGCGCGCGGCCAGGAACTCCAGCACGCCGTCGACCAGGATCTCCGGCACCGAGGCGCCGCTGGTCAGGCCGACCGTGGTGACGCCCTCCAGCCACTCCTCGCGGATCTCCTCGGCGAAGTCCACCAGGTGGGCGGCCTTGGCGCCGTACTCCAGGCCGACCTCGACCAGGCGGACGGAGTTGGAGGAGTTCCTGGAGCCGACCACGATCAGCAGGTCGGTCTCCGCGGCCAGCTGCTTGACCGCGACCTGGCGGTTCTGGGTGGCGTAGCAGATGTCGTCGCTGGGCGGGCTGACCAGCGCGGGGAAGCGCTTCTTCAGCTCGCCGACGGTGGCCATGGTCTCGTCCACGGACAGGGTGGTCTGGGACAGCCAGACGACCTTGGACTCGTCCCGGACCCGCACGTTGGCGACGTCCTCGGCACCGTCCACCAGGTGGATCCGGTCCGGGGCCTCGCCCATGGTGCCGATGACCTCCTCGTGGCCCTCGTGGCCCACCAGCAGGATGTCGAAGCCCTCGTCGGCGAAGCGCACGGCCTCCTTGTGCACCTTGGTGACGAGCGGGCAGGTCGCGTCGATGGTGGCGAGCTTCCCGGCCCGCGCCTCGTCGTGGACGGACGGGGCGACGCCGTGCGCGGAGAAGACGACGATCGCGCCCTGCGGCACCTCCTCCGTCTCGTCGACGAAGATCGCGCCCTTCTTCTCCAGGGTCTGCACCACGTACTTGTTGTGGACGATCTGCTTGCGGACGTAGATGGGCGCCCCGTACTGCTCCAGGGCCTTCTCCACGGCGATCACGGCGCGGTCGACTCCCGCGCAGTAGCCCCGGGGGGCGGCGAGCAGGACACGGCGCTGCGCGGTCTTGGACATGGCTCCATCGTACGGGCGGTGGCGGGTCCCGCCGCCCCGGCCGGGGAGCCGCGCCAACAGTGGACGCTTTCCGTGCGGACTCGGTCGATACCGCTCAAAATGTGGTGTCTATGAGCTCTGTGAGCGAGCAGGCGACGCCGAGCGGCCTGCGCCGCAGCCTGGGTGTGCGCGATCTGATGGTCTACGGACTGCTGTTCATCGCCCCGATGGCCCCGGTCGGCGTGTTCGGCGTGCTGGACGCCAGGAGCCACGGAGCCGTCGCCGCCGTGTACCTGGCCGCGACGGTGGCGATGGGCTTAACCGCCTTCTCGTACGCCGAGATGGTGCGCGCGGTGCCGCAGACCGGCTCGGTGTTCGCCTACGCGCGGGCCGGCCTGGGCGAGGGCCCGGGCTTCGTCGCCGGGTGGATGGCGATGCTCGACTACCTCCTGATCCCCGCGGTGGCCTACCTGTTCTCCGGGATCGCGCTGAACTCCCTGGTGCCGGACGTCTCCCGCTGGGTCTGGACGGCGCTCGCGGTGGTGGTGACCACCGCGCTCAACCTGGTCGGGGTGCGGACGGCGGCGGCGGTCGGGTTCGCGGTGCTCGCGATGGAGATCGCGGTGCTGCTGGTGTTCACGGCCGCGGCCGTGGTGGCGCTGGTCCAGGACGGCGCCCGGCGCGGCTGGGACACCCCGTTCACCGCCGTCGGGGCGTTCTCGCTGACCGCGGTGATCTCGGCGGTGTCCGTCGCGGTGCTCTCCTACCTGGGCTTCGACGCGATCGCCACCTTCGTGGAGGAGGCGGTCGGCGCGTCCGCGGCGGTGGCCAGGGCGGTGCTCTGGTGCCTGGCGCTGGCCGGGGTGCTGTTCGTCGTCCAGACCTACCTGGCGGCGCTGCTGGAGCCGACCGGCCCGCGGCAGCTCGCGGCGGACCCGGCGGCCCAGGGCTCGGCCTTCTACGACACCGTGGAGAGCGGGGTCGGGCACTGGCTGCACGTGCTGGTGGCGGCCGGCAAGGCGATCGGCGCGGCCTTCGCCGCCCTGGCCGGGCAGGCCGCGGCCGGCCGGCTGGTCTTCGCGATGGCCCGGGACGGCCGGCTGCCGCGGGCGCTCGGCTCGGTCGACCCGGCCAGCGCGGTGCCGCGCCGGGCGCTGCTGACGGCCGCGGTGATCACGATGGCGGCGGCGGTCTGGGCGGCCGACCGGGACGACGGGCTGGACCAGCTCACCTCGGTGGTGAACGTGGGCGCGCTGACCGCCTTCGCGCTGCTGCACGCCTCGGTGATCGGCTGGTACGCGGTGCGGCACCGCTCGCGACGGTGGCTGCGACACCTGGTCGTGCCGGTGCTGGGGATCGCGGTGATCGGGGCGGTGGTGTACGAGGCCTCGTCCACCGCGCAGCTGGTCGGGCTGGTCTGGCTGGCGGTCGGTCTGGTGGTGCTCGCCGTCCAGGGGGCGAGCGGCCGAAGCGGCGGCCCCGGCCGGGCCGGCGGGCGCCGACAGCCGTAGGCGCGGCTGTGGCCGTTGCGGTGGCGGTAGCCGTGTCGGCCGGCGCCGCTAGCCTCGTACGCATGGCCAACACCAGCTCCCCCGAAGCGCCGCTCCCGGTCGGCAAGGTCTCCGCGCTGATCGGCGGCTGGATCGACCGGCTCGGCGCGGTCTGGGTGGAGGGGCAGATCACCCAGCTCAGCCGCCGGCCCGGCGCGGGCGTGGTGTTCCTGACCCTGCGCGACCCCCAGGCCGACGTGTCGCTCACGGTGACCTGCTTCCGCTCGGTGTTCGACCAGGTCGCGGACGTGGTGCAGGAGGGCGCGCGGGTCGTCGTGCACGCCAAGCCGGAGTGGTACGCGGCGCGCGGGCAGCTGTCGATGCGCGCCTCCGAGATCCGGCCGGTGGGCCTGGGCGAGCTGCTGGCCCGGCTGGAGCAGCTGAAGCGGCGGCTCGCCGGGGAGGGCCTGTTCGCGGCCGAGCGCAAGAAGCCGCTGCCGTTCCTGCCGCAGTGCGTCGGGCTGGTCACCGGGCGCGGTTCGGCGGCCGAGCGGGACGTCCTGGAGAACGCCCGGCGGCGCTGGCCGGCCGTCCGCTTCGAGGTGCGCAACGTCCCGGTGCAGGGGGTCAGCGCGGTGGAGCGGGTGAGCGCGGCCGTGCGGGAGCTGGACGAGCACCCCGAGGTCGACGTGATCGTCGTGGCCCGCGGCGGCGGCAGCGTGGAGGACCTGCTGCCGTTCTCGGACGAGGGGCTGGTGCGGCTGGTCGCGGCCGCCCGTACGCCGGTGGTGAGCGCGATCGGGCACGAGCCGGACCAGCCGCTGCTGGACTTCGTGGCCGACCTGCGCGCCTCCACCCCGACCGACGCGGCCAAACGGGTGGTTCCGGACGTCGGCGAGGAGCTGGCGAAGATCCGCCAGCTGCGCGACCGCGCCCGCCGGCACGTGCTGGCCCGGGTCGAGCGCGAGCAGCACGGGCTGGACGGGGTGCGCAGCCGTCCGGCGCTGGCCGCCCCGCACCGGATGCTGGACGGGCGCGGGCAGGAGGTGGACGGCCTGCTGGAGCGGGCCCGGCGCACCCTGCGGCACCGGCTGGACCACGCGCAGAGCGACCTCGGGCACACCCTGGCCCGGGTGGTCGCGCTCTCCCCGGCGGCCACCCTGGAGCGCGGCTACGCGGTGCTCCAGCGGGCGGACGGCACGGTGGTGACCGACCCGGCGCAGGTCGCGCCCGGCGAGGGGCTGCACGCCCGGGTGGCGGGCGGCGGCCTCGACGTCACCGTGGACCCCCGGTAGGCAGGCCCCGACCACGGCCGGACGGGGCTGGGGAGTGTCGGCCCGAGCCCCTACGCTGGCACGCATGGCAGAGCAGCAGGAACAGCAGGACGCGGCGGCGCCGAACCCGGACGACGCGCTGGGCTACGAGCACGCCAGGGACGCGCTGCTGGACGTCGTCCGGCAGCTGGAGAACGGCGGAACCTCGCTGGAGGAGTCGCTGGCCCTGTGGGAGCGCGGCGAGCAGCTGGCGAAGGTGTGCCAGCGCTGGCTGGACGGCGCCCGGGCCCGGCTGGACGCCGCGCTGGCCGCCGAGGAGGGCGCGAACCCGGGCGGGGAGTGAGGCCGCGCGGCGGGTGGAACCGGGCGGAAGGTGAGGCGGGTCACATCCACTTGGGGAATCGTTGAATATTCACCTATGTTGGAAGAGGTGATCGGCCACGGCCGGTCACACCGACGAACCCCTTTCCGCATGAGGTGCACAAGCATGACCACCGACGCTCTGGTACTCGACGCCGCCGCCCAGGACCTGCTGTTCCGCGAGGCCCGCACCGCGAACACCTTCACCGACGAGCCGGTCTCCGAGGAGCAGATCCAGGCCATCTACGAGCTGGTCAAGTTCGGCCCGACCGCCTTCAACCAGCAGCCGCTGCGCGTCGTCCTGGTCCGCTCGGCCGAGGGCCGCGAGCGCCTCGTCCGGCAGATGGCGGACGGCAACAAGGACAAGACCGCCGCCGCCCCGCTGGTCGCCATCCTGGCCGTGGACAACGAGTTCCACGAGGAGCTGCCGACCCAGCTCCCGCACTTCCCGCAGGCCAAGGACCTGTTCTTCTCGGAGCGCAGCGTCCGCGAGCAGTCCGCCACGCTGAACGGCGCCCTGCAGGCCGCCTACTTCATCGTCGGCGTGCGCGCCGCCGGCCTGGCCGCCGGCCCGATGACCGGCTTCGACGCCGACGGCATCAACAAGGAGTTCTTCGAGGACGGCGAGCACTCGGTGCTGGCCGTGGTCAACATCGGCCGGCCGGGCGAGGACGCCTGGTTCCCGCGTTCGCCGCGCCTGGCCTACGACGAGGTCGTCACCACGGTCTGATCCGCCCCGCGCACGCCGAAGGGCCCCGTACCGGTTCGTCCGGCGCGGGGCCCTTCGGCGTACGCGCGTGCGTGCGCGGAAGCGGGCGCGGAGGCGGGGGCGGGCTACTTGAGCGCCTGCGCCAGCTCGGCCAGCTCCTCGTAGGAGGCGGTGCCGGTGAGCAGGGTGGTCCCGACGCCAGTCTGCGCGGCCAGGGCGCGGTCCTTCTCGCCCTGCAGCCGGTCCCAGGTGCGGCCGGCCACCTCGGAGGCGCCGTCCGCCTTGGCGCCCTTGACGTAGTCCGACACCAGGGAGTCGCGCGAGACGTCGCTCTGCTCGACCGCCGCGTACTGGCCGGAGGGGGTCACGAAGCCCAGGTGCCAGGCGTTGCCCTTGCCGTTGTTCTGGTCGGCCGGCCGGTAGGCGACCGAGGTGGCCCGCCACTTCTCCGGCAGCCCCTCCGGGGCGAGCAGCGGGTACGGCGCGGCGCGCTTGGCGGAGGCCGCCGCGACCTTGTACTCGACCACGTGCACCGGGTCGCCGTTGGCGTCGTGCGGGAGGAACAGGTACCCGATCCAGACGACGAAACCGACCGCCAGCATCGACAGGACCATGTCCCGTACGGTCTGCCGACCCCTCATGCCCTTGCTGTCTGCTGCCACCCCCACATGGTGACTCATCCACACACCGGGACGGCCACCAGGGGTGGCCACGTATGGGTGAAAGGGGGCGAATCGGTGTTTTCTGCCATAGAGCAGCGACCCGCGCCACAGACAGTCATCTCGTGGGCAGATACGATCGCAATACCCTCACCACGGCGTTCGACCAGGCAGTAGTCGGGCGCTCACTGGCCGTCGCGTACAGAGAGGTAACGACGATGACCACGCAGTACCCGCACCACCTTCCCAGTGCCCTGGAGGTCGCGCCCGAGGCTCCCGACCGGAACCTCGCGCTCGAGCTCGTCCGGGTCACCGAGGCGGCCGCGATGGCCGCCGGCCGGTGGGTCGGACGTGGCGACAAGAACGGCGCGGACGGTGCCGCCGTGAAGGCGATGCGCACCCTCGTCTCGACCGTGTCGATGAACGGCGTGGTCGTCATCGGCGAGGGCGAGAAGGACGAAGCCCCGATGCTCTACAACGGCGAGCGGGTCGGCGACGGCACCGGCGCCGAGTGCGACGTCGCGGTCGACCCGGTGGACGGCACCACGCTGACCGCCAAGGGCATGAACAACGCGGTGGCCGTGCTGGCCGTCGCCGACCGCGGCACCATGTTCGACCCCAGCGCCGTGTTCTACATGGACAAGCTGGTGGCCGGCCCGGAGGCCGCCGAGTTCGTCGACATCACCGCCCCGGCCGCGGTCAACATCCGCCGGGTCGCCAAGGCCAAGGGCAGTGCCGTCGAGGACGTCACCGTCGTCGTGCTCGACCGCCCGCGCCACGACGGCCTGGTCCGGGAGATCCGCGAGGCGGGCGCCCGGATCAAGTTCATCTCGGACGGCGACGTGGCCGGCGCCATCATGGCCGCCCGCGAGGGCACCGGCGTCGACCTGCTGATGGGCGTCGGCGGCACCCCCGAGGGCATCATCGCGGCCTGCGCGATGAAGTGCATGGGCGGCGTGATCCAGGGCCGGCTGTGGCCCAAGGACGAGGCCGAGCGGCAGAAGGCCCTGGACGCCGGCCACGACCTGGACCGGGTGCTCACCACGGACGACCTGGTCAGCGGCGAGAACGTGTTCTTCGTCGCCACCGGCATCACCGACGGCGAGCTGCTGCGCGGCGTGCACTACCGCTCGGAGACCGCCACCACCAGCTCGCTGGTGATGCGCTCCAAGAGCGGCACCATCCGCGAGATCAACTCCACCCACAAGCTCTCGAAGCTGCGGGCGTACAGCGCGATCGACTTCGACCGCGCCAACTGAGGCCCGGAAGAACGCGGCACGCGGCCCCGGCGGAATCCCCCTCCGCCGGGGCCGCGGTGCGTCGCCGTCCCGCTCTCGGGCCCGCCGTCACCCGGCTATCCGGCGCCGCGCGGCCGCCGTCGCCCGGGCCGCCTCGCGCAGCTCCGCGTCCCGGCGGCGGCGCCGGGCCAGCACCACGCGCCGCTCGGCGGCCGTCAGCCCGCCCCAGACCCCGTACGGCTCCGGCTGGGCCAGCGCGTGCTCGCGGCACTCCAGCAGCACCGGACAGCGGGCGCACACCTGCTTGGCCTGCTCCTCGCGCGACAACCGGGCCGCCGTGGGCTCCTTGGAGGGCGCGAAGAACAGCCCCACCTCGTCCCGCCGACACGCGGCACCGGTGTGCCAGGGGTTGTCCTCGCCCGCGGGGGCACCCGCCTGGCCGCCCTGGGGCTGCGGCTGCGGCCGGACGCCGGGGCGGCGCTCCAGGACCTGCGCGGCGGCGACTGGCGAGGTGGTGCGGGACTCGATCGGATGCAGCACGGCCGTACTCCTGACGAGGCTCTCGGACACGGGGATCCCTCGCTCCCCCGCCGGCCGCGAGCCCCCGCTGTCCAACCCCGGCACGGCCGCTCGGCCGCCTCCGGTGCGCAGCCGTCCAAGAAGCGATGTGCGGAAGGAACTACCCCGCCCGGCCGCGATTCATGCACACTGCACGCAATCGACTACGCAGCGCACTGGCCACAACGCCGAGTGCCCGGCCGGGAGTTGATCCACGGCCGGGCACTTCGCAGGTCAATGGCGGTCAGTCGACGCCGAGTTGGCGGCGCACCCACTCCTTCAGCTTCTTGCCCCGGCGCGGCTTCGCCTCACAACCGCCGAACAGCGCAAGGCCCTTGATCCGGACAACCGGAGCGTACGGGTCCGCCGCGGTCGTCTCCCGGACGTCGAAACCGCCGAAGATGCCGATGCCGGAGCCCTGCAGGGTGACGTTCTCCGGGACCCGGACCTGGACCCCGCCGAAGATCGCCGTCACGGTGATCTCCACCTCGGGGGACTCGAACACGGCGTCGGTCAGGTCGATGTCCACCCCGCCGAACGCGGCGAAGGCGCTCAGGTGCGAGCCCACCCGCCAGCGGCCCTTGCGGGCGGCGCCACCGAAGATCGCCACCACCGTGGGGGACTCCAGGCGCGCGGGCGGCTGCGGCGGCGACGACGGCTGCGGGGCGGCCAGCGGCGGCTTCTCGAAGGACAGCGGGCGGGCCGGCAGGTCCCGGGTCAGCGGCGCGAGATCGCCGAAGGTCTTCGCGGCGTAGGCGGCCTCGATCCGCTCGGCGTGCTCGTCCGCGTCCAGGCGGCCCTCTGCGTAGGCGTCCCGCAGCAGTTCCGCGACCTTCTCGCGGTCGGCGTCGGAGACGCGCAACTCCGCTTCTGCGGCCGGCGCGTGCGGGCGCGGCGCGGCCTGGGCCCTGCTCTCGGGCTTGGTCATCGGTACGGGCGCCGGCACCGGCGGCTGCCCCGGGTCGTCGTGCGACGGCGAGTTGTCCACGGGATCAGACTAGTCGCTCGCACTCCCGAGCGAGTGAGCCCGGTCACGCAAGGCTGCCCTGTCCGCATGCCGGCTTCCGACGGGTCCTACCCTTGATGGTGCTTCGCCGACGCAGCCGGACCAACTGGACAGCTAAGGACCGCCCCCATGGCTCCCACGCCAGACTTCGAGTACAGCGACCTGCTCCCCCTGGGCGCTGACCCGACCCCGTACCGCAAGCTCACCTCCGAGGGTGTCTCCACCTTCGAGGCCGGCGGTCGCACGTTCCTCCAGGTCGAGCCCGAGGCGCTGCGGCTGCTGACGGCCGAGGCGATGCACGACATCTCGCACTACCTGCGCCCCGCCCACCTCGCCCAGCTGCGCCGCATCCTGGACGACCCGGAGGCCAGCCCCAACGACCGCTTCGTCGCGCTCGACCTGCTGAAGAACGTCAACATCTCGGCCGGCGGCATCCTCCCGATGTGCCAGGACACCGGCACCGCGATCGTCATGGGCAAGCGCGGCCAGAACGTGCTGACCGAGGGCGGCGACGAGTCCGCCATCGCGCGCGGCGTGTTCGACGCGTACACCAAGCTCAACCTGCGCTACTCCCAGATGGCCCCGGTGACCACCTGGGACGAGAAGAACACCGGCAACAACCTGCCGGCCCAGATCGAGCTGTACGCCACCGACGGGGACGCGTACAAGTTCCTGTTCATGGCCAAGGGCGGCGGCTCCGCCAACAAGTCGTACCTGTACCAGGAGACCAAGGCCATCCTGAACGAGGCGAGCATGCTCTCGTTCCTGGAGCAGAAGATCCGCTCGCTGGGCACCGCGGCCTGCCCGCCGTACCACCTGGCCATCGTGATCGGCGGCACCAGCGCCGAGTTCGCGCTGAAGACCGCCAAGTACGCCTCGGCGCACTACCTGGACAACCTGCCGACCTCGGGCAACGCCAAGACCGGCCACGGCTTCCGCGACCTGGAGCTGGAGGCCAAGGTCACCGAGCTGACCCAGAAGATCGGCATCGGCGCCCAGTTCGGCGGCAAGTACTTCTGCCACGACGTGCGCGTGGTGCGCCTGCCGCGGCACGGCGCCTCGCTGCCGGTCGCGATGGCCGTCTCCTGCTCCGCCGACCGCCAGGCGCTCGGCAAGATCACCGCCGAGGGCGTGTTCCTGGAGCAGCTGGAGACCGACCCGGCGAAGTACCTGCCGGACACCACCGACGAGCACCTCGACGACGACGTGGTGCGCGTCGACCTCGACCAGCCGATGTCCGCGATCCGCGCCGAGCTGTCCAAGTACCCGGTGAAGACCCGGCTGTCGCTCACCGGCACGCTCGTGGTCGCCCGCGACATCGCCCACGCCAAGATCAAGGAGCGCCTGGACGCCGGCGAGGGCATGCCCAAGTACCTCCAGGACCACCCCGTCTACTACGCGGGCCCGGCCAAGACCCCCGAGGGCTACGCCTCCGGCTCCTTCGGCCCGACCACGGCCGGCCGGATGGACTCCTACGTCGACCAGTTCCAGGCGGCCGGCGGATCGATGGTCATGCTCGCCAAGGGCAACCGCAGCAAGCAGGTCACCGACGCCTGCGCCGCGCACGGCGGCTTCTACCTCGGCTCGATCGGCGGCCCGGCCGCCCGCCTCGCCCAGGACTGCATCAAGAAGGTCGAGGTGCTGGAGTACGCCGAGCTCGGCATGGAGGCGGTCTGGCGCATCGAGGTCGAGGACTTCCCGGCCTTCATCGTCGTCGACGACAAGGGCAACGACTTCTTCCGCGAGACCACCGAGGGCCCGCTGATCACCAACCTGCGCGTCCGCTCCAAGGAGTAGCCCCGCCCGGGGCCGTCCCCGCACGCCCCCGAACCGCCCCGGCCGCCCCGCGCCCGGGGCGGTTCCGTTTCGACCGTTTTCCATGGCATCCAGTACGGGTAACTCGTACCATGGCGGTACGGATATCCGGTACCCGAGCGGAGGACGATCCCATGGCGATCAGCGCGAGCGAGGCACGCACCCAGCTCTTCCCGTTGATCAAGAAGGTCAACGACGACCACGCCCCCATAAGGATCACGTCCAAGGGCGGGGACGCCGTCCTGATGTCCGCCGAGGACTACGACTCCTGGCAGGAGACGATCTACCTCCTGCGCTCCCCCGCCAACGCCCAGCGACTCATGGAGGCCGTCGCCCGCGACAGGGCGGGCCACCCAGGCGTCACCAGGACCGTGGAGGAACTGGAAGCGCTGGCGGGTGAGGTGTGAGGAGCGTCCACTTCGACCCGGACGGCTGGGAGGACTTCCTGTTCTGGCTCGGGTCGAACCGGAAGATGGCCCAGCGGATCACCCGCCTGATCGGCGAGATCCAGCGGGACCCCTTCGACGGCATCGGGAAGCCCGAGCCGCTGAAGGGGGACCTGGCCGGCTACTGGTCGCGGCGGATCGACGACGAGCACCGACTGGTGTACCGGGCGGACGAGAAGGAAGTGAAGATCCTCAAGGCCCGCTACCACTACCAGTAGGCCGGGCCGGCCGGTCGGCGCTCAGGCGTCGAAGTCGTACTCCAGGACGTAGGAGGCGGAGTCCAGGGTCATCTCGTTGAGTTCGACGACCTGGCCCTCGTCGGCGAAGGCGGTACGGCAGATCAGGATGACCGGGGTGCCGGCGGACAGCTCCAGGCGGGTGGACTCCTCCGCGCTGGGCATCCGGGAGCGGACCTCCTCGCGGAAGTGCACGGGCTTGGCGCCGATCTCGGCGAGCCGGGCGAAGATACCGCCGGGGCCGGTGTCCTCGCGGGTGATGGCGGTGCCCGCGACCAGCACCGCGGGCAGGTAGGAGGTCGAGAGCAGCACCGGCTTGCCGTCCAGCACGAAGCGGCGCTGCCGCACGCACATCGGGGCGCCCGGGTCGACCCCGAGCACCCGCGCCACGTGCTCGGGCGCGCCCTGCTCGGCGACGGTCACCTGGTCGACCACCAGGCTGCGGTTGTCGATGTCCGCCGACCATATCGACCGGCCGGACCCCCACTGCCCCTGCGCCAGCCGCTGGATGCCGCGCCGGCGCAGCGGCCGGAAGTCCCGGACGAACACCCCGGCACCTCGGCGCGCCTCGGCGATGCCCTCGCTCTGCAGCACGCCGAGCGCCTGGCGGGCCGTCATCCGGGCCACGCCGTACTCGTCCATGAGGTCGTTCTCGCCGGGCAGGCGGTCGCCCGCACGGTACCGGCCGGCGTCGATGGCCGCCTTCAGCGCTTCGGCGATCCGCTGGTACTTGGGCTGTTTGTCGCCACTGCTGCCGGTCATCGCCGCTCTCCCTCTGCCTCGGACAAATCGTAGGCGCGCCCGCGGTCGCCGGTAAGGAGATACGACGGACCGTTGACATCTCTAGAGATATTAGCTTCTCTAGAGATGCTGGGCACACGCCGAAAGGAGCAGGCGGTGAGCACCCGACAGCGCGACACCTCGACCTACCGGCCACACATGGGTGAACTCGTCCTCGACCGGAGGACCGGACGCACCGGCATCTACATGGACACCCTCGGCGGCGAGCACTACCTGCGCCCCGAGGGCGGCGGCCGGGAATGGACCGCCGAACCGCACCAGGTCTCACCCGTTCCCGGGCCCCGCGATTCGACTGAATGGGATCATTTGCGGTAATTGCGGCAAAATCCACGCAAACCGCAGCATTCAGGGCTCGGCAATCCCCCAGTGAATCCGGAATTCCGGAACGCCGGACGCCCCACGACCGGCACGTTACGGATAGCACCGGTCACCATGCGTGCACCAGGGACCGAAATCAGCCACCACGGTGCACCCGCACACGAATTGGCGCGCGCATAACCGACGGCGCCCCCGCGCCCGGACAGGGCGCGGGGGCACTCGGCCAGAACGGCTTACGGGTTGCCGCCGACCGCGTTCTCCGGCCGGTACGGGCCGCCCGGCTCGCCGGCGGGCTCCTCGATGTACTGGCCCTCGTCACCGAAGGAGCCGTTCTCGAACGCGTTCTTCTCCGCGTCGGTCGGCGCGGTGTACTCGGTCGGGTTCGAGGCCGCGGTCACCGCGCCCTCCACAGCCTTGCCCGCCTCCACAGCGGCGGCCGGGGTGCCGGTCTGCGCCGTGTTCTCGGGCGTCGACAGCACCGGGGTCTCGCTCTGGTCATTGGCCATTGGGCGGCCGCCTTTCGGTCATCAAATGTGTTCAGCCCGACCTCTGTGGCGCGGGCGCGCGGACAGTATCGTAGGGTTGATTAAATGTCCGATAAACATCGTGCGGCTTGCGGCACCATCCGGCAGAGTCGGGCGTCCGCCTAAGCTGAAGCATCGCGGCGGACCGCCGAGCGCCCTTTCACGGAATCGACACCATAGGCCATCGGGGGACTTCATGGAGTTTCTGGAGACGCCGCAGAACCCTGCGCTGCGCTTCCAAGTCCTCGGTCCGGTCCAGGCCTGGCTCGACGGCAAGCCCCTCTCCCTCGGATCGCCCCAGCAGCAAGCGGTGCTCACCACCCTCCTGCTGCACTCCGGACGCCCGGTCACCACCCAGGACCTGGTCGACGCCCTCTGGGGCGACCGGCCCCCCACCCAGGCCGTGGCCGCGCTGCGCACCTACGTCTCCCGCCTGCGCTCCGTCATCGAGCCCCGGCGCGAGGTGCGCCGGCCCGCCGAACTGCTGGTCTCGGTCGCCGACGGCTACGCGCTGCGCATCCCGGGCGAGGCCCTCGACCTGACGGTCTTCGAGCGGCTCTCCGCCGAGGCCGCCACCGCCCGCACCTCGGGCGACAAGCACAAGGCGCACCGGCTGCTGACGCAGGCGCTGGACCTGTTCAGCGGACGTCCGCTGACCGGCGTCCCCGGCCCGTACGCCGACGCCCAGCGCGGGCGGCTGGCCGAGCGCCAGGTGGCGGCGACCGAGGAGCTGTGCGCCGCCGCGCTCGACGTCGGCCTGCACGCCGAGATCGTCGGTGAGCTCAACAACCTGACGACCGAGCACCCACTGCGCGAGCGCCTGCGCGAACTGCTGATGCTGGCGCTGTACCGCTGCGGACGCCAGGCCGAGGCACTCGGTGTCTACACCGACACCCGCAAGCTGCTGATCGAGGAGCTCGGGGTCGAACCAAGCGCGGGCCTGTCCGCGATGCACACCCGCATCCTCGCGGCCGACCCGGCGCTCGCCGTCCCGGTCGCCCCCGCCCCTGGCCCCACCGTCCGCGAGGACGGCCCGGCCGCACCCCCCGCTCCGGCCCAACTCCCAGCCGATGTATCCGACTTCAGCGGGCGATCGGAACTGGCGGACGACCTCTCGGCGGTCCTGATGGACGCCACCGGCCAGGCCGTGGTGGTGACCTCGCTGGCCGGCATCGGCGGCGTCGGCAAGACCACCCTCGCGGTTCACGTCGCCCACCGGGTCCGCGCCGAGTTTCCGGACGGGCAGCTGTACGTCGACCTGCGCGGAGCCGGCGTCTCGCCCGCCGACCCGGCGGGCGTCCTGGGCGACTTCCTGCACGCGCTCGGCGTCGCCGAGAGCCCCGACTCGCTGGAACAGCGCGCCGCCCTCTACCGCTCGCTGCTCGCCAGCCGACGCATGCTGATCCTGCTCGACAACGCCCGCGACGCCGACCAGATCCGGCCGCTCATCCCCGGGGTCTCCGGCTGCGCCGTCCTGGCCACCAGCCGCTCCCGGCTGGCCGGCATCCCCGGCGCCCAGCTGTTCGACGTCGAGGAGCTGACCCCTGACGAGGCGCTGGCGCTGTTCTCGGCCGTCGTCGGCGAGCACCGGGTCGCCGCCGAACCAGAGGCCGCCATGCAGGTCGTCACCGCCTGCGGCTTCCTGCCGCTGGCCGTCCGCATCGCCGCCGCCCGACTGGCCAGCCGCCCGCGATGGAGCGTCTCCGACCTGGCCCGTCGGTTAGCCGACCAACGCCGACGGCTGGACGAACTCCAGCTCGGCAACCTCGCAGTGGAGACCACCATCGGGCTCGGCTACGGACAGCTGTCCGCGACCGAGGCCCGCGCCTTTCGGCTGCTCGCGCTGATCGACTCCCCCGACATCCCCCTGGCGGCCGCCGCAGCACTGCTCGGCTTGGACGAGTACACCGCCGAGGGCCTCGCCGAGGCCCTGGTCGAGGCGAACATGCTGGAGTGCTTCGCCCCCGGCCGCTACCGCTACCACGACCTGCTCCGGCTCTACGCCCAGCGGCAGAACGAGCGGATAGGAGACACCGGCGAGCAGGAGCAGGCGGTGCTCCGGCTGCTCGACCTGCTGATCCCGACCGTGCGAAACGCGGCCCAGGTGATCGAGCCGGACGAACCCGTGCTCGAACAGCTGACCGCACTCGCGTCGCCGGGACTCGGCCTGCCCACGAGTCACGCCGCACAGGACTGGCTGCGTACCGAGGGCGGTCTGTTGCTCAGCACCGTCGAGGCCGCCGCGAGCGGCCCCGGCGCCCTGCAGCGCGCAGCCATTGACCTGTTGAACTACCTGATCAGCATCGACCCGGACCCGACCCGCGGCCCCCGAGCACTCCGGACCCTGGAGGCCATCGGTGCGGACGCGCGTCGTCGTGACGACTCGGCGGCGCTCGCCCGGGTGCACTTCGCCCGCGGCACCCTGCAGTCCGACACCAGCGACTTTCAGGGGGCGGAACAGTCCTTCCGCCGAAGCCTGGACCACCAGGCGCCGGACGACGCGACCGTCCTGCTCCTCGCCACGGCCAACATGCTGGGCGTGATGCTGAACGTCGGCAACCGTCCGGCCGAGGCCCTGTTGTTCTACGAACAGGCCCGCGCCACCAGCCAGGCCGTCGGCGCACCGACGTCCGAGGCGCGGGTGGTCAGCAACATAGCCCGGGCGCAGCACCGGCTCGGCATGACGGAGACGGCGATCCAGTCCGCCGGCGAGGGTGTCGCCGCCGCTCGGGAGTCCAAGAACGGCCCGCTGCTCGCGCAGACGCTCTACCAGCTCGGTGTGGTGCTCTCCGGCGCCGAGGCCGTCCCGCACCTGAGGGAGGCGCACGGGCTGTACCAGTCGCAGCAGAACACCCTGTGGAGGGGTTACACCCTGGCCCGCCTCGCCACCGCCCTGCTCGCGGCCGGACAGCCCGCCGAGGCCGCCGAGGCGGCCGGCGAGTCGCTCGCGATCGCCCAGGAGCTGGACTCCGCCTACTGCCAGGGCCTGGCGAACGCGGCGCTGGGCGAGGCGCTCCTGACGCTCGCCCAGCCGGCCCGCGGGCTCGCCTGCCTCCAGGAGGCACATGCGACCTTCATCCGGCTCGGTGTGCCCGAGGCCTCCCCCGTGGCGGACCTCATCTCCCAGCAGCACACCGAGCCCTTCCCTCCCCCCGCGCCGTAAGGTCTCCGCTCCCCCACGGAAGACCTCCCCCGTTCCGCGCGTCGGCGCTCCCGCAGCCCCCCGGCTGCGGGAGCGCCCTCAACGCTTCCCCGGCGCTGGACTCCACTCTGCACCGCGCCGATTGACGTTCGATAAACGTCCGATAGTCAGCCTGCGGATCGGCAAAACCGCAGGTCATCGACGTCAGCCTGGCGCATTGTCCGGCACGCGGAGCCTCGCGCACAACCTCGCCCACACCCTCGTGCTTCCGCAACCCGGGCCACAACGGTCCAAGCACGGCGAGTTGGCCGGAAAGGGACCCCATGGCGCAGTGATCACGCATATTCTCAGATGCCAGTACGCACACGAGTGTCTGCCGGATACGCATCGGGGTGCAGTCCGTCCGTGTGGTGCGCAGAGCGCGACGTACCGCCACCGGCAGCGGCCCGCGGGGCCGCGGGAGGCGCCACCGGAGGCCACGGGTGGAAGGGTGTCTCGCAACGTGACGACCGGACAGATATCCGACCCGTTCCCCGTCGGCGAGGACGCGGGCGACGACGAGCCCGAGGTACGGCGGCGGGCGGCCCGGGCACTGCAGGCGGTCGCCTTCGACACCATCGGCGCCGGGTACGGCGAGGCCTTCCCGGCCAAGGACGGCCAGCTGGCCTGCGGCCGGCGGCTGCTCGCCGGGCTGGAACCCGGTGCCCGGGTGCTGGACGTCGGCTGCGGCACCGGTGACCCGACCGTCCGGCAGCTGGCCGCGGCCGGTCTGCGGGTGACCGGCGTGGACCTCTCCGACGGAATGCTCACCCTGGCCCGGCGGACCGCTTTCCCCGGCGTCTTTGCGCCAGTCTTCCATCGGATCGACCTGTACGATCTGGCCACCGAGCGTGCGGACCGGGTCTGGAACGCCCCCGAACTGGGGCCGGACGGGCGGGGCCGCTTCGCCGCGGTCACCGCGTTCTTCTCGCTGATCCTGCTGCCGCAGGACGAGATTCCGACCGTGCTCGGGCGGCTGCGCGAACTCCTGCGTCCGGGGGGACTGCTGGCGCTCGGTATGGTCGAGGCGGACCTGGATCACGTTCCGCTTCCGTTCCTTGGCAGAGAGCTGCGGATCAGTGGGTATCTGAGGGAGGATCTGGAGCGGGTTCTGGTCTCGGCCGGCTTCGCCGTCGAGGAGTGCTCGGGGCATCCGTACGCACCGGCCAGTACCTCGCTGCCGCCGGAGGAACAGCTGTTCCTGTGCTGTCGACGCGTCGGCTGATCGAACCGGGACAGGACAGGACCGGCCGTACCCGGCCGGCGCAACAGAACAGCTCACCGACCACACCGAATCCAGGACAGGCAGCCGTGCGCGACCAGCTCAAGACCGAGGCGGAGCAGCCGCCCGCCGTCCCGGGCCAGCGCCGCCAGGTCCCGGCCGCGCCACCGGCCCCGACCTCGGCCCCGGCCCCGGCTCCGGCCGCCCCGGCCCTGGCGGTGACCCCGGCGGCCCCGGCGCCGGCACGGCGGACGGGCGCGCGGCCGGAGCGCGCCGAGATGGCGGACCGGCTGGCGTACCTCGACTCGGCGACCCGGCGGATCAACACCGCCCTCGACCTCGCCGCGACGCTGCGCAACATCGGCCGGGTGCTCGTCCCGACGCTCGCCGACGCCGCCGTCGTCCACCTGCGCGACCCGCTGCCCAACGTCGAACGCGAACCCGGATTCCCGGAGGAGCTGCGGATACACCACAGCACCGGCACCCGGATCGGCCGCCGCGGCCGCCCGAGCGGCCTGGACGACCGGCGCCGCTCCCGTTACGGCGCCCGCTCGACCGCCGACGGCGGCCCGGCCACCCCGGTGACCCGCGGCGGGGCGCTCGCCCACGCCCTGCTGAGCCGCCGCCCCGCCGAGGCCGCCGTCCTCGGCACGCCCTCCGCCGAGCGCGCCGAGACGCTGCTGCGCGAGCTGTACGGCACCCGCGGGGTGGCCCGGCTGGCCGCCGGCACCTCCGTCCTCGCCCTGCCGCTGCGCGGCCGCAAGGCGGTGCTCGGGCTGTTGATACTGATCCGCCGCCCTCCCGAACGCAGCGGCCGCCCGGTCTTCGACGCCGCGGACACCGCGACCGCGGCGCACCTCGCCACCCAGGCCGGGCTGGCCGTGGACACAGCGCTGCGCTACGCCCGCGAGTGGGAGATCGCCAACGAGCTGCAGCGCAGCATGCTGCCGCTGCGCCTGCCGCAGTCGCACGGCGTCCGGATCGCCCAGCGCTACCTGCCCGGCGAGCGCGGCGCCCAGGTCGGCGGGGACTGGTACGACGCCGTCCCGCTGCCCGGCAACCGGGTCGCCCTGATCGTCGGCGACGTGATGGGCCACTCGCTCACCTCGGCCGCCATCATGGGCCAGCTGCGCACCAGCGCCCAAACCCTGGCCGCCCTCGACCTGCCGCCGCACGAGGTGCTCTACCACCTGGACGAACAGGCCCAGCGGCTCGGCCGCGAACAACACCTGGCCACCTGCGTCTACGCGGTGTACGACCCGATCGCCAACCGGGTGGTGATGGCCAACGCCGGGCACGTCCCGCCGGTGCTGGTCCGCCCGGACGGCACCGCCGAGCTGGTCGAACTGGACTCCGGGGCGCCGATCGGCGTCGGCGGGGTGGACTTCAACTCCGTCGAACTGCCCGCGCCGCCCGGCTCGGCGCTGCTGCTGTTCACCGACGGCCTGGTGGAGACCCGCACCCGCCCGATCAGCGACGGCCTGGAGCTGCTGCGCGCCCGGATCGCCGCCGCCCGCTGGCAGTCCCCGGAGCAGCTGTGCCAGGAGGCGCTGCGGATCCTGCCGCCCGGCGACCGCGGCGACGACATCGCGCTGCTCGGCGCCTGCTTCGACGGCATCCCGGCCGGGGACGTCGCGCACTGGTACCTCCAGCCGCGCAACGAGACGCCGGGCCGGGCCCGCCGGCTGGCCGCGCACACCCTGCGCCGCTGGGGGCTGGACGAGCTCAGCGAGGCGACCGAGCTGATGGTCAGCGAGCTGGTGACCAACGCCGTCCAGCACGCGACCCGGCCGGTCACCCTGAGCCTGGTGCGCACCGCCCGGCTGCGCTGCGAGGTCGGCGACGACAGCCCGCTGCTGCCGCGCCCGCGCCGCACCGGGCCGGAGGACGAACGCGGGCGCGGGCTGCAGATAGTGGCCCGGTGCGCGGACCGCTGGGGCGCGACCAGGCTGGGCACCGGCAAGGTGGTCTGGTTCGAGCAGCGGCTGCCCGCGAACGTGAACGCCGGGGCGTGAGCGCGCCGTTGTGAGCGCGCCGCCGTGAACGCGGTGTTGCGAGCGGCCGCCGTGAACGCGACGGCGCCCGGCGGGAACGCGTCCCACCGGGCGCCCCGGTCGGTCCGTCAGGCCCGGGTCGGCTCCTTGGCCGGCTCCTGCGCCGCCTGCCCCGACTGCGCCGCCTGCTCCGCCTGCTCCGCCAGCCGGGCGATCAGCTGCTCGCCCTCCATGTCCACCCGCGGCACGACCTTCTCCAGCCGCTTCGGGAACCACCAGGCCGCCTTGCCGAACAGCGCCATCGCGGCCGGCACCAGCGCCATCCGCACCACGAAGGCGTCCACCAGCACGCCCACCGCGAGGGCGAAGCCGATCGGCTGGACGATCGGGTCGTGGCCGAAGACGAACGAGCCGAACACCGCCACCATGATCAGCGCGGCCGCGGTGACCACCCGGGCCCCGTTGCGCACGCCGCCCACCACGGCCTCGCGCGGCGCCGCGCCGTGGACGTGCTGCTCCTTCATCCCGGAGACCAGGAACAGCTCGTAGTCCATCGCCAGTCCGAACAGCACGCCGATCAGCAGGATCGGCACGAAGCTCACCACCGGACCGACCTTGGGCACGTCGATCAGGCCGTCCAGCCAGCCCCACTGGTAGACCGCGACCACCGCGCCGAGCGAGGCGGTGACGCTGAGCAGGAAGCCGGCCACCGCCTTGAGCGGGACGAGCACCGAGCGGAACGCCAGCGCCAGCAGCACCACCGCGATCCCGACGATCACCGCGAGGAACGGCGGCAGCGCCTGGCCGAGCTTGGTGGAGACGTCGATGTTGGCGGCCGTGGTGCCGGTGACGGCGATGTCCGCGCCGGTCGCCGCCTTGAGCTCCGCCTTCTGGTCGCGGATCTCGTTGACCAGCGCCTTGGTGTCCTCGTGGTCCGGGCCGGTCCGCGGGATGACGGTCACCAGCGCGGTGCCGCTCGCCCGGTCGACGGTCGGCGGCAGCAGCGTCCCGACGCCGTCGAGGGTCTGGAGCTTCGCGGCCACGCCCTGCACCGCCTGCTCGGGCCGCGGCGCGCCGTGGGCGTCCACGACGACCACCAACGGCGCGTTGAAGCCCGGCCCGAAGCTCTCGCCCACCAGGTCGTAGGCCTTGCGGGCGTCCGTCCCGGCGGCCTGCGAACCGCCGCTCGGCAGGCCGAGGTTCAGGCTCGCGGCGGGCACCGCCAGGGCGCCCAGCCCGGCCAGTCCGACCAGCAGCACGGGCAGCGGGCGGCGGACCACGAAGCGGCCCCAGCGCTCGCCCATGGTGGTGCGGCCGTTGGCGGTCAGGGCCCGCTTCCAGATCGGCAGCCGGTCGATGGCCCGGCCGGTGAAGCCCAGCACGGCGGGCAGCAGGGTGATCGCGACCAGGACGGCCACCACGACGGCGCCGGAGGCGGCCAGGCCCATCACGGTGAGGAAGGGGACGCCCGCGACGGCGAGTCCGGCGAGCGCGACGACCACGGTCAGGCCGGCGAAGACGACGGCGCTGCCGGCGGTCGCGGTGGCCCGGGCGGCGGCCTCCTCCGGCTCCAGGCCCTCGTCCAGGTGGCGGCGGTACCGGAACAGGATGAACAGCGCGTAGTCGATGCCGACCGCGAGGCCGACCATCAGGGCCAGCACCGGCGCGGTGGTGATGATCTCGAAGGAGCCGGTGAGCGCCAGCAGGCCGGCCATCGTCACGCCGACGCCGACCAGCGCGGTCAGCAGCGGCAGCCCGGCGGCGACCAGCGTGCCGAGGGTGACCACCAGGACCACCCCGGCCACCACCAGGCCGATCGCCTCGCTGCCGCCCTCGATCCGGGCCATCGTGTTGTACGCGTCGCCGCCGAAGGCCACGTCCAGCCCGGCCGCGCGGGCCGGCTCGGCGGCGGCCTTCACGGCCTCGCGCTGCTGGTCGGTGACGTCGGCGAGCTTGTGGTCGAACGAGACCAGGGCGATCGCGACCTTCCCGTCCGGCGAGAGCGCGCCGGTGGCGTACGGGTCGGGCACCGCGGCCACGCCCGGCACCCCGGCGATCCGGGCGACGGCCTCGCCGACCGCCTTGCCCGCCTCGGGCGTCGCGACGCCGCCGGGCGCACCGGCGGCGAAGACGACCTGCGCGGAACCGTGGCCCTGCGCCGGGAAGGTGTCCTTGATCCGGTCCAGGGTGGCCTGGGCCTCGGTGCCCGGGACCTTGAACTCGTCGGTGGTCTTGCCGGCGAAGGCGCCCGCGGCCCCGCCGATGGCGATGAGTACGGCGATCCAGACGGCGACGACGGCTCGCCGTCGTCGGAAGCAGTATCGGCCCAGTCGGTACAGGTACGTGGCCATCGGCGGTCCCTCGGGTCGGTCAGGGCAGGTCGCGTCCCACCGTAGACCGAACTTTGTCGAGTGACAAAGTTGATCGACAAGATCAAACGACGCAGTTACCCGCCCGTGGCGCTACCCTGACTGGATGGCCCATGTCCCCGCCTCCGAACGCCGACCGCAACTGGTCCAGGCCGCGATCGACCTGATGACCAGGGAGGGAATCGCGGCCGGCAGCACCCGAGCGATCGCCGCCGAGCTCGGCGTGGCGCAGGCGACGGTGCACTACACCTTCGGCACCAAGAAGGACCTCTACCGGGCCGTCGTCGAGCAGCTGAAGTCCGACTTCGTCGGCGAGGTGCGCGCCGCCTCCCCCGGCGACGGGGCGTTCGGCGAGCAGGTCCGCACCCTGGTGCACGCGCTCTGGGAGGCCGCCACCGGCGAGCACGGGCGCTGTGTGCTGCTGAGCGAGTTCGGGGCGCTGGCCATGCGCGACCCGGACATGCAGGAGATCATGCTCGGGCTCCAGCACGACATCGAGGGCACCGCCACCGAGATGCTCGGCGCCCTCGCGGCCGCCCACGGCCTGACCCTGGCGCTGCCCGCCCGCCGGATCGCCGTCCACTTCCTCGGCGGCTTCGACGGCCTGACGGCCCGCCACCTCACCCTGCGCCGCCCCGGCGACCGGCCCGACCAGGAAACCCTGGACGCGCTGGAGCTACTGGTCGCGACGACGGTCGGGCTCTGCCTGGGCGCCCCGGCGACGGAGAGCGCCCGGGGCTGACCCGGGAGACGGTCCGGACCGGCAGCCTAGGAGACGATCCGGACCGGCAGCTCGACCAGCACCTCGCGCAGCGCGGCCGCGAAGCGCGCGTACTCGGCTCCGCGGGCCGAGCCCGGCCGGACGGCCAGCCCGATCCGGCGGCCGGGCGACGGGGCGGCGAAGCGGACGGCCGCCAGCCGGTCGGTGCGCCCGGCCTCGACGTCCAGCGCGGTGGCGGGCAGCAGGGTCACCCCGAGGCCGCCGGCGACCAGCTGGACCAGGGTGGACAGGCCGGCCGCGCGGGTGGTCGAGCCCGTCGGGTCGGCGCCGACCTCGCGACAGATGTCCAGCGCCTGGTCGCGCAGGCAGTGGCCCTCCTCCAGCAGCAGCACGTCCAGGTCGAGCAGCACGTCGCGCGGAACGTCGATCCGCCCGGCGAGCGGGTGCCCGGGCGGGGTGAGCAGGACGAAGTCCTCGTCGAACAGCGGGATGTCCAGGGTCGGCGAGACCCCGCCGGCCGGCAGCGCGAGCAGCAGGACGTCCAGCCGCCCGGCGGCCAGGCCCTCCAGCAGCGAGGGGGTGCGCTCCTCGTGGACGTGCAGCTCCAGGTCCGGGAAGCGGTCGCGGACCAGCCGCAGCACGGTGGGCAGCAGGTAGGGCGCGACGGTCGGGATGACGCCCAGGTGCAGCGGCCCGGTGAACGGGCGGCGGGCGGCCTCGACCTCCTCGGTGAGGGCCTGGAGCGAGGCGAGCACCCGGCGGGCGTGCTGGTGCACACGCTCCCCCAGCGGTGTGACGATCACCTTGCGCGTCGTACGCTCGACCAGCTGCGCGCCCAGCGACTCCTCCAGCGCCGCGACCGCCCCGGACAGCGCGGGCTGGCTCGTCCCGGTGGCGGCGGCGGCCTCCCGGAAGTGCCGGTGTTCGGCCACCGCGACGAAGGCCCTCAGCTGGGCGACGGTCGGGGTGCGCGGACTGCGGACTGTGGCACTCGCCACAGCGGACTCGGTCCTGGCGCCGCCCTTCCTGCGGGAGGCCGGGCGCGACGTGGGGAATTCGGTACTGATAGCAATCTCCGATCAGACACATCAAGTGTAGCTATTTCCCTGATCAGTCCACGATGTGGAATCGTGAGTGGTGTCCGGATTCCGGACATCTCCCCTCATCTCACTTCAGGAGAAGCGAACGTGCTCACGATCGGTGACAAGTTCCCCGAGTTCGACCTCAAGGCCTGTGTCGACCTGGACGCCGCGAGCGCCTTCGCCGACATCAACCACAAGTCCTACGAGGGCAAGTGGAAGGTCGTCTTCTTCTGGCCGATGGACTTCACCTTCGTCTGCCCGACCGAGATCGCCGCGTTCGGCAAGCTGAACGACGAGTTCGCCGACCGTGACGCCCAGATCCTCGGCGTCTCCGGCGACTCCGAGTTCGTGCACCACGCCTGGCGCAAGGACCACAAGGACCTGCGCGACCTGCCCTTCCCGATGCTGGCCGACATCAAGCACGACCTGATGCGCGACTGCGGCGTCGAGAACGAGGACGGTACCGCCCAGCGCGCCGTCTTCATCGTCGACCCGAACAACGAGATCCAGTTCGTCATGGTCACCGCCGGCTCCGTCGGCCGTAACCCCAAGGAGGTCCTGCGGGTGCTGGACGCCCTGCAGACCGACGAGCTGTGCCCGTGCAACTGGAGCAAGGGCGAGGACACCCTCGACGCCCAGGCCCTGCTGGCGGGCTGACCCATGGCTCTCGACGACCTGAAGGCCGCCCTCCCGGACTACGCCAAGGACCTCAAGCTCAACCTGGGCTCGGTCATCGGCAACTCCGACCTCCCCGCCCAGCAGCTCTGGGGCACCGTGCTGTCCTGCGCGATGGCCACCCGCAGCCCCGGCCTGCTGCGCGAGCTGGAGCCCGAGGCCAAGGCCAACCTCTCCCCGGAGGCGTACAACGCCGCCAAGGGCGCGGCCGCGATCATGGGGATGAACAACGTCTACTACCGGACGCTGCACCTGCTCTCCGACAAGGAGTACAGCACGATGCGGGCCGGTCTGCGGATGAACATCATCGGCACCCCGGGCGTCGAGAAGGTCGACTTCGAGCTCTGGTGCTTCGCGGTCTCGGCCATCAACGGCTGCGGCCAGTGCCTCGACTCGCACGAGGCCGTGCTGCGCAAGGCCGGTGTCGAGCGCGAGGTCGTCCAGGCCTCGATGAAGATCGCCGCCGTCCTCCAGGCCGTGGCCGGCGTCCTCGACTCCGAGGCCGCCCTCGCCAACGCCTGACGCACCCGCGTACGCCGACGGGCCCCTCCCGGACACCATGTCCGCGAGGGGCCCGTCGGCGTACGCGTCGACTACTCCGCCGCGGACCGCGGCTGCGCCTGTGGTCGCGGGGCCCCCGCCGGGGCGGCGGCGGTGCGCTCGGCGGCCTCGCGGGCGGCTTCCAGCGCGGTGAAGACGGCCTGGCCGGCCTCGTTGCGGCGGCGCAGGTGGGCGACCACGGTGTTGGTGACGGCGATCAGCGGGACGGCGACCACCGCGCCGCCGATGCCGCCGATGATCCCGCCGGCCGCGACGCCGAGCACGACGCCGAGCGGGTGGACCCGGACGGCCCGGCCGAGGATCAGCGGCTGGAGGATGTGGCTCTCCACCTGCATCACCACCACCAGCACCACCAGCACCATCAGCGCCGTCCACGGCCCCTGGGTGACCAGCGCGATCAGCACCGCGACGGTGCCGGTGATCAGCGCGCCGACCAGCGGGACGAAGGCGCCCAGGAAGATGATCACGGCCAGCGGCAGGGCGAGCGGTACGCCCAGCAGGTCGACGCCGATGCCGATGCAGAGCGCGTCGATGAAGGCCACGCAGACCGTGCCGCGCACATAGGCGGTGAGCGTCGTCCAGGCCTTCGGACCGGCCCCGGCCATCGCGAACCGGGAGTGCCGGGGCAGGCCGCGCAGCGCCCAGTTCCAGATCTTCCCGCCGTCGTAGAGGAAGAAGAAGGTGGTGAAGAAGGTCATCAGCAGCGCGGTCAGCACCTCGACGGCGATCTGCGCGCCGGTGATCGAGGCCGAGGTGAGCTGGTCGGTGTTGGTGGTGATGGCCTTGGTGATCTGGTTGGCGAAGTCGGTGATCTGCTGCTGGGTCAGGTGCAGCGGCCCGGTGACCATCCAGTCCCGCAGCTGGTTGACGCCGGTCTTCACCTGGGTGGTGACGTCCGAGAGGTTGGTCGACACCTGCCAGACCACGAACCAGCCGACCAGTCCGATCCCGGCCAGACCGCTGAGGAACACCCCGCCCGCCGCCAGCGAGCGCGGCACCCCGCGCCGGCGCAGCCAGGAGACCGAGGGCTCCAGCAGCGCGGTGATCAGCAGCGAGGCCAGCACCGAGAAGGCGACCAGCCGCAGCATGTCGACCACGTAGAAGACGACGTAGAGCGCGGCGCCGAGCAGCAGCAGCCGCCAGGTCGACTCGGCGGCCACCCGCAGCCCCCACGGCACCGCCTCGGCGGGCGTGGCCGGTCGGCCGGGGTGGTACTCCCGCCCGAGGCCGACGTGCGCGGCCGGTGCGGGCGGGGCGCCCGGAGCCGCCGCGGCGGACGGCGGGAGGGCCTCGGCCACCGGGCCCGGGTCGACCCGGGGCGCCGGGACCGGGCCTGGCGCCTCGGCGGGTGCCGGGACCTGCCCGTCCACCAGCGCCGGAACATGCCCGTCGGCCGGCTCCGGGAGGGCCGCTCCCGGGAGGGCCGGCTCGTGCGGGTCGGCAGCCATCGCGGCCCGCCGGCGCCGTTCGATCACGGCGGCCGCGCTCGCCACCACGGCCACGCCCTTGGCCAGGGCCTTGAAGGCCTTTCCGCCCCGCGCCATCCTCGCTACCACCGCTCCCCTGCCGAACCCGCCGTGCCGGCGGTACGCCGCGGGTCCCGCCGCGGCCGTCAGGGATGACGCTACCCGGCGCGGCTGCGGCAATTCCGGCCGCCGGTCCGTTCGACTCGAACCGACCATCCCGATGAACCGGACAAAACGCCAGGTTCCGCCTGGTTTCGGTCACAGTTCGCTGGGGAGGAGTCGGGACGAGACCCCGGAGCCGAGCCGCCGAGGTCGCCTCACGGCCAACTGTCGGCGGACCGGCCGGTGCGGGAGGCTACCAGGACCCCTTCCCGCGCCCCGCGTCCGCAACCGGGACCGCACCGTCCGAGGGCGCACTGGTCAGCGCAGCCCGGGCGGCGCGGTCCTCCCGCTCCCACCACGCGACACCTGCGGCCGGGGAACGCCACGGCCCCCGGTCGCCCGTCCGAGGAGGACGGACGGCCGGGGGCCGTGCGGAACCGCGCCGCCGGAGCGGCCGCCGTTCCTAGTACCAGTTGTGACCCTGCCAGAACGACCACGCGCCGCAGGGGCTGCCGTAGCGGGAGTTCATGTAGCTGAGGCCCCACTTGATCTGGGTGGCCGGGTTGGTGCGCCAGTCGGCACCGGCCGAGGCCATCTTGGTGCCGGGCAGCGCCTGGACCAGACCGTACGCGCCGGAGCTCTTGTTGGTCGCGGTGTAGTCCCAGCCGCTCTCGCGCTTCACGATCTGGCTGAAGCACTGGAACTGGGCGTCGCTGCCGACGATCTGCCGGGCGAGGTCCTGGACCGAGCCGGGGCTGACCGAGACGGGCGGCGCGCTGTCCTCGACCGCGGTCATCGCGGACCGGGCCTTGGAACGGTTCGCGGCGGCCTCGTCGGCCTTGCGCTTGTCGTCCGCGGCCTTGGCGGCCTTCTCCGCGTCGGCCTTGGCCTGGGCATCGGCCTTCGCCTGGGCGTCCGCGGCGGCCTGCTGGCGCGCGGCCTCCTCGGCGGCCTTCTGCTCCGCGGCAACCTTGGCGGCGGCGTCGGCGGAGGCCTGCTGGGCGGATGCCTGCTGGCCGATGTTGTCACTGATGGTCTGCGCCTGGGCGCCAGAGGGGACTTCGGCAAGCAGGGTCGCGCCGGCGACGTCGACCGTCTGCATGGTCTTGCCCTCGCTGCCCGAGGCCATACCAACGACGGCACCGACAGCGGTGACGGCGGTGGCGGAGGCCACAGCAACTCCCCGGACCGAGATCCGAGTCACATGGATTCCTTCCAGCATCGCCCACGCGTGACCGTACGGGCGCAACGTGCCCCTTGGCACGGACCTCCGCATGGTGCTCTGGTCACGGGAGGTGCTGGCCCGGCGTCCGGCCGAGGTGAGGCGACCGGGCGTTGGAATCGGGCGGCGTACGGCTCAACGGTCTTCAATTGTGTGTCCACCGAACGGAGTTGGCGGACCTTCCGGGGCCTGACCCCCGGAGTCCGGGAGCCCTGCCGCGCCGTACGCGGGGCCTGACAGAACCCTCACCATGCCGCACCGGGCACTGTCGACGCAATTCCCGCCCGCGTGGCGCATGTCACATCCACCGTACGGCAGTTCCCTGGACAGAAAGCACTCGATGTGATGAAACGGGCGGGGCCCGCTCCGTCAGGAACGGACCCCTGGCCATGAGTTGACCGTATTGTCCGACTATGCCCTACTGCGGGCGGATCACGGGTGGATGTCCTCCAGCATCTCCGTGACCAGCGCCGCGATCGGCGAACGCTCCGAGCGGGTCAGCGTGATGTGGGCGAAGAGCGGATGACCCTTCAGCTTCTCCACCACCGCCACCACCCCGTCGTAGCGGCCCACCCGGAGGTTGTCCCGCTGCGCCACGTCGTGGGTGAGCACCACCCGCGAGCCCTGGCCGATCCGGGACAGCACCGTCAGCAGGACGTTCCGCTCCAGCGACTGCGCCTCGTCCACGATCACGAAGGCGTCGTGCAGCGAGCGCCCCCGGATGTGGGTCAGCGGCAGCACCTCCAGCATCCCGCGGGAGATGACCTCCTCGATCACGTCCGGGGTGGTGACCGCGGAGAGGGTGTCGAAGACCGCCTGCGCCCAGGGGCCCATCTTCTCCGCCTCGGAGCCGGGCAGGTAGCCCAGCTCCTGCCCGCCGACCGCGTACAGCGGCCGGAAGACCATCACCTTGCGGTGCTGCCTCCGCTCCAGCACCGCCTCCAGCCCCGCGCACAGCGCCAGCGCCGACTTCCCGGTGCCGGCCCGGCCGCCCATCGAGACGATCCCGATCTCCGGGTCGAGCAGCAGGTCCAGCGCCACCCGCTGCTCGGCGCTGCGCCCGCGCAGCCCGAACGCCTCGCGCTCGCCGCGCACCAGCCGCACCCGGCCGTCGCCGGTGACCCGGCCGAGCGCGCGGCCGCGCTCCGAGGTCAGCACCAGTCCGGTGTGGACGGGCAACTCGGTGGCCCCGTCGACGTCCACCCCGGCGTCGTGGCCGGCCGAGAACAGCGCGTCCACCTGGTCGGCCGGGACGTGCAGCTCGGACATGCCCGTCCAGCCCGAGGTGATCGCCAGCTCGGCCCGGTACTCCTCGGCCAGCAGGCCCACCGAGCTGGCCTTGATCCGCAGCGGCAGGTCCTTGGACACGACGGTGACGTCGTAGCCCTCGGCCTGGAGGTTGCGGGCGACCGCGAGGATCCGGGTGTCCGCCTCACCGCCGCCGGCGCGGTAGCCGACCGGCAGTATCGACACGTCGGAGTGGTTGAGCTCGACGCGGATGGTGCCGCCGAGCTCGCCGACCGGGATCGGCTCGTCGAGCCGGCCGTGGCGGATGCGGTAGTCGTCGAGCAGTCGCAGCGCCTGGCGGGCGAAGTAGCCCAGCTCCGGGTGGTGCCGCTTGGCCTCCAGCTCGGTGACGACCACCACCGGGAGGACGACCTCGTGCTCCTCGAAGCGGGTCATGGCGAGCGGGTCCGCCAGGAGCACGCTGGTGTCGAGAACGTACGTGCGCCGGTCTGGTGTCCGGCGGCTCTTGGAACTGACCACTAGGCCTCCAGAGCGGATGACCCTGCGTCATCCGCGGCAAGCCGGCCCCCGCTGCCCCGGTGGCCTCGGGGCCGGTCTGACTGGAGTATTCCCAGGCGGGGAACGGTGCATTCGCGCCCCCGGCGAACTGACGGATCATTGCCGGTGAACGTTTGGCCTCGCGCGGGCGCCGGGTAGGCCAGGCCTACGGCGGTCATTTCCTCCGGAGGGCCGGGGCCGGCCGAGGCGCCGCGCCGGGGCCGGCGAAGCCGCCGGGACTGCCGGGGCTAAAGGGACTACAACCCCATCCGGCGGTTGCGCTGTTCGTACGCGCGCAGCGCGCGCAGGAAGTCGACCTTGCGGAAGGCCGGCCAGTACGCCTCGCAGAAGTAGAACTCGCTGTGCGCGCTCTGCCAGAGCAGGAAGCCGGACAGCCGCTGCTCGCCCGAGGTGCGGATGATCAGGTCCGGGTCGGGCTGGTTGCGGGTGTACAGGTGCTCGGCGATGTGCTCGACGGTCAGGATCTCGGCCAGTTCCTCGATCGAGGTGCCGCGCCCGGCCTGCTCCTGGAGCAGCGAGCGGACGGCGTCGGCGATCTCGTGCCGGCCGCCGTAGCCGACCGCGACGTTGACCGTTATGCCGTCGATGTCGGCGGTCTGCTCGGCGGCCCGCTTGAGCACGTCGGCGGTGTGCTGCGGCAGCAGGTCCAGCGCGCCGACCGGGTTGACCCGCCAGCGGCGGGCGGCGGCCAGTCCGGTGACGGTGTCCTCGATGATGCCGAGCAGCGGGACGAGCTCGTCGGCCGGCCGGTCCAGGTTGTCGGTGGAGAGCATCCAGAGGGTGACGACCTTGACGTGAGTCTCGTCGCACCAGCCGAGGAACTCGCTGATCTTGTCGGCGCCGCGCTGGTGGCCGTACGCGGTGGAGCCGCCGGCCGCCTTGGCCCAGCGGCGGTTGCCGTCCAGGATCACGCCGATGTGGCGCGGGGTGCTCGCGAGGTGGACCTCGACCCGCCGGCCGTAGAGCCCGTACATCCCTCCGAGCATGGTGCGCAGCCCCGGCGTCCGTTCGACGACATCGCGCAGACCCATGTTTGCCGGCCCCTCTTTGCTCGTTGCATCTGGTGCGTCACCGCCCCCGGCGCAGCCTACTCCGGCGGGCAGGTGCACGGTAAAGCCCCAGGTAGCGGTCTTGTCACGGTCCTGTGCGAAGTCTGTCCCGACCGGCGTGTCGGGGATCGTCCGGACGGGCGAAGGGCACGTCGCGCGGCCCCGGGGGCGCGGACACGGAACGGTCTCCGAATCCTTAACGGAACCGTAAGCCGTCCTTCCGATGCTTGACGACCAGCAATGGTCTAGTCCAGCTTTTGATCCGGGACGGAACGATCCTCCGGCTCCGCCCCGCAGGCTCACTTCGGACCTCCCCTCCCCCACACGCGGCCGCCGCGCCCCCCACCGCGGCGGCCGCTCCTCCCCCAGGAGCGTCGCCCCATGGCCCGCACGCTGAACCAGTCCTCGCACAAGCGCCGGCGCAGCCCCCTCCCGGCCGTCGCGGCCGGTGCCACCGCCCTCGCCCTGGCCGGCGGCGGCCTCGCCCTCTTCGCCGGCGGTGCCAGCGCGGCGGTCGGCAACCTGGTCAACAACGGCGGCTTCGACGGCGGGCTCGGGGGCTGGACCTGCACCGGCGCCGCGACCACGGTCTCCTCCCCGGTCCACTCCGGCACCGGCGCGCTCCAGGCGACCCCGGGCGCCGGCGACACCGCCGAGTGCACCCAGACCATCAGCGTGCTGCCCAACACCAGCTACACGCTGAGCGCCTGGGTCCAGGGCCCGTACGTCTACCTCGGGGCGCGCGGCACCGGCGGCACCGACCCGTCCGCCTGGTCGAACCAGAACAGCTGGAACCAGCTGTCCACCACCTTCACCACCGGGGCGAACGCCACCAGCGTCACCGTCTACCTGCACGGCTGGTACGGCCAGAGCGCCTACCTGGCCGACGACGTCGCGCTGGTCGGCCCCGGCGGCACCGGCACCCCGTCGCCGACCGCGACCCCCACCACCACGCCGACGGCCACCGCCTCCCCCACGGCGACCGCGACACCCACCCAGACGGCGAGCCCGACCCCCACCGCGACGCCCACCCGGACGGCGACGCCGACCCCCACCGCCACGCCGACCAGCACCACCCCGCCGGCCACCGGCCTGCCCGCCCACGTGGTCACCGGCTACTGGCAGAACTTCGACAACAACTCGACCGTGCAGCGGCTGGGCGACGTCCAGAGCGCCTACGACATCATCGCGGTGTCCTTCGCCGACGCCGTGCCGACCAGGACCGGCGCGATCAGCTTCACCCTGGACCCGGGCCTGTCCAAGGCGCTCGGCGGCTACACCGACGCCCAGTTCCGCGCCGACATCAGGGCCAAGCAGGCGGCCGGCAAGAAGGTCATCCTCTCCATCGGCGGCCAGAACGGCGCGATCACCGTCGGGGACGCCACCGCCGGCGCCAACTTCGTCGACAGCGCCTACGCGATCATCAAGGACTACGGCTTCGACGGCATCGACGTCGACCTGGAGAACGGCGTCCAGGCCGGCCCGCTCGGCGACGCGCTGCACGCCCTGCAGGCCAAGGTCGGCCCCGGCTTCGTCCTGACCATGGCCCCCGAGACCATCGGGATGTACAACACCTCCGGCGCCTACTTCCAGCTGGCGCTGAAGACCAAGGACATCCTCACCGTCGTCAACACCCAGTTCTACAACTCGGGCGGCATGAACGGCTGCGACGGCAAGGTCTACACCCAGGGCACCATCGACTTCATCACCTCGCAGGTCTGCACCCAGATCCAGGGCGGGCTGCGGCCGGACCAGGTGGGCATCGGCGTCCCGGCCTCCACCAAGGCGGCGGGCGGTGGCTACGTCTCGCCGACCGTGGTGAACAACGCGCTGGACTGCCTGGCCACGGGCAACAACTGCGGCAGCTTCGTGCCGCCGGCCAAGTGGCCGACCATCCGCGGCGCGATGACCTGGTCGACCAACTGGGACGTCAACAACGGCAACGCGTTCTCCAACGCGGTCGGCCCGTTCGTCCACAAGATGCCGTAACGGCGCTCGGCCGCGGCCGGCTCACGGCCGCGGTCACCGTCACCGCCACCAGAGCTCAACTCCCCCGGCGCGCCGCTCCTTGAGGGTGGGGCCTGCGCGTCGGCGGCGGGGCCCGTCGCACCGACCGGTGCGGCGGGCCCTTCCGTTCCTCTCCCCTTTATTACCGTCGTCCCCTCTTATGACCGCCGCCCGTCCACAGGCACCGGGGGCGCTGCCGAGTCCGGTGCCGAGGGGCGCGCGCTCACCGCGCGAGGACCGCGACGAGCGCCCCGAGCAGCAGGAACGGGCCGACCGGGACGTCCAGTCCGCGCACCGGACGGCGGCGGGCCAGCGCGGCGGCGGCCCGCAGGGTGCCCCACAGCCCGGCGAGCACCATCGCGGCGAACAGCCCGCCGAGCGCCACCGACCAGCCGTACCAGCCGAGCAGCCCGCCCAGGGCGAGCCCGAGCGGGGAGTCCCCGGGCCCCAACGCGCCCAGCCAGACGGCCAGTTCGAGAACGCCCCCGACCGCGAGCGCGGCCAGCAGGCAGCGCAGCGCCACCGCGGGCCCCGCGCTCGGCGCCGCCGCCAGCAGCAGCGCCGTCACCCCGCCGAGCAGCGGCACGGTCAGCCGGTACGGCAGCCGGCGCACCCGCGCGTCGACGAAGCCGAGCGCCACGCCGAGCGTCGCCGCCCAGGCCAGCGCCAGGGTCACCACCACCAGCCCGTCCGCCGCGTACGCCACCGCGACGGCGACCGCCACCGCGACGGCCTCCACCGCCCAGGGGCCGGCGCCCAGCCGCTCCCGGCAGCCCGGGCAGCGCCCGGTCGGCGGCAGCAGGCGCACCGCGCGGCCGCACGCCGGGCAGCCGTCACACCAGGGCTCGCCCTCCGGCACCGCGAACCGGGCGATCAGCCCGCGCAGCGGCGCGGCCGCCAGCAGACCGACCAGCGCCGCCACCGGCACGACCGGGACCATCGACGCACCCCCCACCTCGACCTCCTCGACCGACACGTCGGGCACATCCTCCCGCGCCGGGCGGCCTGACGGTGTGCCGTCCGTCTCGTTCCGCACGGCGGCACGGCGGCGCCCCTCGCATACAGGAGCATTCCGGACATTCGACTGCTGGTTCGGAAGGCCGCCCGCCACCCCCGCCTGCCGATCCAAGGGGGCCGTTCAGGTCCTCGGAAGCACCCCTCCGAAGGCCCACCGCACGGCCCCTCCGTACCCCTAAAGTAGGCGGACATGCAGGTCATCCAGTCCAGCAAGCTCGCCAATGTCTGCTACGACATCCGCGGCCCGGTGCTCGACGAGGCGATGCGGCTGGAGGAACAGGGCCACCGCATCCTCAAGCTCAACACCGGCAACCCGGCCACCTTCGGTTTCGAGGCGCCCCCGGAGATCCTCCAGGACATCCTGCGCAACCTCGCCGACGCCCACGGCTACGGCGACTCCAAGGGTCTGCTCTCCGCCCGCCGCGCGGTGGTCATGCACTACGAGGAGCGCGGACTGCACGGCCTGGGCGTCGACGACGTCTTCCTCGGCAACGGCGTCTCCGAACTGATCCAGCTGGCCATGACCGCGCTGCTGGACGACGGCGACGAGGTGCTCGTCCCGGCCCCGGACTACCCGCTGTGGACCGCCTCGGTCTCGCTGGCCGGCGGCACCGCGGTGCACTACCGCTGCGACGAGCAGTCCGAGTGGTACCCGGACCTCGCCGACATCGAGTCCAAGGTCACCGACCGGACCAGGGCCATCGTGGTGATCAACCCGAACAACCCCACCGGCGCGGTCTACCCGCGCGAGGTGCTGGAGGGCATCACGGAGATCGCCCGCCGGCACGACCTGGTGGTCTACGCGGACGAGATCTACGACAAGATCCTCTACGACGACGCCGAACACGTCCCGCTGGCCACCCTGGCCCCGGACCTCTTCTGCGTCACCTTCAACGGACTGTCCAAGGCGTACCGGGTCGCGGGCTTCCGCTCCGGCTGGATGGTGCTGTCCGGCGACCGGCACCGGGCCCGCAGCTACATCGAGGGCCTGACCGTGCTCGCCTCGATGCGGCTGTGCGCCAACATGCCCGCGCAGCACGCGGTGGCCGCCGCGCTCGGCGGGCGGCAGTCGATCCGCGACCTGGTGCTGCCCGGCGGCCGGCTGCACGCCTCGCGCGACGCCGCGTACGAGCTGCTGAACCGGATCCCGGGGGTCAGCTGCGTCAAGCCCAAGGGCGCGCTGTACGCCTTCCCCCGACTGGACCCCAAGGTCCACAAGATCAAGGACGACGCCCGGATGGTGCTGGACCTGCTGCGCTCCCAGCGCATCCTGCTGGTCCAGGGCACCGGCTTCAACTGGCCCGAGCCGGACCACTTCCGGCTGGTCACGCTGCCCCGGGCGGAGGAGATCACCGACGCGGTGACCCGGATCGGCGACTTCCTCGGCGGTTACGTCCAGCAGTAGGCGGTCGCGCCCGGCCGTGGGCGGTGACGTGCGGCCCTGGGCGGTGACGTCCGGCCGCAGGGGATGCCGTCCGGCCGCAGCCGAGAAAACACTACGGCCGGAGTTCCGGCCCGGGCGATCTCCTTGGTCGGGGAAAGATCGCCCGGCGGAACTCCGGCCGTCCTGCCGCTCGGCGGGGCGCGCGGTTCGTGCCGCGCGCCCGCCTCTCTCGCGGCTGAGGCTCAGGCTCAGCCGAGACGCGCGACGAGGTTCCGGTACTCGTCCCACAGCTCCTTCGGGGTGTGGTCGCCGAAGGTCTCCAGGTGGGCCGGCACGAGGGCGGCCTCCTGGCGCCAGATGTCGGCGTCCACGGTGAAGAGCAGGTCGAGGTCCTCCTTGGACAGGTCCAGGTCGCCGAGGTCGAAGCCCTCGACGGTCGGCAGCACGCCGATCGGGGTCTCGACGCCCTCGCCGGTGCCCTCCAGGCGCTCGACGATCCACTTGAGCACGCGGCTGTTCTCGCCGTAGCCGGGCCAGACGAACTTGCCCTCGGCGTCCTTGCGGAACCAGTTGACGTAGTAGATCTTCGGCAGCTTGGCGGCGTCGGCCTGGGCGCCGACCTTCAGCCAGTGGGCGAAGTAGTCACCCATGTTGTAGCCGCAGAACGGCAGCATCGCGAACGGGTCGCGGCGCAGCTCGCCGACGGTGCCCTCGGCGGCGGCGGTCTTCTCGGAGGCGATGTTGGCGCCGAGGAAGACGCCGTGCTGCCAGTCGAAGGACTCGGTCACCAGCGGGACGGCGGTCGCGCGGCGGCCACCGAACAGGATCGCCGAGATCGGCACGCCCGCCTGGTCCTCCCACTCCGGGGCGATCGTCGGGCACTGCGCGGCCGGGACGGCGAAGCGGGCGTTCGGGTGGGCGGCCGGGGTGCCGGACTCGGGGGTCCAGTCGTTGCCGCGCCAGTCGGTCAGGTGCGCCGGGGGCTCCTCGGTGAGGCCCTCCCACCACACGTCACCGTCGTCGGTGAGGGCGACGTTGGTGAAGACGGTGTTGCCCCAGAGGGTGTCGATGGCGTTGGCGTTGGTGTCCACGCCGGTGCCGGGGGCGACGCCGAAGAAGCCGGCCTCGGGGTTGATGGCGTACAGGCGGCCGTCGGCGCCGAAGCGCATCCAGGCGATGTCGTCGCCGATCGTCTCGACCTTCCAGCCCGGGACCGTCGGCTGGAGCATGGCCAGGTTGGTCTTGCCGCAGGCCGAGGGGAAGGCGGCCGCGACGTACTTGGCCTCGCCGCTGGGCGGGGTGAGCTTCAGGATGAGCATGTGCTCGGCCAGCCAGCCCTCGTCGCGGGCCATGGTCGAGGCGATGCGCAGCGCGTAGCACTTCTTGCCGAGCAGGGCGTTGCCGCCGTAGCCCGAGCCGAAGGACCAGATCTCCTTGGTCTCCGGGAAGTGCGAGATGTACTTGGTGGTGTTGCACGGCCACGGCACGTCCGCCTGGCCCTCGGCCAGCGGGGCGCCGACGGTGTGCGCGGCCCGGACGAAGTCGCCGTCCTCGCCGAGCTGGTCTAGCACGGCCTGACCCATGCGGGTCATCACGCGCATGGAGACGGCGACGTAGGCGGAGTCGGTGATCTCGACGCCGTACGCGGCCAGCGGGGAGCCGACCGGGCCCATCGAGAAGGGCACGACGTACATCGTGCGGCCCTTCATCGCGCCGCGGAAGAGGCCCTGCTCGCCCTGGAACAGCTCCCGCATCTCGGCGGGGGCCTTCCAGTTGTTGGTCGGTCCGGCGTCCTTCTCCTGCTCGGAGCAGATGAAGGTGCGGTCCTCCACGCGCGCCACGTCCGTGGGGTCCGAGGCGGCGTAGTAGGAGTTGGGGCGCTTCTCCTCGTTGAGCTTCTTGAAGGTGCCCTGAGCCACCAGCAGGTCCGCGAGGCGCTGGTACTCCTCGTCGGAACCGTCGCACCACTCGATGCGGTCCGGCTGGGTGAGCTCGGCGATCTCGCTCACCCAAGCGAGCAGCTGCTTGTGGCGGGTGGGCGCGGATGCGCTGAGAGCAGAGATCTCGTACGACACGATCGCTCCGTTTCACGCCATCTCGGCGAGGAGATGGCGTCGCGGGGGTCTGAGGGTGCTTGCAGCGTAGCTCCGGACCCACGGCCGGAACGCAGCGAAGCGTCGAAATTGACGCATCTTTTACTACAGCCAGTATGATTACTGATGAGTAACATGCCAACCGAACGCCCGACGGAGTGCGCGGCGCCACACTCCAATTACTCCAAAACGTCCAACAGTGATGATCGCCACTTCCTACGCGTCAGTAACCTACGGATCCGTAGGTAACGGGTAGCATGCTGCGCATGACTGCTGCTGCGCTCGCGGAGAGTGCACTCACGGAGAGCAAGCCGAAGTGGCGCGGCTGGCTGCACGCCGGGATGTTCCCCGCCACGGTGGCCGCCGGGATCGTGCTGATCTGCCTGGCCGACTCCAGGCCCGCCAAGATCGCCTGCGCGATCTACTCGGTCAGCGCCTGGCTGCTGTTCGGGGTCAGCGCGGTGTACCACCGCTTCGACTGGGGACCGCGTGGGGACGCCGTGCTGCGCCGGCTGGACCACGCGAACATCTTCCTGATCATCGCCGGCACCTACACGCCGTTCACGATGCTGCTGCTCGAGGGCGCCGCCCAGCAGCTGCTGCTCTGGGCGGTCTGGGGTGGCGCGCTGGCCGGGATCGCGTTCCGCGTGTTCTGGGTCGGCGCGCCGCGCTGGCTGTACACGCCGGTGTACCTCGCGCTGGGCTGGGCCGCCGCCTTCTTCCTGCCGGACTTCCTGCGCACCGGCGGCGTCGCCGTCCTGGTGCTGATGATCGTCGGCGGGGTGCTCTACAGCATCGGCGGCGTGGTGTACGGGCTCAAGCGGCCCAACCCCTCACCGCGCTGGTTCGGGTTCCACGAGGTGTTCCACGCCTTCACCCTGGGCGCGTTCATCGTCCAGTACGTCGGCGTCTCACTGGTGGCGTACAGCGCGGCCGGCTGAACCCGGCGCACCCCGACGGGCGGTCGAACGGTCCACGGACCGGCCGGCCGCCCGTTCCGCCGTCCAGGGCCGCTCGTACGGGGCCCGGATCTGCGGACGGCGCGAGTAGGCCGGGTGGTCGGCGCCACCGGGCTCCGACTGCGGGCCCCCGTCCTGCAGCAGCCCGTGCGCGTGGTGCAGCTCGCCGTGCGCGCCGTGCGACTCCCCGTGCGCGCGGTGGAGCTCGCCGTGCGACTCCCGGGAGGGCTCGGGCGACGGCCGGTGCGGCTCGCCCGGCGCGCCGGGCGGGGTCGGGAACGTCGCGGCCCCGGAGCGCCGGACCGCGCCGGCCGAACGGGCCCGCGCCTCCCGGGCGTCCAGCGCCTCACGGGCCCGGCGGCAGCGCTCGCAGTGCGCGGCGTCCGGGGTGCCGCGGCGCGGGCGGTGCCGGACCGGGGCCGACCCGCCGTGCAGGGCGCGCCAGCGGCGGGCGACGTAGACCATGAGCAACACGGTCTCGATCCCGGCGACCGCCAGGACCAGCGGGGCGCCGTTGATCAGATAGGCCGCGACCACGGCCAACGCCGATCCCACCACCACCGCCGAGCCCCACACCTGGGCGCTCATCTGCTTGTCGTCCGCGTCGGCCACCTTGGTCCCCTTTCCCGGTGCCGGGCTCGTGGTCGGCTCCCGCCGCCCCACCTCTTCTCCGCTCTCGGCACGCGTCGGCCAGCACTGACCGATTGCCACATGGTATCTACCGTCAGTCATGGCCGACTGCCCAGGGGCGGCGAACGACAGATCAACGTTGCGTCAATTCCTTGTGTGGAAGCAGCACTTCCAGGACACATCACGGAGCGTGGCCGGGCCGTGCCGCGCCGCCCGGTCCGACGGCGGGAGCCGGGGCCGCCCAAGGCCTCCCCGGAAACGCCGGACCCGGCCCTCGACCGCTGGGTCGAGGGCCGGGTCCGACACTGCCGCTGTTCTCTTACGCGCGCACGTCCGACGTGTGTGTACGGCATGGACGGCGGGCGGCGGGGCCCGGCCCGACCGACCGGGCCCCGCCCGCCGTCAGCCGCGCCGGACGGCCGTCCTCCGCCGCAGCACGGCGCCCGCGCCCACCAGCGCGGTGGCCCCCAGGGCAGCGAGCGCCGTCACGGCCGGTAGCGGCGAACCGCCGCCCGCGGCCTCCGCCACAGGCTGCGACACCGCCTCGGGCTGAGCCGCGGTGTCCGCCTCGTAGCCGCCGCCCCTGCCCGTCCGGTCGTACGCCGAGCCGGGCAGCTTGTCCCCGTACCGCTGGTGCACGAGCTGCTGGTACGCGGCCAGCGTGACCCCGCCCGCGCCCACCGAGCGCAGGGCCTCGTCGTCCAGCGGCAGCACCCGGCCGTCGCGCAGCACGTACCAGGCATTGACCTGCGGCTCGCGGAAGGCGGTGCCGCCGCCGCTGCCCGCCGCCTTCGCCGCGTAGTCGCTCTCGTCACCGCCCGAGGCGATGTTGACCACCTTCCAGGCCTCGCCCTGCCGGACGGTCCAGACCGAGGCGCTCTGCCCGTCCGCCGCGACCACCTTGCTGGCGGTGAACTCGGCCTTCGCCACCGGTGCGCCCGGGATGCCGGCCACGAAACCGGGGTCCAGGAGGTACACCGGCACGGTGTCGCCGGCCAGCCGCGGCGCGGCCGCGCTCGCCGCCCGGGCCTCCTCGGCCGCGCCGATGGTCAGCTGCCGGGTCGGCGGGACGCCCTTGCGGGCGAAGAAGTGGCCGACCTTGTCGAGGACGGCCGGGTCCTGGACCGCGCTGCGGGCCTGTGCCAGCTCGGCGGCGGGCACCGGGGCCGGGGCGGACGGGGAGTCCGCGTACGCGGCCGGGGCGAGCGCCGACGCGAGGCCGGCGGTGAGCAGGGCGGCGGCGACGACGGTGACGGTGGTGGCGGCCCGACGGCGGCCCGTGGTCTCGGTCATGGTCGCCCTCACGCGCCGATCCGGTACAGGGAGTGGGTCCACGAGAACGTGTCGTTGTTCACGTAGTACCAGTAGTCCGCCCAGTTGTAGCGGTAGTTGGAGGGCCACGGGTCGCCCCAGTAGACCCAGTTGTTCCCGGTGTCGTAGCCGTACAGGACGTGCATGTGGCCGCCGCCCGAGCTCCACTGGATGCGCGTCTCGATCGGGCGGTTGGCGTTCACCTCGGACTGCACGGTGCCGTAGTTCAGGTACCCGTTGACGTACGAGCCCGGGTTGATGCCGACCCAGTTCAGCCCGTTCTGCACATCGGCCAGCGTGGCCTGGCTGTTGGGGCAGGAGGAGTTGGCGGCCCGGCCGAACGCGGCGTTGCAGAACTGGTTCTGGCTGTAGTTGTAGCCGAACCAGGTGGCGATGGTGTTCCCGCTCGCCGCCCAGCACCAGTTGGTCTGCTGTTGCTGCTGCATGGTGATGTTGAGCTTCTTGTAGGTGCCGGCCAGGTCGGCCGTGCTGCCGGGCGCGGCGGCCTGGCGGACCTGGTGGGCGGCCCGGTCCTGGTGCGCGGCCGGAGCGGCGATCGCGGATGCGGCGGGGGCGGCGATCGCGGGTGCGGCCACCGCGGCGGTGAGCGCCGGGCCCAGCACGCCGAGGGCGAGCACGGAGACCGCGCGGCGCAGCCGTATTCGTGGAACTGGCATGGGGGAAGTGCCTCCTTGCACGAGTGGAGCGAGGTGCCGTGTGGGGGCGCGGGTCCGGATCGCGCCCCGAGCATCGCCTCTCGTCAGGTACGGGTCAACGGCTCCCGGTGGGGCCAGGACCGAGGTGTGAACGGACGGGCACGGATGTGAACGGCGCCCGCGAAACCCCCGCGCAGCAGGCCAGGACCGGTGACAAACCTCCGCACCGATGTGAATATTCACGGTCAAAAGCCGGTCCGTCCCGAACCGTTCCCCGAGCCGCCCCCGAACCGTCCCGGAGCCGGACCCCGCCCCCAGGAGGCCGCCATCCACAAGAGCGACCCAGCCGACCTCGCCGCCGCCCTGCGCACCGGCCCCTTCCACCTCGCCCTGCGCACCGCGATCTCCACCCGGGGCCTCGCCCTGCACCGCGTCCGCCGCCACCTCGCGCTGCGCGGCGTCAACGTCGGCCTCACCAGCCTCAGTTACTGGCAGCAGGGGCGCCGCCGACCGGAACGCGCCGAGTCACTGCGCGCCGTCGCCGCCCTGGAGGACGTCCTCGACCTGCCCGAACACTCCCTTACCCGGCTGCTCGGCCCCCGCCGCGCCGCCGACCCCGCCCCGACCGGCCCGCCCGTCCGCCCCTACCGCGACCTCATCTCCCCCGCGGTGGCCGTCGACGGCCTGCTCGCCACCCTCGCCGGCCCGCGCGACACCGGGCTGCACACCATCACCCACATCGAACGCATCCGGGGCGGCCCCGACCGCCAGCTCGCCCGCCGCGACTCCCAGCACGCCCTGCGCGCCCACCGCGACGGCATCGACCGCTACCTCGCCCTCTACCAGGGCGACCCGGGCAGCGACATCACCCGCGTCGGTGTCCGCGCCGAGGAGAACTGCCGCCCCGGCCGCATCCGCCGCGACCAGGCCCACCACCTGCTCGCCGCCGAACTCCTCCTCGACCGCCGCCTGCGCGCCGGCGACACCCACCTGCTCGGCTACGGCTTCGACGACGCCCCCTCCCCCGAGCCCAGCTGCGAGTACGTCCGCGGCTTCAACGCCGGCGCCGGCCAGTACGTCCTCCAGGTCACCTTCCACCCCGCCGCCCTCCCCGTCCGCTGCCACCGCTTCGCCCTCCACTCCCCCGGCGCCGCCCCGTACGAGACCGAGGAGCTCACCCTCGACGGCCACCACTGCGTCCACCTGGTCGCGACGGCGCTGCGGCCGTGCCTGCTGGGGATCCGCTGGGACTGGGAGTGAGCGGAGCCGGTCGGTACGACCGCCCCCTCACCCCCGGTCGAAGTCCACGATCAGGGAGTCCTCCACCGGCACGTAGCCGATCTGCCGGTAGATGGAGTTGCTGGTCGGGTTGGCGAGGTTCGTGTAGAGCAGGACCTCGGTGGCGCCGTGGGCGAGGAGATGGGCCGAGGCCGCGGCGGTCACGGCGGTGCCGTAGCCGCGGCCGCGGCTCGCGGCGGGGGTGTAGACCGGGCCGATGCGGGACATGCCGACGAGGATCGGACTCCTGCCGGCCAGGGCGACCGGGCGGCCGCCGTCCTCCCACAGGTGCAGGCAGCGGTTCGCGATCCGCGCGTCCACCGCCCGTGGCACGTCGGGGAGTTCGAGCTCGGCCTCGACCAGGAACTCCTCGTACCAGCGGATCGCCAGCTCGCGGTCGGCCGGGCCGGCCAGCCGGTGGCGGCCTGCCGGCGGGCGCGGCGGGTCGGCCAACTCCCCGAGCCGGTAGAGCCGTTCGTCGAAGCGGACGGACTGCCGGGTGCCGGTGGCGGCCGTCCAGGCCTCGGCGAAGGCGCGGACCGCCTCGACTCCCCCGCCGACGCCGGTCACCGTGGTGAACCCGGGCCCGGCGGCGGCCAGTTCGACCGCCAGCTCGGCGGCCGCGGCCGGGGGCATGAAGGAGAGCCGGGGGTCGAACGGCGGCGTCCGGAGGAAGGCGCCCGCGACCGGGCCGCCCTCCTCGGCCCGCCACCAGCCGAAGACCGGCGGCTCGCCGAACACCGTCAGGCCGGCCTCGGCGAGCCGGTGGGCGATGGTGAGCAGGACGGTGTTCTCGGCGGGGCGGGCGGCCAGGAAGGCGCCCGCCCGGTCGCGGAACTCGTCGAGGGAGGTGCTGAGGGTCCAGGTCATGGCCCATGGTGGGCCAGGCCGGGACCGGTGCGCCAACGTTTTGCCTACTCGACCGCCGTGCCCAGCTTCTCGGCCAGCGCCGCCGGATCGGTGGTCGGGGCGTCGCAGGCGAAGTGCCGGCAGACGTACGCCGCGGGCGCCCCGCCGATCAGCGGCCGGTCGGCCAGCAGCGGCACCTCGGACTCCCCCGGCGCGCCGACCGCGACCACCGCTCCCGGCGCCGTCCCGAGCAGCGCGGTCCGCCGCAGCGCCGCGGTGGACGGGTCGCCGTCCGGGCCGATCACGGCGACCTCGCGCGGTCCGTCGAGCAGCGCCTCGGCGACGGCGAGGCCCCAGCCGATGAACCGCGGTGCCCGTCCGGCGAGCGCGCCGACCACGCCGAGGGCCCGCTCGGCGGCCGTGCGGTGCCGGTCGGAGCCGGTGTACGCGGCGTAGGTGAGCAGCGCGCCGGCGGCGGCCGTCCAGCCGGACGGGGTGGCGTTGTCGGTCGGGTCCTGCGGGCGGCGGATCAGCTCCTCGGCGTCGTCGGCGGTGTCGTAGAGCGCGCCGGAGGCCTCGTCGGTGAAGTGCTTGAGCACGGTGTCGAGCAGGCCGCCCGCGAGCTGGAGCCAGGAGGCCTCGCCGGTGACGGCGTACAGCGCGAGGAAGCCCTCGGCGGTGTCCGCGTAGTCCTCCAGCACACCGGCGTTGGCGCCGGGCCGACCGTCCCGGGAGGTGCGCAGCAGCCGGCCTTCGGGGGTGAGGTGGACGGCGAGCAGCAGGTCGGCGGCGCGTTCGGCGGCATCGACCAGGTCGGGGCGGTCCAGCAGCGCGCCGGTCTCGGCGAGCGCGGCGATGGCCAGGCCGTTCCAGGCGGCGACCACCTTGTCGTCCCGGGCCGGGGCGGGCCGGGCCGTCCGGGCCTCGGCCATCCGGGCCCGGATCGTCTCGTACTCGGCGAAGTCCTCAGGGTCGGCGAGGAGTTGGAGCACCGAGGTGCCGTGCTCGAAGGTGCCCTCGGCGGTGACGGTGAACAGCCGGGCGGCGGTGGCCGCGTCGGCGGGGCCCAGCAGGTCGACCAACTGGCCGGGTTCCCACGCGTAGTACGCGCCCTCGGCGGACTGCCCGGTCTCCTCGTCCAGGCTGTCGGCGTCCAGCGCGGAGGCGAACGCACCCTCGGGCGTGCGGAGTTCGCGCAGCAGGAAGTCCGCCGTGGACAGCGCGACCCGGCGGGCGAGGCCCGATCCGGTGGCCCGCCACAGGTGCAGGTAGGCGCGCAGCAGCAGCGCGTTGTCGTACAGCATCTTCTCGAAGTGCGGCACCACCCAGCCGGCGTCCACCGCGTACCGGGCGAAGCCGCCGCCGAGCTGGTCGTGGATGCCGCCGCGGGCCATCGCCTCGCCGGTACGGACGGCCATCTCCAGCGCCGCCTCCGAGCCGGTCCTGGCGTGGTGGCGCAGCAGGAACTCCAGCACCATGGCCGGCGGGAACTTGGGCGCGCCGCCGAAGCCGCCGCGGTTCTGGTCGAAGTCCCGGCTGAGGGTCACCAGCGCCTGGTGCAGGTCGGCCTCGCCGGGCGGGTGGTGGGCACCGGTCGAGTAGACGGCGGCCCGCTCGGCCAGGTCGGCCCGGATCCGTCCGGCGACCTCGCCGACCTCCTGCCGCCGGTCCCGCCAGGCGGCGTCCACGCCCTCCAGCACCTGCCGGAAGGACGGCATGCCGTGCCGGGGCTGCGGCGGGAAGTAGGTGCCGAAGTAGAACGGCTCCTTGTCGGGGGTGAGGAACACCGTCATCGGCCACCCGCCCTGCCCGGTCGCGGCCTGCACCGCCTCCATGTACACGGCGTCGACGTCGGGCCGCTCCTCCCGGTCCACCTTGACCGCGACGAACCGCTCGTTGAGGTACTCGGCGAGCCCGGCGTCCTCGAAGCTCTCGTGTGCCATCACATGACACCAGTGACAAGCCGCGTAGCCGACGCTCAGCAGCACCGGCACGCCGCGCCGCCGCGCCTCGTCGAAGGCCGCCTGCTCCCAGGGCCACCAGTCGACCGGATTGTCGGCGTGCTGAAGCAGATACGGCGAGGTCACACCAGCCAACCGGTTCATGCGGCCCAGCCTCTCACAGCGCCCCGAGCCCGACGGCGGAACCCACGCGTGTCCGTCCGCTCGGCCGCTGTCCGCTCATGTGCCATCACCCGGTGGACGGGGATCGCCCCGGTCGGGATCCCCCGTGCGGCTCACTTCCGCAGGGCGCTGCGCAGGAGCTTTCCGGTGTTGCCGCGCGGCAGGTCGGCGGTGAACTCGATCGCGCGCGGGTACTTGTACGGCGCGATGTCGCTCTTGACGAAGGACTGCAGTGCGGCGACGAGTTCCTCTCCCGGCTGGTGGTCGGCCGCGAGCACCACGTACGCCTTGACGATCTCGCCGCGCCCCGGGTCCGGCGCGCCCACCACCGCGCACTCCGCGACCGCCGGGTGCCGCAACAGCGAGTTCTCCACCTCGGGCGCGGCGATGTTGTAGCCCGAGCTGACGATCATGTCGTCGGAGCGCGCCTGGAACCAGAAGTAGCCGTCGGCATCCTTGATGAAGACGTCACCGGTGAGGGTCCATCCGTCCCGCACCTGAACTCGCTGGCGAGGGTCCGCCAGGTAGCGGCAGCCGGTCGGGCCCTTCACCTGCAGCAGGCCCGGCACTCCGTCCGGCACCTCGGCCCCGCTCTCGTCCACGACCCGCGCGCGGAAGCCCGGGACCGCCCGGCCGGTGGCGCCTGGCCGGATGTCCTCGCCGGCGGCCGAGATGAACACGTGCAGCATCTCGGTGGAGCCGATGCCGTCGACCAGCCGCAGCCCGGTGGCCCGCTCGAAGGCCTGCCAGGTCGCGAGCGGGAGCGTCTCGCCGGCCGAGACGCACAGCCGCAGGCTGGCCAGATCGTAGTCGTCCAGCGTGTCCAGGACCCGGCGGTAGGCCGTGGGCGAGGTGAACAGCACGTTCACCCGGTGCCGGGCCACCGCCCGGAACAGCTTGTCCGGCGTGGTCTCCTCCAGCAGCAGACTGGCCGCGCCCACACGCAGCGGGAAGATCAGCAGACCGCCGAGCCCGTAGGTGAAGCCCAGCGGCGGGCTGCCGGCGAACAGGTCGGTCGGCTCGGGCCGGAGCACCCGGGCGGAGAAGGTGTCCGCGATGGCCAGCACGTCCCGGTGGAAGTGCACGGTGGCCTTCGGCACACCGCTGGTACCCGAGGTGAAGGCGATCAGCGCCACGTCGTCGGCGGCCGTCGGCACGGCCGGGAACACGCCCGTACGGGCCTTGGCCTGCCGCCCGAGCTCGCCGCCGTCGTGCACGTCGTACCGGACCACGGTCAGGTCGTCCCCGGCCGCGAGCTCCAGTTCCTCGGTGAACCGCTCGTCGCACAGCGCGAACCGCACCTCGGCCTTGGCGATCACCTCGCGCAGCTCGACGGCGCGCAGCAGGGCCATGGTGGTGACGGCGACGCCGCCCATCCTCATCACGGCCAGCCAGCAGATCGCCAGCCACGGCGAGTTGGGTCCGCGCAGCAGCACCCGGTCGCCCGGCCGCAGGCCGTGGCCGTGCACCAGTTCCTCGGCCGTCCGGTTGACCAGCTCGGCGACCTGTTCGTAGGACCACACCGTGCCCGCCTGGTCCAACAGGCAGGGCCGGTCCCCGCCGAACCGGCCGATCGCCCCGTCGAGCAGCTCCGCCGCGCAGTTGAGCCGCTGCGGGTAACGCAGCTCGGGCAGGTCGACGAGGATCTCGGGCCACTCCTCGACCGGCGGAAGACGGTCGCGGGCGAAGGTGTCGACGTGCGCGGATGGGATCGATGCGTCCATGGCTCCTCCGGAGACTTGACGATCCACCCTCGGGTCCGGGAACGATCAGACATTCGATTCGACCGCTTCCTGCCAGCGGCACGGGCGAGGAATGGCAACTTCCTGCCAGCCGCGAGCCGGGTCGCCGGGAGCCGGGTGAGAGTGGCAGCGAAGATCGAGCTCGGAGGAGGAGACGCGGTCATGCAGCCGGCCAGTCAAGAACCGGAAGGCCGGCGGTTCCGGCTGGAACGCCGGATCTTCTTCCACCATTGCGACCCCGCCGGCATCGTCTTCTACCCGCAGTACCTGGTACTGCTGAACGAGGCCCAGGAGGCCTGGTTCAGCGGCTGCCTCGGCGTCGACTACGCCGCCCTGTTCACCAAGCGTCTGCTCGGCGTGCCGACCGTCCGGCTGGAGTGCGACTTCCTCGCACCCAGCCGCCTCGGCGACAGCCTGACGCTGGAGCTCGCGGTGGAGCGGATCGGCACCAAGTCGCTCACCATCGGCTACGAGTACCGCGGCACCGAGGCCGGCGAGGTGCGTGCGCGGTTCAAGACGGTCCTGGTGTTCACCTCCCTGGAGACGCACCGGGCCGTTCCCATTCCTGACGACATCCAGGCCGGCCTGCGGCACTGGCTCGCGACGAGGGGCGACAGCGAAGAATGAGCAGTGGTCTGCTTGACGACCCCCGACTCGGGGCCGGGAACCTGTTCCGTCTGGCCGCGGCCGCGACCAGAGGCGCCGCGCAGAGCCGGATCGAACTGGACGTGCCGTACCTGACGCTCGGCGGCGAGCAGGTGCACGGGTTCACCCTGAACGCGTTGGACGAACTGACCGACCGGGTGGCGGCCGGCTTCCACCACGACGGCATCCGGGCCAAGGATCCGGTGGCCGTCTTCCTCGACGAGAGCGTGCGGTACCTGATCCACTACATCGCGCTGAACAAGCTCGGAGCGATCCCGGTCTTCCTGAACAGCTCGCTGGATCCGGAGACCGCCCGCGCCTTCATCCAGCGGGTCGGCGCCGTGGCCGTGGTCTCGGACCCCGAGCGGCTGGCCAAGGACGCGCTGGACCTGCCGTACTACGAGGCGGACCCGTACTCTCCGGACCAGGTCACGTACTTCCAGCACACCGAGAACGACCCGGTGCTGATCGCCCACACCTCCGGCACCACCGGCGTGCCGAAGGCCGTGCAGTTCAACCACTTCGGCTTCTTCTTCGGCATCAGGCAGCAGGCCGACGCGGACCTCGGCGAGCGCATCCTGTCCGTGCTGCCGCAGAGCCACGCCTCGGCGATCTCGGTGCTGATGTCCGGTGTGCTGCGCGGCCTGGACGTCATGCTCGCCACCGAGCGCTCCCCGAAGCGGCTGGTCGAGCGGTTCGCCGCCTTCCGCCCGCAGTTGGTGGTCGGATTCCCCAAGGTCTTCGTCGACCTCTGCCGACTGGACCCGGACCCGGCGGACTTCGCCTCCATCTCGTACTGGATGTGCACCGGCGACGCCAACCACGAGCAGCACATCCGCAAGCTGGTCGCGCTCGGCAACCACACCGACCGCTCGGGGCAGCGGCAGCCCGGGTCCCTGTTCATCGACAACTTCGGCTCGTCCGAGTTCGGTTTCGCCATGTTCCGCCAGGTGCACACGCCGACCAGCGACCGCTACGGCCGCTGCATAGGCCGCCCGTTCGCCTGGATAGACGCCCAGGTCTTCGACGACCAGGACGAACCGCTGGGCCCGTTCGCGGTCGGCCGGCTCGGCCTCAAGTCGCCGACGGTGACGGCCGGTTACTGGAACAACTCGCTGCTCAGCGAGAAGAACCGGGTGCGCGGCTACTGGCTCACCGGTGACTTCGCCTTCCGCGACGAGGACGGCCGCTTCTACCACGTCGACCGCACCACGGACGCCATCACCACCAGCCGTGGCACGGTCTACAGCACCCAGACCGAGGAGCTGATCCTGCGCAACTTCCCCGGGCTGCAGGACTGTTCGCTGGTGAAGTCGGAGGACACCGGGGAGCTGGTGCTGGCCGTCGAACTCGCCGACCCGGCCGCCGACCTGGACGGGCTGTTGACGCGGATCAACAAGACCCTGACCGCCGCCGCCCTGCTGCCGGCCGACCGGATTCTCGCCAAGGGGAGCGAGGAGTTCACCGGCGTGACCGGCAAGGCCCTCAAGCGGGCGATGCGCCGGTCCTACGCCGCCGACGGAGCTCACGGACAAGCCTGACATGGCGGTCGAGAAGGCCCTGCAGTCGGGTCCGGGAACCCCCGCGGGCGTCCCGGACCCCAGCCGACGGCCCCGGGCCGCCTGGGTCGTGGCCTGGCTGATGTGCACCCTGATCGCGGGCGCCACCGTGCCCACCCCGGTCTATCCGCTCTACGCGCACGAGCTCGGGCTCACCCCGCTGCTGGTGACGGCGGTGTTCTCCACCTACGCGCTGGGCACGCTCTGCACGCTGCTGCTGTTCGGCGGCCTGTCGGACCGGATCGGGCGCCGCCCGATCCTGCTGGCAGCCCTCTGCCTGGGCCTGCTCAGCTGCGCCCTGTTCGCCGTCTCGCCCACCCTGCCCGGCATCCTGGGCGGGCGGCTGCTGTGCGGCTTCGCCGTGGGCCTGTCCTCCGGCGCGGCGACGGCCTACCTCGGCGAACTGCTGGCCGACCGGCGCAAGGCGGCCCTGGTGGCCTCGGCGACCAACATGGCGGGCCTCGGCATCGGACCGATGCTCTCCGGCGTCCTCGTCCAGTACGGCCCCGGCCCGATGCTCCTTCCGTACCTGGCGCTGGCCGCCCTGCTCCTGCCCGGGTTCGCCGTGCTCGCACTGCCGGAGACCGTCGTCCGCGCCGCCGGCCCGGTCCCCCTCCGCCCGCAGCGCCTGCGCATCCCGGCCGAACACCGGTCGGCGTTCGCCTACTCCGCGCTCGCCGCGCTCGGCCCGTTCGCGACCCTCGGCCTGTTCGCCGCCCTGGCCGGCACCTTCCTCCGGGACGGCCTGCACATCACCAACCACCTGATGGTCGGCGTCGCCCCCGGCACCGCCTTCACGGCGGCCGCGCTGGCCCAGGTCTGGGGCAGCAGGGTCGCACCCCGGACGGGCGTCATCGCCGGCATGGCCGTCCTCCCGGCCGGGCTGGTGTCGGTCGTCGCGGCGATCCCGGCCGTCTCGCTGACGCTCTTCCTGGTCGGGGCGGCGGTCTCCGGCGGCGCCGCCGGATTCGCCTTCCGCTCCGGGCTGGCCCTGCTCTCCGCCAACGCCCGCCCCGACCAGGCCGGCCAACTGGTCTCCGGCTACTTCACCTCGGCCTACCTCGGGCTGTCCCTGCCAGTGGTCGGCACCGGCCTCCTGCTCGGCGCCACCACCCTGCTCGACACCGCCGCCGTCTTCACCGCCGCGGTGACGGCCATCGCCCTGCTCTGCATCGTCCCGGTCGCCCGCGCCCGCGGCTGACGGGGCGCCGGACCGGCTGCCGGGCGGGCAGGTCCCACCCGGAACACTCGTCAGTGGATCTCGCGGTCCTGCAGCTGGTGCAGGAGGTAGCCGGCGTGCAGCCGGTTCTTCGCGCCGAGCCGCCGCATGATCTCGGAGATGTGGCGCTGGCAGGTGCGCATGGAGATCCCGAGGCGGCGGGCGATCGCGCGATCGTCGACGCCGTCCACCAGCAGGCTGACGATCATCGCCTTGGTGTCGTCCGACGCTATCTCCACCATGCTGCGGTCATAGCCGGGGGACAGCGGCAGCGCGCTCGACCAGGCGAACTCGAAGGCCGCGTACATGAAGTCGACCACGCTCGGATCGCGTACCACCGCCACGCTCAGCGGATCGTCGCGCAGCTCGATCAGCGCGACCGTCCGATCGAAGATCATCAGGCGCACGAAGTCGTTGCTGGTGGTCCGCACCTCCGCGCCCTGGCCGGTCACGTGCTCGACGAAGGTCAGCGTGGGCTGACTGTGCCTGGCGGGGTGCTGGTAGAGCGTGCGCAGCTTGACGCCGCGCGCCAGGAGTTCATCGGCGCGCTCCAGCGACTCCGCCAGGGCCTCCTGGTCCCGGGCTCCGCCGGGCTGGGAGGCGACCACCTCGCGCCGGCTCGCCGCCGCGAGTTCGGCTATCACGCCACGCGCGGCGCCGACACCCAGCACGGGCTCGATCGGCGACGACCGGGCACCACGGAGCACCTTCTCCTGGTAGGCGGCCACCAGGCCGGTGTAGGTGGACCAGAGCCGGTCGGCCTCCCGCTGCCGCCGCGCCAGATCCTGCAGCACCGGTGCCAGCATCCGGATGCGGGCGGCTTCCGGGGGCACCGCCACCAGCCGACCGGCGTCGGCGGCACCGGCCCGCAGCAGCTTCAGCCCGAGCAATTCCGCTACCGCCCCGTCGACCTGACTGTCGGTCAGGTTCAGATCGAGCCCCGCCTCGGCGGGGGTCGGCGGAGAGGACTGCCGGAGCGTGAAGTCGTAGAGGATTTCGGCGGATTCGCCGAGCGGCCCACGAGCCGCGCCCGGAAGTTCCCGATTTAACACGTGCCATCCCCCTGGCGGATATGTGCAGGCCGAAAGAAGATAGCCCAGGCGGATGGGAAATGGTGCCTGTGGCTGGGCATGCTGGAGTGGTTGCGGTTGATCACGAACCGACGGCGAGATGACCCGGACGAGCTCGGCCATACGGACCCGCGGAGAGGCACTTGACCAGCATCGGGCAGTCGTTCGAGAACCTCGGCTCTCCCACCCTGCCGGCGCTGCGCGACCTGGCACTGCAGGTGGCGGAGATGGCCGGCCGGCTCTCCGGAGGCGTGGCGTACGGCCTCCGCCCCGACGCGGCCGCCGAGGACGCCCGCTCGGTCGCCGCGCGCCTGATCCAGCAGTGCAGCCACCGCGTGGTCAGAGCCCAGACCAGCTACGCCGACGGGCCGCACGAGTTCAACGACCCGCTCCTGGACCGGCTGCACACCCAACTCCTGGCCCGGGGAGGTGAGGTCAGGATGCTCGTCACCGGCACGCTGCTCCAGGACGAGGAGGCCCTGGCCAAACTGACCGAACTCGCCACCGCCGGAGCGCAGATCCGGATCTCCCCCTGCGGGCTGCCCACCGCCGTGATCACCGACGGCCTGGTCGGCCTGCTGGCCTCGGAGCGCAACGCGCCACTCACCGTGATCTCCGGTCGGGAGGCCGTCCAAGCCATCTCCCTCCTCCATGACGCCGTCTGGACCCAGTCCACCGGCCTCGTGCCCGCCCACCGGGGCTGGACGGCCGACGAATGCTCCGTGCGCGTCCTGCAGGCGATCAGCCGGGGCTACACCGACGAGCGGGCCGCCCGGGAGCTGGGCCTGTCGGTGCGCACCTACCGTCGGCACGTGGCCGCCCTGCTCGCCCAGCTCGACGCGGGCTCCCGGTTCCAGGCCGGCGTGCGGGCGGCCCAACTCGGCCTGATCGGCGCGGCGGCCTGACCGGGGCCGCGCGCCTCACCCCGGCTTCCGCCGGAAGGCCACCATCCGCCCCTCGCCCGGCGGCACGCCGACCCGGTACTCGTGCGCGATCCCCAGCACGCGCTGCGACCACAGCGGTCGCAGCTTGCCCATGATGCTCCAGCCCTCCAGCAAATGGCGCGCAGCCTCGTCCCGCTCGTCGTACATCACATAGGCCTCCGGCCCCAGGGCCGCCAGTCCACGGGGTTGTCGGCGTGCTGGAGCAGGTACGGCGGGGTCGCGTCCGCGAGACGATTCGGCATGCCCCCGTCCTCGCGCATCCGGCGGCCGGAGCGCGGCAGGTCAGGCCGGGCCGGACCAGTAGCTGATCCCGAGGTTGGTGTCGAAGGTGCGCATCCGGCCGAGCACCTGGTCGGGGGTCGGGCGGAGGAGTTCGTCGACGATGCGGCCGTCCGCGAGGAAGACGACGCGGTCGGCGTAGGAGGCCGCCACCGGGTCGTGGGTGACCATCACGACGGTCTGGCCGAGTTCCCGGACACACCGGCGCAGCAGGGCGAGGATCTCGGCGGCGGAGCGGGAGTCCAGGTTGCCGGTCGGTTCGTCGGCGAAGACGATCCGGGGCCGGCCGGCCAGTGCCCGGACGCAGGCGACGCGCTGCTGCTGGCCGCCCGAGAGCTGGGCCGGGCGGTGGTCGAGCCGGCCACCGAGGCCGGCCGCCTCGACCAGGGTGCGCAGCCACTGCCGGTCAGGGGTGCGGCCGGCCAGGGTCAGCGGCAGGGTGATGTTCTCGGAGACCGTCAGGGTGGGGATCAGGTGGAAGGCCTGGAAGACGAAGCCCACGTGGTCGCGGCGGAGCCTGGTCAGCTGACCGTCGCTGAGCCGGGTGAGGTCCACGTCGCCGATCCGGGCCGCGCCCGAGGTGCAGGACTCCAGACCGGCGAGGCACTGGAGCAGGGTGGACTTGCCCGAGCCGGACGGGCCCATGATCGCCGCGAACTCCCCCTCCCGGAAGGACACCGAGACCTGTTCCAACGCCACCACCCGGGCGTTGCCCGACCCGTGCACCTTGGTCAGGTCGACGGCCGACGCGGCAGCCGGGGCGTGGTTCGCGACGGGGCGGGGCGGGCGTGCGGTCATCGGTGGTGCTCTCCTCGGCTGGGCACGGGCGTGGATCGGGGGTGGGTTCGGGGATGGGGGCAGGGCGGACCGGCGGGCTCGGTGGGCGGCTCGGTGGGCGGCCGCAGGCCGGTGCCGGCGCCCAGCAGGGCGAGGGACCGGACCGCGAGCTCCCGTCCGGCGGCGGCCGGGCGCCCCTGGTGGCCGCCGCTGTCGTGGTGGTCGAGCAGGACCGGCGCGGCCCCGCTGCCGGCCTGGCCGAGCGCCGCGCAGAGCTTCCAGGCGTGCCAGGGCGGCACCCGCGCGTCGTTCGCCCCGGTGGCGAAGAGCACCGCCGGGTACGCCGTCCCGGGCACCACCCGGTGGTACGGGGAGTAGTCGAGCAGGGCCCGCAGCGCCTGCGGGTCGGCCGGATCGCCGTACTCCTCGGCCCAGAGTCGGCCGAGGCCGCCGACCTGGTAGCGGGCCAGATCGGTGAGCGGGGCCGCGCACACCGCGGCGGCCAGCAGCCCGGGTTCCCGGGTCAGTGCGGCGGCGACCACCAGCGCCCCGTTGCTGGCGGCCAGCGCGCCCAGCCCGTCGGCCGGGGCCTCGCCGCGCTCGACCAGCATCGCGGCGGCGGCCCGGAAGTCGTCCACGGTGGTGCTCTTGCCGGGGCCGCGGCCGGCGGCCGCCCAGGCGGGGCCGAGCTCGCCGCCGCCGCGCGCGTGCACCCAGGCGATCCGGCCCCCGGCCCGCAGCCAGGCCTCCAGGGCCGGATCCCAGCTGGGCTCCAGGGGGATGCCGAAGCCCCCGTAGACGGTGAGCAGGGTGGGTACGGGGCCGCCGCCCTGCGGCCCGGGGTCGCAGACCGTCACCGGGACGGGCGTACCGTCCCGGCCGACGGCGGTGAGCGTGCGCAGCGCGGCGCGGCGCTCGGGCGGCTCCACCGGGCCGGAGCCGTCCAGGCTCCAGGTCCAGGTGCCGTACCGGGGGTCGTCGGCGAGCAGCCAGACCGACCCGCCGACCCGCCCGTGGCGGTCGTACGGGGTGGCGCCGAGGCGCAGCCGGGCGGGCCAGTGCAGTGCGGTGGCGCCGTCCGCCGTCCCGTCCGAGGCTCCGCCAGCCGGTCCGTCCGCCGCCCAGCCCGGCCGGTGCACGTCGAGCCGGTGGGTGGTCCCGAGCCGGCGGAGCAGCGCCAGGCCGGGCGTCGGGCCGGGGCCGAGCACCCGCAGGGTGGTGACCGGGCCCGCGACCGGACCGCCGCCGGACGGTGCGCCGGCGGCGGGCAGGGCGACGGCGGGCAACACGGCAGCGGGCTGCGCGACGGCAGCGGGCCGACGGGTGGCCCCCCGGGCGACCGCGTCCAGGTCCAACGCCAGCAGTTCCTCCGCGGCGAGGAGGCAGACGGTCTCGTTCAGGTCCAGCGCGGTGACCCGCCGGCCGTCGAGGTCGAGCGGCTGCCAGTCGGGCACCGTCCGGCCGGTCCACCGGGTGGCCCACCAGCGCACCGGGCCGGACGGCTGCGGGCGGGTACGCAGCAGCAGGTGCCCGCCGGGGCCGCCGTGGAGGGTGAGCCGGACCGGGCCGGGCACCGGCAGGGCGAGCCGGCGGGCCGGGCCGTCGGCCGGCCGGCGGGCCACCAGGGTGTGCTCGGTGCGGGTGCCGGCCGTGTACACCAGCGCCTCGCCGGTGAAGGCGAGGGTTGCGTACGGGGCCGCGTCGGGCAGGTGGCGGGGCCGGCCGCCCTGGTGGGTGGGCAGCAGGTGCAGGCCGCCGTTCTCCGCACCATCCCGGTGCAGCTGGACGGCGACGAACCCGCCGTGCGGCTCGGGCTGCCAGCCGGCGATCCGGTCGCCGCGACCGATGACGCCCTCGGTCGGCGTCCGACGGGTGCCGTCGGGGTGCCGGACGGTCAGGAAGTCGCCGTCCGGGCCGCGTTCGTGGCGGAAGAGCAGGCCACCGGCCTCGGCGGGCGGGGTGGGCGTCCGGTCGGGCGCCTCCCGTTCCACCCTGTCGAGCAGTGCGGCCCAGGCGGGCTCGTCGGATCGCTGCGGGCGGGCGGCCAGCAGGCGCCGCTGCTCGGCCAGCCAGGCTCGGGTGCGCGGGGCGTCCGCGTCCTCCAGCCAGCGGTACGGGTCCGCCGGTGCGAGCTGCGCCGCCCCGTGGTCGATGTCAGCCACGCAGGGCCTCCGCAGGGTCGTCGTTCCGTCGTTCCGCGGCACACCCGGCCCCGGTCGGCCCGGCGGTGGGCCGACCCGCGGTGGCGGCCAGTCCGACGGCTGCGAGGACCACCACGACCACCGCCGCGCCGGCCACCGTGCCGGTCACACCGAACGCGTGGGCGCACAGGCCCGCGAGGGTCGGCCCGGCGGGCGCGACCAGCTGGGCGAGGAAGCCGATGCCGCTGTGCACCCGGCCCTGCAGGCCCGGCGGGGTCACCTCCATCTGGGTGACCGCGATCAGCACGGTGACCACCGGTCCGGCGGCCGCGGCGAGGGCGAGCGGCAGGACCGCCACCCAGTGCCCCTGGGCCGCGGTGAAGCCGGGCAGGGCGAGCGCGACCACGGCGGTGCCGAGGGCGATGCCCCGGGACGGCGGGAGCCGCCGGGCCAGGGCCGGCGCGAGCAGCGATCCGGCCAGCCCGCCGGTGCCCAGGGCCGCGGTCAGCACCCCGATGTTCACGGCGCCCCCGCCCGAGGCGACCACCACGATCAGCAGGCCGTTGAACACCAGGTTGAGCACGGCCGCGTTGACCACCGCGTACCGCAGGAAGGGCACCCGCCAGATGAACCGGACGCCCTCGGCCAGCGCGGCCCGGACTCCGGGCTCCGCCGACCCGGCCGCGGGGCGCTCCCGCAGCCCCTTGGGCAGCAGTGCCACGCAGCAGACGGCCGCCAGGTAGCTGCCGGCGTCGACGGCGAACACCCAGGACGGGTGGACGGCCAGCAGTGCGCCGCCGGCCAGCGGGCCGGCCGTCGCCGCGACGGCCGCCCGACTCTGCAACAGGCTGACCGCGCGGGGCAGTTGACCGGGCCGCACGAAGGAGCGCACCACGACGTTCTCGACGGGCGCCAGGGTGCTGCCCACCGCACCCAGCAGCAGGGCGGCGACCAGCACCGCCCACAGCGGCGGCATGCCGCCGACGGCCGACAGGGCCAGCCCGGCCAGTACGAGCGCGCCGGCCGCATTGCCGAGCAGCAGCATCGTCCGCCGCTCGCGGCGGTCGGCGAGGACGCCGGCCGGGAGCCGGGCAAGCAGCACCCCTACGGAGAGCGCCGTGCCGGCCAGGCCGGCCTGCCGGACGTCGCCGCCGGCCCGCAGCGCGACCACCGGGAGGGCGACCACCGAGGCGGCGGTGCCCAGGGCCGAGGCGGACTCGCCGCCGTAGAGCAGCCAGAACGGCCGCCCCAGCCTCCCGGCGGCCGCCCCGCTCACGCCGACCCCGTCGCGAACTGGCTCCGGATGCCGCGCAGCGGACGGGCCGCCAGTGCCGCCGGGACGGCCGTGGCGACCAGCACCCCGAGCAGCACGCCGACCGTCCACGGCACGTCCAGGGCGGGCAGCCCCTGGCCGACCGCCCGGGCCAGCGGCACCAGGCAGATCCCGGCCGTCACCACCGCCAGCACCGTCCCGACCAGTGCCGAGGCCAGCACCTCGTACACCACGCAGCGCAGCAGCTGGCCCCGGCCGAGGCCGAGGGCCCGTAGGTGGGCGCGCTGGGAGCGGCGGTCCCGCTGGGCGATGGCGCAGGTGTTGGCGACGGCGAGCAGCGCGTACCCGGCCACCACGGAGACGATCAGCCGGGAGGCCAGGTCGTCCTGGACGCTGCGCGGCCGCAGGTGGTCCAGGTAGTCGGCCCGTGCGGCGATCCGCTCGCCGGGCCCGGGCTCCCAGCCGCCCGGATCGCCGCCGAGCAGCACCAGGTCGGCGTGCGGGGCCGGGGTGTGGGCGAGGGCGAGGTCCGCGGGGAGGACGTACGAGGGGAAGGCGAGGTCCCGTTGGTAGACGGCGACGAGCCGCAGCTGCGCCTCCTGCCCGTCGGCGAGCCCGAAGGTGACGCTCTGGCCGAGCTGCCAACCCTGCGAGGCCACCGCGGTGGTGCCGGCGGCGAACGTGCCGGGCACCAACTCGTCCAGTCTGCCCTGCTGTTCGCCGAGGTCCAGGACGCTCCGCAGGGCCGTTCCGTCGACGCCCCAGGCGCGGGTGGGCCGGGGCTTGTCGTCGTAGAAGTCGGGCGGCGGTGTCACCTCGGTGGCGATCGGCGCGACGGCGGTGCCGCCGGGCAGGCCGGCCGGGCGGGCGGGCAGCCGGCTGCCCGGCTCGGCCGTCACCACCGCGTCGGCCCGCAGCGCCTGTGCGGTCTGCTGCTGCACGGCGGCGCCCATCGTCGCCCCCGAGCCGAGCAGGCAGACCACGATGCCGACGGCCAGCAGGACGGGCACCGCGATCGCGGACGTCCGGGCGGGCGCGGCCCGCAGCCCGGCGGCGGCGATCCGGCCGGCCTTCCGGTCCACCAGCTGCAGCAGGGCGCAGCAGGGGCCGATGAGCAGCGGCACGAACCACGGCGCGAGCACTGCGAGGGTGGGGATGACGGACATGGCCAGCCCCGTCACCAGGGCGCCCTGGAGCACCGGCGGCATGTCCATCGCGACCGTCAGGACCACCAGCGGCCCGCAGAGCATGATGACCATGGCGATGCCCGCCACCAGCCGGCCGGGGTTGCGGCGGGGCGGGGCCAGCGCCAGTGACTGGTCCTTGAGCAGGTCGATCGGCTGGACCCGGCCGGCCGCCAGCACGCTGGCCAGCGCGGCCAGCACCGCGACCGCGCAGGTGCCGAGGCAGGCGCCGACCGCGATCGCCCAGATCTGCCCGGCGGGGGGCAGGTCGACCGCGGCGGGGAACAGCTCGCGCTCGATCAGCATCCGTCGCCCGAAACCGGCCGCGGGAACCGTCCCGGCCGCCGCCGCGACGGCGGAGGGGGCCAGGGCGACCAGCGCGACGTCCGCGACGACCAGGGCCCGCAGCCGGCCGGCCGTCACCCCGAGGGCGCGCAGCACGGCGAACTGCCCGAGCCGCTGGTTGGTCCAGAGCGCGACCGTCGAGCCCGTCACCAGCACCGCGGACATCAGCAGCAGTGTCAGCAGCAGACCCAGCAGGTTCTGGGTGTCGGCGGCCGCCGCGGCGGCCGCCGAGCCCGCCGGGTAGGACCGGCCGCTGACCGCCGCGAGCAGCACCAGGCAGGCGCCGACCCCGGTGGCGGTGAGCGCGCAGGCCACCGCGACACCTATGACGCGCCCCGGGTACGCCCGTACCTCGGCGACGCACAGTCGCAGTCCGCCGAGCGGTCCACTCGGACGGGTAGTCGGTTCCGATGCCACGGCCACGGTTATCTCACCCCAAAACGGTAAATAGGATGCAGAGTTGGGGAAGGCCGCATGTCCCGCGGCCTTCCCCTTCTCCTGTCACCCGGTACTGCAGGACCTCGAAGGTCAGCAGCTGAACACGCTGTACGAGCTGAACGGGGCGTCGACGACGATCTCCTCGTCGAGCTCCTGAAGCGCCAGGACGTCGGCCATCACGGTCACCTCCTCTCGTCATCACACCGGAGCACCGCACCGGGCTGCCGGGATCAGCAGCCCCAGTAGCTGAGCGAGCTGAACGGGGCGTCGACGACGATCTCCTCGTCGAGCTCCTGAAGCGCCAGGACGTCGGCCATCACGGTCACCTCCTCTCGTCGTCTCGCCGGAACACGGCACCGGGCCGCGGGGACCAGGGGGTCAGCAGTGGAACGCGCTGACCGAGCTGAACGGGGCGTCGACGACGATCTCCTCGTCGAGCTCCTGAAGGGCCAGGATGTCGGCCATCACGGTCACCTCCTCTCGTCGTCTCGCCGGGACGGGGTACCGGGCTCGGCCCGCTCCGGCGCCCACCCGCGGCTGGGGTGGGCACCGGGGAGCAGGCACTGCCCGGGGCTCTTGGCGGCAGCCAGCGCCAGCAGGGCGCCGGCGGAGCCGGTGGCCAGGTCGGTCGAGAGCCGGATCAGCTGGTCCCCGTGCAGGACACCGCCGTCCTGCTGCGGGGCCAGGTGCAGCTCCAGCAGCCGGAGTTGCTCCTCCGCCTCGGCCCGCCAGTGCGGCAGGCGGGCGGCGACCTGGAACAGGGTGTAGACGAGCCCGGCGCGGCCGTTGAACAGCCCGCCCTGGACGACCACACGGACCGCACCGGCCCGGGCCGCGGCCTCCAGCACCCGTTCGGCACCGAGGGCTTCGGCCTGGACGGAGGGCAGGGCCAGGACGGCGAGCGCCACTCCGGCCGAGCCCTCCGCGAGGTACGGCAGCAGCCGGCCCGAGCTGTGCATCTGGAGCATGTCGTCGACCAGCCGGCCGTGCCGTAGGTCGCAGCGGACGGCCCGTTCGGCGGCCTCGACCCAGGACGTGTCACCGGTGAGGGCTGCGCAGCGGGCGAACAGCACTGCCGGCCCCGACCAGCCGCGCAGCAGCCCCGGCCGGTCCAGCAGCCCGGCCTCGCCGATCCGGCCGGCGGCCTTGGCGGCCAGCCCGAGCGCCTCGTCCGTCGCACCGGCCTCCAGCAGCAGGTGGGCGACGCCCGTCAGGCCGCCGTAGAGGCCTGGTGAGGCGGGCAACGGGCCGGCCAGCAGCCGGTCCACCACGTTCGGGGCGTCCGGGTGCCCGAGCCGGTGGAACAGCCAGCCGGCGCCGGCCAGCCCGTCGTACAGTCCGACCGGAGTGTCGGCCGGGGCGCGCCGCACAGCGGCGGCGAGCCAGTCCAGCTGCGCCTCCCCTGGTGCGACTCCGGCCAGGTGCCGGGCGAGCAGCACGCCGGAGGAGCCGTACGCCAGCCCGAGCGCACCGCCGGGGCGCAGCCCGGCCACGTCGCCGGGGTGGAGGCGGTCCTCCCGCTCCGGGGTCGCCGCCCCGTCGATGCCGCGCAGCAGGGACGCGACCGTGAGCTCCGCCCCGGCCTCGGCCGCGGGCCGGTCCCCGAGGTGGGGCCGCAGCGCCGGGGAGAGGGCGAGCCGCTTCGTCATCCGCTCGACGAAGTCGGCGGGCACCGTCGGGAAGGACTCCGCGACGAGGTCCAGCAGCCCGGTGACGACGGCCGGGTTGCGCCGGGTCAGCGTGGTCAGCGAGACGAGGGCGGCGAGCTGGCAGCAGCCGAGCGCGAACAGGTCGGCCTCACGGGCGTCCGTGATCGCCGGGTCGGTGAAGCCGGGGGCACCGAGGGTGCGCCGGCGCGGGGTGTCCAGCGGCGTCGCGAGCTCGAAGTCGATCAGGGCGACGGTGCCATCCGGGCGGACCATGATGTTGCGGTGGTGGAGGTCCCCGAACGCCACCCCCTCCCGGTGCAGCGCCGCGACGCACTCCTCGACCAGCGCGAGCCGCGTGACCGCGAGCCCCGCGAAGTCGGCCAGGGCGCGGGCGTCCGGCCGGTGCCGGGTGAGCGGGTACTCCCGGCCCAGCCAGGCGTTGAGGGACTCGCCGGGGATGTACTCCATCACCAGGTAGTGGTGCTCCCAGCTGGTGAAGTACTCGTACAGCTCCGGCACGAACGGCAGGTGACCGACCCGTTCCAGGGCGTCCCGCTCGACCAGCAGCCGGGCCACCGCGTCCGTCTCCGAGGCGTCCAGCCCGGCGTGCGGGCGGGCCTCCTTGATGACGACCCGTCGGCCGCCCTCGTCCTCGGCGAGGTAGACCCCGCCGGCATTGGAGAAGTGCAGCGCCTTGACCACCCGGTAGCGGCCGAGGCCGGCTCCCGCGCCGGCGGCGGCCGCGGCGATCCGCTCGGCCAGGAAGTCCGGGGTCGTGGCCCACTCGGGGACGGTGAAGCGCGGACGCCGCGCGTCCGGCACCAGCCGGCCGTCCGGATCCTTCACCGCGGGCACCCTGGTGCCGTCCGGCAGCTCGCACCACATCAGGGCGAAGCCTCCGTAGCGCACCGACACCGGACCCTGGTTCCACCGCAGGTCGGACAGGACGTACGGGCCGGGGCGGCCGCCGAGGGCCCCGTCCAGCTCGGCGAGGACGGTCTCCAGCTCCGCGGCCATCCGCGGGTAGACGGTGACGACCTTGCCGCTGGCGGACCGGTCGGCGTACTTGGCGTTCGTCACCGCGACCACCAGCCTGCTGCGCAGGTACTTCCAGGGCAGCCCGAGCCGGCGGCAGACCCGCCAGACCGTCTCGATCGTCTCCTCGGCGGTCTCGGGCGTGGCGCTGACGTGGACCTTCCAGCCCTGTTCCGGCAGCTGCGGGGCGCCGGGCGGTGCCAGCACCTCCCACACCCCCTGGGTGCGGCCGTGCCAGCCCTCGGGCAGCACGCCCCCGCCCGGAGCGAACCGGGAGTCCCGGTCGTCACACCGCTCCAGGGCGTCGTACCACACCGGATCGGCTATCGCATACGACTCGTATTTCGCGTCCACTTCGCCGCTCGCCCCCTTTCGAATATCCGCTGAACGGAATTCCGATTTCCACCGGAACTTTCGAAGCCCAGGCTTCCCGTTCCGACAGGAACCATCCTTCCCCGACGCCTCGTCATGTGACAACAGTGTTAAGTGGGAACTGAATCCGACGCATACCAGGCGGAATCCAGGCCTTCACTTCGGGGTCGCCGAAAACCCGTGCGATCATGACGCCATGAAGACGCGTGTCGTGATCGCCGACGACCAGGCGAGCGTCCGCCAGGGATTCCGGCACATCCTGGCGGCCCAGCCCGACATGGAGGTCGTGGCCGAGGCTGCGGACGGCCTGGAGGCCATGGACGCCGTCCGCGCCCTGCGGCCGGACGTCCTGCTGGTCGACATCCGGATGCCGGGGCTGGACGGACTGGAGGTCACCCGCAGACTGGCCGGCATCACCCCGGAGGTGAAGGTCGTCGTGGTGACCACCTTCGACCTCGACGAGTACGTGCACACCGCGCTGCGCAACGGCGCCTGCGGCTTCCTGCTCAAGCACTCAGGGCCCGCGCTGCTGGCCGAGGCGATCCGCTCGGCGGTGGTCGGCGACTCGCTGATCAGCCCGCAGATCACCACCCGCCTGCTGCACCACTTCACCGGCCCGCGCCGGGTCGACCGCTCTCCGGTCGAGCCGCTGACGAGCCGCGAGGAGGAGATCGCCGTCCTGGTCGCCGAGGGGCTGACCAACGCCGACATCGGCGCCGAGCTGTTCATCTCGCTGAGCACCGTCAAGACCCATCTGGCCAACCTCCAACGCAAGTTGAAGGCCCGCAACCGGGTGGGCATCGCCACCTGGGCCTGGGAGTCGGGACTGGCCGAGCGCACCTGACCGGGCTCGCCCGAGCCGACCCGCCCGACACCGTCCGCACGACCCCCTTCCTCACCGCAGCGCCCGCCGACGGCCCTCGACCCAGCGCGGGGCGGCGCCGCCCGGAGACCGGCCCTCCCCGCCCGACGGGGCCTCACCGCGCAGCAGCGCCCGCCCCAGCGGGGTGACGGTGTGCAGCACGCCGTTGCCGCAGCGCCGGGTGTCGATCAGCCCGGCCGCCCGCAGCACGGAAGTGTGCTGGCTGACCGCCGAGGCCGTCACTCCGAGCCGGTCCGCCAACTCGCCGGTGGTACAGCCGTCCAGCACGGCATGGAGGGCCGCCGCCCTGGTCCGGCCGACCAGCGCGGCGAGCGGCTCGCCCCCGCCGCGGCGCGCGGACTCCGCCGCCTCCGGCGCACCCACCGGCGCCGGGCGGCCGCCCCGCTCGGGACGCATCGCGAAGAGCAGTGTCGGAGCCTCCTCCGGCTCCCCCCGCCGCGGCCGGAGCAGCACCCCGGCGCCCTGCAGGAAGAGCGACGGGGCCAGCCGCAACCCCCGCCCGTCGAGGGTGAGTTCGATGTCCCGTTCGGCGGGGACCTCCAGCACCGGGGCGTTCCAGCGGATCTTCGGGTGCAACGTGCCGAGCAACGCGTCCACCCCACCGCGGCCGGCGATCTGGCGGCGGACGTCCCGCTCCGCCTCCAGCCGGGCCCGGACGTCCGGCCAGCAGGGCCGCAGCGCCACCTGGTGGAACTCGCGGACCGCCGCGGCGACATCGGCCCGCTGGACCACCGACTCGGTACCCCGGCCGGACGACACGATCCGGCCATTCGCCCACACCCGCAATACGTCCCGGAAACCACCGTTGGATCCCGAAAGACGCCGCAGCCGCTCCGCCAGCACCGGCTGCCGCGCCAACTGCCCGCGGACGGCCCGCTGCCAGGGGCGGAAGAATTCCCCACCGCTCCGCCACGCCTCCAGCGCCAGCACCGCCTCCATCTCCTGTTCGACATTTCCAGCAATTCGTACACGAGCCAGATCTTCGGTAGACATGGCAATGCGAATCACAGGCCGATCCCCCGCTCGGGATTCTTTCGTCGGGACGGCTCAGGGGAACCCCGCACCCTGATCGCCGCACCGACATCCTTGCCCGCCCGCCGAGCGCGTCGCCATCGGCCGATCGGCCCATTTGATCGTTCCGAACGCCGAACCGGCCGCCGCCGGATGTGCCGAATGGCCTGGATCAGCCCGTCGACAGGCTCGAAACCGCCGTCGGACCGGGCCTGCGGGACTCCGACCGGTCAGCCCCCGAGACCGGCCACGCCCTCCGTCGGCAGCACCGCGGCGACCCGCCAGCCGCCCTCCGGCCCCGGTCCGGCGGTCAGCTCACCACCGGCCGCCTCCACCCGCTCCCGCAGGCCCGCGAGCCCGAAGCCGCCGCCCTCCCGCTCGGTCCCGCCCAACGCGCCGCCGACACCACCCTCATCGGGCGAACCCGCACCGGACGAGCCCCCTGCCCCGCCCGGCAGCCCGTCGTCGGTGACCGTGACCCGCAGCGCCGCCCGCCCGCCGTGCCGGGCCGGGCCGACCTCGATCGCCACCTCCCCGGCCGCGGGCGCGTGCCGACGGACGTTGGTCAGCGCCTCCACCACCAGCCGGTAGCCGAGCCCGCTGATCGCCGCCGGCACCGCCGCCAGTTCGGCCTCCGACGGAGCCTCCAGCCGCACCCGCGCGGAGCCGCTGCGGGTGAACCGCTCGGCCAGCGCGGGCAGTTCGCTCAGGTCGCGGCGCAGGCTGCGCGCCCCGGGCCCGCCCGCCGCCGCCCGTCCGGAACCCCGGCCCGGCCCCCGCTCCGCCACCGCAGCATCAGCCGCAGCCGCCCCGAACCGCCCACGCGGCTCCGGATCGGCGTCGTCCGCCGCGAAGACCTGCACGGTCCGGTCCATCGTGACCAGCGCCTGCCGCCCGGCCGCCTCGATCCCCGCCAGCAGTTCGACCACCTGCCGGGGGTCCTGCCGGGCCAGCACCTGCGCGGCCTGAGCCAGCACCACCACCCCGGTGACGTCGTGCGCGGCGAAGTCATGCAGGTCGCGGGCCAGGTCCAGGCGCTGCGCCCGTCGTTCGGCCGCCACCGCCGCCCGGGCCCGGGTGTCCATCGAGCGCAGGTAGCAGCCGACCCCGACCACCGCGCAGGACAGCAGCGCCGAGGTCAGGCAGAGCTTGGTGATCGCCCCGGGCGGGGCCGGCGGCTCGGCCCAGACCCCGATCCGCATCGGCACCAGTGCCGCCGTCGCGACCAGCAGCGCGCCGAGGCCGAACGCCGTCGCCGCCGGGGGCCGACGCACCGCGGGGACGATCGGCACGAGCAGCGCGACGGTCTCCAGCAGCCACCAGTTCTCGATGCTGCCGGACACCGGCCCGCGGTATCCGGCCGTCACCAGCAGCGACACGGCGCAGGCGACCAGCACCGAGGGGCCCACCGCACCGAGCCGGCCCGGGGCCCAGAGCGCCGGGAACAGCCCGGCGAGCACCCCCACCGCACCGGACCCGACGATCAGCGGCCCCGGGTCCCCCAGCCCCGCCGCCGCGGCCGCCAGCACCCCCGCCGCCGCCGTTCCGTACCCCGCCCTGCGCACCACGGTGTGCCACGACCACGTCATGGTTCGGGATCCTACGAAGCCGGACGGCCCGCCAGGGCGGGTACGGCGAACCGGCCGAGGCCCGTCCGGTGAACCGGCCGGGCCGTGTCCGACGAACCGGAGGCCGGCCCCGTGGGACCGGCCCGCCGGCTCACTCCTTCGGAGCCTCCGGCTGCTCGACGAAGTCGACCTTCTTGAACTGCTTGTTCATCGACTTGGCCAGGAACCAGGTCGCGACGCCGAGGGCGGCGAAGACGACGAAGCCGAGGAGGCCGGGGGTGACCTTGGCGTCGTCGACGGCGAGGTCAGCGGCGAGCTGGACGAGGTTCACGGAGGCACTCATATCTCTATGGTGGCCCGGCTCACGGGGAGCCGGGCCATCGGGGGGTGGTTCAGTCGCGCGTGTCGGCGGCCTCGACCGCCAGGGTGGGCGTGCGCAGGCCGGCGAACAGGTCGTCCTCCGGCAGGTCCACGTCGACCAGGGTACGGCTGAGCTCGTAGTCCTCGGTGGGCCAGACCTCGCGCTGGACCTCCAGCGGGACGCGGAACCACGGGCCGTCCGGGTCGATCTGGGTCGCGTGGGCGATCAGCGCGCGGTCGCGGGTCTCGAACCAGTCGTCGCAGCGGACCCGGGTGGTGATCTCGCGCTCCTTGCGGCCGCTCTTCTCCCAGCCCTCGATCCACTCGCCGTACGGCGACTCGTGGCCGTGCTCGGTGAGGTACGTGTGGAGGGCCCGGATGCGGCCCATCGGGAAGCCGTGGTTGTAGTACAGCTTGAGCGGCTGCCAGGGCTCGCCGGCCTCCGGGTAGGCGTCCGGGTCGCCCGCGGCGTCGAAGGCCAGCATGGTGATCTTGTGGGTCATGATGTGGTCCGGGTGCGGGTAGCCGCCGTTCTCGTCGTAGGTCGTGATGACCTGCGGCTTGAACTCGCGGATCAGCCGGACCAGCGGCTCCGCGGCCTCCTTGACGTCCTGGAGGGCGAAGCAGCCCTCGGGCAGCGGCGGCAGCGGGTCCCCCTCGGGCAGGCCGGAGTCCACGAAGCCCAGCCAGGCCTGCTTGACGCCGAGGATCGCCCGCGCCTCGTCCATCTCCTTGCGGCGCACCTCGTGGATGTTCTCCTCGACGTACCGATCCCCCTGGAGCTTGGGGTTGAGGACCGACCCGCGCTCGCCCCCCGTGCAGGTGGCCACCAGCACGTCCACGCCCTGCTCGACGTACATGGCCATGGTGGCCGCGCCCTTGCTGGACTCGTCGTCCGGGTGGGCGTGCACCGCCATCAGTCGCAACTGCTCAGTCAACGCCTTGCGTTCCTTCCACACTCGTCGGGCGTTCCGCGAAGTCCGGGTCTGCCCACCGTACGAACCGCTCACTTCGGGACCGCGTCGCCGCGGGGCCGGGCCGCGGAACGTCGCCGCCGCGGCCGAGCCCTGCCCCCGCCGGACCGGCCGCGGGCGTGCCCCTCCTATAGTGACGGACTGGAGGAGCGTCGCATTCCCCCGCACCACCCGCGCGGCCCCTCCCCCAGGAGAGGACGGAGTCCGATGAGTGCAGACACCACCGCCACCGGTCTGCCCGAGGGGCGATACGGCCGCGGCGGCGACCGCGACTCGGACCGCCGCCTGAAGGTGATCGGCGCGGTCTGCGGCGTGCTCGGCCTGGGCCTGATCGCCTGGCTGGGCGGTTCCTACATGCTGCGCGAGTCGAAGATCAACGGCTCGGTGCCGACCTTCCAGGTGCTCTCCGACTCCGAGGTCCAGCTGCACCTCACCGTGCGCAAGGGCGACGGGCAGGCCGGCACCTGCACCGTGCGCTCGCAGGGCGACGACCACGGGGTGGTCGGGGTGGCCGACTTCCCGGTCCCGGCGGCCGGTTCCAGCTACGACGCGGTGGTCACCCTGCGCACCACCTCGCGCGGCACCACCGCCGAGCTGCTGGGCTGCACCCCGACCGAGTAGTGCTCCCCCGGGCAGCGCGCCCCCGCCGGGCGCCGCGCCCGGGCCGGACAGTGCGCCCCGGGCGGCGCACCCGCCTCCGGCGGCACGCATATCCGATCCGGAGAGCGGGCATCCGTAGAGGGTCCCGCACTCCGTTGCCGTACACCGCGGCGCAACGCCACCGTCAATGACGCGTGAACGCCCCTCCCGCTTGTCAGCAGGACTTGTTAGGCTCGTGGTTTCGCCCCTTCCGCACCGGATGGTACGGGAGCGGGCGTTGCTTTGTAGTTGAGACCGATATCACCACCGACCCCTGCTGACGACTCACACCCTCAGCACAGCCCCAGCACCTACGAGGAGCACCCGTGACCCAGACCAGTGAGAACGTGACCTGGCTCACTCAGGCCGGCTACGACCAGCTCAAGGCCGAGCTGGAACACCTGACCGGGCCCTGGCGCATCGAGATCGCCCAGAAGATCGAGGCGGCGCGCGAGGAGGGCGACCTCAAGGAGAACGCCGGCTACCACGCGGCGAAGGAGGAGCAGGGCAAGTACGAGCTGCGCATCCGCCAGCTGACCCAGCTGCTGGAGCGTGCCAAGGTCGGCGAGGCCCCGGCCGACTCGGGCGTGGTGGCCCCGGGCATGGTCGTCACGGTCGCCTTCGACGGCGACGAGGACGACCTGATGGAGTTCCTGCTGGCCTCCCGCGAGGTCGCGGGCGCCGACGACCTGGACGTCTACTCGCCGCAGTCCCCGCTGGGCCGCGCCATCGACGGCAAGCGGATCGGCGACGAGGCCACCTACGAGCTGCCGAACGGCAGGCCGGCCATGGTGAAGATCGTCAAGGTCGTGCCGCACGCCGGCTGATCCGGCCGCACACGACCCGAGGGCGGCCGCGGAAGTCCAGTACTTCCGCGGCCGCCCTCCGGCGTTCCGGGCGGGCCGCCCCGAGGAACGGCCCGCTCCGAACGCCTCCCGGTCAGGCGCTGGAGGAGCGGTACTTGCGCACCGCCAGCCAGGAGAACACCGCGGTGATCACGACCGACCACAGCACCGACACCAGCGCCGCGTGCTGCATCGGCCAGGCGCTGTCCACCGGCCCGACCTGGTTGCCGAACAGCACCCGGCAGGCCTGCACGGTGGCGCTGAACGGGTTCCAGTACGCGATCCCCTGGAGCCAGCCCGGCATCGAGGTGACCGGCACGAAGGCATTGGACACGAAGGTCAGCGGGAACAGCCAGATCAGCCCGGCCGAGGTGGCCGCCTCGGGGCTGCGCACCGACAGGCCGATCAGCGCGCCGATCCAGGAGAAGGCGTAGCCGACCAGGAGCAGCAGGCCGAAGGCGGCGAGCGCGTTGAGCAGGCCGTCGTGGATCCGCCAGCCGACCAGCAGCGCGACCATCGCCAGCACCACCAGGATGAACGCGGTCTGGCACAGGTCCGCCAGGGTGCGGCCGACCAGCACCGCGGACCGGGCCATCGGCAGCGAGCGGAACCGGTCCACCAGCCCCTTGCTCATGTCCTCCGCGATGCCCGCCGAGGCGCCGGCGACGGCGAAGGTGACGGTCTGGGCGAAGATGCCGGCCATCAGGAACTGGATGTACGTGTCCGAGCTGGAGTCGGTGCCGGGGATCTTGATCGCCCCGCCCATCACGTACGAGAACAGCAGCACGAACATGACCGGCTGCATCAACCCGAAGACCACGATCTCCGGGATGCGGGTCATCCGGCGCAGGTTGCGCTTGGCGACCACCCAGGAGTCGTGCAGGGCGGCGGCGATCCCCCGGCGCTGCCTGGGCATCGCCGGGCCGATGGCGTGCTCGGTGGCGGTGCTCATCTCAGCTCTCCTTCCCGGCCGCGACGGCCTGCTTGTCCGGCTCCGGCCCGCCCGGCCCACCCGGGCCACCCGGGCCGTCCTGGCCGTCCTGGCCCCGGCCGCGCGCCTTGCGGTCGGCGCCGCCCTCCTCCTCGGACCGCTCCTCGGCGACGTGGCCGGTGAGGGTGAGGAAGACGTCGTCCAGGGTCGGGCGGCGCAGCCCGATGTCGTCGATCTCGATCCCGCGGGAGTCCAGTTCGCGGATCGCGTCGGCGAGCACCCGGGCGCCGCCGCTGATCGGCACGGTGATCCTGCGGGTGTTCCGCTCCACCGTCGGCTCGCTCAGCGCGTAGCCGGACAGCGCGGCGACGGCGTCGCCGACCAGGCCGGGCCGGTGCACCACGACCTCGATCCGCTCGCCGCCGATCTGCGCCTTGAGCTGGTCTGCGGTGCCGCGGGCGATCACCCGGCCCTGGTCGACCACCGCGATGTCGTGGGCGAGCCGGTCGGCCTCCTCCAGGTACTGGGTGGTGAGCAGCAGCGTGGTGCCCTGCTCGACCAGCGTCTCGATGACCTCCCAGAGCGCGAGCCGGTTGCGCGGGTCGAGACCGGTGGTCGGCTCGTCCAGGAACATCACCGGCGGCCGGACGACCAGCGCGGCGGCGAGGTCCAGGCGCCGGCGCATGCCGCCGGAGTAGGTCTTGGCGGTGCGGTCCTTGGCCTCGGTGAGGTTGAACCACTCCAGCAGCTCCAGCGCGCGGGCCTTCGCGGCGCGGTTGCTCATCTGGTAGAGCTCGCCGACCATGGTGAGGTTCTCGAAGCCGGTCAGGTACTCGTCGACCGCCGCGTACTGGCCGGACAGGCCGATCAGGCTGCGGACCCGGTTGGGGTGCTTGAGCACGTCGACCCCGGCGACCACCGCGCGGCCGGAGTCGGGGCGGAGCAGGGTGGTGAGGACCCGCACGGTGGTGGTCTTCCCGGCGCCGTTGGGGCCGAGCAGCCCGAGCACCGTTCCCTCGGGGACGTCGAGGCTGACCCCGTCCAGGGCTCGTACGTCGCCGAAGGTCTTCACCAGGTTCTCGGCTTGGATGGCTGGCGCCATGGCCTTGCCTCATCTCCTCGGACGTATGGGGCGATCTGTCCCACTCTGCTCCGTTTCCGGGCACACGGGCGACCCGATTCTCGACCCGTGGGACTCGAACGCGATGTATCGCGAGTCTTCCAGTACGCGATATATCGCGTCAAGGGACGGAGTCCAGGACCGAGCGCAGAACGGCGTGCAGGACGGAGCCCGGCCGAAGTGCGGAGCGGAGTCCGGGGACGGAGCTCAGTCCGAGACCACGTACCCCGCGTCCCGCAGCTCCCCGACCACCAGCGCGCAGTGCTCCGGCCCCTTGGTCTCCAGGTGCAGGTCCACCTCGACCTCGGTCAGCCCCAGCCGCGGGTCGATCCGCACGTGCGCCACGTCCAGCACGTTGGCGTCCACCCTGGTCAGCACGGCCAGCAGGTCCGCCAGCGCACCCGGCTTGTCCGCCAGCCGCACCCGCAGCGACAGGTAGCGCCCGGCCGCCGCCAGCCCGTGCCGCAGCACCCGCTGCATCAGCTGCGGGTCGATGTTGCCGCCGGACAGCACCGCCACCACCGGGCCCTCGAAGGAGTCCGGCCGCTCCAGCAGCGCCGCGATCGGGGCCGCCCCGGCCGGCTCGACCACCAGCTTCAACCGCTCCAGTCCGAGCAGCAGCGCCCGCGACAGCGCGTCCTCGGAGACCGTGCGGATGCCGTCGGCCAGCGTGTTGACCACCTCGAAGGGGATGTCGCCGGGGCGCCCGACCATGATCCCGTCCGCCATGGTGGCGAAGTGCTCCAGCGACACCGGCCGCCCCGCCGCCAGCGAGGGCGGGTACGCGGCCGCGCCGGCCGCCTGCACCCCGATGACCCGCACGTCCGGCCGCAGCGGCTTGACCGCCGCCGCGATCCCGGCGAGCAGCCCGCCGCCGCCCACCCCGACCAGGATGGTGCGCACCTCCGGGCACTGCTCCAGGATCTCCAGCCCGACGGTCGCCTGGCCGGTGACCACGTCCCAGTGGTCGAAGGGGTGGATGAACACCGCGCCGGTCGCGTCCGCGTACCGCTGCGCCGCCCGCAGGGCCTCGTCCACGGTGGCACCGTGCAGCCGCACCTCGGCGCCGTAGTCCCGGGTGGCCGCGACCTTCGGCAGCGGCGCCGCGACCGGCATGAACACCGTGGAGCGCACGCCGAGCAGCGAGGCCGCCAGCGCCACGCCCTGGGCGTGGTTCCCGGCGCTCGCCGCCACCACCCCGCCGGCCCGCTGCACCGGCGAGAGTCCCGCGATCCGCACGTAAGCCCCGCGCAGCTTGAAGGACCCGGTGCGCTGGAGGTTCTCGCACTTCAGGTGGACCGGCGCGCCGATCAGCCCGGAGAGGTGCCGGCTGCCCTCCATCGGGGTCACCCGGGCTACCCCGGCGAGCATCTTCTGGGCGCCGCGGACGTCGTCAAGGGTGATCGGCCAGGTGTGCATGGCGCCAGACTACGGGCGCGGGCGACGGCAATCCGGAATGCCGGGCCTGTTCCCGGGCCCGCCCGGCCCGCGTACCCTGCTGCTCCTGAGCCTTCCTCACCGCACGACGATCGTGAGCCGCGATGACGACGACCTCGCCCCAGGCCACCGACCGCACCGACCCCGTGCACACCCAACTCCAGTACCAGCTGGCGGTGTTCGCCCGCCGCATGGAACAGGTCCGGACCTCCGGCGGCGGGGTCGGGGCCCTGGACCGGGCCGCCTACCTGCTGCTCGACCGGCTGCAGCGGCACGGGCCGGCCAACGTCAAGGCGCTGGCCGAGTCGCTGGGGGTGGACTCCTCCACGGTGACCCGCCAGGTCGCCCCGCTGGTCGCGGCCGGGCTGGTCGGCCGGGTGCAGGACCCGGCCGACCGCCGTGCCGTACGGCTCGCGCTGACCTCGCGCGGCCTCGACCGGCTCGCCGAAGTCCGCGACGGCCGGGCCGAGTTGACGCGCCGCCTGGTGGACGGCTGGCCGCCGGAGGAGCAGCGCGTGTTCTGCGCCCTGCTGGCCCGCTTCAACCTCGCGATGGAGTCGTACACGGCGGACCAGCAGGGGCAGTGAGGGGCCGCGGCCCCGTACAGGCTCAGCCCAGCGCCTGCTTGAGGTCGGCCAGCAGGTCGTCGATCGACTCGATGCCGACCGAGACGCGCACCAGGTCGGACGGCACCTCCAGCGGCGAGCCCGCCGCCGAGGCGTGGGTCATCCGGCCCGGGTGCTCGATCAGCGACTCGACGCCGCCGAGCGACTCACCGAGGGTGAACAGCTGCGCGCGGTTGCAGACCTCGACGGCCGCCTCCTCGCCGCCGGCGACCCGGAACGAGACCATGCCGCCGAAGGCCTTCATCTGCTTGGCCGCGATGTCGTGGCCGGGGTGCTCGGGCAGGCCCGGGTAGAGCACCTGGCTGACCTTCGGGTGGCTCGCCAGCAGCTCGGCGACCTTCTCGGCGTTGGCGCTGTGCCGGTCCATCCGGACACCCAGCGTCTTGATGCCGCGCAGCACCAGCCAGGCGTCGAACGGGCCGGAGACGGCGCCCATCGCGTTCTGGTGGTACGCGACCTCCTCGCCGAGGGCCGCGTCGGCCAGCACCAGCGCACCGCCGACCACGTCGGAGTGGCCGCCCATGTACTTGGTGGTGGAGTGCACGACCGCGTCCGCGCCGAGCGAGATCGGCTGCTGGAGGTACGGGCTGGCGAAGGTGTTGTCGACCACCAGCAGCGCGCCGGCGCCGTGCGCGATCTCGGCGAGCGCGGCCAGGTCGGTGATGCCCAGCAGCGGGTTGGACGGGGTCTCCACCCACACCGCGCGGGTGTTGGGGCGCAGCGCCTCGCGGACGGTGGCCAGGTCCTGGGTGTTGGCCACGGAGAACTCGACGCCCCAGCGGGTCAGCACCTTGGCGAACAGCCGGAAGGTGCCGCCGTAGGCGTCGTTGGGGATCACGATGTGGTCGCCCGGCTTGAGGATGGTGCGCAGCAGGGTGTCCTCGGCGGCCAGGCCGGAGGCGAAGGCGAGGCCGCGGGCGCCGCCCTCCAGTGCCGCGAGGCACTCCTCCAGCGCGGTGCGGGTCGGGTTGGCGCTGCGGCTGTACTCGTAGCCGCCCCGCAGGCCGCCCACCCCGTCCTGCTTGTAGGTGGACACCTGGTAGATCGGCGTGACGACGGCCCCGGTCTGGGGGTCTGCTTCCTGACCCGCGTGGATGGCGAGAGTCTCGAAGCCCTGAGGAAGCTGGTGCTCGGTCATGGGTCCGAGCCTAGTGGGCGAATGCCGTCACGCCCGCCCGAACCGTGAAGCGGGGTGAACCCGCAGGTGGGAGCGGGTGCGCCGCGGGCCGGAACCGCGGCGCGCGGGGCCCCCGGTCTCCCGGCCTCCGCGCAGCGGGCCCGACCGCCCGAACGGCCCGCACGGCCGCTCCCGGAATCCGGGGGCGGCCGTGCGCGTTGCACACTGCGCCAGGTTCCCCGACCCGCTGGAGCAGGCCGTGCTGTTCAACCGCCACAAGACCTCGCTCGTCCCCGCCGACCAGGCGCTGCCCGGCCGGCCCTCCCCGGCCTTCACCCTCACCGAGCCGCACACCGTGCTCGGGCACCCGCTGCCCGGCCCGTACCCGCAGGGCCTGGAGGTGGCCGACTTCGGGCTGGGCTGTTTCTGGGGCGCCGAACGCACCTTCTGGCGGCTGCCCGGCGTCTGGACGACGCTGGTCGGCTATCAGGGCGGCCACACCCCCAACCCGACGTACGAGGAGGTGTGCAGCGGGCTGACCGGGCACACCGAGGCGGTCCGGGTGGTGTACGACCCGGCCGTGATCTCCTATGAGCGCCTGCTGAAGACGTTCTGGGAGGCCCACGACCCGACCCAGGGCAACCGTCAGGGCAACGACGTCGGCACCCAGTACCGCTCCGCCGTCTACACCCACTCCCCCGCCCAGGCCGAGGCCGCCGCGGCCACCCGGGACGCCTTCCAGCCGTCACTGACCGCGCTCGGTTACGGCCCGATCACCACCGAGATCGCCCCGGCCGGCCCGTTCTTCCCGGCCGAGCCGTACCACCAGCAGTACCTGTCGGAGGCCAAGAACCCCAACGGCTACTGCGGCCTGGGCGGCACCGGCGCCTCCTGCCCGATCGGCGTGGCCCGCACCCAGGGCTGACATGGACGACGGCCGGGAGTGCGAGGTGGGCCCCGGTGACTTCATGCTCTGCCCGCCCGGGCACGACGCCTGGACGGTGGGCCCGGAGGCCTGTGTGATCGTCGACTGGCAGGGCTTCGCGGACTACGCGAAGCGCTGAGCGCCACCGGGCACCGCCGTTTCGCACCCGTCCCGCTCCCCGGGTGGACCGTGAGATCCGGTCCCACCCGGGGAGTCGTTCGTACCGGGTCCGGCGGGGTCAGACGGCGCTGCCGGCCTTCCAGGCGGACCAGCTCATGTTCCAGCCGTTCAGGCCGTTGTCCGGGGCGACCGCCTTGTCGCCGGAGTTCACGACCTCGACCACGTCGCCGACCATCGAGGACCTGTAGAACTTGAAGCCGTCGGCGCCGGTGTCCTGGGCGCCCTTGGTGTCCTGGAGGCCGATGCAGCCGTGGCTGGTGTTCTGGCCGCCGAAGATCGACGGCGAGGACCAGTAGTTGCCGTGGATGAAGGTGCCCGAGGTGCTGAGGCGCTGGGCGTGCGGCACGTCCGCGATGTCGTACTCGCTGCCCAGGTTGACGGTCTGCGAGTTCATCCGGGTCTGGGTGTACTGCTCGGAGATCACCATCTTGCCGCCCCAGGTGGTGTGCTCGGGCGAGCCGCCGGAGATCTTGTAGACCGCGCTGACCTGACCGTCGGTGGTGACGGTGAGCTTCTTGGTGGCGAGGTCGGCGACGCTGGTCTGGGCGCGGCCGATGGTGAAGCCGACGTCCTTGGACTGGGTGCCGTAGACGCCCTTGGCGCCCTCGACGTCCTTGAGCCTGAGCTTGAGGGTGACCTTGGTGCCCTTGGCCCAGTACTCCTGGGGCCGGAAGTCGAGCCGGGTGCTGGAGAACCAGTGACCGACGATCTCGACGCCCGGCTCGGCTATGACCGTGATCGCCTGCTGGACGCTCTTGCGGTCGGTGATCGGCTTGCTGAAGTTGATCGAGACCGGCATGCCGACGCCGACCGTCGAGCCGTCCTCGGGGGTGAAGTAGCCGACGAAGGTGTTGGCCGGGGTCGCCGTGGTGAAGACGGCGTTGGAGTCCGCCTCCAGCTTGTCCTTGTCGAAGGCGGTGGCGGCGACGGTGTACTTGGTACCGCTCGCGGGGGCGGCGGCCGAGGTCCAGCCGGTGCCGTCGGCGGAGAGCTGGCCCGCCAGCTCCTTGCCGGTGGTGTCGGTGACCTTGACGCTGCTCAGGGTGCCGTTGGCGACGGTGACCTTGACCGGCTCGCTGAAGCTCGCGGAGGCGGCACCGTCGGCCGGGCTGACGGTGATGACCGCGGCCGAGGTCTTGGGGGCGCTGCTGCTCGCGCCGCTCGGGGTGCCGCCCGAGCCGCCGGAGCCGCTGCCACCGCCGCTACCGCTGGCGCTGTTGTCGTTACAGGCCGCCAGCAGCAGTACGGGCGCGCCGATCAGTCCCGCGAGGACCCCGCGCCGACTCCAGCCGCTTCCGGCCGCCCGCCCCTGACCTTCCCGTGCCGTCACGTCGCGTCTCCCTGCTGATCATCCCGGGCATTACGGATACAGAAACGCAATCCACCCGTTCACGGTTCCAACATCGAAGGGTAAGCGATCGTATGAGATGACCCAACTTCCCGATGAACAGGGACGAAACGCCCGGCCCGCGAGGCGGACCGGGCGTTCACGTGCGGTGACGGCGGGCGCCGTCACCCGACGGCTTCGTCCTACTCGGCGGACTCGTCCACCTGGTACTCGTCCCACTCCTCGCTGTCCGGGTCGAACTCGGTCTGCGCCGACTCCCAGGTCGCCGAGGCGAGCTCCACGCCGGGCACGTCGCCGAGCAGCGCGACCGGGTCGATGAAGTGGGCGAGCGAACCCGACGGGTCCACCTCGATGGCCTCGACGGACTGGGCGCGCTCCTCGTCGTCGAGGTACTCGTCCGCGGTGACCGCCTCCAGGGCGGCCGCCTTGAGCGCGCCCTCGTCGGTGATCTCCGCGATGAGCTCGATCTTGACCCGGACGTAGCGCGGGGTGTCCTGGTCGGTCGTTTCAGTGCTGGTCATGCGTGCGAGCGTACGGGACGACCGCGCCCGGCGTGGTGCGCGGGCGGCCGCCCGGAGCACACCCCGCGCGCCCGGCGCGAACGGAAGGGGCCGGTCCCTCGGAGAAGGACCGGCCCCACCGTTCCCCGCCGGGGCTCCCCCACCCGGGAGCCACGGGGACACGCGCCGTGCGGCGCGGTGCTGCCGCGGGAGCCGCCGCACCCTGTCAGCCGGCCGGGGCCGGGCAGGGGCGGGACGACGGCGCCTCCCACGGCGGAGGACACAGCGACCGGGTCAGGGTCACCCGGTGTGTCCGGAGCCGACCGCCGCCGCCGGGGAGCCGCTCCCGGACGGTTGCCGTCGCCTCACTCGGCGTCCTGCCGTTGACCACCACGATGCCCGAGCCTTGTTAACCACGTGCTGCGGGCAGGTGACGCCGGTGTACCACTTCCCCCGTGGACGAATCCTCCGCATCCGTCCACGGCGGGACGGCGGTGACGGAGCATCGGCGACGGGCGGCGGCGGGGCAGCGGTCGGCGAGCGACGGGGCAGCGGACGGCGGACGGCGGTGACGCCGGGTCAGTGCTGGCCGCGACCGGTCAGGAAGCCCAGCAGGTCCTGGCGGGTGACGATGCCCTGCGGCTTGCCCTCGACCAGCACGACGGCCGCGTCGGCCTTCTCCAGCACGGTCATCAGGTTGGTGACGGTCTCGCCCGAGCCGACCACCGGCAGCGGCTTGGACATCACCTTGTCCAGCGTGTCGGTGAGCTCGATCTCCTTGGCGAAGATGCCCTCCAGCAGCAGCTTCTCCACCACCGAGCCGATCACCTCGCCGGCCATGATGTCCGGGTGCCCGGCGCCCGGGGAGACCACCGGCATCTGCGAGACGCCGTACTCGCGCAGCACCCGGACCGCCTCGGAGACCGTCTCGTTCGGGTGCATGTGGACGAACTGCGGGACGCCGCCCTGCTCCATGGACTCCTTGCGGGCCAGCACCTCGCCGATGTGCGCCTCGTCGGTGGACGAGGGCAGGAAGCCGTAGTCGGCCATCCAGTCGTCGTTGAAGATCTTCGACAGGTAGCCGCGGCCGCCGTCCGGCAGCAGCACCACCACGACGTCGTCCGGCCCGAGCTCCTTGGCCACCTCCAGCGCGGCCACCACGGCCATCCCGCAGGAGCCGCCGACCAGCAGGCCCTCCTCCTTGGCCAGGCGGCGGGTCATCTGGAACGAGTCCTTGTCGGAGACGGCGACGATCTCGTCCGCGACGTTGCGGTCGTAGGCGGTCGGCCAGAAGTCCTCACCGACGCCCTCGACCAGGTACGGCCGGCCGGTGCCGCCCGAGTAGACCGAGCCCTCCGGGTCGGCGCCGATCACCTTGACCTTGCCGCCGGAGGCCTCCTTCAGGTAGTTGCCGGTGCCGGAGATGGTGCCGCCGGTGCCGACGCCCGCCACGAAGTGGGTGATCTTCCCGTCGGTCTGCTCCCACAGCTCCGGGCCGGTGGAGTGGTAGTGCGAGGCCGGGTTGTCCGGGTTGGAGTACTGGTCCGGCTTCCAGGCGTTCGGGGTCTCCCGGACCAGGCGGTCGGAGACGTTGTAGTAGGAGTCCGGGTGCTCCGGGGCGACGGCGGTCGGGCAGACGACCACCTCGGCGCCGTACGCGCGCAGGGTGTTGATCTTGTCGGTCGAGACCTTGTCCGGACAGACGAAGATGCACTTGTAGCCCTTCTGCTGGGCCACGATCGCCAGGCCGACGCCGGTGTTGCCGGAGGTCGGCTCGACGATGGTGCCGCCGGGCTTGAGGGCGCCCGAGGCCTCGGCGGCCTCGATCATGCGCATCGCGATGCGGTCCTTGACCGAGCCGCCGGGGTTGAAGTACTCGACCTTCGCCAGCACTGTCGCGCTGATGCCCTCGGTGACCTTGTTCAGCTTGACCAGCGGCGTGTTGCCGACCAGGTCGATGATCGAGTTGTGGTACCGCACGGGGGTCCTCCCGGTCTGTGGGCGTGCGACTGCTTTTCGGTACTGCAAAGCCTAGGGCGTGACACCCGTCCCTCGGCTCCCCTCTTTCACACCTCCCCCAATGGCCCACCCCCGTCGGCGCCCCGGGTAGTCCCGCCCCCCGCGCGGGTAAGAGCGCTGTGCAGGCAACGCCGTGCCTCCGCGGGGGGCGGCAGGAGCACGTGAAGGGGGCACCGGATGCCAGGGGCACGGGACTCGCGGGCCCGGGTGGCCCGTCGGATCGCCACCGCGGCGGCCTACGGCGGCGGCGGTCTCGGACTGCTCGGGGTGGGCCTGGTCGGCCTGCTGCTGACCGAGAGCAAGCTCGCCATCCAGGCCATCGGCGTCCTGGAGACCCAACCGCCCAAGGCCGACGGCGTCTACGGGGACGCCTTCGCCGACCGCGCCGTCGGCCCGCAGGCCCCGCTCGTGCTGGCCGTCCTCGGCGACTCCACCGGCGCCGGCCTGGGCGTGGCCCGCTCCGGCGAGACCCCGGGCGCCCTGCTCGCCGCCGGCCTCGCCTCGGTGGCGGAGCGCCCGGTGCGGCTGGTCAACGTGGCCCGCTCCGGCGGCCGCTCCGCCGACCTCTCCGGCCAGCTGGAGCAGGCGCTGCCGCACCACCCGGACGTCGCCGTGATCATGGTCGGCGCCAACGACGTGACCCGGCACAGCCCGGCCCAACTGGCCGTCCGCCAGCTCGGCGAGGCCGTCGCCGCCCTGCGCGCCAACGGCTGCGAGGTGGTCGTGGGCACCTGCCCCGACCTCGGGACGATCAAGCCGGTACGGCCGCCGCTGCGCTGGGTGGCCCGCCGGCTGAGCCGGCAGCTGGCCGCCGCGCAGACCATCGCGGTGGTGGAGGCGGGCGGCCGGACGGTCTCGCTGGGCTCGCTGCTGGGCCCGGAGTTCGCCGCGCGCCCGGAGATGTTCGCCGCCGACCGCTACCACCCCTCGGCCCAGGGCTACGCGACCGCCGCGATGGCGGTGCTGCCCTCGGTCTGCGCCACGCTCGGACTCTGGCCCGAGGAGGAGCGCCCGGCCGCGGCCGTCCCGGGCACCTCGGTGCTGCCGGTCGCGGTCGCGGCGGCCGCGGCGGCCGACCGGGAGGGCACCGAGGTGGCGGCCGTACCGACGGAGGGCGCGGGCCGCCGCTGGGCCCAGTTGAGGCACCGGCTGCGGATCGGCCCGCCCGGCCCGGAGGGCGGGAAGGAGGCCGGTACGACCCCCGGGAACACGTCGGCCAGCTCACACGCTGGTACGGGTGACGCCTGATCTACCAGGCGGTAACTTTCCTCCCGGACGTCAGGTCCGCCGTCACCCAGCGAGGAGCCCGTCATGCCCGAAGCCGTCATCGTCAGCGCCGCCCGTTCGCCGATCGGCCGGGCCTTCAAGGGCTCGCTCAAGGACGTCCGCCCGGACGACCTGACCGCCCACATCATCCAGGCCGCCCTGGCCAAGGTGCCCCAGCTCGACCCGCGCGAGATCGACGACCTGATGCTGGGCTGCGGCCTGCCCGGCGGCGAGCAGGGCCACAACCTGGCCCGCATCGTGGCCGTCCAGATGGGCATGGACTACCTGCCCGGCGCCACCATCACCCGCTACTGCTCCTCCTCGCTCCAGACCACGCGGATGGCGCTGCACGCGATCAAGGCCGGCGAGGGCGACGTCTTCGTCTCGGCCGGCGTGGAGACCGTCTCGCGCAGCGTGAACGGCACCTCGGACGGCCTGCCCGGCACCATGAACCCGATCTTCGACGAGGCCCAGGCGCGCACCAAGAAGCGGGCGGAAGAGGGTGGCGGCGAGTGGCACGACCCGCGTGAGGACGGGCTGCTGCCGGACGCCTACATCGCGATGGGCCAGACCGCCGAGAACCTGGCCGCGCTCAAGGGCATCACCCGCGCCGAGCAGGACGAGTTCGGCGTCCGCTCGCAGAACCTCGCCGAGGCCGCCATCAAGGCCGGCTTCTGGGAGCGCGAGATCACCCCGGTGACGCTCCCGGACGGCACCGTGGTCAGCACGGACGACGGCCCGCGCGCCGGTGTCACCCTGGAGGGCGTGGCCGGCCTGAAGCCGGTGTTCCGCCCCGACGGCACCGTGACCGCCGGTAACTGCTGCCCGCTGAACGACGGCGCGGCCGCGCTGGTCATCATGTCCGACACCAAGGCCCGCGAGCTCGGCATCACCCCGCTCGCCCGGGTGGTCTCCACCGGCGTCAGCGCGCTCTCCCCCGAGATCATGGGCTACGGTCCGGTCGAGGCCTCCAAGCAGGCGCTCAAGCGGGCCGGCCTGACCATCGACGACATCGACCTGGTCGAGATCAACGAGGCCTTCGCGGCCCAGGTGATCCCCTCCTACCGCGACCTCGGCGTCGACCTGGACAAGCTGAACGTCAACGGCGGCGCGATCGCGGTCGGCCACCCCTTCGGCATGACCGGCGCCCGGATCACCACCACCCTGATCAACTCGCTGCAGTGGCACGACAAGCAGTTCGGCCTGGAGACCATGTGCGTCGGCGGCGGCCAGGGCATGGCGATGGTCATCGAGCGCCTGAGCTGACCCTCCGGACACCCTCCGAAGGGTCTGGACCACCCATTTGGAGTGACGCAGCGTAATTGAGGGCCGAATCACACCGCGAGGTCGATCCGGCCCTCATTTCTTTCGCTTTCCGCCCGGAAATCGACACTGCGGAGCGGATCAACTCCACTGCGTAGAACGGTGTTACCTAACAATTTGGGGACAAGAGCGAAAGTCCTGGACGAATTGGACATTCGCCACTGCGGTAACAGCCCCGCATGCGGCAGTGTGGACACGTAACCCCGTTCCGCTCCTCGCTAGGAGTACGTTCCGTGAGCGCCGTCTACACCATCCTGCTACTGATCCTGATCACCGTGTCGACCGCCGTGCTGCTCCACCTCCGCGGACTCTCCCGCCGACTGGACGCGCAGGCCGCGGCCCCGACCGCGGCCGCCCCGGTGGACGAGGCCGCGATACGCCGGGCCGTCACCGAGGCGCTCGCCGCCGACCGTGAGCGGGAGATCACCGAGGCCCGGGCGTTCTGGGCCGAGCAGGAGGCCCGCGCGGCCGAGGACGCGCCGCTGTTCGACTCGCCGTTCTCCGGCGCGTTCTCCGGCACCGACGAGTGGCCGCTCTTCTTCCCCCGCCCCACCGGCCCGCAGGACGCCGTCGACAACGCCGGGACGATGGACCCGGAGTTCGGCGAGGCGCTGCGCTCCGCGCTGGAGGACCTGATCAACGAGGGCGGCGGCACCGCCCCCGCCGAGCCCGCCACCGAGGGCGGCATGCCGCTGCGCCCCGGCCATCCGGTCGGCGAGACCAAGGACGCCCGGGCCCGCCGCGAGGCCGACCTGCTGGCCACCGGCCTGGAGGCCGGGCTGCTGGACGCCGACCCGGCCGTCGAGGAGGCCCCGGTCGCCATGCCCGACCCGCGCCGCCACCCCTCGCACCCCGACTTCGTGCCCAGCCAGGCGCCGTCCCGGGAGTGGACCGACGGCCGGCTGGCCACCCTCGCCGAGGAGGCCGTCGCCCTGATCGACGTCCGCCCGGGCCCGCTGGGCACCCTGGACGTCTACGCCTTCGCCGACGGCACCACCCTCTGCGTGGCCCCGGGCGACCGGGAGGCCGCCTACCGGCTGATCGACGCGGTCCGCGCCGGCGAGCACGTCCGGCTGCTCGGCGGCTCGCGCTTCTCCGGCTCGTACTCGCTGACCTTCTCCACCGACGAGGAGGCCGTCTACGTGCTCGCCGACCGGGTGGTCGCCAGCATCTGACAGCGGCTCACCAGCACACCAGCCCAGCAGCGCGCAGCAGGCAGGCCGAAGGCCGGCCGGGTCACGGGGTTACCGACCCGGCCGGCCTTCGGCCTGTACGCGCTCCCGGGGCCTCAGCCGCAGAGCGCCGCCGTCTCCCGCACCGCGTCCACGGCCGCGGCCAGCACCTCGGCCGCCGCCGGCCCGTCCGGCAGCGCCGCCAGCGCGGTCGCCAGGTCGTGCCCGGCGACGGCCAGCTGGTCCCCCACCGCGAAGGCCCCGGCGTCCGGGAAGTCCCGCCGCGGGCCGCCCTCCGCCGCCGCGGCCAGCCCGGCCAGCCGCCGCGCCAGTTCCAGCGCGGCCGCCGCCCGCGAGGCGTGCCCGGGCACGGCGCCCAGCAGCTTGCTCTGCGGCAGCGAGCGGAAACGATCCGCCAGTTTGTCGACGGCTTCGACCAGGGGATCCACGTCCAGGGGCTCTACGTCATGCATGGACAGGAGCCTAGGCCAGAAAGCCGCCGGGCCCCGGAGCGAGTCGCTCCAGGGCCCGGCGGCAGTGGTTCACGGCGGGAGGGACCGTCAGTCGTCGCCGCGCAGGATCGCGATCAGGCGCAGCATCTCCATGTAGATCCAGACCAGCGAGAGGGTCAGCCCGAAGGCGGCCCGCCACGACTCGCGCTGCGGGGCGCCCTGGGCGATGGCCTGCTCGATCGCCGCGAAGTCCAGCGACAGGAAGAAGGCGCCCAGGCCGATGCCGATCAGGCCGACCACGATGCCCAGCGGACCGGAGCGCAGCCCCATGTCGGCACCGAAGGCCATCGCGATCACGTTGACCAGCATCAGCAGCACGAAGCCGAGGGCGATCGAGATGCCGATCCGCTGATAGCGGGCGGTGACCCGGATCCTGCCGCTCTTGTAGGCGAACAGCATGGCCCCGAAGACCGCCGCCGTGCCCAGCACCGCCTGGATCACGATGCCGTTCAGCATGGTGTTGAAGGCGTGCGAGACGGCACCCATCGCGAAGCCCTGGAGGGCCGCGTACGTCAGGATCAGCGGCGGGCTGACGCTGCGCTTGAAGGAGACCACCAGGCCGACGACCATGGCCACCAGGCTGGCGGCGATCGCGAAGCCGAAGTTCTCGAACGGCAGCGCGAACCAGGCCACCGCGCCGGCGACGACCAGCGTCAGCAGCGTCATGGCGGTGCGGGCGACCACGTCGTCGAGCGTCATCCGCCCGGTGGCGGCCGGCCCGGCCGACGGACCGTTGTACAGCTCGTAGAGCTGTTCGTCGGTCATCGGGGCCTGACCCTGCGGCTGCTGGGCGTAGGGCGTCCCCGCGTAGGGGTTGTTGCCGTACGGGCTCCCGGCCTGTGCGGTGTTACCGAACCCTGCGTAGCCGGAGTCGCGGGTGAAGGACCCCTCCCGCGAGAAGACCGGGTTGCTGCTTCTCATTGCTCATTCCCTCCGTGGCGGCACTGCACCGCCCCGTACAAGGGTAATGGCTTGGCAAAAATTCCGGGATACGCCGCGAGGAGGATCCGTGAACAACGACCGGCGGGGACGCCGTCGCGCCCCCGCCTGGTGATCGGTGCCCGGAGCCGGACTCGAACCGGCACGGCCTCGCGGCCAAGCAGTTTTAAGCTGCCCGTGTCTGCGTTCCACCATCCGGGCGTCTGCGAAACCACCCTGAGCCTAGTCTCCCGACTCACCCTTTCGCATGTTCCCAGCCCCGGAAGTTGTCATGTTTCCTTGCCATCTGACGAACTGTCCGGGATTCGGCCACGAAGGATATCCGTTCCGGCCATCCGTTCCGCATCAGGGTCCACGTCATACCGCAGGAGGAGGGGCCAACCCCTCCCGTACGCCCAGCGGTGGTAGGGCCAACCGTCCGGCGGAGCGACGCAAGACCATGATCACGTCGCGGAACATGGAGGTACAAGTCCACGAGTACGACGAGCACAAGGAGCCTCCCGTGACCACGCCGACCGCAACCGCCGTCCACACCGGCCTGGCGGCCGCCCGAGCCACCGGTCTGAACAAGGTCTACGGGGAGGGGGAGACCCGCGTCGTCGCCCTCGACAACGTCAGCGTCGTCTTCCCCCAGGGCGAGTTCACCGCGATCATGGGCCCGTCCGGCTCCGGCAAGTCCACCCTCATGCACTGCATGGCCGGCCTGGACACCGTCACCTCCGGCTCCTCCACCATCGGCGACACCGAGCTCGTCGGCCTCAAGGACAAGCAGCTCACCCAGCTGCGCCGGGACCACATCGGCTTCATCTTCCAGGCCTTCAACCTGCTCCCCACGCTGACCGCCCTGGAGAACATCACCCTCCCGATGGACATCGCCGGCCGCAAGGTCGACAAGGCCTGGCTCGACCGCGTCGTCGACACCGTCGGCCTCTCCGGCCGCCTCAGCCACCGGCCCTCCCAGCTCTCCGGCGGCCAGCAGCAGCGCGTCGCCTGCGCCCGCGCCCTCGCTTCCAAGCCCGACATCATCTTCGCCGACGAGCCCACCGGCAACCTCGACTCCCGCTCCGGCGCCGAGATCCTCTCCTTCCTGCGCAACTCGGTGCGCGAGCTCGGCCAGACCGTCGTCATGGTCACCCACGACCCCGTCGCCGCCTCCTACGCCGACCGCGTCGTCTTCCTGGCCGACGGCCGCATCGTCGACGAGCTCCACCACCCCACCGCCGACACCGTCCTGGACCGCATGCGCCGCTTCGACGCCAAGGGCCGCACCAGCTGACACACCCGCAGCCGTAGCCCGCTCACCGATTCTTCCCAGGACACCCCATGTATCGCACCGCACTGCGCAACGTGCTGGCCCACAAGGGCCGACTGCTGATGACGGCGCTGGCCGTCATGCTCGGCACCGCCTTCGTGGCCGGCACCATGGTCTTCTCCGACACCTTCGGCAAGGCCATGCGGGACAGCAACTCCAAGAGCTACTCGGACGTCTCGGTCCAGGTGGTGGACCGCGCGGCGGGCTCCCACGCCTCCGCCCGGCAGAAGAGTGAGGGCGGCTCGGCCACCCTCACCGACGCCACCGTCCAGCAGCTGGCCGCCCTGCCGGGCACCGCCAACGCCCGCGGCGTGGTCAGCGGCTTCACCGGCGTGGCCGACAGGAAGGGCAACCTGATCGGCCAGGTCTGGGCCGCCAAGGGCGCCAACTTCGCCCCCGGCCAGGACGGCAAGGACCCGCGCTACCCGATGGTCGAGGGCCAGGGCCCGAAGACCGCCAAGGAGGTCGCGCTCGACCGCAGGACCGCCGACAAGGCGGGCTACAAGGTCGGCGACACCGTCCGGGTCGCCGCGAACGGCCCGGTCGTCGAGGCGAAGCTCACCGGCGTCTTCACCACCGACGACCCGGTGGTGAACACCGGCGGCACGCTCACCCTGTTCGACAAGGCCACCGCCCAGCAGACCCTGCTGGAGCCGGGCCGCTACAGCAGCGTCGTGCTCACCGCCAAGCCCGGCACCAGCCAGGACGCGCTGCTCGCCGAGGCCCAGCCCAAGGTGCCGTCCGGCCACCAGTTCGACGTCGAGACCGGCGCCAAGCTCAACGCCGACGAGCAGAAGATGATCACCGAGGCCACCAGCAGCATGCGCACCATGCTCCTGGTCTTCGCCTTCATCTCGCTCTTCGTCGGCATCTTCATCATCGCCAACACCTTCACCATGCTGGTCGCCCAGCGCACCAAGGAGCTGGCCCTGCTGCGCGCCATCGGCGCCAGCCGCAAGCAGGTCACCCGGTCCGTGCTGATCGAGGCCCTGCTGATCGGCACCGCCTCCGCCGCGGCCGGCCTGCTGGCCGGCGTCGGGATCGGCGCCGGGATGCAGTCGCTGATCGGCTCGCTGAACGAGAACATGCCGAACGGCTCGCTGGTGATCAAGCCGCTCACCGTCGTGGTGACGATCGTGGTCGGCGTCCTGGTGACGGTCCTGTCGGCCCTGCTGCCCGCCATGCGCGCCTCCCGGATCGCCCCGGTGGCCGCGATGAGCAGCGGCGACCAGCCGGTCTCCCAGAAGAGCCTGGTGGTCCGCAACACGATCGGCTCGGTGCTCGCCGGCGGCGGCCTCGCCCTGATCGGCTTCGGCGCCTCCACCGGCAACGACAGCGGCCGGCTGCCGGTCGGCGCCGGCGCCTTCCTGGCCCTGATCGGCGTGTTCGTCCTGCTGCCGCTGCTCTCCCGTCCGGTGGTCGCGCTGGTCGGCCCGCTGCTGCGCGGTCTCGGCGGCACCCCGGGCAAGCTCGCCCAGCAGAACGCGGTGCGCAACCCGCGCCGCACCGCGGCCACCGCCGCCGCGCTGACCATCGGCCTGACCCTGGTCACCGGGCTCACCGTGATCGGCGCCTCGGTCAACGACACCGTCGACCGGGCCGTCACCAGCGCGATGAAGGCCGACTACATCATCGGGGCCGCCAACAACATGAGCCTGTCCGAGCAGGTGCCCGCGCAGATCGCCAAGGCGCCCGGAGTGGCCGCATCCTCGGCGCTGACGACCTCCTACTGGGACCTCAACGGCACCGGCGCGGTGATCAACGGCGTGGACGCGGCCAACCTCGACCAGCTCACCGACGTCAAGCTGACCGCCGGCTCCACCGCCAACCTCGCCAAGGGGCAGCTGCTGGTCAGCGAGGACACGGCCAAGAAGCTGAACGCCACCACCGGCTCGGTCGTGAACGTGACCTTCCCGGACGAGTCCACCGGGCAGCTCACCATCGGCGGCGTGTACGAGAACGCCGGCGTGCTCGGCCGCACGCTGCTGGCCAACAGCGAGGTCGCCAAGCACGAGCCGAAGCCGTACATCTCCGAGGTCCTGGTCAAGGGCAAGGACGGCGCCACCGACAGCCTCAAGCAGGCCCTCAAGGACGCCACCGGCGCCAACCCGGTGATCGAGGTGAAGTCCAAGCAGGACGTCCGGGACGAGTTCAGCCAGACCATCACCTTCGCGCTGAACCTGATGTACGGCCTGCTGGGGATGGCGGTCCTGATCGCGATCCTGGGCGTGGTCAACACGCTGGCCATGTCGGTCTTCGAGCGCAAGCGCGAGATCGGGATGCTGCGGGCGATCGGCCTGGACCGCAGCGGCATCAAGCGGATGGTCCGTCTGGAGTCCGTGGTGATCTCGCTGTTCGGCGCCGGCATCGGCCTGCTGCTCGGCTGCTTCATCGCCTGGGCGGTCAACGGCACCCTGAAGTCCACCCTCTCCGGTCTGACCACGGTCCTGCCGTACGGCCAGCTGGCGATGTTCCTGGCGCTGGCCGGGGTGGTCGGCCTGGTGGCCGCGATCTGGCCGGCCCGCCGGGCGTCCAAGCTGGACATCCTGGAGAGCATCAAGACCGACTGACCGACCGGGGCCGGCCGACCGCTCCCGGTCGGCCGGCCCCGGAACGAGAAAGGTCCCCTGCCCGAGGGTTTCGGCAGGGGACCTTCTACTTCTGTACTCCGCCCGGTCACACGGCCGGCTGAGCACCACGGAGGTCGTGGTCCGGCAACGCTGCCGGGCGGAGGGCCTCCGACTCATACCCCGGTGCTCCCACACCGGGGTCTCAGTCGCTTACTTGCTGGCGAGTTCCTTGTCGGCGGCCGGCTTGGCGGCCTCGACGGGCTTGGTGGGCGGAGTGACCTCCTGGATCGGCAGCTGCGGCTTCTCCATCTGGGCGAGGCCGACCATCTCGCGCTTGAGGAACATCGCGAGCGTCCAGTCGGTGAAGACGCGCACCTTGCGGTTGAAGGTCGGCACCATCGCGCCGTGGTACAGGCGGTGGAACCACCAGGCCGGACGGCCCTTCAGCTTGTACTTGCCGAAGAGGATCGCCACGCCCTTGTGCAGGCCGAGACCGGCGACCGCACCCAGGTTCTTGTGCTTGTACTCCTTCTGCGGGAAGCCGCGCATGCCGGAGATCACGTTGTCGCCGAGGACGATGGCCTGGCGGCTGGCGTGCTGCGCGTTCGGCGGGCACCAGGCGCCCTCGCCCGCGGCGAGGTCCGGCACCTGGGCGTTGTCGCCGGCGGACCAGACGTAGTCGAAGCCCTGGACCTGCAGGGTCGGCGCGGTGTCGACGTGGCCGCGCGGGCCCAGCGGCAGGCCGAAGTTGGCCAGCACCGGGTTCGGCTTCACGCCGGCCGTCCACACGATGGTGGAGGCGTCCATCTCCATGCCGTTCTTCAGCATGACGTGGCCGTCGACGCAGGAGTCCATCGAGGTCTCGATGTAGACCTCGATGTTGCGCTCCTCGAGCTTCTCCTTGGTCCACAGACCGAGGTCCGGGCCCATCTCGGGGAGGATGCGGTTGGCCGCCTCGACCACGACGAAGCGCATGTCGTCGCGGCTGACGGTCTTGTACAGCTTGGCCGCGTCGCGGGCCATGTCCTCGACCTCGGCGACCGTCTCGATGCCGGCGAAGCCGCCACCGATCACCACGAAGGTCAGCGCCTTGCGGCGGATCTCCTCGTCCGTGGTGGACTCGGCCTTGTCGAGCTGGGCCATGACGTGGTTGCGGAGGCCGATGGCCTCCTCGACCGTCTTCATGCCGAGGCCGTTCTCCGCCAGACCCGGGATCGGGAAGGTGCGGGAGACCGAGCCGGTCGCGACGACCAGGTACTCGAACGGCAGCTCGTAGCTGTCGCCGGCCGCGGGCTGGATCGTGGCGACCTTGCGGGCGTGGTCGATGCCGGTGACGGACCCGGTCAGCACCTCCGCCTTCTTGAGGGTGCTGCGCAGCGGCGCGATGAGGTTGCGCGGCGCGACACTGCCGCCGGCCGCCTCGGGGAGGAAGGGCAGGTACGTCATGTACGACCGCGGGTCGACGACCGTGACGGTCGCTTCGCCGTAACGCATCTTCTTGAGGATGCGCATCGCGGCATACAGGCCGACGTAACCACCGCCGACAATGAGGATGCGAGGACGCTCCGTGGTGCTCATATCCGAAAGTATCCAGCACCGTCCGGAGCAGCCTTCGTGAGCCCGGTCACAAGTTGACGGACCCCCCGTGCTACACTGCGCGGCCGCAAAACCGGGTCCGGCGCGGCGGCCCCCACCCCCGGACGGCCCCGCGCGAACGTTCGCCGGAGCACCACCGGCCTGAGCAGCAACGATCCGCACAACGCCCGGGTTCCCGCGCGTGATTTCGATTTTCAAACCTCAAACGAGGCCTGACCTGCGATCCCATGGGCCACCCGCCCGACAGGCCTTCGGTCCCACATATCGGACGTAGCGGGCGGGCCGGTGCGACGAATGGCCCGATCGCCATGTGAAGAAATTCACGAACTTTCCCACCCGCGTGCGGGCGCGCCAGGACCCCGGCCCCCCTTTCGGGGTGCCGGGGCCGTGACGGGCAGGCCCCGCACGGGGTCAGGAGGCGATACCGAAGGCGATGCCGTCGAGGATGTCGTGCTCGCTCACGACCACCTCGGCGGCGCCGGTGCGCTCCATGATCTCCAGCAGCTCCAGCGCCCCGGCCGCGATCACGTCCACCCGGCCCGGGTGCATCGACGGGATGGCCGCGCGCTCGGCGTGGGTGGCGGCCAGCAGCTCCCGGGCGATCCCGGCGACCCGCTCCCGGCTGATCCGGGAGTGGTGGATCGCCGCCGAGTCGTAGCCAGGCAGGCCCTGGGCGATCGCGGACACCGTGGTGACCGTCCCGGCCAGGCCCACCAGGGTGCCCGCGCCGGTCAGCGGGACGACCTCCTCGGCCCGGTCCAGCTCGGCGCGCACGTGCGCCCGGGCCGCCTCGACCTGCTCCTCGGAGGGCAGCTCGGCATCCCCGAAGTACCGCTCGGTGAGCCGCACGCAGCCGATGTTCACCGAGCGCGCGGCCTGCACGTCGTCCGTGCCGAGCACGAACTCGGTGGAGCCGCCGCCGAGGTCGAAGACCAGGTACGGGCCGGGGAACTGACCGCCGGTCAGCTCCTTGGTGGCGCCCACGAAGGAGAGGTGCGCCTCCTCCTCGCCGCTCACCACCTCGGGCTCGACGCCCAGGATGTCCCGCACGCCCTTGACGTACTCGTCGCTGTTCTCGGCGTCCCGGGAGGCGCTGGTGGCGACGAAGCGGACCCGCTCGGGGCCGACGCCGAAGCCGGAGATGATCTCCTGGTACTCCCGGCAGGCCGCGAAGGTGCGGGCCAACGCGTCCGGGTGCAGCCGGCCGGTCTGGTCCACGCCCTGACCCAGCCGGTTGACGATCATCCGGCGGTCGAGGTCGGTGATCTCCCCCGTGTCCGGGTCGAGGTCGGCGACCAGCAGGCGGATCGAGTTGGTGCCGCAGTCGATCGCGGCGACGCGGGTCGTGCTCACTCGGACTCCTGCTCCGCCGCGGCGTCGCCGGCGGCGGCCTCCTCGGCGGCGCGCTTCTTCGCGGCGCGCTCGGCGGTCAGCTGCTGCTTGGCGGCGATCACCGCGTCGTGGTCCTGCCCCTTGGCGCGGTTGCGGGCGACCCGCTCACCGGCGGCCTCGACCTCGGCCGGGGAGACGCACGGGCCCTTGGCCCACCAGTCCTCCAGCATGCCGATCGCCTCGTCGCCGAGCGGGTTGACGCCCTCGCCGGCCGCCAGCGAGTGGCCGACCAGCACGTGCAGGCACTTCACCCGGTCCGGCATGCCGCCGGCGCTCGGGAAGCCCTCCAGCACCTCGATCGCGTCACGCCGGGCGATGTAGTCCTCGTGCGCCTTCTGGTAGGCGGCGGCCAGCTCCGGGTCCTCGGCGAGCCGGGCGCTCTGGTCCTTCATCACGCCCTCCGCCTCCAGGGTGCCGATCAGCGAGGCGGCCTTGGGGCAGGTCAGGTAGTAGAGCGTCGGGAACGGCGTGCCGTCCGGCAGACGAGGGGCCGTCTCCACGACGTCGGGGTTGCCGCAGGGGCAGCGGTGCGCCACGCCGCGCAGGCCGCGCGGCACCCGGCCGAGCTGGGCGGCGATGGCCGCGACGTCGGCGTCGGAGACGGTGGGGTGGTTCTCAGTGGTCATGGGGGGAGGTGTCTCCAACGGGGGACGGTGGGAGGGGAAGGGGGGTGGCGGGGGCCGCCGCGGCGGTGTCGGCGGCGTCCACCGAGTCCCAGATGCTGGCGTACCAGGGTTTGGCGGCCATCGCCTGGCCGGTGGCGCTTCCGGGGGCCGCGTTCCGGGCGGAGGCCGCACCGGCCGCGGACGAGGAGGGCTGGGCGGAGCCCTGGCCGGCCGGGTCCACCGCGATGTACGGGGTCTCCCCCGGCACCGCGTAGTGCAGCCGGGCGCGGGCCTGCGCCTTGACGTACTCCGGGTCCTGCCAGCGGGCCCGCTCCCGGCGCAGCTGCTCGACCTGCTGGCGCGCGTGGTCGGCCTTCGCCCGCTGGGCGGAGATCTCGGCGCGCTGGGAGATGAACTGCCGCGTCGGGTAGGCGAGGATCGCCACCAGGGAGCAGAGCACCAGGACGAGGACGGTCGCCCGGCTCGTGAACCGGGGCCGGGCCGCCAAGCCCGGGATCCTCCAGCCAGCCATCTCCCGTATCCCCTCCTGGTCGCGACGGTGCCCCGCCGTCCACCCTACGGGGTGAACGGCGGGGCACCGGTCAGGCGTGCGCTACCGGGAGCACTCGGCCCCCGTGCCCGGAGCGCTCAGCCCCGGGCTCGCCGTACCGATCCGCTGGTCACTCGGCGGAGCGGAAGCGCGGGAAGGCGCCGCGGCCGGCGTACTCGGCGGCGTCGTCGAGGATCTCCTCGATGCGCAGCAGCTGGTTGTACTTGGCGACGCGCTCGGAGCGGGCCGGGGCACCGGTCTTGATCTGGCCGCAGTTGGTGGCGACGGCCAGGTCGGCGATGGTGACGTCCTCGGTCTCGCCGGAGCGGTGCGACATCATGCAGCGGTAGCCGTTGCGCTGGGCCAGCTCGACGGCGTCCAGGGTCTCGGTCAGCGAACCGATCTGGTTCACCTTCACCAGCAGCGCGTTGGCGGTGCCGGTCTCGATGCCGCGGGCCAGGCGGGCCGGGTTGGTGACGAACAGGTCGTCGCCGACCAGCTGGACCTTGTCGCCCAGCTTCTCGGTCATGGCCTTCCAGCCGTCCCAGTCCGACTCGTCCAGCGGGTCCTCGATGGAGACCAGCGGGTAGGCGGCGACCAGCTCGGCGTAGTACTCGATGAGCTCGGCGGCGGTGAGCTCCTTGCCCTCGAAGTGGTAGGCGCCGTCCTCGTAGAACTCGGAGGAGGCGACGTCCAGGGCCAGCGCGACGTCACGGCCGGGCACGTAGCCGGCCTTCTGGATGGCCTCGACGATGAGGTCCAGGGCCTCGCGGTTGGAGTCCAGGTTCGGGGCGAAGCCGCCCTCGTCGCCCAGACCGGTGGACAGGCCGCGCTCCTTCAGCACGCCCTTGAGCGTGTGGTAGACCTCGACGCCCCAGCGGACGGCCTCGGAGAAGGACTCCGCGCCGATCGGGGCGATCATGAACTCCTGGATGTCGACGTTGGAGTCGGCGTGCGACCCACCGTTGAGGATGTTCATCATCGGGACGGGCAGGACGTGCGCGTTCGGGCCGCCCAGGTAGCGGAACAGCGGCAGGTCGCTGGCCTCGGAGGCGGCGTGCGCGACGGCCAGCGAGACGCCCAGGATGGCGTTGGCGCCGAGCGAGGACTTGTCCGGGGTGGCGTCCAGGTCCAGCATGGCCTGGTCGATCAGGCGCTGCTCGGTGGCGTCGTAGCCGACCAGCTCCGGGCCGATCTGCTCGATGACGGCCAGGACGGCCTTCTCGACGCCCTTGCCGAAGTAGCGGTTCTTGTCGCCGTCGCGCAGCTCCAGCGCCTCGAAGGCACCGGTGGAGGCACCCGACGGGACGGCGGCACGACCCGTGCTGCCGTCGTCGAGGCCGACCTCGACCTCGACCGTGGGGTTGCCGCGCGAGTCGAGGATCTCACGGGCTACGACGACATCGATGGACGGCACGAGGCATCTCCTTGCGGAAGCAGGGTCCGGTCTGACGGTGGGTGCTGTCAGCAGGACGATTGCGGAGTCGTTACGACCAGAGCCTAACCGCCCGGGCTCCCGGGGCCACGTCCGCCTCGGTCCCGTCTCAGCGTGTGGCCCCACTACCCACCGGTAGTTCACCTGCTTGTCCCAGCTTGTCCCACCGGAGCGGGCGAATGCGGACGAAGGGGACCGGTAGGACCGGTCCCCTTCGGACGGCGGGCGGAGCGGCACCGGCGTCGGGTCACGACGGGGGTGACGACGGCGTCGGGTGACGGCCGGTGCGACGACGGCGTCGGGTGACGGCCGGTGCGACGGCTCAGCCGAGGTGCAGCACCTGGCCGGGCATGATCAGGTTCGGGTCGCCGCCGACGGTGGCGTGGTTCTGGTCGTACAGCGCGTGCCAGCCGCCGGACACGCCCTGGGCGGCGGCGATGGTCGACAGGGTGTCCCCGGCGCGGACGGTGTAGTCGTGGCCGGCGGCCTGCGGGGCCTGCTGGGCGGCGAGCGGAGCGTACTGCGGCTGGGCGGCGGCCTGGCCGGCGTACTGCTGGTAGACGCTCTGGTGGCTGGTCCAGTACCAGGCGCCGTTGTTCTGGTACCAGAACACCTTGGCGTCGGCGTCCCAGCCGGCCTTGCCGGAGAAGCCCGGGGTCTGCGGCTGCGCCTGCTGCTGCGGGGCGGCCTGCTGGACCGGCTGCGCGGCGGGCTTCTGGACCGGCTTCTGGGCGGCGGGCTGCTGCGCGGCCGGCTTCTCGGCCGGCTTGGCGGCGGGCTTCGGGGTCTGCTGCTTGGGGGCGGACTGCGGCTTGGCGTCCGAGGAGGTGTCGACCACGGCCGCGGCGCCGCCCTTGGTCAGACCCGCCTTCTGGGAGCAGACCGGCCAGGCGCCCGGCCCCTGCGAGGCCAGCACCTTCTCGGCGACCGAGATCTGCTGGGCCTTGCTGGCCTGGTTGGCCTGCGACGCGTAGGCGGTGCCGCCGTACGCCTTCCAGGTGCTGGAGGTGAACTGGAGGCCGCCGTAGAAGCCGTTGCCGGTGTTGATGCCCCAGTTGCCGCCGCTCTCGCACTGGGCGACGGCGTCCCAGGTGGAGGCCGGGGCGGCGGAGGCGCCGGTGGCGGTGAGGAGCGGCATCGCGAGTCCGACGCCGGCCACACCGGCGACGGCGATGGCCTTCTCGGCTTGGGTGCGACGACGGTGACGGCCAGTTCCAACGAACAGCATGAAGAGGTCCCTCTCCGCACGCCTGCGAGGTGAGCTGTCGGGTTCGGACCGGGAGGTGGCCCGGCCGCCGTACGCGGAAACGATTCCGCTCGGGCGGCTTCACCCCAAGCCGTGGGAGACGGCAACAAACCTGGTTCCCCCGCCCCTGCCCAGGGTCTGGTCGGTTTCCCGGGCGCGGCGGGCAGGATTCGGCGTTCCGCGCACGAGGTCCGCAGCTGCGAACTCCAGGGAGAGTAGACAGATCATCAGGACAATCACAAGCTCATATCGTCGATATCACACGACAATTACGGCCCGTGTTCGATCGCCTACCAACGGCGGTGTTATGTCCGGATTGATGGGTGTTCACACCCACGTCGGCGGGCGATCGGCGACGTCCCGTCAGCGTGATCTCAGCAGGTCGGAGGCGTTGGAGAGGCCTGCGAAGGGGTGTACGGAGGGGTATGCGGAGAGCGGCCCTCCGGACTGAATTCCACCGGTAGTTCGCGCAGCCCACGCATGATCAGGCCACCGCGCCAGCGCAGGGCGTCCGGGCTTTCCGCGAGCCGCAGATCGGGCAGCCGGGAAAGCAGCGAGGCCAGCGCCGCACGCCCCTCCAACCGGGCGAGCGGAGCGCCGATGCAGTAGTGGATGCCGTGCCCGAAGCCCAGGTGGGGATTGTCCGCACGGGCCAGGTCCAGGGTGTTCTCGGCGGCGAACCGGGCCGGGTCGCGGTCCGCCGCGGCCAGCACCACCAGCACCGGGTCGCCGACCGGGATGTCCACCCCGCCGATGGTCAGCGGACGGGTCGCGAACCGCCAGGTCGCCAGCTCCACCGGCCCGTCGTAGCGCAGGAGTTCCTCGATCCCGGTCTCCAGCAGCGCGCTCTCCCCGCGCGCCACCGACTCCTGCAGCAGCCGGCGCTGGTCCGGGTTGCGCAGCAGCGCGTACGTGCCGTTGCCGATCAGGTTCACGGTCGTCTCGAAGCCCGCGAACAGGAGGATGAAGGCCATCGCCGCGGCCTCGTTCTCCGTCAGGTGCTCACCGTGGTCACTGGCCCGGATCAGACCGGAGATCAGGTCGTCCCCGAGGTCCGCGCGCTTGCGGTGGATCAGCTCCAGCAGGTACGCCCGCATCCGCTTCACCGCCCGCCCCACGCCGCCGCGCTGGCCGCCGCCTTGCCCCGGCTTCGTGTGTCGCAGCATCATCCCGGCCCAGTCGCGGAAGTCGTCCTGGTCCTCGGCCGGCACCCCGAGCATGTCGCAGATCGCGTAGATGGGGAGCGGGAAGGCGAACTCGTGGATCAGGTCCGCCGAGCCGCGCTGCGCGAAGCCGTCGATCAGCCGGTCGGTGAGCTGCTGCACCCGCGGCTCGAACTCGGCCACCCGGCGCGGCGTGAACGCCTTCGACACCAGGCGGCGCAGCCGGGTGTGGTCCGGCGGGTCGATGTTCAGCAGGTGGGTCATCAGGTCCGCCTGCCGCTCCCCCGGGATGCCCACCCGGCCGGTGCGGTGCGCCTGCTCGCTGTGGTGCGCCGGGTTCTTCGACAGCCGGCTGTCCGCGAGCGCCTGCCGGGCGTCGGCGTACCTGGTCACCAGCCAGGCCTCCACCCCGCTCGGCAGGGTGGTGCGGTGCACCGGGGCGTGCTCGCGCAGCCAGGCGTAGGCGGGGTACGGGTCGGAGGCGAACTCCCAGGTGAACAGCTGTGGGGCGGGGGCATCGGAGGACGCGGCGGCGGGCCGGGCGGGGTCGGGCTGAGCTGGCATGGACCGACCGTATCCGGTGCGACCGGCGCACCCGCCCTCCGGCGGGCCGCGCCCGTCGGGCGGCGCTCCGCGGCGGGGTCATGACCGGGTCACGGCCGGCTCACGGCCGGCTCATGGACAGGCCGTGGCCGGGCCGTTGACCGTCCGTGGACGGGTCGTGGACGGTCCGTGGACAGCTCTTGGCCGACTCTTGGCCGCGGGGCGGGCGTGAGCCTGGTCACCTGAGGGGTAATCCCTGTTGCGGAGGGTCAGGACGTGCCTACGATCCTCCGCAGTACGCGTGGGCGCCGGTGCGGTGTCGCCCACAGGGAGGAGCAGGCCATGCGGGTCAGCGGGTCAGTCGTCGTCATCGCGGTCCTCGACGGCGGGTCGGGCGCGGGCCTCGCCCGCCGGTTCTCCGCGGCCGGCGCCGCCGGAATGCTGATCGCCGACCAGTACGTCGGCGTCGCCGAGGACCTCGCCACCGAACTCGACCGGCCGGGCTGCCCCGTCGTCGGCGTCTGCGGCGACATCCGCCGCCCCAGCGACGTCGCCGCCCTCGTCGACACCGCCGAGAAGCACCTCGGGCCGATCGACCTGTTCGCCGTCGCCGGCCCGGGCGGCGAGCGGATCATCTCGCTGGCCGACCTGCCCGACCACCTCGACCTGGAGCGGCTCGCCGAACTCGTCCTCCTCGTCGGCGAGGCCATCGGCGAACTCGTCCCGCCGCAGCGGCGCCCGGAGCACACCGCCACGGCGGCCTAGCGCCTACTCCCCGTCCGGCTCGAGACCCTCGGCCGCGCGCACCCCGTCCCGGTAACCGCGCGCGGCCGACCGCAGCGCCGCGTCCACGTCCACCCCGGCGTCATGGGCCCGCTGCACCACCGCGAGCAGCAGCCGGCCCGCCGAGTCGGCGGTCAGCTCGGCGGGCAGCTCGTACGGCTCGTCCGGCATCCCGGTGAACCCGGACCGGCGCACCCGGGACACCAGCTTCGCCGCGTACGCCAGCGCGGGCAGCCCGGACGGCACGCCGTCCAGCACCGACTCGCGGTCCGCCTTCTCCGCCGCCTTCAGCTGCTCCCAGTTCGCCTCCGCCTCGGTGGCGCCCTCGACCTCGACGTTCCCGAACACGTGCGGGTGCCGGTACATCAGCTTCTCGACGATGTCCCCGGCCACGTCGTCGACGGTGAACGGGTCGGTCGGGTGCTCCTCGGCGATCCGGGAGTGGAAGAACACCTGGAACAGGACGTCGCCCAGCTCCTCGCGCAGCGTCTGCCGCTCCCCGTCCTCGATCGCCTCGACCAGCTCGTACGCCTCCTCGACCAGGTACTTCACCAGGGTCTCGTGCGTCTGCTCGGCGTCCCAGGGGCAACCGCCCGGGGAGCGCAGCCGGTCCATCACCGTCACCAGGTCCAGCAGCCGCGACCCCGGCAGGTCGTACGAGCCGGGCAGCACCTCGATCTCGGGCACCTCGCCGGCCCGCTCCACCGCGAGCCGCGCCAACGCGTCGGTCAGCCCCGGGTCCCCGTCCGGGCCGCCCAGCCACACCGTCGGCCCGCCCCCGGCCGGCTGCCCGGTCAGCAGCCGCGCCAACGCGGGCGCCGACCCGACCGGCACGACCTCCACGCCCACCCCGGCCTGCCGCACCGCCGCCACCTGCGGATGCCCCTCGTCCCCCACCAACACCCGCCCCGCCGACCGCAACGCCTCCCACGCCGGCCACGCCAGCAGCCCGGGAGCCACCCGGTGGGTGGTGGTCAGCAGGATCAACTTCGCGCCCGGAACATTCGTCGTCACACCCCGAACCTACCTCCGCCCCCAGCCACGCCCCCACCAGCGCAGAACGCCGAACCCGCCGACTTCCCACGCCCTCGCTCCCGCCCGGCCAGTCCCGCCGCGACACGAGAAGTCGGCCCGACCGACTTCCCACTCCACTCCGCCCCGGGCCAACGCCTCGACCAGACCCGCGCCCGCACAGGAAGTCGAGCCCGCCGACTTCCCACTCCCAGGCGCCACCCCGCTCCTCCACAAGCCACCCGCACGAAAAGTCGGCCCGGCCGACTTCCTGATCCGAGATGGCGGCGTCCTCCGCCGGGGCGGTGGAGAGCGGCTGTGGCACGGCGTTCGGCAAACGGGCCGGCAGGTGGCAGCGTCCCGGGATGCGTGGAGGCCCCAGGGGGCTGGAGGTGTTGATGGTGATCAGAAGAGGCGCGGGGCCAACGTCCCGAGGCCGGCACGGTGTGCCCGTGCCGAAGGCTCCGAACCGGCACGCACACGTCGTGCCAGCCGGAAGGGGCGCGGGGCCAACGTCCCGGAGGGCGACGCGGAAGGCCACACCACCACGCCGGGGGCACCCGTGCCGGAGGTTCCGGGGCGGCGGGGTGGGTCAGCGGGGGGTCGGGGGCCAGGGGGTGGAGGTGGGGGTGAGGGTGGAGAGGGACTGGCGGAGGCGGCGGACGGTGGGGTGGTGGGGGCCGTCGCGGCGTTCGCGGTCGAGGAGGAGGGGGAGCAGCCACTGCCAGGCGTTCTGGGGGTCTCCGGTGGCGGCGAGGTGGAGGCCGATGCGTTCGCGGAGGTCGTAGCTGCGCTCGGGGTCGGTGTCGAGGCCGGATTCGAGGCGGGCGGTGTGGGCGGTGAGGAGGGCCTGGTACTCGGCGAGGGCTTCGGGTCCGTGGCCGAGCCGGTCGAGGCAGATCGCGGCGCGGTAGCGGTGGTCGAGGCCCTGGGGGCCGTGCGGGCCGCCGTCGGCGGTGGCGGCGAGGCGGCGGTATTCGGGGAGGGCCTGCTGGGGGTGGCCCTCGTGCAGGAGGGTGCGGGCGTAGATGGTGCGGATGGTGCGCACCAGGGGCGTGGCGTCGCCTAGTTCGGCCTCGGCCCGGGGCAGCAGGCGGGCGGCGAGGCCGAGCACCTCGGTGTGGCGGCCGGCGTCGACCAGGTCGGAGAGCCGGGCGCATTCGGCGCCGAGGTCCGGGCCCGCGGGGGCGGGGGGCGGTGTCGGCGGGGCGGGCGGCATGAGGAAGGGCCGCGGCTCGGAGCGGACGGTCGGCGCCGGGGTGGCCGCCGCGGCCGGCGGCTGTGGCTGGTGCGGGTACCGGAAGGGGCGGGCCGGGTCCGGCAGCGGGGTGTGGCGGGGCTGCGGGGTGCCGTCGGCCGGGGGCAGCAGCGGGAGCAGCCGCGTGTGGACGGTCCAGGCGTCGGCGGGGCGGTCGGCGGGCTGCTTGGCGAGCAGGTCGAGCACCAGTTGTTCCAACGGCTGCGGCACCTCGGGGCGCAACTGCCGTAGCGGGACGGGTGGTTCGTCGACGTGCCGGCGCAGGACGCCGAGCGCGGTGGGGGCCCGGAACGGCTCCTCGCCGGCGAGCATCTCGTGCAGCAGGCAGCCGAGCGCGTAGAGGTCGCTGCGCGGGTCGGTGGTGGCGGCGAGGGCCTGTTCGGGGGCCATGTAGGAGGGGCTGCCGACGGGCACGCCGGTGAGGGTGAGCCGGGTGGTCTCGGTGTCGAGGGCGGTGGCGATGCCGAGGTCGAGCAGGACGGTGCGGCCGTCCTCGCGGACCATGACGTTGCTCGGCTTGAGGTCGCGGTGGACCACCGGGATGGCGTGGACGGCGGCCAGCGCGGCGCACAGCTGCGCGGCGACGGCCGCGGCGCGCTCGATCGGGAAGGGCGCGTCCTCGGCGATGAGGTCGGCCAGGCTGACCCCGGGGATGCGCTGCATGACGAGGTAGAGCTCGCCCTCGTCCTCGCCCGCGTCGAAGACGGTGACCAGCCCGGGGTGGTCGAGTGCGGCGGTGACCCGGCACTCGCGCAGGAAGCGGCGGCGCAACTCGTCGCCGTGGCCGGCCCGTTCGCCGCCGGTGCCGGTCCCGCCGGGGAGCAGGTGCTCGGGGCGGAGCAGCTTGACCGCGACCGGGCGGAGCAGCCGTTCGTCCTGGCCGGCCCAGACCTGGCCCATGCCGCCGTGGCCGATCTTCTCGGTGAGCCGGTAGCGGCCGGCGATCAGCCGGGTGGCGGTCACGGCCGATCCTCGCGGGCCTGGCGGCGCAGCAACTCGCCCAGCTCGCGCAGGTCGTGGGCGGTCTCGGGGGCCTGCGCCGAGGGGGCCTGCACCGAGGGGGCCTGCACCGCGGGAGCCTGCACGGAGGGGGTCTGCACCAAGCGGGGCGCGACCGAGGGGCCGGGGGCCGCCGGCGCGGGCACCCCGTACCCGGGCACGGTCGCCGCGTACGGCGAAACGGCCTGCGGCACGGCGTACGGCGCGGCCTGCGGCGCGGGCGGCCCGGCCAGCCAGACCACGCGGCTGTCCATCACCAGGAAGTGCGCCGTCGGCAGGAGCCACAGCACGGCCAGTGTGATCTGGCCGGTGGTGTCGGCGGTGGGGTTCTTCAGGCTGCCCGCGACCCCGGCGGAGACGACCATGGCGAGCAACAGCGCGCAGAACACCGCCGCACCGGCGATGTCGTACGCCCGCCGGCGCCGGACCGCCAGCAGCAGCGAGGGGACGGCCCCGAGCAGGCCGAAGGTGAGCAGCGGGGCCAGCGCGCACAGGACGCGCGCGAGCACCCCGAACCGCCCCGGAATCGGAGCCTGCCCGACCACCGGCGCCGGCGCGGGAAGCGGCCCCTGCCCCGGCCCGTACGGCGTGCCGCCGGGCGGCGGTCCGAACTGCCCGGGATGGTGCCCTGACATGCGCGCTCCTGAGCTGGTGAGGACCGGCACCGAGGGCGGTGCGGACGGCTGCGCCCACCGTACCGCCCGGCCCGGTCGCTCCGGAGGGCTTCCGTCCGCCCGCTGCCGCATCGGTACCGCGCCGGTACCACGCCGCTACTGAGCCGGGGTCACCTCCGCGGCGCCCGCCGTGGACCGCCCTCAGTCCGGCGGCAGCAGCGTGCCGGTCGCCAGGGCGTCGGTGGCGGCCTGGGCGAGGCCGCGGCCGAGCGCGGCGGCCTGGGCGAGGGCGGTGTCGAAGGCGGCGAGGCGGGCGAAGGCGGCGCCGAGGCGCTGCTGCGCGGGGAGCGGGAGGCGGGGCAGTTCGACCCGGCGGATGTCGAGGCGGGCGGTGGTGGTGGCGTGGCTGGCGGCGCGCCGGGTGCCGGCGGTGGAGCGGAACTGGCCGGCCAGGAACTCGGGGTCGAGGGCGGCCGGATCGGGCCGCAGGAGGTGGAGTTGGCGGCCGAGGGCGGCGCCGACCAGCGGGCCCTCGGCGGGGACGACCCGGGCGGTGCCGCCGCCGAGGGCGGGGACCAGGACGTCGCCGGGGCGGGTGCGGACGTCCCCGGCCGGGCCGGGGCCGGCGGTCAGGACGGCGCTGGGCGCGGCACCGGTGGCGAGGTCCTGGTCGGTGACGACGGGGGTGCCGCCCGACCCCGACCCGGCCGACCCCGAGCCGCCCGCTCCCGAGCCGGCCGGCCGGGTGGCGGTGCCGATGCCGGTGGCGGTGCCGGAGGAGTACACCTCCAGCGCGCCGCCGCGGACCAGTTCGCCGATGGTGACCAGCCCTGCGGGAGCGGCGCCGGACGCCCCGTCGGGCGCGGTGCCCGGCCGCGGCAGCAGCGTGGTCGGGTCGGGCAGGCCGGCCAGCAGTTCGGCCAGCCGGCCGCCGAGGTGGGAGAGTTCGGCCGCGCCGCCGAGCGGTGCGGCCGGCGGGACGTGCCGGGCCGGGGAGAGGTCGGTCTCGTCGTCGAGCAGGTCGATGGCGGCCACGGCCCGGTGGACGCCGGGGCGGTCGGCGGGGACCGGCAGGCCCTCGCGCGCGGCGAGGTCGAAGCCGCGCCAGGCGTCCAGGACGGTGCGGCGCAGCTCGGGCCAGTCGACCCTGTCCCGGCCCCCCTCGGCGGCCGGCGCCCCGGCGGTCCCGACCGCGGCGGTGGGTGCCGCCCCGGCGTCGAGCATCAGCACCTGGCGGAAGTCGCTCCCCGGCCGGGGAGCGCGCAGCACCCACAGGTGCAGCGGGACGCCGTACGGCGGGGCGGCGCCGGCGGGCAGCGCGATGACGGCGCGCAGCGCGCCGGAGCGGAGCAGTTCGGCCCGGATCCGGCGGCCGGCCCGGCGGGCGGCGACGGTCGGCGGGAGCAGCAGCGCGGCGAGGCCGCCGGGGCGGGTGTGGGCGAGGCAGTGCAGCACCCAGGCCAGTTCGGACTCGCCGCGCGGCGGGACGAGCCCGCCGGGCCAGCGGGTGTCGAACTGCAGCTCGTCGTGGCCCCAGTCGCGTTCGTTGTACGGAGGCTGGCAGAGCACGGCCTCGAAGGTGTCGCCGGGAAAGCCGTCGGCGCGCAGGGCGTCGCCGGCCCGCAGGTCGAGCGGGAGCGGGCCGGGCTCGTCGGCGGGGGTGTGCAGGGCGATCCGGAGCCGGGCGAGGGCGGCGGTGACCGGGTCGGCGTCCTGACCGTAGCGGCCGGTGGTCGGCGGGTGGGCGAGCAGGACGGAGCCGAGGCCGACGGCCGGGTCGAGCACGGTGGCGGGGACCCCGGCGACGGCGGCGAGCAGTTCGGCGGCCTCCGGCGGGGTGGGGCTGAGCTGCCGGGTGTTGGCCTCGGCGTACCGGGTGAGCAGCTGCTCGTACGCGCCGACCGGGCCGGCCTGGGCGGCGAGTTCGGCGAGCAGCCGGGCGAGGTCCAGCTGGGTGCTGCCGAGCAGGCCCGGGAGGCCGAGGGTGCGGGCGCCGTCGGGGCCGAAGGCGTGCACGGCGGCGCCGGCGACGGCCCGGGGCAGCGCGAGGGCGCGCCGGGTGTCCGGCCGGTCGGCGAGCTCGGCCCACTGTCCGGGCTCGCGGTGCAGCAGCAGGAGCAGGGCGCCCGCCTCGACCAGCGGGGCGGCGGGGTGGCCGGCCGGGTCGCGGAGGGTGTCGACGAGCTGCCAGACCCGCTCCAGCAGCGGGAGTTCGGCGATCTTGCCCTGGGCGCGCAGCCAGGACTCGACCTCGGCGAGCGCGAAGGCCGGGCTGGCGTCGGTGCCGCCGACCGGGCGGGGGAAGTCGGGGTGGCGGCGGCGCCAGTTGCTGACCGCGGCCCGGCCGACGCCGGCGAGCCGAGCGATCTCGGCGGCGGTCACTTCGGGACGGTCCGGCACGGGGGCTCCTTCGGTGGCGCGGGCGGGCAGGGGGTGTGACCGCACAGCATAGCGATGCGGATCTCCGTCTCCGTTCACGTGTGAACAGAGATCTTTCGTGAAATCCCGTTGACATGGTTCACGCTCCAGTGGTGTGATCTCTCCGTCGCCACCGGACGGGGGCGACACCAGGAAGACCACCGACCACCGGGAGAACAGCCATGTCCGCCACCGCCCGCCGCGTCACCACCCGCCGCACCGCCGCCCTGCTGCTGGGCGCCGCGCTGGTCACCCTCACCGCGACCGCCTGCGACTCGACCGGTGGCGCCTCCGTCTCGACCGAGGCGAAGCCGACCGCGGCCGCCGGCGCCGGCACCAAGGCCGCCGACAGCGCCAAGGCCCCCGCCAAGCTCGGCGACACCATCGCGCTCAAGGGCATGGACAAGGGCAACACCGCCGACGTCACCGCGGTGAAGGTGGTCGACCCGGCCGAGAGCGCCAGCGAGTACCTCAAGCCGGCCGAGGGCAAGCACTACGTCGCGGTGCAGTTCCAGATCAAGGCCACCGGTGCCCAGGCGTACGGCGAGGTCCCCGCCAGCAGCGCCAAGGTCGTGGACGCCCAGGGCCAGGCGTACGGCCCGAACCTCGAGGAGACCAAGGCCGGCCCCGCCTTCCAGACCCCCACCAACATCGCTCCCGGCGAGACGGGCAAGGGCTTCGTCACCTTCGAGGTCCCGGACGGCACCAAGCTCGACAAGGTCCAGTTCGCCCTGGACAACGGCTTCTCCAACCAGGCCGGCCAGTGGAAGCTCGGCTGACCTCCCGCCGCACCCCCGTGCGTACGGAACGGCGGCCCCGGGCCGAAACCCGAGACCGCCGCGATCCGGCTGTGAACCCGGCGGGGGCCGGCCGTGAACCGGCCGGGAACCGCCGAGCGGCAGACGCTACTTCTTCGCCCCCGCCAGGTCGTCGAACATGGCCGACAGGAACTCGCTGCACCAGCCCAGCAGTTCCCGCCCGACCAGCGGCTTGCCGCCGATCCGCCCGGTGCTCGGGCGCGGCACCAGCAGCTGCTGGGCCGCCGCCTTCACCTGGCTGCGCGGGTAGAGCCGGTTCAGCCGCAGCTGCTGGGACTCCCGCAGCTCCACCGGCCCGAAGCGGACGTTGGAGCCCTGGAGGGTGATGTCCGCGATCCCGCACCGCCGGGCGTACAGCCGCAGCGCCGCGACCAGCAGCAGGTTCTCCACCGGCTCGGGCAGCTTGCCGTAGCGGTCCACCAGCTCGTCCCGGACCTGCTGGATGTCCTCCTCCGAGTTGACGGCGGCGATCGAGCGGTACGCCTGAAGCCGCAGCCGCTCGCCGGGCGCGTAGTCGTGCGGCACGTGGGCGTCGACGGGCAGCTCGATCTTCACCTCGAGCGGCTCCTCCTCCGGCTCCCCGCCGCCCGCCAGCGACTCGCGGAACTCCGCCACCGCCTCGCCGACCATCCGCATGTAGAGGTCGAAGCCGACACCCGCGATGTGCCCGGACTGCTCGCCGCCGAGCAGGTTGCCCGCGCCGCGGATCTCCAGGTCCTTCATCGCGACGTACATGCCGGCGCCCATCTCGGTGTGCTGGGCGATGGTGGCCAGCCGCTCGTGCGCGGTCTCGGTGAGCGGCTTCTCCGGCGGGTACAGCATGTACGCGTAGCCGCGCTCGCGCCCTCGCCCGACCCGGCCGCGCAGCTGGTGCAGCTGGGAGAGGCCGAAGGTGTCGCCGCGTTCCACGATCAGGGTGTTGGCGTTGGAGATGTCGATGCCGGACTCCACGATCGTGGTCGACACCAGGACGTCGAACTCCTTCTCCCAGAAGTCGACGACGACCTTCTCCAGCTGGGTCTCCCCCATCTGCCCGTGCGCGGTGGCGATCCGCGCCTCGGGCACCAGGTCCTTCAGCCGGGCGGCCGCCTTGTCGATCGACTCCACCCGGTTGTGGATGTAGAACACCTGGCCCTCGCGCAGGAGTTCACGCCGGATCGCGGCCGAGATCTGCTTCTCGTCGTACGGTCCGACGAAGGTCAGCACTGGGTGCCGCTCCTCCGGCGGGGTGGTGATGGTGGACATCTCGCGGATGCCGGTGACGGCCATCTCCAGGGTGCGCGGGATCGGCGTCGCGGACATGGTGAGCACGTCCACGTTGGCGCGCAGCTTCTTCAGCTGCTCCTTGTGCTCGACGCCGAACCGCTGCTCCTCGTCGACGATGACCAGGCCGAGGTCCTTGAACCTGGTCTCGGAGGAGAACAGCCGGTGGGTGCCGATCACGACGTCCACCGAGCCCTCGAACAGCCCCTCCAGCACGGCCTTGGCCTCGGTGTCGGTCTGGAAGCGGGACAGCGCCTTCACCGTCACCGGGAAGTTGGCGTAGCGCTCGGCGAAGGTCGAGAAGTGCTGCTGCACCAGCAGCGTGGTCGGCACCAGGACGGCCACCTGCTTGCCGTCCTGCACGGCCTTGAAGGCGGCCCGCACCGCGATCTCGGTCTTGCCGTAGCCGACGTCGCCGCAGATCAGCCGGTCCATCGGGACGGACTTCTCCATGTCCGACTTGACCTCGGCGATGGTGGTCAGCTGGTCCGGCGTCTCCGCGTACGGGAAGGCGTCCTCCAGCTCGCGCTGCCACGGGGTGTCCGGGCCGAAGGTGTGGCCGGGGGCGGCCATCCGTGCCGAGTACAGCTTGATCAGGTCGGCGGCGATCTCCTTGACGGCCTTCTTGGCCCGCTGCTTGGTCTTCGCCCAGTCCGCGCCGCCGAGCCGGTGCAGCGTCGGGGCCTCGCCGCCGACATACTTGGTGACCTGGTCCAGCTGGTCGGTCGGCACGAACAGCCGGTCACCGGGGTGGCCGCGCTTGGCCGGGGCGTACTCCAGCACCAGGTACTCGCGGGTGGCGCCCTGGACGGTGCGCTGCACCATCTCGACGTACTTGCCGACGCCGTGCGCCTCGTGGACGACGTAGTCGCCGGCCACCAGCGCCAGCGGGTCGATCGCGTTGCGGCGGCGCGAGGGCATCCGGCGCATGTCCTTGGTGGAGGACTTCTGCCCGGACAGGTCGGTCTCGGTGATGACCGTGAGCTTGAGGTTCTCGTCCACGAAGCCGTGCTCGATCGAGCCGCAGGAGACGTGGACGACGTCCCGGGTGGGCGCCTCGGTGAGGTCGGCGACCAGACGGGCCGGGATGCCCTCGTTGCCCAGCACCTCGGCGAGCCGGGAGGCCGGGCCGTGGCCCTCGGTCACCATGACGACCCGCCAGTCGGCGGCCAGCCGCTCCTTGGCGTCGGCGATCGCCCGGGCGGTGTCACCCCGGTAGGCCTCCACGGCGTGCATGCCGAGGGTCAGCGTGTTGGCGTCGAACTCCAGGATGCCGTCGACGGAGGACTGGCTCGTCGCGAACGGGCTGACGGACCACCAGGGCAGCCCGATCTCGTCGGCGTGCTCGCGCACCTCGGCGAGCGAGCGCAGCGAGGCGGCGGAGACGTCGATGGCCTCCAGGTCGATCGGCCGGTCCCCGCCGGCCGCGGCCGCGACCCAGGAGGCGTGCAGGAACTCCTGGCTGGTCGCGACCAGGTCGGCGGCCCGGGTGCGGACCCGCTCCGGGTCGCAGACCACGGCGACGGAGCCGAGCGGCAGCACGTCCAGCAGCAGCTCCATGTCGTCGACCAGCACCGGCGCCAGCGACTCCATGCCCTCGACCGCGATGCCCTCGGCGATCTTGTCCAGGATCTCGGCCAGCCCGGGGTGCTCGGCGGACAGCTCGGCGGCCCGGGCCCGCACCTCGTCGGTGAGCAGCAGCTCGCGACAGGGCGGCGCCCACAGGCCGTGCTCGGCGATCTCCAGCGAGCGCTGGTCGGCGACCTTGAAGTACCGGACCTCCTCGACCTCGTCGCCCCAGAACTCCACCCGCAGCGGGTGCTCCTCGGTGGGCGGGAAGACGTCCAGGATGCCGCCGCGGACGGCGAACTCGCCGCGCTTCTCGACCAGTTCGACGCGCGCGTAGGCGGCGGCGGAGAGCCGGCGGGCCACCTCCTCCAGGTCGTACGACCCACCGCGCCGGACGGCCACCGGCTCCAGCTCGGCCAGCCCCTTGACCTGCGGCTGGAGCACCGAACGGACCGGGGCGACGATCACCCGCACCGGCCCGGCCGCCGGGTCGTCGGCCCGCGGGTGGACGATCCGGCGCAGTACGGCCAGCCGGCGCCCGACGGTGTCCGAGCGGGGCGACAGCCGCTCGTGCGGCAGCGTCTCCCAGGCCGGGAACTCGGCGACGGCGTCGGCGGGCAGCAGCGAGCGCAGTGAGGCCGCGAGGTCCTCGGCCTCACGGCCGGTCGCGGTGACGGCGAGCACCGGGCGGCCCCGCTCCCCGGCGGACTGCCCGGCGAGCGCGCGGGCCAGCGCGGCGATGGCGAACGGCCGGGCGGCGGGCGGCCCGACCAGGTCCAGGTGGCGGCGTCCGCCGGCCGCGGCTCCGGGGGCGGTGGCCGCCTCGATCGCCTCGGCGAGCGCCGCGTCCCGCGCGACGACATCGAGCAGTCCGGTCAGGCTCATCTGGGGTCTCTTCTTCGTCCCGTGGCTGGTGCCGCCCCGGGGCGGTCGAAGGCCCGCCGGGGCAACGCGAACGGCCCGGCGCGCCGAGCGGCCGGGGGTCTCCAGCCTACGCCGCGGCACGGACAGGCACGCGGTCCACGACGTCGGCGGGGCCGGAACGGGATCGGCGCGGGGCTCGACCGGGGCCACAACCGGAGTCGGAGCACCGGGCAGCAGCCCCCCCCCCCCCGCTGTTTTTGTCAGGGGCACGTCCGGGAACGAACGACTGGACGGAACACCGGACCGGCCGGTGGACGAACCAACCCGGAGTACCACCGAACCGAGCACGGCTATCCGCCACGAACTGGACATACTCCTGTCACTGGCCGTCCATGGAGATCGCGCACCATGGTGAACGTGCCCGCCGCACCCAACCGTGGGGGATGGCTGTGGGGGCACTGTCGCACCCCCGATGGGGGTCGGAGGTGCGAGGCCGGGCGGCCCTGGGTGGGGGCGCCCGCCCAAGCGCCGGGAACCGTGGCGCCCTTTCCTGGAGGGCGCCACGGGTCTCGGCCTCTTTCGCTCCCGGGGCCTACCCGGTCGGCCGCCGCCCTATCCCGAAGCCCGGCCCGTTTTCTCGGCCCCGCTTCCCCGCCCCGCTTCCTTCGTCCGCGTTTCCTCAGCCCGTTCCGGCAGGCCCGTTCGGCGGGCGCTTTCGTCGGGCCCGTTCCGGCGGGCCCGGCCGCGTCGAGTACGGCGAAGGCCCCGGCCTCCCCCAGGGGGAAGCGGCCGGGGCCTTCGCGACGACGTACGGTCGGCGGCCGTTCAGCGGCGGCGGTAGCTCACCGTGTTGGGGGTCGCGTAGCCGCTGCCGTCGTCCACGATGATGATCTTCGGCACGATCCGGGTCTCGTCCTCCGTCCGCCCCTCGGCGGCCTTCCCGGCAGCGGCGGCGTCGGAGGCCACCGTCTCCCCGTCGGGCGGCGAGGCCGGCTTCGGGGGCACCGGGCCGGTCGCCACGGGCCCGCCGATGGCCCTGGTCGCGCTGCTGCCGACCACCGGCGTCCGCAGCACGGGCGCCGGCTTCTCCGGGGCGGAGCCCTTGGCTCCGGCCGGAGCCGCGGCGGCCAGGGCCTTGCGCAGGTTCGCCACCGGGATCTCCCCGGTGTCCGCCTCCGAGTCCACCGGCGCGGTGTCGGCGACGGCGTCCTCGACCGCGTCCCGCGGAGCGGGGGCCGTGGGGGCCGTGAGGGTCTCGGCGGACTCCTCGGCGGGCTCCTCTGCGGACTCCTCGGCGGCCTGCTCGGCCGAGCCCTCCGCGGCCCGGGCCGCCGCGACGGCCGCGGCCGCCATCTCGGGCTCGATCTGGCCGACCGCCGCCCCGGTGAGCGAGGCCAGCGTGGCCTTGATGTGGTCCAGGTGCTGCTGCACCGTCTCCAGCCGGGTGTCGAACTCGCGCTGCTCGCGCTCGCTCGCCGCGTTGACCTCCTCGGCCTCCCGGCGGGCCTGCTCGATCAGCTGGTCGGCCTTGGCCTGGGCGTCCGTCTCCAGCTGCTTGATCCGGTTCAGCACGGTCTCCCGCTGCTGCTCCGCCTCCTTGACCCGGCGCTCGGCCGTCGTCGAGACCTCGGCGTCCTCGCCGTCGGCCTTGGCCTGGGCCGCGGCGAAGGTCTCGTCGGCCTTGCGGCGCCGGGTGGCCAGCTCGGCCTCGGCCTGTTCGCTGGCCTCGGCGGCGGCCACCCGCACCTTGGCGGCGTACGCGGTGGCGGCGTCCCGGATGGAGCGGCTCTCCCGGTCGGCGTCGGACCGGATGCCCTCGGCCTCGGCCCGGGTCCGCTCCTCGGTGCGGCGGGCGGCCGCGTCGGAGGCGGTACGGGTCGTGGCGCTGTACTCCCTGGCGGCGCGGTCGGCCGCCTGCCCGGCCTCGTAGACCTCGTCCCGGAGGTCCTCGGAGAAGCGCTCGGCCTTCTCCCGGACGGCGCGCGCCTCGTTCTCGGCCATCGCGGCGAGTCCGGCGGCCTGCTCGCTGAGCACCTGGTAGTCGGGCTCCGGGGCCTCCTCGGCGGTCCGGCGGATGTCGGCCAGCCGGGCCTCCATCTGCCGGATGCCGGCGCCCAGGACACTCAGCCGCTCCCACGCCTCGTCGCGCTGCGCGGTGAGCGCGGCCAGGGCTCGGTCGACCTGCTCGGGCGCGTAGCCCTTGCGGGCCTGGGTGAAGCCGTACTGGGGGACGGCGTCGCTCATGGGCTCTTCCCCTCGTTTCGCGGGCTGCGGAGCCCATGATCGGACGGAACGGTCGGATCCGGAACCGGTTGGGAGCCCGGGGCCGGAATCCGCCGTCCTACGGACCGGATTGCGTCGAGGACGGGACGAATAGACCCATCCTCTTGACCTATTTTGCGCAGATCCGGGCGAAACCCCAACGAGGCACGGCTGCGACGGCATGCCGGAGGGGCCGTCCCGGACGCCGGAACGACCCCTCCCCACCTGCGAGGATCGGCGACGGACCGCTACAGCAGGCCGTCCCAGAACTGCTCCAGCAGCACGGCCCACCAGGTGTCCGCGTTCTGCAGGGCCGCCGGGTCGATCGCGGCGAGCTGGGCCTGGAAGTCGGTCGTCCAGCGACCGGCCTGGTCCGGCGTCAGCCCGTACCGCAGCCGCCACATCCGGCCCAGCAGGGCCATCGAGCGGACGAACTCCGGTACACCGCTGTTGACGAACCGGGGCGGCTGGCCGGTTCCATCGATGTCCACCGCCACCACGTGCGCGGTGCCGTACTGGACGCACAGCTGGCGGCCGTAGTCGTTGCCCAGCACCAGGTAGCCGCCGAAGTCCGGGCCCGCGGCGAGACCGCGCTCGGCGGCCAGCTCGGCGAGCGTCGGGATCGGGCGGCCCTCCTGCGCCTGCGCCCAGAAGAACGGCCCGAAGTCGCGCGGCAGCCCGGCCCACATCAGGGTCTGGGACACCGGCTCGGGCACGCCCTGGCGGGAGACGGCGCGCTGCTCGTAGCGGAACAGGTTCTGCCCGAACGCGGCGCCGATCTCCTGGGCGAGCTGCTGCGGCGGGAGCGGCGGCAGCGCCTGGACCGTCCCCGGCGCGGACGCCGGCACCCGGAACGGGCGGACCCGCTGGGCGCCGGAGGCCAGCTGGTGCAGCTCGTCCAGGTGGTCGAGCAGCTCGGACATCCCGGCCTGCCGGGAGGCGTGGTCGCGGCCGTACGGGGCGGTGTGGGTGAGCCGGACGTTCGGCCAGGACGCGGCGATCATGCGGTTGCAGTAGCCGCCCGGCAGGTCGCAGGACTCCAGCTCGGTGTACAGCTCCAGCACCTGCTCCGGCGGCACGTTGAGCCGGCGCAGGTCCTGGAGGATCTTCCACTCCGGGTGCGGGGTGCCGGGCTCGCTGCGGTGCAGCAGCTTCTGCTCCGAGCCGTCCGGGCCCCGGTAGCTGAGCGCGGCGAAGTACCCCGGGCCGACCGCGGGCACGCCCGGGGGCACCGGCGCGGGCTGCGGCGAGCCGGGCACCGCCGCCGGCGGGACGAGCCCGGCGGCGCCGCCCGCGTTCGGGTAGCCGTAGCCGGCCGCGGGCGCGACGGGGGCCGCCGGGCCGCCGGGCGGCGGCGGGACGGCGGGGCCGCCGGACGGCGGGGTGCCCGGGTCCGCCGGGCCGGCCACCAGCGCCGGGTCGATCGCGCTCGCCAGCTGGGTCGCCTCGTACGCCGTCCCGGACGCGGCCGGGCCGGCGGCCGACGCGGTCGGCGGGGCCTCGCCACCGCGCAGGCCCGCCGGGGGCGGGGGCGGGGGGGCGGTGGCGGCGCCACGGCCGCCGGGGCTGGCGACGGGCGTGCCGGAACCCGGGGTGTGCTTCAGCCCGGCGGGCGGGGGCGGCGGCGGGCCCGAACCCGCGTTGCGCCCCAGCCCGGCGGGAGCTCCGCCCGCGGCGGGAGGACCGGCGGGGCCACCGCGCAGCGCGGCCGGCGGGGGCGGCGGCGGGGCGGAGCCCGCGCCCCGGCCGAGCCCGGCCTGCGGCACGCCGCCCTCCGGGGCGCCCGGGGCCGGAACGCCGGGGATCGGGGCACCGGGGGCCGGGGCGCCCGGCAGACCGGCGAGACCGGGCAGACCGCCGGGCGGGGCCAGCATCGTCGGCGCGTGCTCCACCTGCGGACCGCCGGCGGGCGGGGCGGCCGGAGCGCCCGGCAGGCCCATCAGCCCCGGCATGGCGTCCGGCGAGGCGAGCAGCGTGGGCGCCGGCTCGGCGGCCGGGGCGGGCACCGGGGCCGGCGGGGCGACGGGCGGCTGCTCCGCGGCGGCCGGGGCCGGCGCGGACGGCGGGACCGGGGGCATGCCGTAGCCGCCGCCCGTCGGCGGCATCAGCATGGTCGCGGCCTCGGCACCCGCCGGCGCGGCGGGCTCGGGCAGATCCGAGCCGGTGGTCCGCAGCCCCTCGGGCATCAGCATGGTCGCGGCCTCGGCCCCAGCCGGCGGGCCCGGCACCACGGGTGCGACGGGCGGGACGGGCGTCGCGGGCGCGGCGGGCGCGGCGGGCGGGACGGGCGTCGCGGGCGCGGCGGGCACATCAGGCGCGACCGGTACGGCGGCCTGCGGCACCGGCACCGGTGCCGGCTGCGGTACGACGGCCGGCTCGTCCTGCCCCGGCGGCGGCGCCAGCATGGTCGGCGCGTCCCCGGCGGGCCGGTCGGAGACCGGCGGCTCGGTCAGCACGGCCGGCGTCGGCTGCACGGGCTGCGCGGCCGGCACGGGCTGCGGCGCCGGAGTCGTCGCCCCCTCGACGGGCTCGGCAGCCGCGGCCGCGGCCGGAGCCGTCCCGAGCCGCTCCGCCTCCGCCGCGATCGCCGCGGCCCCCGCCTCCTGGAGCCACTGCGGCGGGCTGAGCAGGAAGGAGGTCGCCTCCACCGGCCCGGGCGCGGGCTTCGCCGCCCCCGCCGGGTTGGCCGCCACCGGCCGCCCGTAGACCTCCTCGTACTGCCGCACCACCTCGTTGACGGGCAGCGCGGGCCACAGCGTGCTGGCGCCCGAGTCCCGGGCGATCACCAGCCGCGCCTCCCCCGAGCCGCCGCCCGCACCGCCCGTGCCCTCGGCCGGGCCCGCGGGCGCCACGGCCCAGCAGACGAAGCCCAGGTCGAACTCCCGGACCCGTACCTCGCGCTGCCGCGTGTGCGGCACCCCGCCGTTGATCCACTCCTCGGCGAGCTCCTGTGCCTGCGCGTACGTCACCACGCCCGGTTCACCCCTGTCCGCATCCTCTTCGTCCCCCGTTCCACCGCGAACACCGCGGCCACCGACACCACCGCGACCACCGCGACCACGCGCCTCAGCCCACCGGGACGGCGCGGGCGAACCCGCCGTCCACCATCAGCGCCGCGACCGTCTCCAGCTCCGGCGGGCTGCCCGCCAGCCGCAGCAGGAAGGCGTCGAAGTCCTCGCCGCAGGGCAGCAGCAGCCGGGCGCAGCGGTCCTCCGGGGCCTCCGGGGCGCCGGTGTCGCGGGCGTCGTCGTACAGGTGGAACCAGACCGAGCCGGCCCGCTCGCCGCGCACCTTGAGCGCGACCAGGCCGCCCTGCGCGTAGGCGATGCCCAGGTAGTCCTTGGTGAGGTGGTCGCGCAGGCACTTGTTGGCGTACACGATGTCCTGGGTGCCGTACTCCTCGGTGAGCGTCAGGAACGGCTGGTCGAGCAGCAGTCCGAGCTCGGTGTCCAGCCCCACGCCGACCGGGGCGCGGCCGCCGCCCAGCTTGAGGAAGGTGCGGTAGGCGTCGGGCAGCCGGTAGCCGAGGCGGTCCTCGGCGCGCTGCACCAGGTCCTCGGGGACGCCGATCGGGTCCCCGCCGTCCCCGGCCAGCGAGAAGTGCACAGGCCGGCGCTCCTGCAGCGGGCGGGTGCCGCGGCGGGTGTGGTCGGCGCCGGACGTGGCCAGGCCGCCGTGGTGCCGCAGCAGCGCCTTGACCTCGACCGGGACGAGCTCCATCCGCCGCCAGCCGGGGGCGGCCCGGCCGACCGCGTGGTGCCAGGTCCAGCCGGGCGGGGTGGCGACGGCGGTCGGGAGGTCGGCCCAGAGCGGGTGGCCCTGGGTGTAGAGCGCGGCGTTGGCCGAGACGTAGTCGGTCAGCCGCAGTTCGTCCACGCCGAAGCCCTCCGGCGGGTCGGCCACCTCGGCCGCCGCGGCGGCGTACGGGCCGAAGTCCGGGAAGCCGTACTCGTCCACCCTGACCCCGGCGGGGTGCCGCTCCGCGCGGACCGGGTCCGGGAACTGCACCACCTGACCTGCGTACGCCGCGTTCGGTGCGGCGGCGACGCCGGGCCGACCTGTCGTCATCTGGGAGCCCCCACTGGCTGCTGCAAAATACGGTGCCTGCTGGGCACCAGCCTAGGGCCTGCCCTCAACCCCCCGGCTGCCAGGCGGACGACGGGCTCGGCGCACCTCCCGGACCCACCGCCGTCACCACCGCCCGCCCGGCGACCGGGAACGTCCTCTCGCGGTGGCCGAGGTGACGGAACGCGGGCTGCCGGTGGACCGGCGCCGGGCAGTGCGCCCCGGCCCGGATCCCGGCGGCCCCAACGTCCGGCGCGGGCACCGGAGTCGACCCGTCGGCGGGCACCGGCCCCCGGGCGGTCGGCCGCGTCCCCTCCGGCTCGCGGCCGGAACGGTACCGGCCGCGGGCCTGGCCCGGAGGCGGTTTCGGTACATCGACGGACAAGTCGTGACGGACCGGTGAGCGTTCGACAGCATCGGGTACGGCGGCGGCCGGGCCGTCGCGGCACCGGCCTGCGCCGCACCCCGGATGTGCGGTTGTCGGTGTCGTTTGACAGGCTTGCCCCGGACCGGCCCGGCCACCGCGGCCGACGTCGGGATGACGAGGAGGAGGACGACGGATGACCACCGGTGAGCCGGCGGGCCCGCCCGTGCTGCGCCACCACCGCGACAGCCTGCTGCCCGCCGTCGCCGCCGCGCTGTCGCTCAAGGGCGGCGAGGTGCACACCCTGGCGGGCGACAAGGACCCGCGCCGCCCGGTGCTGCACCACCTGGTCGCCGAGTTCCTGGACACCCTGCCGGCCGAGGCCCGCGAGCGGTTCACCGGCCGCTGCCCGGAGGCCGTCCTGCTCTCCCAGTACCTGACCGCCGTCGACGGCAGGCGCTCCAAGCGCGCCGCCCGCAAGCCGATGACGCTGCACGAGGCCCGCAAGGCGCTCAAGGGCTCCCGGATGACGACCGTGCGCATCCGCGAGGAGGACGACCCGGCGCACGGCAGCCACGCGCCGCCGTGCCGCTCCTGCGCCCCGATGCTGGAGCACTTCACCGTGCGCAGCGTCGCCGTCGGCCCGCCCGCGCACTGACCGGCCGAGCGGCCGGCACGTCCCCGTCCCCCAGCCCTGGAGCCCGCCCTGAACCCGCCCATCCCGCCCGCACCGGCCACCCTCTCCCCCGCCGGCACGCGGACCCGGCCCCGCTTCCCCGCCGACGTCGCCGCCGAGCTCAAGGCGGCCGGCTGGCACCCCGGCCGCTGGCAGATCCGGCAGGCCGAGGAGTGGGCCGACACCCTGGTCGGACACGGCGCGCCCACCGGCGTACGGCACGCGGTGTTCCCGGCGGCGGTGGAGGCCTGGGCCGAGTTCGGCGGCCTCGCCTTCGACCTGTCCGGCCCGGGCCGCCAGCTGGCCCGCACCCCGTTCCTGATCGACCCGCTGTGCGGTCTGCACCAGCCGCGCACCCTGCTCGACCTCGGCCGGGCGCTGGGGACTCAGCTGGCCCCGCTCGGCGAGGAGGCGTACGGGCAGGCACTGCTGGCCGTCGACGAGGAGGGCCGGGTCTACAGCCTGGACCACACCGGCGAGTGGTTCCTCGGCCACGGCATCGACCAGGCGATCTCCACGCTGGTCCTGGGCACCGCCCCGGAGCTGCTGCGCACCGCCGACGCGTACTGACGGACCCGGAGGAGCCCCGAGGACCGCCCGGACCGCCCGGACCGCCCGCTCAACGCAGCCGCTCAGCGCAGCCGCTCGGCCCGCACCGCCAACCGGGACGGCAGCACCGCCTCGATCCGGAACCCGCCGTCCGCCTCCGGCCCGGAGGAGAAGGTGCCGCCCAGCGCGATCACCCGTTCCCGCATCCCGACCAGCCCGTTGCCCCCGCTGGGCAGCTTCGCCGCGCCCCTCTCCCCGCCCGGGCAGGCGTTCACCACGGCCACCCGCACCCCGTTCGGCGCGTACGAGAGCAGCACCGACACCTGGGCGCCGCCCGCGTGCTTGTGGGCGTTGGTCAGGCCCTCCTGGACGACCCGGTAGGCGGTCTGCTCGGCCTCGCCGGTGAACTCCTGCCGGCTGCCGCTGACCGTCAGCGTCACCGCCATCCCGGCCGCCCTGGACTGGTCGACCAGCCGCGGCAGTCCGGCCAGCGAGTCCGGCTCCGGCTGCCGCTCGTCGTCCATCCGCAGCACCCCGAGGATCTCCCGTAGCTCGTTCAGCGCCTGCCGGCCGACCTCGCCCATCAGCTTGGCGCTCTGCGCGGCCTTCTCCGGGTCCTTGACGACGATCCGCTCCAGCGCCCCGGAGTGCACCACCATCAGCGACACCCGGTGCGCCACCACGTCGTGCATCTCCCGGGCGATCCGGGTGCGCTCCTCCAGGCGGGCCCGGCGGGCGCGTTCCTGCGCCTGTTCGGCGAGCAGGTCCAGCTCGGTCTCCAGGCCGTGCGCGCGGTCCTTGAGCGACTCGATCAGCCGCCGCCGCGCGCCGACGTACAGTCCGGTCACCACCGGGGCGACGGTCAGCCCGACCGACACCAGCAGCGACAGCAGGATCTGGCCCCACAGCGGCGGCGGATCCACCGGCGCGTCGCCGGGCGTCATCAGCGACACCGCCATCACGGCGGCCGCCTCGGCGAAGGCCAGCGCGGACAGCGCCACCACCCGGCGGCGACGCGAGGGCCACTCCCAGGTCGAGGCCAGCGTGTACAGCGCCACCACCAGCAGCACGACGCCCAGCATCCCGGGCATCACCAGCAGCGTCACCAGCACCGGGACGGCCGGCCAGCGCCGGCGCACCACCAGCGAGCCGCCGGCCAGCGTGCCGAGCACGGCTATCCCGACCGCTCCCGCGGTGCTGACGTGGATCCGGGCGGAGAGGAAGGCGGTCGTGCTGACCGCGCACTCCACCGCGGCGAGCATCGCCAGCCCGATGTCCAGGAAAGCGCTGCGCGGCCGCTTCCACCACCAGAACGACCGGACCGGCACGCGCTCCCCAGGCGACTTGCTCATGCCCCACAGAGTAAGCGGCAACCTCCTCCCCTCCCCACCGGGATTGCCCGTCACACTCCACCAACCCGCCAAGTGGTCCAGACCACAGGTGGTTTTCGGCAGCGCTGTCCGCCATCCGGCCACCTCGCGGACAGCATCCGCCCCGACACCTATGCTGGGTCGCGTCGGACAGCGCGGTCCGCACGCGTCACGCCGGCCACACGCGTGTGGCCTGTGACGATGAGCCGTTGCCGAACCCCCACCACCACAGGGAGCCAGCCGTGACCGCTCCGGTCCCCGCCCCGGCGGACAACCCCACGCCCGTCAGCGCCGACAACGCCGCCCTGCGCGCGGACATCCGCCGCCTCGGCGACCTGCTCGGCGAGACGCTGGTCCGTCAGGAGGGCCCCCAGCTGCTGGGCCTGGTCGAACAGGTCCGCCTGCTGAGCCGCACCGACGGCGAGGCCACCGCCGAGCTCCTCTCCGACATCGACCTGGACACCGCCGCCAAGCTGGTCAGGGCGTTCTCCACCTACTTCCACCTCGCCAACGTCACCGAGCAGGTGCACCGCGGCCGCGAGTTCGCCACCCGCCGCGCCCGGCAGGGCTCGCTGCTCGCGCAGACCGCCGACCAGCTCGCCGAGGCCGACCCCAAGCACCTCCAGGACACCCTGGCCCACCTCGCGGTCCGCCCGGTCTTCACCGCCCACCCCACCGAGGCCGCCCGCCGCAGCGTCCTCAACAAGCTGCGCCGGATCGGCGAACTCCTCGACCGCATCCACCGCGACGAGGTCACCTCCGGCCTGGCCGCCGCCGACCAGGCCCGCACCAGCAGCGCCAAGCGCTCCGCCGACCGCCGCCTGGCCGAGGTCATCGACCTGCTCTGGCAGACCGACGAACTGCGCATCGCCCGCCCCGAGCCCACCGACGAGGCCCGCAACGCCGTCTACTACCTGGACGAGCTCTACCGCGAGGCCGTCCCCGAGGTCCTGGAGGAGCTGCACGAGGAGCTCGCCCGGGTCGGCCTGGGCCTGCCCGAGGGCGTACGGCCGCTCACCTTCGGCACCTGGATCGGCGGTGACCGCGACGGCAACCCCAACGTCACCCCGCAGGTCACCTGGGACGTCCTCAACCTCCAGCACGAGTACGGCATCAAGGACGCGCTCGCCGCGATCGACGACCTGCGCAACACCCTCTCCACCTCCGAGCGGCTGGCCGGCGCCTCGGTCGAGCTGCTCGCCTCGCTCAACACCGACCTGCACCTGCTCCCCGAACTCAGCCCGCGCTACAAGCGGATGAACGCCGAGGAGCCGTACCGCCTCAAGGCCACCTGCATCCGGCTCAAGCTGGAGAACACCCGCGAGCGGCTGGCCGGCGGCACCCCGCACGTCCCGGGCCGCGACTACCTCGGCACCCGCGAGCTGATCGCCGACCTGCGGCTGATCCAGGACTCGCTGCGCTCCCACCGCGGCGAACTGATCGCCGACGGCCGCCTCGCCCGCGCCATCCGCACCGTCGAGGCCTTCGGCCTCCAGCTCGCCACCATGGACGTGCGCGAGCACGCCGAGGCCCACCACCACGCCCTCGGCCAGCTCTTCGACCGACTCGGCGAGGAGGCCTGGCGCTACGCCGACATGCCCCGCGAGTACCGGCAGAAGCTGCTCGCCAAGGAACTCCGCTCGCGCCGCCCGCTCGCCCCCACCCCGGCCCCGCTGGACGAGGCCGGCACCAAGACCCTCGGCGTGTTCAACACCATCCGCGAGGGCTTCGATCGCTTCGGCGACGAGATCGTCGAGAGCTACATCATCTCCATGTGCCAGGGCGCCGACGACGTCTTCGCCGCGACCGTGCTGGCCCGCGAGGCCGGCCTGATCGACCTGCACGCCGGCCTCGCCAAGATCGGCATCGTGCCGCTGCTGGAGACCACCGACGAGCTCCAGCAGGCCGACCGCATCCTCGACGAGATGCTCTCCGACCCGTCCTACCGCCTGCTCGTCTCGCTGCGCGGCGACGTCCAGGAGGTCATGCTCGGCTACTCCGACTCCTCCAAGTTCGGCGGCATCACCACCTCCCAGTGGGAGATCCACCGCGCCCAGCGCCGGCTGCGCGACGTCGCCCACCGCTACGGCATCCGGCTGCGCCTGTTCCACGGCCGCGGCGGCACCGTCGGCCGCGGCGGCGGCCCCTCGCACGAGGCCATCCTGGCCCAGCCCTGGGGCACCCTGGAGGGCGAGATCAAGGTCACCGAGCAGGGCGAGGTCATCTCCGACAAGTACCTGCTCCCCTCGCTGGCCCGGGAGAACCTGGAGCTGACCCTCTCCGCCACCCTCGCGGCCTCCGCGCTGCACACCGCCCCGCGCCAGGCCCCCGAGGTACTGGCCCGCTGGGACGCCGCGATGGACCGGGTCTCGGACGCCGCCCACACCGCCTACCGCGCCCTGGTCGAGCAGGAGGACCTGCCGAAGTACTTCTTCGCCTCCACCCCGGTCGACCAGCTCGCCTCGCTGCACCTGGGCTCCCGCCCGTCCCGCCGCCCCGACTCCGGCGCCGGTCTGGACGGCCTGCGGGCCATCCCGTGGGTGTTCGGCTGGACCCAGTCCCGGCAGATCGTCCCCGGCTGGTACGGCGTCGGCTCCGGCCTCGCCGCCGCCCGCGCGGCCGGCCTCGGCGACGTGCTGACCGAGATGTACGGCGAGTGGCACTTCTTCCGCAACTTCCTGTCCAACGTCGCCATGACGCTGGCCAAGACCGACCTGCGGATCGCCCACCACTACGTCGAGCAGCTGGTGCCCGGCGAGCTGCACCACGTCTTCGACGAGATCAAGGCCGAGCACGCGCTCACCCTGCGCGAGGTGCTCCGGCTCACCGGCGAGAGCGAACTGCTGGAGCACAACCCGGTGTTGAAGCAGACCTTCGCCGTCCGCGACGCCTACCTCGACCCGATCTCCTACCTCCAGGTCGCGCTGCTGCGCCGCCAGCGCGAGGAGCTCTCGGCCGGGCGCCAGGACGACCCGCTGCGCGCCCGCGCGCTGCTGCTGACCGTCAACGGCATCGCCGCCGGCCTGCGCAACACCGGCTGACGGCCGGACCGCGAACGGCCGAGGGCCGGTGTCCCGTCCGGACACCGGCCCTCGGCCGTGAGGTTCCCGCTCCGCGAGGGCTTCCGGCGCCGCGTGGGGCCACGTGGGGCCGCGAGGCGCGTGTGGGGGCCGTGTGGGACGCCGGCCGAGGCCCTACTCCGCGCCCTCGCCCGCGCGCCTGCGCTTCAGCCACAGCGCCGCGCCGCCGGCCGCCACCACCAGGCCGCCGCCGACCGCCAGCAGCCCCGCGTCGGGGCCCATCGAATCGCCGAGCACCGGGCCGAACTGCGCCGCCGCCGGCTCCGGGGAGACCGCCGGGTCCGACTCGACGGCCGAATCCGCGTGCGCCAGCGCGCCGCCCGACAGCAGCACCCCGGCCACCCCCAGCGCACCGGCCGTACCGACCCGTCGCCCGAGCCGCTTCAGCTCGACCACCCGGCTCCGCCGCACCCGGCGGACCGGACGCAATCCCCGCATCGAGAACTCCCCAGGACTCGTTCGCGTACCGGACCGACGCTATCCGATGCCACACAGGGTTCTCACACGGATTCAGGTTTGGACGGGCAAGCGTTGTACGACCGTTGCGTATCGCGCAGGTGTTCTGACGGATCGTCAGTCGGAGTCAGGAGTTGTACGTACCCTGGGCCCGCTCCAGCCCCTCGGACAGCAGCGCCTCCACCGCGTCCGCCGAGCGGTCCACGAACCACTCCAGCTCCTTGCGCTCGGTCGAGGAGAAGTCCTTCAGCACGAAGTCCGCGACCTCCATCCGGCCCGGCGGGCGGCCGATCCCGCACCGCACCCGGTGGTAGTCCGGGCCCAGCGACTTGGTGATCGACTTCAGGCCGTTGTGGCCGTTGTCCCCGCCGCCCAGCTTCAGCCGCAGCGCCGCGTAGTCGATGTCCAGCTCGTCGTGGACCGCGATCAGCGCCGAGGCCGGCGCCTTGTAGAAGTCGCGCAGCGCCGTCACGGGCCCGCCGGAGAGGTTCATGAAGGACATCGGCTTGGCCAGCACCACCCGCTTGCCCGCCAGCCGCCCCTCGGCCACCTGCGCCCGGCTCTTGTGCGCCTTGAACTTGGCGCCCATCCGCTGCGCCAGCAGGTCCACCACCATGAAGCCGATGTTGTGCCGGTTCCGGGCGTACTGCTCCCCGGGGTTGCCCAGCCCCACCACCAGCCAGGGGCCCTCGTACTCGTCCGCCATGCCTTCTTCCTCCTTCGCGCTAGGCCCTGCCATCATCCCGGACACACCGCTGCCCCGGCCGCTCCAGCGGGAGCGACCGGGGCAGCGGTCTCAGCTAGTGACGCGAGGCTCAGGCCTCGGCGCCCTCGGCCTCGGCGGCCTCCTCCTCGACCGGGGCGGCCTGGGCGGCGATGACCTGCAGCACGACGGCGTCGGCCTCGACGGCCAGCGAGACGTTGGCCGGCAGGACGATGTCCTTGGCGTGGATGGAGGCGCCGGCCTCCAGGCCCTCGACGGAGACGGTGACCGACTCGGGCAGGTGGGTGGCCTCGGCCTCGATCGGCAGGGCCTGCAGGACGTGCTCCACCAGGTTGCCGCCCGGGGCCAGCTCGCCCTCGACGTGGACCGGGATCTCGACGGTGACCTTCTCGCCGCGCTTGACCAGCAGCAGGTCGACGTGCTCGATGGTGCGCTTGATGGCCTCGCGCTGGACGGCCTTCGGCAGGACGTACTCGTCCTTGCCCTCGATCGGGACGACCAGCAGGGCGTTCGGGGTCTTCAGGGCCATCATCAGGTCGTGGCCGGGCAGGTTCAGGTGAACCGGGGCGTGGCCGTGGCCGTAGACGACACCGGGGACGAAGCCGGCGCGACGGGCACGACGGGCGGCACCCTTGCCGAACTCGGAACGGGTCTCAGCGGCAATACGGATCTCGGACACGACTGCACTCCTCGTGGAAACTGGCGCGGGGGTGCAGGCAACGCGAAAAACCGCCGGGACCACACCCTCAGTACGTTCGGGGGTCACTCGGCGGCAACGGCCTGCCGGGCGGACGGGAGTCCGGCACCGGCAGCGCGTCGATCACGGAGCGGGCACCCGGCGAGCGGGCACACGGCATCCCTCGCCGAGCAGTTTCACGAGTCTAACCGCACCGGCGGCTTCCCGTGAAATCGGCGGCGGCCCCGGTCCGTCCGGACCGGGGCCGCCCGCACGGGACTTCGTCAGTGCACGCCCTCGAAGAGGCTGGTCACCGAGCCCTCCTCGAAGACCTCGCGGATCGCGGCGGCGATCGACGGGGCGATGGACAGCGTGGTGATCTTGTCCAGCTGGAGCGAGGCTGGGGTGGGCAGCGTGTTGGTGAACACGAACTCGCTCACCCGCGAGTTCTTCAGCCGGTCCGCGGCCGGGCCGGAGAGCACACCGTGGGTGGCCGCCACCACGACGTCCGCGGCACCGTTGTCGAACAGCGCGTCGGCCGCGGCGCAGATGGTGCCGGCGGTGTCGATCATGTCGTCGACGAGCACGCAGACCCGGTCCTGGACGTCACCGACGACGTCGGCCGACAGGATGGTGTTGGCCTGGGTGATGTCGCGGCGCTTGTGGATGATCGCCAGCGGGGCGTCCAGCCGGTCGCACCACTGGTCGGCGACCTTCACGCGGCCGGCGTCCGGCGAGACGACGGTCAGCTTGGAGCGGTCGACCTTCTCGCCGATGTAGTCGGCCAGCAGCGGCAGCGCGAACAGGTGGTCCACCGGGCCGTCGAAGAAGCCCTGGATCTGCGCGGTGTGCAGGTCCACGGCCATCAGGCGGTCGGCACCGGCCTGGCGCAGCAGGTCGGCGATCAGACGGGCCGAGATGGGCTCGCGGCCGAGGTGCTTCTTGTCCTGGCGGGCGTAGCCGTAGAACGGCAGGATCGCCGTGATGCTCTTGGCGGAGGCCCGCTTCAGAGCATCGATCATGATCAGCTGCTCCATGATCCACTGGTTGATGGGAGCCGTGTGGCTCTGCATCACGAAGCAGTCCGCGCCACGCGCGGAGTCCAGGAAGCGGACGTAGATCTCGCCGTTGGCGAAGTCCAGGGCCTTGGTGGGGACCAGTTCGGTCCCGAGCGCCGCGGCCACCTCCTTCGCCAGCTCCGGGTGGGCACGGCCGGAGAAGAGCTTCAGCTTCTTCTCACCCGACGTCGTGATCCCGCTCACTGCACCGTCTCCTCGCGTTGCGGACGCTGAACCCTGACCCGGCAGCGGGCAGGCGGGGCCCGCTCGCGGCACGGGTAGGGGAAATGTCGGTACGCCTGGACACGGGCGGTAAGCCCAGTGGCGCACGTATGTCCCCAAGGTTACGCGCCCGCGCAGAAACCGTCCGCCCCGGGACTACCGGCCGCCCCGGGGCGCCGCCCGCTCAGGCCTGCTCGGCCCCGTCCGCCGCCGCCTGCGCGGCCTGCGCGGATGCCGTCCCGGGGCGCTTGCGCTCGACCCAGCCGTCGATGTTGCGCTGGGTGGCCCGGCTCACACCGAGCGCCCCGGCCGGGACGTCTCCGGTGATCACGGAGCCGGCCGCGGTGTAGGCACCGTCACCGATGGTGACCGGGGCGATGAACATGTTGTCCGAACCGGTCCGGCAGTGCGCGCCGATGACCGTGCGGTGCTTGTTCACGCCGTCGTAGTTCACGGTGACCGAGGCCGCGCCGACGTTGGTGCCCTCGCCGATCGTGGCGTCGCCGATGTAGGACAGGTGCGGCACCTTGGCACCCTCGCCCAGCTCGGAGTTCTTCACCTCGACGTAGGTGCCGACCTTCGCCTTGCGGGCCAGCTTGGCACCCGGACGCAGGTAGGCGTACGGACCGGCGGTGGCCAGCTCGCCCACCTCGGCGCGGTCGGCCGTGGTGTTGCTCACCCGGGCGCCGGCGCCGACCAGGGTGTCCTTGAGGGTGGAGTTCGGGCCCACCTCGCAGCCCTCGCCCAGGTGCGTGGCGCCCTGGAGCTGGGTGTTCGGCAGCACCACGGCGTCCGGCTCGTACGTGACCTGCACGTCGAACCAGGTGGTCGCCGGGTCCACCACGGTGACGCCCTCGCGCATCGCCCGCTCCAGCAGGCGGTCGTTCAGCAGCCGGCGGGCGTGCGCCAGCTGGACCCGGTCGTTGATGCCCAGAATGTCCCGGTGGTCCTCGGCCACCACGGCGCCGACCCGGTGGCCCGCCTTGCGCAGGATCTCCAGGGTGTCGGTCAGGTACTCCTCGCCCTGCGAGTTGTCCGTGGTGAGCTCGCCCAGCGCCGTGGTGAGCAGCTTGGCGTCGAAGGCGAAGACACCGGAGTTGATCTCGGTGATCGCGCGCTGGACGGCGCTGGCGTCCCGCTCCTCGACGATCGCGGCGACGGTGCCGTCCTCGTCCCGCAGGATGCGGCCGTAGCCGAAGGGCTCCGGGACGACGGCGGTCAGCACGGTGACGCCGTTCTGCTGGGCGGCGTGCGCGTCGGCCAGCCGGCGCAGGGTCTCCCCGGTCAGCAGCGGCGAGTCGCCGGCGGTGATGATCACCGTGCCGTCCAGCGCCACGCCGTCGGCGGACAGCGACTCCAGCGCCGTGCGCACCGCGTGCCCGGTGCCGTTCTGCTCCTCCTGCACCGCGGTGCGGGTGGCCGGGTAGTGCTCCGTCAGGTGCGCCACGACCTGCTCGCGCTGGTGCCCGACCACCACGACCAGCTGGCCCGGGGTCAGCTCCCGGGCCGCCGAGACCGCGTGACCCACCAGCGAGCGCCCGCACACCTCGTGCAGCACCTTGGGCAGCTTGTTCGACTTCATCCGGGTCCCGCCACCGGCGGCGAGCACGACAACGGCGGCAAGCGAATTGGCACCCATGCGGGGAGGCTCCTCGGTAGGTTCACAGAGAGGGCAGAGCAGGCCCGGCCCGGACCCAGGCCGGTCGCCATTCGCACAGTCCGCCGAGCAGCACCGACAATACCGGCGCGGGGGAAAACGCCCGAACCCGAGGCGCGCAGAGGCTCCGCCGCTAGGATTCGAACCCAGACAAAGGCCTCCAAAGGGCCCTGTGCTGCCATTACACCACGGCGGACAGTCGTGTCAGACCCTACCCGAGAGGGCCCTGCCGTGGGTATCGAACTGCACCGATCCACGGCCCCGATTCGGCGTCCGGCGGCCGAACCCGCCGGACCCGCGGTTCATCCATCCAGTCGGGTGAATTCACTCAAGTGCCGCGCGGCGGAGTGTTCCCCTGGACACGGAGCGCAACCTACGATGCCGTAGGTTACGCCAACGTAGCTCCGCTTCTCTCCCGTTCCGGGACGCCGCAAAGGGACGCCCATGACCATTCAGGCAGGCGAGGCGCGCGCGGGGAACGCCGCGTCCCGCACTCCGTCGCCCGACTCCGACCCGGCCGACGTCATCGAGTCCGCCGACATCGTCGCGACCGCCGCGACCGCCGGCCCCGACGCCGCGGCCACCCGGCTGTCCGCCACCCGCGGCGGGGAGAAGCAGGGCCTGGCCGAGCGGATCGCGCTCTCCCTGTTCATCCTGGTGCCGTTCGCCGCCCTGGTGGCCGCCGTCCCGGTGGCCTGGGGCTGGGGGCTGGGCTGGACGGACCTCGCGATCACCGTCGGCATGTACTACCTCACCTGCCACGGCATCACCATCGGCTACCACCGCTACTTCACCCACGGCGCGTTCAAGGCCCGCCGCCCGATGCGCCTGGCGCTGGCGATCGCCGGGAGCCTCGCCGTCGAGGGCCCGCTGGTGCGCTGGGTGGCCGACCACCGCAAGCACCACCGGTTCAGCGACAAGGACGGCGACCCCCACTCGCCGTGGCGCTACGGGGAGAGCGTCCCGGCGCTGATGAAGGGCCTGTGGTGGGCCCACATGGGCTGGATGTTCGACGAGGAGCAGACCTCGCAGCTCAAGTACGCCCCCGACCTGGTGCGCGACCCGGCCATAAGGCGGATCTCCCGGCTGTTCTGGCTCTGGACCACCATCTCGCTGCTGCTGCCCGCGCTGGTCGGCGGCCTGGTGAGCCTGTCCTGGGAGGGGGCGCTGTCGGCCTTCTTCTGGGGTTCGCTGGTCCGGGTGGCACTGCTGCACCACGTCACCTGGTCGATCAACTCGATCTGCCACGCCGTCGGCCGGCGCCCGTTCCGCTCCCGGGACCGCTCCGGCAACGTCTGGTGGCTCGCCCTGCTCTCCTGCGGCGAGTCCTGGCACAACCTGCACCACGCCGACCCGACCGCGGCCCGGCACGGGGTGCTGCGCGGGCAGATCGACTCCTCGGCCCGGCTGATCCGCTGGTTCGAGCTGGCCGGCTGGGTCCGGGACGTCCGCTGGCCGGACGCGCAGCGGATCGCCGCCCGCCGCGCCGCATGAGGCGTCGCTTCCAGCATGATGTAGGGGTGAACGGGAGCAGCGCAGACAGCACAGGCGGTCACCACAGCACGCGGACGGACGCGGCGCCCGCCTCGGCGCCGGCCCGTCCGCGGCCCGCTGCACCGGCGGCCGGCCCCGGCGAGGGCGGCTCCGCCCCGGCCCCGCGCCGCCGGGGCGGCCGGGTCCGGATGACCGGCAAGCAGCGGCGCGAGCAGCTGCTGGAGATCGGCCGGACGGTCTTCGCGGAGCGCGGCTACGACGGCACCTCGGTGGAGGAGATCGCCGAGCGCGCCGGGGTGTCGAAGCCCGTGGTGTACGAGCACTTCGGCGGCAAGGAGGGGCTCTACGCGGTGGTCGTCGACCGCGAGATGCAGCTGCTGCTGGACATGGTGACCGGGGCCCTGACCGGCGGGCACTCGCGCGAGCTGCTGGAGCAGGCCGCCTTCGCGCTGATGGACTACATCGACACCTCGACGGACGGCTTCCGGATCCTGGTCCGGGACTCCCCGGTGGCCCAGTCGACCGGCACCTTCGCCTCGCTGATCAGCGACATCGCCACCCAGGTCGAGGACATCCTGGGCCTGGAGTTCAAGTCCCGCGGCTTCGACGCCCGACTGGCCCCGATGTACTCGCAGATGCTGGTCGGGATGGTCGCGCTGACCGGGCAGTGGTGGCTGGAGGTCCGCAAGCCGGACAAGGCGACGGTGGCGGCGCACCTGGTGAACCTCGCCTGGCACGGGCTGGAGGGCCTGGAGCGGCACCCGAAGCTGGTCGGCGAGCGCAAGGGCTGACCGGCCGGGGCCGTCACGGGCCACCCCGTTCGGCCCAACCGGCCCGGCCCGTCCGGCTCAACCGGGCCGACGTCCGGCTCGACCCGCTCGGCCCGTCCGACTCAGTCCGGCTGCCTGGTCCCCACCGCGAAGATCCGCCGGAACGGGAACACCGTCCCGTGCGCCCCGGCCGGGTAGGCCTCGCGCAGCAGCCGCCCGTACTCGGCGAGGAAGGCGGCGCGGTCGGCCGGGTCGGTGAGCCGGGTGAGGACCGGGCGCAGCGCGGTGCCCTTGACCCACTCCAGGACCGGGTCCGCCCCCGGCAGCAGGGTCAGGTAGGTGGTCTCCCAGACGTCCGGGAGGCAGCCGGCGGCGACCAGGGCGTCGAGATAGCGCTCGGGCCGGTGGACGCCGACCCGGACGGCCTCCTCGCCGAGCGCGTCCCGCCAGCGGGCGCTGCGGCGCAGGTCGGCGAGCAGGGTGTGACTGGGGGCGTCGAAGTTGCCGGGCACCTGGAAGGCGAGCACCCCGCCGGGTTCGAGGGCGTCCGCCCAGCGCGGCAGCAGCGCCAGGTGCCCGTCCACCCACTGGAGGGTGGCGTTGGAGACGATCAGGTCCGGCCGGGCCGGGGCCGGGTCGTAGTCGCGGGCGTCGGCGAGCAGGTACTCGGCGCCGGGCTCGCCGTCGGTGCGGGCGGCGGCCAGCATCGGGGCGGAGTTGTCGACGCCGGTGAGGCGGGCGTGCGGCCAGCGCTCGCGCAGGACGGCGGTGGAGTTGCCCGGGCCGCAGCCGATGTCCAGGATCGCCTCGGCACCGGGGTGCGGGAGGGCGGGGACGCGGGCGAGCAGGTCGCGCAGTGGGCGGGTGCGTTCGTCGGCGAAGCGCAGGTACTGCTCCGGGTCCCAGACGGGGTCGGTCATGGTTCACCTCGCAGGTATCTCGATATCAAGATATCTCGGGTAGCCTCGCCGGCACATTTCTCGATGTCAAGAGACTTCACATCGACACATCCACCGATACACTGATCGTCATGGAGGACGAGGTCGACAGGCTGGTCGCAGCGTGGCGCCGGGAGCGCCCCGACCTCGACGTGGAGCCGCTGGAGGTGCTCAGCCGGGTCAGCCGGCTCGCCCGGCACCTGGACCGCGCCCGCCGCGCCGCCTTCGCCGAGCACGGCCTGGAGCCCTGGGAGTTCGACGTCCTGACCGCCCTGCGGCGGGCCGGCTCCCCGTACCAGCTCTCCCCCGGCCAGCTGCTCACCCAGACCCTGGTCACCTCGGGCACCATGACCAACCGGATCGACCGGCTCACCGGCAAGGGCCTGGTCAAGCGCCTGCCCGACCCGGACGACCGGCGCGGCGTGCTGGTCCGGCTCACCGACGACGGCCGCGACCGCGCCGACCAGGCGCTCGCCGGGCTGCTCGCGCACGAACGCGAACTGCTCGCCCAGCTCAGCTCCGGCCAGCAGACCGAACTCGCCGCGCTGCTGCGGGTGCTGGTCGCCCCGTTCGACAACATCCCGGGCTGACGGCGGCTCCCGGGCTCCCCTGCCGCCGCGGTTCCCGACTCAGGGCCGGTTCGACACCGCCCAGGGCCGGTTCGACACGGCTCAGGGCCGGTCGACGCTGCCGACCACCGAGGGCGGCGGGAGCGCGGCCGGCTCGGCGGGACTGACCCCGGCCCGGCGGGCGACCGCGACGGCCGCCAGCGTGGAGTGCACCCCGAGCTTGCCCAGCACGTTCTGCATGTGCGTCCGGACGGTGTGCGGCGACAGGTAGAGCCGCTCCGCCACGGCCTGCCGGCCGAGGCCCGCGACCATGCAGCGCAGGATCTGCTTCTCCCGCGGGGTCAGGGTGTCCACCAGCCGCTCGCTCTCGGTGCGGTCCCGCCGGGCGGTGGTGAGTTCGCGGATCACCCCGGTGAGCAGCGCGGGCGGCAGGTGCGTCTCGTCCCGCAGCACACCCCGGACCACCGCGAGCAGCCGGGCCAGCGAACTCTCCTTGGCCACCCAGCCGGTGGCGCCCGCGTGCAGGGCGCGGGCGGCGCGGTGCGGGTCGTCGGCGGCGGCCAGCACGACGGCGCGCAGCCCGGGGTGGGCACGGCGGAGCCGGGCCAGCAGGGTGATGCCGTCGGGCGTCGGGGCCGCGGGTCTCAGCTGGTCGCCCCGCAGCGGGTCCACCACCGGACGGGCGCCGGACAGCTGCCCGCCCGACAGCGTGACGGGCGCCCCCGGCGGTACGGCCGGCCGGCGCGGCTGCGGTACGGGAGGGGCGGCGCGGCCGCGCCGGGCCTCGTCGCCGTGCTCCGCGCCCGGCCGCCGACGGGCGAGTGCTCCGCCGGCTCCGGGCACCCCCGGTCCGCCGGACTGCCCGACCGCCCCGGGCCCGCCGGGTAACCCGGCCGTACCGGGCCCACCGCCCGTGCTTCCCGTGCCACCCGCCTCGACTCCGAGGTCGGCGTCGATCAGTGCCACGTCGTAGGCGCGGCCCTCGCCGGCCGCACGCTCCAAGGCCCGCTCGGCGGCGGCGGCACTGCCGGCCGCCCCCACCTCCACGTCCGGCTCGGCGGCCAGCGCCGCGGCCAGTGCCTCGGCGAAGATCCGGTGGTCGTCGACCACCAGGACGCGAATCCGCGCCATCGTCCCTCCCCCTGCTCAGACCGCCCGAGCCCGGGGCGGGACCGGCCCGGCATCCGCGTTCCGGACCCGCCGTTCCGCCCGCCCACCGGTGGCCGGTGAGACCGAATGGGCGCCGGCCCCCACCGGTACCGCACTCAGCGTACGGGGCGGGAAACGCGCTCGTGGCGATTCGGTGAAGTTTCGTCAGAAGGTGCGCGGGCGGCCGGACTTGGGGCATCCGACCGCCCCCGCGGGGCGCCGCGCCCGGACGTTTCCTGGCGCCGCGCCCCACCGGTGGTCGGGCCGGGATCTCCCCCGACCGGCCCCTCCCCGGCGCTTGTCGCCCGGTGGCCGTTCTTCTGTTGCTCAGTGGCCGTTCTTCGCCAGGGTGAACTTCCAGGCGTCGGCGACGATCTCGTCCAGGTTCGGGCGGCGCGGGGTCCAGCCGAGCGTCTCGTGGGCGCGGGCGGCCGAGGCCACCAGCACCGCCGGGTCGCCGGCCCGCCGGCCCTCGACCCGCACCGGGATCTCCCGGCCGGTGACGCGCTTCACCGACTCGATCACCTCGCGCACCGAGAAGCCGCTGCCGTTGCCCAGGTTGCAGATCAGGTGCTCGCCCGGCTCGGCCGTGTCCAGCGCCAGCAGGTGCGCCTCGGCCAGGTCGGCGACGTGGATGTAGTCGCGGATGCAGGTGCCGTCCGGGGTCGGGTAGTCGTCGCCGTACACCGCGATGTGCGGGCGCTGCCCCAGCGCGGCCTGGAAGACCAGCGGGATCAGGTGCGACTCGGGGTCGTGCCGCTCACCGTAAGCACCGTACGCACCGGCCACGTTGAAGTAGCGCAGCGAGACGGCGGCCAGACCGTGCGCGACGGCCTCACTGGTGATCAGGTGGTCCACGGCGAGCTTGGTGGCGCCGTAGGTGTTGGTCGGCGCGGTGCGGGCGGTCTCGGCGATCGGCACGACCTCCGGCTCGCCGTAGGTGGCGGCGGTGGACGAGAACACCAGCTTGCGCACGCCCGCCACGCGCATCGAGCTGATCAGCTCCAGCGAGCCGGCCACGTTGTTGCGCCAGTACTTCTCCGGGTCCGCGACCGACTCACCGACCTGCGAGGAGGCGGCGAAGTGCAGCACGCCGTCGAAGGAGCCGTCCAGCACCTTGCCGGCCTCCTGGATCCGGCCCTCGACGAACTCGGCACCGTCCGGGACGCCCTCGCGGAAACCGGTGGAGAGGTCGTCCAGGACGGTCACCTGGTGCCCCGCCTCCAGCAGGTGGGCGGCGACCACACTGCCGACGTAGCCGGCGCCACCCGTGACCAGGTACTTACTCATGTTGCGACCTCCAGCGAACGACGGTCCGCCCGTCGGGCGGAAGCCATCGACGGAATGCGTACGACTGGGGTCATTCTCCCAATCCCCCCGGGGTGCTCCGCACCACACGGACGACTGATTCCAGCCTTCTCACCGAGCCGTCAACCACCGGTTCACCGGATCGTCGGCCACCGGTTCACCGAGCCGTCAGCCGCCGGCCATCCGCTCCAGCAGACCGGTGCGCGCCGCGACCGCGGCCGCCTCCAGCCGGGTCCGCGCGCCGAGCTTCATCAGCACCCGCTGGACGTGGGTCCGGGCGGTGCTGGCGGCGATCCGCATCCCGGCGGCGATCGCCGCGGTGTCCTCGCCGTCCGCGATCCGGGCCAGCACCTGCACCTCACGGCGGGTCAGCAGCCGCAGCAGCCGCACGGCCTCGTCGTCCGGCTCCGTCGCCGGGCGCAGCAGTTGGTCGAAGGCCCCGCGCAGGATGTCCACCGCGACCGCGGCCTCACCCGCGCGCGCCCGCCCGATGGCCCGCTCGACCACCTCGATCCGCTCGTCACTGGGCACGTACCCGGCCGCTCCGGCCGCGAACGCCGCCGCCACCCCGCGCAGTTCGCCCACCGGACCGAGCACGATCACGGCCACCTCGGGGCGTTCGCGACGAATCCGGCGCAGCCCGTCGAAGGCGCCCGGCTCCCCCGGCGCGGCCACCCCCAGCAGGCACACCTCCGGCCGCCGCCCGACCACCAGATCGGCGGCGACGCCCGCCGGGGAACCGACCGCGAGCACCCGGTGACCGCGCAGTTGAAGTGCGGTGGCCAGCGCCTCGGCCAGCAGCCGGTGGTCGTCCACCACCACGAGTCGAACACCCATGACGCCCTCCAGGTCGGGGTCCGGCTCGCGCCCGCACCCCTCGGGCGGGCGGCCGATGACGCACCATCACAGCGCATTCCGTACCCGACCCGCTAGGCCGTGGCGTGTCGACGGTGCGGAACCGGCCGGGAAACGCGAAAGACCCCCGCCATGAGGCGAGGGTCTTTCAGTGGAGCCCCCATGCGGAATCGAACCGCAGACCTTCTCCTTACCATGGAGACGCTCTACCGACTGAGCTATAGGGGCTTGCTCGCTTGCCGGTGTTTCTCCCGGCCGCTCGAACAAGGAAGACATTACACGGCTCCGGGCCCCGAAGGGAAATCGGCCTCCGCTCCGCCCTGACCGGGCGGCCGGGGGCGACTCGGCCCTCGCCGTGCGCCGGACTCAGCCCTCGCCGTGCGCCGGACTCAGCCCTCGCCGTGCGTCGCGTCGAACTCCTCGCGGGCCGCCAGCATCCGCCCGGCGCGACGCTCCGTCCACCGGCCGACCGGCTCCAGCAGCTCGGCCAGCTCGCGGCCGAGCGGCAGCAGGTCGTAGACCACCCGCGGCGGCGTCTCCGGGAAGACCGTACGGAGCACCAGCCCGTTGCGCTCCAGGTTGCGCAGGGACTGGGTGAGCATCTTGCGGCTGACCCCGCCGATCCCGCGCTGGAGCTCGGAGAAGCGCTGCGGACCGGAGAGGTGCAGGCTCGTCAGGATCAGCATCGACCACTTGTCGGCCAGCTCGGCGAACACCTCGCGACTGGGGCAGAGCCGCGCGAACCGGTCGTACTCCTGCCCACCCTGGGCGTCGCGCCCGTCCTGCGCGTCGGGCCCGTCCTGCGCGCCATGCCCGTCCGCTTCCGCGGGCCGTCCGCTCCGGGTCCGCGCCGCTCGCTCCGTCGTCATGCGTCCAGGGTAGCCCGGCCGGTCTCCATTCCACCCTTGGTAACCAATAGAGACTTGGTCTACATTGGAGACCGAACGGGTCGGGGTCGCTGCCACCGCGCCGCGCCCCTTCCCGTCCCCACGCCCGCCCGCGCCCATCCCCTCTCTTCTTCCCTGGAGTGCCGCATGACCGCCGTCCGTCCGACCGTCGCCCTCGCCTACCACTCCGGCTACGGCCACACCGCCGTGATCGCCGAGGCCGTCGCCCGTGGCGCCGCCGCCGCGGGTGCCCAGGTCGTCACGATCGCCGTCGACACCATCACCGAGGAGCAGTGGGCCCAGCTGGACGGCGCCGACGCGATCGTCTTCGGCTCCCCCACCTACATGGGCACCGCCTCCGGCGCCTTCCACACCTTCGCCGAGGCCACCAGCAAGCGCTGGTTCACCGACGCCTGGAAGGACAAGCTCGCGGCCGGCTTCACCAACTCCGGCTCCAAGAGCGGCGACAAGGCCGGCACCCTCGGCTTCTTCCAGACCCTCGCCGCCCAGCACGGCATGAACTGGGTCAACCTCGGCCTCAAGCCCGGCTGGAACTCCACCGCCGACTCCGAGAACGACCTCAACCGGCTCGGCTTCTTCAACGGCGCCGCCGCCTCGTCCCCGGTCGACGCCGGCCCGGAAGGCGTCCACAAGGCCGACATCGCCACCGCCGAGCACCTGGGCGAGCGCGTCGCCCGGCACACCGCCGTCGTGCTGGCCGGCCGCGCTGCCCTGGCCGGCTGAGCCCCCGCGCCGCTACGCCGCCGGGTCCGTCCCCCACCGGGGCGCCCGGCGGCGTCCGCCGTCCACCGGACCGTCGACCGGCCCCTCCGTCGCACCGTCCGCCGCACCGCCCACCGAGCCGCCCACCGAGCCGAGCTCCGCGCCGGTGTTCTCCGGCAGCATCCACAGACACCCCAGCGCCAGCACCCCCAACACCGCCAGGTACCAGCCCACCGGCTGCGCCGTCCCGTACGCCCCGGTCAGCCGGGTGGCCACCAACGGCGTCGTCGCCCCGCCGACCACCCCGCCCAGGTTGTACGTCAGCGCCGCGCCCGTGTAGCGCACCCGGGTCGGGAACAACTCCGGCAGGAACGCCGCCAACGGCCCGAACATGCCGCCCAGCACCACCATCGACCCCGCCAACGCGACGAACATCAACGGCCGGCTCACCGTCTCCAGCAGCGGGAACAGCACCAGCGCCCAGACCGCGGCCAGGCACGTCGCCCAGAACAGCGTCCGCCGCCGCCCCCACCGGTCACTGCGCGAGGCGCTCAGCCACACCGTCGCCGCCATGCCCACCGCGCCGACCAGCAGCATCGACAGCACCAGCGTGCTCGCCACCCCGAGCCCGCCGGTCGCGTACGCCAGCGCGTACGTCGTGGTCAGGTAGAACAGCGCGTACCCCACGGTGATCGCCCCGCCGCCCGCCAACACCGGACGCCAGTGCCCCCGCAGCACCTCCAGCACCGGCAGCCGCTCCCGGCGGCCCTCCGTCCGGAACAGCGGCGACTCCTCGACCCGCAGTCGGACGAACAACCCCACCGCGACCATGACGAACGAGGCCAGGAACGGCACCCGCCAACCCCACGCACGGAACGCCCCCTCGTCCAGGCCGAGTTGCAGCGCCAGGAACACCCCGTTCGCCAGCACGAACCCGATCGTCGGCCCCAGCTGCAGGAACCCCCCGTACCGCCCCCGCCGCCCGGCCGGGGCGTTCTCCGCGATCAGCAGCGCCGCCCCGCCCCACTCCCCGCCCAACCCGACGCCCTGACACACCCGCAGCACCACCAGCACCGCCGGCGCCCACCACCCCCACACCCCGAACCCCGGCAGCAACCCCACCCCGGCCGTCGCCAGCCCCATCAGCAGCAGCGACACCACCAGCGTCGCCCTCCGCCCCACCCGGTCCCCGAAGTGCCCGAACACCACCGCCCCCACCGGCCGGGCCAGGAACGCCACCGCGTACACCGAGAACGCCGCCAACAGCGCCCCCACCGCGCCCAGTCCGGGAAAGAACACCGGCCCGAACACCAACGCGGCCGCCGTCCCGTAAATGAAGAAGTCGTAGAACTCGATCGCCGTCCCGATCAGCGCCGCAGCCGCCGCCCGCCGCACCTGCCCGACCCGCCAAGCACCCTCCGCATCCATACCGCCAACCCTCGCCACCCCCACCCCACCCCCACCAGCCTCCACCCGAGTGACCCCGGCGCACACCCCCACCCCTCACGCCCCACGAACGCGCGCGAGGGCGCCAGGATGAACCCGACGCCCTCGCGCATGTGTCCGACCCCGAACGCGGCTACCTCGCGTACGGGTTGTCCTCCGGCGGCACCGGCGGCCGGTACGACGGCGGAGGCGGCGGCACCGCCCCCATCGGCTGCTGCGGCGGCACCGGCGGCATCTGGACCACCTCGGGCCGCCCAGCCGGCGTCCGCCTGCGCCGCACCACCGCGACTACCACCCCGGCCACCACCACCAGGCCGGCAACCACACCCGCCACGATCGGCACCGTGCTGCTCGAACCCGAGGATTCCTCCGCCTTCGGCGCACCGACGGCCACCTCGGTCGGCGTGTCGGCCGGGACCGGGACCGCCGATGCGGGAGCGGACGCACTGGCCGACGGCGACGCGGCAGTCGAAGGTGCGACCGTCGCCGTCGGAATAGGTGAAACATCCGCCGGACCAGGGTCGCCCGGATCAGTCAACGCAACCCTGGGGCGGATCACGCCGTAGCCGATCAGCTCGTTGCGCGTGGACCCGTCATTCGGCTTACCGGCCGTATTGATGAGCACTCGCAGGACCTGGTTCGCAGTCCAGTCCTTGTGGGCGGACCAGACAAGAGCAGCAGAGGCGGAAACCAGAGCTGAAGAGTCCGAAGTGCCATGGCTCTTGCAGTAACCCGTAGATGAAGTGCAGGCCCCGATGACATCCACACCCGGCGCGGCAAGAGCGACCTGCGGCCCCCGCTCGGACTCGGCCGTGACGGTTGCGTTTCGATCAACCGCCCCTACACCCACAACGCCGGGAAGAGCCCCTGGGTACTCGACCGGATTCCCCTTCTCGGCTTCGTTCCCGACACTCGAAAAGATGAGAACGCCCTTTTCCCTGGCGGTCGCGATGACCCGGTTCAGCTTGGCCACATCCTCCGGCTGGGGCATCACCGCATTCATGCCCTGCGAAATATTGATGACCTTCGCACCTTGGTCGACCGCGTAGGTGATCGCCTCTCCGATCTGCCCGAGGAAGTCAGCGGAGATCAACGTCCCAACAGACCCGTTGTTGATTTTCAGCGGAAGGATCTTGACGCCCGGAGCCAGGCCCTGGGCACCGGTGCCCCCGTTCCCCTTGCCCGTCCCGGCAATCAGACTGGCGATGCCCGTTCCGTGGCCGTCTCCGAATGAACCCACGCCGCCGGGGCTCCCGCTGAAGTCCTTACCCGGCAGGAACTGCCCGTCCACGTCCGGATGATCCAGCTTGAACCCGCCGTCGATCACAGCGACGGTGATGCCCTGCCCCTTGGTGACCTTCCACATCTCCGGGGCGTGCATGGCCTCCAGATGCCACTGCTGCTGCCGGATCGTGTCCTCGGCAACCGCGGGTGCTGCAACCGGGCCGACCACGATCCCCGCCGCCAGAAGTGCCGCAGCAGCAACCCGCCAACGCGCTCGCGCGTTCGTCCACCCCATCACAACTCCTCGTCAATCTCTCCGTCGACCGGGAAACGCGCCCCGAACAAGCCTGCCCGGCCACCGGGAAGGCCCAGTGGCCGGGCAGTCGTTGCCGTCCGCTGACGATAGATCACCTCACGTACGGGTTCTCCTCCGGCGGCACCGGCGGCTGGTACGACGGCGGAGACGGCGGCACCTGGACGACCTCAGGCTGCCCGGCCGGCCTCCGCCGGCGCCGCACCACCACAAACACCACCCCCGCCACCACCAACAGCCCGGCAACCACACCCGCCACGATCGGCAGCGTGCTGCTCGAACCCGAGGACTCCTCAGCCCTCGGCTGCACCGACGGCGCCCCAACAGCAACATCGGTCGGCGTGTCAGCCGGGCTCGGTGCCGACGACGCGGGAGCGGACGCACTCGCCGTAGGCGTCGGGGCCGCCGACGGCGTAACCGCATCACTCGGAACCGGCGAAACATCCGCCGGGCCCGGATCCCCCGGCTCAGTCAATGCGATGCGCGGCCGGACAACGCCATAACCAATGATGTTGTTACGGCTGGACCCGTCATTCGGCTTCCCCGCCGCATTGATGAGGACCCGTAGGACCTGATTCGCAGTCCAGTCCTTGTGCACGGACCAGATCAATGCGGCCGAGGCCGAAGCAAGAGCCGAGGAGTCCGATGTGCCATGGCCCTTGCAGTATCCGGTGCTGCCAGTACACGCCTCGACGATGTCCGCACCTGGCGCAGAGAGAATGACCTGCAGCCCCTGCTGCGACTCCGAGGTCACGGTGGCGTTGCGATCGATCGCACCCACCCCCACCACATTCGGCAGGCCGCTCGGATACTCGAGGAGATTTCCCGACTGGTAGGAGTTCCCCACGCTGGAGAAAACCAGCACGCCCTTCGCCCGCGCCCAGGCCAGCGTCTTGCTCAACTTGTCCACATCAGTGGGGGATGCGGTGACAGCAGAGATTCCCTGCGAGATGTTGATGACTTTGGCGCCCTGCTCGACCGCATAGGTGACAGCCTGACCGATCTGCCCCAGAAAGTCCGACGAAACCACGGTTCCCACGGACCCATTGTTGATCTTCAGTGGAAGAACCTTGGCGGCAGGAGCAAGGCCATACGCCCCCGTGCCACCACTGGCCTTGCCGGATCCTGCGATGAGGCTGGCCATGGCCGTACCGTGACCGTCACTGTACGAGCCCACACCACCAGGGCTCTCACTGAAATCCTTGCCGGGGAGAAGCTGCCCCACCAGATCCGGATGGTCCAGCTTGAACCCGCCGTCGACCACGGCGACGGTCATGTTCTCCCCCTTGGAGATCTTCCACATCTCCTGGGCGTGCATGGAATCCAGGTGCCACTGATTCTCTCGAATCGATCCGTCCGCAGCCGCAGGCCCGGCGACCGGGCCAACCACCACTCCAGCCGCGACGAGTGCTGAGGCAAGCATCCGCCAGCGCGCCCGTGCGTTCGTCCGCCCCATCACAGCTCCTCGTCGATGTCCCCAGCAGCAAGACCAGTGCCCCGAACAAGCCTGCCCGGCCACTGGGAAGGCCCAGTGGCCGGGCAGCTGTCGCCATCCGCTGACGATCGATCATCGCGCGTACGGGTTGTCCTCCGGCGGCACCGGCGGCCGGTACGACGGCGGAGGCGGCGGCACCGCCCCCATCGACTGCTGCGGCAGCACCGGCGGCACCTGGACCACCTCAGGCTGCCCGGCCGACTTCCGCCTGCGCCGCACCACCGCGAACACCACCCCGGCCACCACCAACAGGCCGGCAACCACACCGGCCACGATCGGCAGCGTGCTGCTCGAACCCGAGGGCTCCTCCGCCTTCGGCGCACCGACGGCCACCTCGGTCGGCGTGTCGGCCGGGACCGGGACCGCCGATGTGGGAGCGGACGCACTGGCCGACGGCACCGGAGCCGCCGACGGCGTAGCCGCGTCAGTCGGCAGCGGCGACACGTTCGCGGGGCCCGGGTCCCCCGGATCCGTCACCGCGATACGCGGTCGCACTGCACCGTAGCCAACGATGTCATTGCGGCTGGAGCCGTCATTCGGCTTCCCCGCTGTATTGATGAGGACCCGCAGGACCTGATTCGCCGTCCAGCCCGGGTGCAACGACCACACCAGAGCCGCCGACGCGGAAACCACGGCGGCCGCATCCGACGTGCCATGGCCCTTGCAATAACCGGTCGCGCTTGAGCAGGCCGCGATCATGTCCATACCAGGGGCGACGAAGACGACCTGCGGCCCGCGCTCGGACTCGGCAGTGACCGTGCCGTTCCGGTCCGAAGCCCCTACACCGACCACGTTGGGCAGGGCTCCCGGATATTCGACAACGTTCCCCTGATCACCGGAGTTTCCGACACTGGAGACCACGAGCGATCCCTTGCTCCGAGCCCACGCCAAGATCTTGTTCAGCTTCTCCACATCGGCCGGGGAGGTCGTGACAGCAGCCGTTCCCTGCGAGATGTTGATGACCTTGGCACCCTGCTCGACCGCATACGTCACCGCCTGGCCGATCTGGTCCAGAAAGTCAGCCGAAACCACCGCGTGCTCGGATCCGTTGGCAATCTTCAACGGAAGAATCCTGGCGCCGGGGGCGAGGCCGTAGGCTCCCTTGCCACCATTCGATTGACCGGTTCCGGCAATGAGGCCGGCCATCTGCGTGCCGTGGCTCTCCGCATAGGAACCCACCCCGCCCGGGCTTCCACTGAAGTCCTTACCGGACAGGAACTGCCCGGCCAGATCCGGGTGGTCCAGCTTGAAGCCGCTGTCGATCACGGCAACGGTGACGTTCTCCCCTTTGGAGACCTTCCACATCTCCGGGGCGTGCATGGCATCCAGGTGCCACTGATCGGCACGAATCGAGCCGTCCGCAACCGCGGGTGCTGCGACCGGGCCGACCACGATTCCCGCCGCCAGAAGTGCCGCAGCAGCAGCCCGCCAACGCGCTCGCGCGTTCGTCCGCCCCATCACAACTCCTCGTCAATCTCTCCGTCGACCGGGAAGCGCGCCCCGAACAAACCTGCCCGGCCACCGGGGAGGCCCAGTGGCCGGGCAGTCGTTGCCGTCCTACTCAACCACGTCCGGGTTGCTGTGCGGCGTACCGCTCGTCCAGGTTTCCTCGTCCTCGTGCAGGTAGTCGGCCCGCTTGCGGCGGTCGCGCTCGTTCCGGCCTCCGTGGCCCGCCATTCCGGGCGCCATCATGCCGTTCTGCCTGGACGGAGCACCGCCTTCGGCAGCGCCCGCCGCGCGGTTGCGCAGGCCGGTACCGCCCGGAGTGAACTCCCCGCCGGTCGTCGGCCCCTTACGGCCGCCGACCGTGCCGCCGGTGGTCGAGGACAGGCCCCGGGCGCGCGAGCCGCCGCCGGCGCCGACGGCGCCACCGTGGGCTCCGCCCATACCGGGGTGCATGCCGCCGCCCATGCCGGTCGCCCCACCGACCCGGCCACCGCCGGCCCCCGCCTCACGGGCGCCGAAGACCGTTCCGCTGGGCAGCCCCGGGTTGCCGCCCTTCGCCTGCCCCGGGCCGCCGCCGAACTGGGTCGTACGCGCCGGGATCTGGCCGCCGCCCTTGTTGGGGACGAAGCCGCTGCCGCCACCCTTGGCCGGGATGGAACCGCCGCCCGTTCCGGTGGGGAAGCCCGGGACCGGGCCGCCGGGGACACCGGGCCCGTTGTTCGAACCTCCCGGCCCGTTCGGGTAGCCGGGAAGGGTGGTCGGTCCGTCCGTGGGCAGGTGGCCGCCGCCGGTGCCGTACGGGCCGGTCTGGGTGGGAAGGGTCGGCGAGGGGGGCAGGCTGTTGAGGTCGGTGCCCGGGCGGTTCACCGGGTCCGACGGGTGGTACGGCGGGATCGAGGTCCCCGGGTCCTGCGGCGCGGGCGGCACCTGGCCGCCGCCACCGTGCGGCGGGGGCGGGGTGTTGCCCGGGTTCGACGGGCCGGGGCCTCCGGAGCCGGGGTCCCGGGGCAGGACCTTTCCGCCGCCGTAGGTTTCACCGCCGCCCGGGTTGGACCCGCCGCCGACACTGCCGCCGCCCGTACGAGGTTTGCGGACGTAGCCGCCGGCACCACCGGTACCCCCGGAACCGCCGCCATCGGGGTAGGCCGACTCGTCGCCCCGGCTCTTCGAACCAGGCGTCCCGGGCAGCACCACATCCGAAGGAATCCCGTTCAGCGTCGTCGTCGCCGCGCTGTACGCCTGCGCCAACTTCTCCATCTGGAGAACGGCTTCCTGGTGCTCCTTGTCGACCTTCGCCTTGGCCGCCGCATACTCCGCCGAGCTCACCCAGTTGTAGGGCGGGACCGACTTCATGTACTCGTCGGGAGTCTGACCGATCACGTACAGCGGAACCTTGACCGACTTCGGCTGCTTGTTGTACGTATCGACCGTCTGGAGCTCCGTCTTCGGAGGCTCCGGCACGGCGACCTTGGCGGTGCTGAGCGCCTCACCGGCCTGATGCATCGCGTCGCCCGCGGTCGTGGCGTGGTCACCGATGATCTGCGCCGACTGCTGCAGGTTGTTCACCCAAGCCTTGAAGCTCTCGGCAGCCGGGCCTTCCCAGGTGACGTTGCCGACGTGCGACTTCAGCGCCGTACTCAGTTCCTTCAGCACCCGGCCGGCCGACTGCAGTTGGGTACCGCGGCTGAGGACCGTCGCCGGATCCGTGGTGGCGACCATCTTCCGCAGGTGGGCGTGCTCCATGCCTTCGAAGTTCGTGCTGCCTGACACTACTTGCTCCCCGTCTCCCCGTAGGTCTCTCCCCAGGCCGCCATCAGTAGTTGCTGCCGCTCGAACCCGGCGCCGACGTGCTGACGCCCGCATCCCTCGCGACGGCGTTCTGCGCGGCCGTCGTGTGGTCCTCGTTGGTCCCGTAGACGCTCGCCGTCCGCGAGACCGCCGTCTGCATCGCCTGGATCTGCGACGCGAGGTCCTTGTGCAGCTGGACCAGCTGGGCGTGCACCTTCTCGTAGGCGCTGGTCAGGGCCGTCGCCTCGGCGAACTCCGCGCTCGCGAAGCTCTTGCCCGTCAGCTTCTGTTCCTGAAGCTTGTACGGCGCCGCGGGCGAGCCGTCCATCGCGGCGAGCAGGGCCTCGACCTTCCCCGCGAACGTCGTGAGCGTGTCGAGCTCGACCTTGACGTCCTGCTTGCCGAAGGCCGCCACCAGGTCGCCGGCGCTGACGTTGGTCTGCACCGTGCTGACGATGGGCGCGAGGTTGATCCCACCGACCCAAGGCAACGTGATCTTCTGGTCCAGCATGAACGGCGTCGCGTCCCCCGAAGGGTTCGCCGGTGCAGGCGTCCCCGACCCGTCCCCGTTAGCTCCTGCCACAGCAGTTCACCTCTCCCCCGTACGGCCGGCCGCACCCGGGCGTCCCGGGCGGCCGCGTGCCGCAACACACCGTCAACTTCTGGTTCGCACCGCCCTGGTCGGCGCACCGACCGCCCTGTGGACGGGCTACTCCTCCGTCATCGTAGCCACCGCCCCTGTCGGACCGGCAGGGCCCTTGGCCCGCCCGTACGCGATCGGTACGAACTTGACACGTACGAGGCGCCGCGACAGCCCTGGGTAGACTGACCCGGTACGCCCCATCTGCCGCGCAATGTCGCACAGCAGCGACCCAAGGCCGCAGAACGGACGTGACCGCGTGAGTTCCTCCGACGCCTCCCCTTCCCCCTGGTGGGCCCGTGCCGCGCGGCCCGCGCGGCCGCCGCTGCCGGTGGCGCTGATGGTGCGGGCGGCGGTGGGGATGGCGCTGCCGTTGGCGGTGGGGCTGGTGGTGCACCAGCTGGATCTGGGGGTGTTCGCCGGGCTCGGGGCGATGCACGCGACGATGAACGACCGGGTCGAGCCGGGCAGGTTGCGGGCCGCCCGGATCGGGACGGCGGTGCTCGCCTCCGCGCTCGGCATGCTGATCGGCACCGCCCTCCAGCACACCGGCGCGGACGGCGTGGGCCTGGGGGTCGCGCTGACGCTGACCGCCTTCGCCTCCGGCGCGTTGAGCGCGACGGGTCCGCGCGGTTCGGCGGCCGGGATGCTGCTGCTGGTGTCGGCCGCGCTGGGCAGTGGGATGCCGCTGCCGCGGCCGTGGTGGGCGGCGCCGCCGATGATGCTGGTCGGGGCCGCGTTCGTGGTGCTGCTCGGGCTGCTGCCCGCGGGGGCGCCGAACCGGCCTGCCGCGGATCCGTGCAACCGGGCGCTGGCCGCCGCGTACGAGGCGCTCGGCCGTACCCTCGTCGACCTGGGCGGCCCGCGGGCGGCGTCCTCGCGCCAGGTGCTGACGGCCCGCCTGAACCAGCTCCAGGACCTGCTCGGCACGAGTCACACGAACCGCACCAGCCGCACGAGCGGCACGAGCAACACCGGCCGCCGGAGCGGCCGGGACCACCGGGACCGCCAGGAGCGCCGCCGCCGGATGTACGAGGCCGCCCTCGCCGCCACCGAGGCCGCGACCGGTCTGCTGTGGGCGCGCCGCCCCGTCCCACCGGAGGTGGCCGAGGTGCCGGCCCGGCTGGCCGCCGCGGTGCGGCAGGGCGGTGGCGAGGTCGCCGTGCCCGACTGGCGGCCCGACACCCCCTCCCGGCAGGCCCTGGACGTGGCTCTGCGTGCCGCCGCCGACACCGTGGCCGGCCGTGACACCCGGATCGGCACCGCACCCGCGCCGCCACCGGACCCCTGGCGGCTGCGGGCGCGGCTGCTGTCCCGGGGCTCGGTCCGGTACGGCCTGCGGGTCGCGCTGTGCATCGCGGTCGGCTCGGCGGTCACCGCCAACTTCCCGCTCAGCAAGAGCTACTGGGTGCCGATGACGATCGCCTTCGTGCTCAAGCCGGACCTCGGCTCGGTGTTCCTGCGCGCGGTGAGCCGCTCGGTGGGCACGGTGCTCGGGGTGGCCGTGACCGCGGCGCTGCTGATGGTCACCACCGACGAGTGGGCGTTGACGGCGATGGCGGCCGGCTGCGTGGCCCTGCTCCCGTACGCCACGGCGGCGCACTACGGGCTGAACACCGTGGTGATGACGCCGATGGCGCTGATCCTGCTCCAGCTCGGCGGGCAGAGCAGCGCCGCCGAGTTCTGGCCCCGGGTCCTGGACACCGTGCTGGCGAGCGCGATCGTCCTGCTCTTCGGCTACCTGCTGTGGCCGGAGCGGCCGCGCCACCGGATCGAGCCCCGGCTGGTCGACGCCACGACGGCGCTGCGGGCCTACCTCGACGCCGTCGTCCTCGACGCGGCCGTCCTCGACACCACTCTCCGGAACGGCAGCACCCACGGCGGCAACGCCCAGGTGTGGCTGCGCCGCACGGCCTACCGGTCACTGGCGGACGCCCGCCAGGAGGTGCGGCAGGGCCTGGCCGAGCCGCCGCCCACCGGCCGGCTGGCCGAGCGGTGGCTGCCGGCGACGGCGGCGCTGGAACGGCTGGGCGGCGCGGTGGCGGCCTTCGCCGCGCAGATCCGGTACGGCGGCCGGGTGCCGGACCCGTCCGAGGTCGACCGGGTGCGGACCGCACTGGACGAACTGACCGCCGCCGCGCGGGCGCACCGGCCACCGACGGCCCCACCGGCCCCGGCAGCCCCGACGGACCGTCCGGCCGCCCCGCACGACCCGACGCGCAGCGCACTGGGCCGTGCGGCCCAGGAGCTGGAGACGCTCCTGGGCAACCGGCCCGCCGGGTGAATCAGAACCAGGCGACCCCGATCAGAGCGGGGTGACCCCGGTCGTAGCCAGGCGACCCCGATCGGAGCCGGGTGACCGCGATCAGACCTGCTCGGCCAGCTCCAGCCAGCTCATCTCCAGCTCCTCCTTCTCCTCCCGGACCGCGCGCAGCTGCGCGTCCAGCTCCGCGACCTTGGAGAAGTCGGCGGCGTGCTCGGCGAGTTGGGCGTGCAGCTTGGACTCCTTCTCGTCCAGCTTGGCGATCTGCCGCTCCAGCTTCTGCATCTCCTTCTTCGCCGCCCGCAGGTCCCCGCCGGAGAGCCCGGCCGCGGCGGCGGTGGTCTCGGCCGGCGCGGCCGCAGCGGCGGAGGGAGCCGCGGCCTGAGCCGCGGCGGCCATCCGGGCCCGGCGCTCCAGGTACTCGTCGACGCCGTTCGGCAGCATCCGCATCTTCTTGTCGCCGAGCAGCGCGTGGACGGTGTCCGTGGTGCGCTCGATGAAGAAGCGGTCGTGGCTGATGACGATCATCGAGCCGGGCCAGCCGTCGAGCAGGTCCTCCAGCTGGTTGAGCGTCTCGATGTCCAGGTCGTTGGTGGGCTCGTCCAGGAAGAGCACGTTGGGCTCGTCCATCAGCAGCCGGAGCAGTTGGAGCCGGCGCCGCTCGCCACCGGACAGGTCGCCGACCGGCGTCCACTGCTTGTCCTTGCCGAAGCCGAACTGCTCGCACAGCTGGCCGGCGCTCATCTCCCGGCCCTTGCCGAGGTCGACCCGCGAGCGGACCTGCTCGACGGCCTGGAGCACCCGGGTCGCCGGGTCCAGCTCGGCGACCTCCTGCGACAGGTACGCCAGCCGGACCGTCTTGCCGACCTTGATGACGCCGGACGCCGGCTGGACGTCGCCCTCGCTCGCGTACGCGTCGCGCAGCGCGCGCAGCAGCGAGGTCTTGCCGGCGCCGTTGACGCCGAGCAGGCCGATCCGCTCGCCGGGGCCGAGCTGCCAGGTGAGGTTCTCCAGCAGCAGCTTCGGGCCGGCCTTGACGGTCACGCCCTCCAGGTCGAAGACCGTCTTCCCGAGCCGCGCGTTGGCGAACTTCATCAGCTCGGACTTGTCGCGCGGCTCCGGCACGTCCGCGATCAGGGCGTTGGCGGCCTCGATCCGGTAGCGCGGCTTGGAGGTACGGGCGGGGGCGCCGCGGCGCAGCCAGGCCAGCTCCTTGCGGGCCATGTTCTGGCGCTTCTGCTCCTCGACGGCCTCGATCCGGGAGCGCTCGGCACGGGAGAAGACGTAGTCGGAGTAGCCGCCCTCGTACTCGTGCACCTCGCCGTGCTGGACGTCCCACATCCGGGTGCAGACCTGGTCGAGGAACCAGCGGTCGTGGGTGACGCAGACCAGCGCGGAGCGGCGCTTCTGGAGGTGCTCGGCGAGCCAGTTGATGCCCTCGACGTCGAGGTGGTTGGTGGGCTCGTCGAGGACGATCAGGTCGGGCGAGCCGAGCAGCAGCTTGGCGAGGGCGATCCGGCGGCGCTCGCCACCGGAGAGCGGGCCGATGACGGTGTCCAGGCCGTCGGCGAAGCCGGGCAGGTCGAGGCCGCCGAAGAGGCCCTCGATGATGTCGCGGATCCGGGCGTCGCCGAGCCACTCGTGGTCGGCCCGGTCGGCGATCACCTCGTGCCGGATGGTGGCCTCGGGGTCCAGCGAGTCGTGCTGGGTGAGGACGGCCATCTGGAGTCCGCCGGAGTGGGTGATCCGGCCGCTGTCGGGCTCCTCCAGCTTGGCGAGCATCCGGATCAGGGTGGTCTTGCCGTCGCCGTTGCGGCCGACGACGCCGATCCGGTCGCCCTCGCTGACGCCCAGGCTGACCGCGTCCAGCAGGGCGCGGGTGCCGTAGACCTTCGTGACGGACTCGATGGTGGCGAGGTTGACGGCCACGTGTGCTGCGCTCCTGGGTTCGGCGGTCGCGGGGCGGCCCGCCGCTCGGCGGTCGGGCTCCCCTGTCGGGGACACCCCGATCTCCCCAGCCTAATGGGCCCGCCGGAACGCCTTCACCGCGTCAGCCCGCCAGGAACCCGCCTCGGGCCCGACCACCGCGCCGGCCCGCCGCGACCCCGGCCATCACCTCAGCCCACCAGGGACGCGCCCGGCACCGGCCCGTGCGTGGCGTGCGCCGTCCGGCAGGTGCCGGAGGCCCGCAGCGCCTCGGCCACCGCGGCGGCGGCCTCGGCGTCCTTGGCCAGGAACGCGCAGGTCGGCCCGGAGCCGGAGACGATCGCCCCGAGCGCGCCCGCCTCGGTGCCGGCCCGCAGGGTGGCGGCGAGCGCGGGGCGCAGCGAGAGCGCGGCGGGCTGGAGGTCGTTGGCGAGCGCGGCGGCCAGGGCGACGGTGTCGCCTTCGGCGAGCGCGGCGAGCAGCGCCGGGTCGGCGTCCGGGGTGGGGACGTCGGTGTCGCTGGAGCCGGTGCCGGCCTCCTCGCGCAGCCGGTCGCACTCGCGGAACACGGCGGGGGTGGACAGGCCGCCCTCGGCGACCGCGAAGACCCAGTGGAAGGTGCCCTCGACGGTCAGCGGCTCCAGGATCTCGCCCCGGCCGCGGCCGAGTGCGACGCCGCCGAGCAGGGCGAACGGCACGTCGGAGCCGAGTTCGGCGGCCAGTTCCAGCAGCACCGGCAGCGGGGTGTCCAGCTGCCAGAGCGCGTCGCAGGCGACCAGTGCCGCCGCTCCGTCGGCACTGCCGCCGGCCATGCCGCCGGCGACCGGGATGGCCTTGGCGATGTGCAGGTGCACGCCGGGGTCGGCGATGCCGTGGTGGGCGGCGAGCAGCCGGGCGGCGCGGGCGGCGAGGTTGCTGTCGTCCAGCGGGACGGCGGCGGCGTCCGGGCCGGAGCAGCTCAACGTCACGCCCTCGCCGGGAGTCGCCGTGACCTCGTCTCCGAGGGCGACGGCGAAGAAGACGTTGGCCAGGTCGTGGAAGCCGTCGGCGCGCAGCCCGCCGACCCCCAGCTGGACGTTGACCTTGGCCGGTACCCGTACGGTGATCACGCGGCGTCCTCGGCGGGCTTGTGTTCGGCGATCTTGGCGAACTGCTCCACCGTCAGCATCTCGCCGCGCAGCTTGTGGTCGATCCCGGCGGCCGCGAGCGCCTGCTCGGCCTTGGCGGCGGAGCCGGCCCAGCCGGCCAGTGCGGCGCGCAGGGTCTTGCGCCGCTGGGCGAACGCGGCGTCGACCACCGCGAACACCTCCTCGCGGCTGGCGCTGGTCTTCGGCGGCTCGCGGCGGATCAGCGAGACCAGCCCGGAGTCGACGTTGGGGGCGGGCCAGAAGACGTTCCGCCCGATGGCGCCGGCCCGCTTCACGTCGGCGTACCAGTTGGCCTTGACCGACGGGACGCCGTACACCTTGTTGCCCGGCTTGGCGGCGAGCCGGTCGGCGACCTCGCTCTGCACCATCACCAGGGTCCGCTCGATGCTGGGGAAGGTCGCCAGCATGTGCAGCAGGACGGGCACGGCGACGTTGTACGGGAGGTTGGCGACCAGCGCGGTGGGCGCCGGCCCGGGCAGTTCGGTGACCTCCATGGCGTCGCTGAACACCAGGTCGAAGGCGTCCGCCTTGCCGGGCATCCGGGCCGCGACGGTGTCCGGCAGGTGCTGCGCCAGCACCGGGTCGATCTCGACCGCGGTGACGTGCCGCGCCACCTCGAGCAGCGCCAGCGTGAGCGAGCCGAGCCCGGGCCCGACCTCCACGACCGCGTCCTGCTCCGTCACGTCGGCGGCCCGGACGATCCGCCGCACGGTGTTGCCGTCGATGACGAAGTTCTGCCCGCGCTGCTTGGTCGGCTTCACGCCGAACGCGGCCGCCAGCTCCCGGATGTCGGCGGCGCCCAGAAGGTGGCTGTCAGGGGTGGGGTCGGTGGTGCTCACGCGCCAAGGATACGGGCGCGGGGGGCGCCGTCCGGACGCGCCGTCCGGACGGGCCTCCGACCAGGGCAACGGACCCCCGACCACGTGCGACGGCCCCCGGCCGCCCGCTCAGTACCCGAAGGCCCGCGCCGTGTTCTCCGCGATGGCCGCGGACAGCTCGTCCTCGGCCAGGCCCAGGGTGGCGGCCATCGAGCGCACCGTGACCGGGATCAGGTACGGGGCGTTCGGGCGGCCGCGGTAGGGGTGCGGGGTGAGGAACGGGGCGTCGGTCTCGACCAGGATCCGGTCCGGCGGGGTGGCGAGCAGGGCGTCGCGCAGCGGCTGGTTGGCCTTGAAGGTGACCGGGCCGGCGAAGGAGAGGTACCAGCCGTGCTCGGCGCAGGTCTTCGCCATCTCCGCGTCGCCGGAGTAGCAGTGGAAGACGGTCCGCTCCGGGGCGCCCTCCTCCAGCAGGACGGCGATGACGTCCTCGTGGGCGTCCCGGTCGTGGATGACCAGGGCCTTGCCGTGCCGCTTGGCCATCTCGATGTGGCGGCGGAACGACTCCTTCTGGATCTCCACGCCCTCGGGCCCGGTGCGGAAGTAGTCGAGGCCGGTCTCGCCGACCGCCAGCACCTGCGGCAGCGCGGCGAGCCGGTCGATCTCGGCGAGCGCCTCGTCCAGCGCCGCCTGACCGCCCGCGAGCCGCTGCTGCCCGGACCATCCGTCCGCATCGCCGAGGAAGATCCTCGGCGCCTCGTTCGGGTGCAGGGCGACGGCCGCGTGCACCTGCTCGTACTGCGCCGCCAGTTCGGCGGCCCAGCGCGAGCCGGGCACGTCGCAGCCCACCTGGACCACCGTGGTGACCCCGACCGAGGCGGCCTTCGCGAGGCCCTCGGCCGGGGTGCCGGACTGCATGTCGAGGTGGGTGTGCGAGTCGGCCACCGCCACGGCCAGGGGTTCCGGCAGTGGCGGCGGGGTCGACCGGGCGTCGTCCTTGGCGGCCATGTCAGGCGGTCGGCTTCTCTTCGAGGCGCGGGAAGAGGATCTCGCCCTTGGTGACGGTGGCACCGGCGGGCAGCCGGCCCCAGTCGGCCACGGTGGCGACGGTCTGGGCGCGGAGCGCGCCGAGCCCGGCGGCCTCGGCGCCCAGCGAGACCCACAGCTTCTCGGCGGTGGACGGCATCACCGGGTTGAGCAGCACGGCGGTGGCGCGCAGCGACTCGGCGGCGGTGTAGAGGATGGTGGCCAGGCGGGCCCGGCCCTCGGCCGAGTCGTCCTTGGCGACCTTCCAGGGCTCCTGCTCGGTGAGGTAGCCGTTGACCTGCTTGACGAACTCGAAGATCGCCGCGATGCCGCCGGCGAAGTCCAGCTCCTCGCCGATCTTCCGGTCGGCCGTCTCGGCGGCCCTGGTCAGCCCGTCCGCGACGGCCTGCTCGGCGTCGCCCGCCGCGGTGGCCTCCGGCAGCACCCCGTCGAAGTACTTGCCGACCATCGCGGCGACCCGGGAGGCCAGGTTGCCGAAGTCGTTGGCCAGCTCGGAGGTGTACCGGGCGGTGAAGTCCTCCCAGGAGAACGAGCCGTCGGTGCCGAACGGGATCGCCCGGAGGAAGTAGTACCGGTACGCGTCCACGCCGAAGTGCGAGGTCAGGTCGGTGGGCGCGATGCCGGTCAGGTTGGACTTGGACATCTTCTCGCCGCCGACCATCAGCCAGCCGTTGGCCACGACCCGCTTGGGCAGCGGCAGCCCGGCGGCCATCAGCATGGCGGGCCAGATGACGGCGTGGAAGCGGAGGATGTCCTTGCCGACCAGGTGGACCGAGGCGGGCCACAGCTCGGCGAAGCGCTCCGGGTCGCTGCCGTAGCCGGCCGCGGTGATGTAGTTCTGCAGCGCGTCCACCCACACGTAGAGGACGTGCTTCTCGTCCCAGGGCAGCGGCACGCCCCAGTCGAAGGTGGAGCGGGAGATCGAGAGGTCCTTGAGGTCCTGCTCGACGAAGCGCAGCACCTCGTTGCGGGCCGAGGCGGGCTGGATGAAGTCCGGGTTCGCCGCGTAGAACTCCAGCAGCTGCGGGCCGTAGGCGGAGAGGCGGAAGAAGTAGTTCTCCTCCTCCAGCCACTCGACCGGCCGCTTGTGCACGGAGCAGAGCTTCTCGTCCGCGGTCGCGCCGTCGAGCAGCTCGGACGGGAGCTTGAACTCCTCGCAGCCGACGCAGTACGGGCCGGAGTAGCCGCCCTTGTAGATCTCGCCCTTGTCGTACAGGTCCTGGACGAACTCCTGCACCCGGGCGGTGTGCCGCTCCTCGGTGGTGCGGATGAAGTCGTCGTTGGCGATCTCCAGGTGCTCCCAGAGCGGCTTCCAGGCCTCTTCGACCAGCTTGTCGCACCACTCCTGCGGGGTGACGCCGTTCGCCTCGGCGGTCCGCATGATCTTCTGACCGTGCTCGTCGGTCCCGGTCAGGTACCACACCTTCTCGCCGCGCTGGCGGTGCCAGCGGGTGAGGACGTCGCCCGCCACGGTGGTGTACGCGTGGCCCAGGTGGGGGCGATCGTTGACGTAGTAGATGGGGGTGGAAACGTAGTACGCCGGGGCGTTCGCCCCGGTGGTGCTGTGGTCTGCAGTGGCCGCCATGGTCGGAAAGCTTAGTCGGGCACGCGGACCGCCCTCGACCGAGTTGTTCCCCGGCCGGGGGCGGACCGTCCCGTCACCCCGGTGTCAGCCCAGGAGCCGCGACCAGAACCGGGCCCAGCGTCCGCGCGGCCGGACGGGCTCGGCCACCGGGGGCGTCCCGGCCGGCTCGGCGTGCGCCGGGTAGCCGGGGGCGTGCTGCCAGGGCTGGTCGGCGGAGGCGACCCGGCCCTCGCGCATGATCCGCACGGTGTGGCCGCCGCACCCCGGGCAGGTCGGCTTGAGCAGCGGGGACGGCACCCGGACGCCGTTGGCGTGGTACTCGAACACGACGTGGCCGTCCTTGGCCACGTGGTGCTCGATGTCGTACGCCTGCTCCCAGCCGTACCCGCAGCGCAGGCACGCGAAGGAGTAGGCCTCCCGTACGGTCTCGACGGGAGTGTGCGGCCGGCCGGCCAGACCGGCCGTGCTCAGTGCGCTGCCACTGCGGGGGCTACCGACAACATCGCTCATGGCCGTCTCCCAGCGCCCGCCGGACGCTCGTCCGGCTGGGTCTTTCCCTTCCAGGGAATGCCCGGACCACCTCGGCCGACGCCCCACTTGTGAAGACTTGGATGCGGGTTGGGGAGCCCTATACGAAGGGCCTCCCCGAGACCGGGAACCGCGACCGAAGCTTCAGCTCAGCGGGTGTTTACCGGGGCCTTCCCTCCACGGTACGACTCCCCGTGAGCAACGCAACCCCCGGAATTCACTCCTTTCCCGGAGCCCCTCCCGGGGACTTTCCGGGGGACTTTCCCGGCGCCTTTCCGGGGGCGTTCTCCAGGCCCTCCTTCTTCGCCGCCACGACCGCGTCGAAGACCTCCCGCTTGGGCAGCGAGAGCTCCACCGCGACGGCCGCGATGGCCTCCTTGCGGCGCTCCCCGGCCTCCTCGCGGACGGCCACCAGTCGGGCCAGCTCGGCCGGGGTCAGCTCCTGGGGCGCGGCCGGCGGGGCGCCGGCGACCACGACGGTGATCTCGCCCTTGACGCCGTCGGCGGCCCAGGCGGCCAGCTCGCCGATCGGCCCGCGCTTGACCTCCTCGTAGGTCTTGGTGAGCTCGCGGCAGACGGCGGCCGGCCGCTGCGGCCCGAACGCCTCGGCCATCGCCGTCAGCGCCTCGGCGATCCGGTGCGGCGCCTCGAAGAAGACCATGGTGCGCGGCTCGGCGGCGATCGAGGCGAGCTGCCGGGCCCGGTCGCCGCTCTTGCGCGGCAGGAAGCCCTCGAAGGTGAAGCGGTCCACCGGCAGGCCGGACAGCGCGAGCGCGGTGAGCACCGCCGAGGGCCCGGGCACCGCGGTGACCTTGACGTCGGCGGCCACGGCGGCGGCGACCAGCCGGTAGCCGGGGTCGGAGACGGAGGGCATGCCGGCGTCGGTGACCAGCAGCACCCGGGCGCCGCCGAGCAGCGCCTCGACCAGTTCGGGGGTGCGGCCGACCTCGTTGCCCTCGAAGTAGGAGACCACCCGCCCGGCCGGGGTCACCCCGAGTGCCTGGGTGAGCCGGCGCAGCCGGCGGGTGTCCTCGGCCGCGATCACGTCCGCCGTGGCCAGTTCGTCGACCAGTCGGGGCGGGGCGTCCGAGACGTCGCCGATGGGGGTGCCTGCGAGAACGAGTACTCCTGTCACGGTCCCCATCCTCGCAGCTGCCGCGCGCCCGGGGTTTTTGGTGACGATTCGGTCAGCTTCCGAGGGAGCGGACACACGTGCGAAGAGCGCCCCTACGATGTGGCGGATGAACGGCGACACGGCGGCGCAGACGCCCACTGGTACGGACCACTCCGCGTACGGCGGCGTCGGCCTGCCGTCCCCCCGTCCACCGCAGGACGGGCCCGCCGGCTGGCGCGAGCGCCTGGCCCGGTACGGCTACACCGCCCGCCCCACCGCGCCGCTTACCGAGCGCCTGGTGCCGCCGATGCCGGACGGCCCCCGGGTGACGCCCGGGGACGTGCCCCAGTCGCCGCTGCTGCTGCGGATGGGCGTCTCGCTGCCGCAGGTCCTGTGGGTCTTCCTCTGCCGCTGGGCGGGCTGGCTCGGGCCGATCGCGGTGGCGGTGTTCGCCGGCCTGCTGCGGTTCACGAACCTCGGGCAGCCGCACGCGATCATCTTCGACGAGACGTACTACGCCAAGGACGCCTACGCGCTCTGGCACGGCGGCTACGAGATCAGCTGGCCGGAGGACGCCAACAGCACGATCATGACGCCCGGCGCCGCCGTCCCGTACCGGGCGACGCCCTCGTACGTGGTGCACCCGCCGGTGGGCAAGTGGATCATCGGCGTGGGCGAGCAGCTGTTCGGCATGAACCCCTTCGGGTGGCGGTTCGCGGTGGCCCTGCTCGGCACCCTCTCGGTGCTGATGGTGGCCCGGATCGCCCGCCGGATGTTCCGCTCCACGCTGCTGGGCTGCGTGGCGGGCCTGCTGCTCTCGGTGGACGGCCTGCACCTGGTGCTCAGCCGGGCCGCCCTGCTCGACCTGGTGGTGATGTTCTGGACCCTCGCCGCCTTCGGCTTCCTGCTGCTGGACCGCGACCGCACCCGGGCGCTGCTGGCCGCGAGGCTGGGCGGGGTCGAGAACGCCGAGCTCGCCCAGCGGCTGAACCTGGGCTGGCGCCCGTACCGGATCGCGGCCGGCGTCTGCGTCGGCCTGACCTGCGCCACCAAGTGGAGCGGCCTGTACGTCGCGGCTGCCTTCGGCCTGCTGACCGTGCTCTGGGACGTCGGCGCCCGCCGCCTGGCCGGCGCCCCGCGCCCCTTCGTGGCGGTGCTCGCCCGGGACGTGGTGCCGGCCTTCGTGTCGGTCGTCGTGGTCTCGGTCGCCGTCTACATCGCCTCCTGGTGGGGCTGGTTCGCCAGCAGCACCGCCCCCGGCCAGGGCGGCTGGGGCCGTGACTGGGCGGTCGGCCGCTCCACCGACTTCCCGTGGATACCCGAGGCCCTGCGCGCGCTGTGGCACTACCACTCGACGGTCTACGACTTCCACGTCGGCCTGAGCGACCCGCACACCTACCAGTCCAACCCGTGGTCCTGGCTGGTGCTGGGCCGGCCGGTGTCCTTCTTCTACGAGTCCCCCAAGTACGGCCAGGCCGGCTGCACCGCCGCCGACTGCGCCCGCGAGGTGCTGGGCATCGGCACCCCGCTGCTGTGGTGGACGGGCGTCGCGGCGCTGGCCTACTGCCTGTGGCGCTGGGCGGCCCGGCGGGACTGGCGGGCCGGCGCGGTGCTCTGCGGCCTGGCCGCCGGCTACCTGCCCTGGTTCGCCTACCAGCAGCGGACGATCTTCCTCTTCTACGCGGTGGTCTTCGTCCCGTTCCTGGTGCTCGCGGTGACGATGCTGATCGGCGCCCTGATCGGCCCCGCCGGCGCCTCCCGGGACCGCCGGATCATCGGTTCCACCGCGGCCGGACTGCTGATCCTGCTGATCGTCTGGAACTTCCTCTTCTTCTTCCCGCTGTTCACCGGGCAGACCATCCCGCTGGAGGACTGGCGCCGCCGGATGTGGTTCAACAGCTGGATCTGACCGCCGGCCCGGCGCGCACCGGGTTCCCACGAATCGTCCGTATGCGGTGTACGGCACGTACCAGATCCGTCACAAGTCCCGGGCGATTCGCCGGCGCACCGATCCGCGCTGCCTAGGGTGGGGGGGTACCGCGTTTCCGGCCCCGGCCGGTTGCGCCCGGCCGCGAGACCCCTGGGGGACCTGCACCATGCGCAGTGGCGCGAAGATCGGCATCATCACCGGCGTGTCCATCGCCGTCCTCGCGGGCGGCGGCTACGGCGCGTACAGCCTGATGAGCGGCTCCGACGGCTCCGGCGGCAAGAAGCCGCGCACCGTGGTCGCCGAGCCGCCGTCGGCCGAGCAGGCTGCTGCCGGGATGAAGGACTTCCTGACGGCCTGGGCGGCCGGCGACATCGCCAAGGCGGCCTCGCTCACCGACGACCCGGCCGCGGCCACCACCGCCCTGACCGCGTTCAAGGACCAGGTCAAGCCGAGCGCGCTGACCCTCACCCCGTTCGGCCCGACCACCCAGCAGGTCTTCTCCGCCGCCACCGGCACCCCCGCCCCGGCCGCCAAGCCGTCCGCCTCGGCCTCCGCGACGCCGGGTGCCGGCACGCCGGGCGCCGGCGACTCGCCGTCCGCCACGCCCGGGCCCACCGGCACGCTGATGTCGTACAAGGCGCGCGCCGAGTTCGCGGGCACCAACCGGGCCTGGGACTACCAGGGCTTCCTCGGCGTCGTGAAGATGAGCGACAACACCCCGGCCGTGCACTGGGCGCCGTCGGTGATCCACCCGCACCTGTCCGGCAACGAGACCATCTCCGTCCAGCCGGTCTTCGCCCCGCCGTCCACCGTGGTGGACCGCAACGGCAAGCCGATCCAGGGCGCCTCGCTCACCGCGACGCTGATGACCACCCTCCAGGACAACGCCAACAAGCTGCTGCCGCCGGACCCGGCCAAGGACCAGGACGCGGGCACCGCGGTGGTGATCACCGACCCGGCCGGCAAGGGCGCCGTGGACAAGCTGTTCACCATCGTCGAGCCGAAGCCCGGCAAGCCGTTCAAGGTGACCATCGACAACACCCTCCAGGCCGCCGCCGAGAAGGCGATGACGGACCTGGCCGGCAAGCCCGGCTCCGTCGTGGCGATCGAGCCGAGCACCGGCCAGGTGCTGGCCTTCGCCAACTCGCCGGCCACCGGCCAGAACCGGGCCTTCCTCGGGCTGCTCGCGCCGGGCTCGACGATGAAGATCGTCACCTCGGCGGCGCTGCTGGAGTCCGGGGTCAACCCGGACACCGTGGTCGCCTGCCCGGAGAAGAGCAGCAACCCGCACGCGATCCCGAACTCGTTCCCGGGCGCCTTCCCGACCAACACGCTCCAGCAGGACTTCATGATGTCCTGCAACACCGCCTTCATCGACCAGGGCCTGACCAGCCTCAAGCCCGAGACGCTGTCCGGCACGGCCAAGGACGTGTTCGGCATCGGCCTGGAGTGGAAGACCGGCCTGCCGAACACCGACGGCAAGGTGCCGCCGACTCCGGGCAGCAAGGACGAGCAGGCCATGAACTACATCGGCCAGGGCAAGGTCCAGATGAACCCGCTGGCCATCGCCTCGGTCACCGCCACCGTGCAGAGCGGCGAGTTCAAGCAGCCGATCCTGGTCGCCGAGCTGCCGCAGCAGAAGGCCGCCCGCCCGCTCTCCCCGGACGTGGACGCCAAGCTGAAGGCGATGATGGCGGCCACCGCCACCGGCGGCACCGCCAGGGACGTGATGGCCGGCATCACCGACAACGCGGGCGCCAAGACCGGCTCCGCCGAGGTCGCCGGGGTCGACGTCACCAACAGCTGGTTCACCGCCTACCGCGGCAACCTCGCGGTGGCCTCCGAGGTGCAGGGCGGCGGCCACGGCGTGGACGCGGCCGGGCCGGCCGTCGCCTCCATCCTGAAGGCCGCCGGCGGCCGCTGAGGCCCCCGACGAGCGACGAGCCCGCCCGGCCCGGAGGCCCGGCGGGCTCGTCGCCTTCCCGAGCGCTAGCGACGCGGCAGGACGGGCTGCCGCCTCCCGCGTATCCGGTCGGCGGGCGGCACCGGGGGCCGGCCGCTCCAGCGCCCGGCCGCCAGCCGGGGCCAGATCACCAGCACCGCCGGCAGCGCCAGGTACCCGAACCGTCCGGCCGGGGCCAGCATGAAGGCGATGGCGAGCCCGGCGGCCAGCAGGTCGGCCGCCGCGATCGCGGAGACCGGCGGCCGGGCCAGCAGCCAGATCGCCACCCCGACCAGGGCCACGGTCATCAGCGCCAGCGAGATCGCGTGCCCGGTGGGCCCGAAACCGGCCAGCACCTTGCCGGGCAGCGGGCTGCCCGCCGGGGTGCGGATCGCCGTCATCCCGAGCGGGAAGCGCACCACCTGTTCGCGCAGCGCGTCCGCCTGGGTCAGCGCGGAGGGCAGGATCACCAGCGCGCTCACCCCGACCCCGATCAGCGCGGTCCTGGCCGCGGGCCGCCGGCCGTACAGCCGCCAGAGCAGCAGGACGGCGACGGGCAGCGCGGGCCAGGCCGTCCACTTGAGGGTGCAGGCGAGGGCGAGCACCAGCCCGGCGCCGACCGTGCGGTCCCGCTCGGCGAGCGCCATGGCCAGGCAGCAGACCCCGATCAGCGGCAGGTCCACCCCGCCGACCGCCAGGGCGAGCGCGATCAGCGGCGAGGCGGTGAGGACGGCCAGCGGCAGCAGCGGCGCGCGCGGGTCGCCGCCGCCGGGCCGGGTGGGCCGCAGCAGCCGCCAGGCGGCCAGCAGACAGGCGAAGAAGGTCAGCGCGAACCAGATCCGGGCGTCCCCGGCGACCCTCGCGAAGGCGGTGGAGTCGCCGAGCAGCTGGCGTGGCATCCCGAACAGGGACATCGCCGGCAGGTACGGGTTGTAGTCGGTGACCACCACCGGGTGCGGCAGGTACGCGGTGCCGGTGGTGAGCAGCAGGTGGGCCGAGCGTTCGACCACCATCACCTCGGACTGGTGGCGGCCGTGCAGGGCGAGCAGTCCGAGCGGGACGAGGACGGCCCCGACGAGGGCCACCGAGGCGGCGGCACGGGCCGCGAAGCGGCGCGGCAGGGTCAGGCAGAGCAGTCCGGCCAGGAGGTAGGCGGGGGCCGCGATCAGGCCCCACAGCCGCTGGTTGTCCAGGTCGGAGACGAGTGGGAAGGCGGCGGCCCAGCCGGCCGCGACCAGGCAGCCGAGCAGTTGGGCGGTCCGCGTCGAGACGAGCCCGGCGAGCCCGGCGGTGTTCGGCCGGTCGGGCGTGGGCGGAAAGGTGCTCTCGCCGCGCTGTCGGGGGAAGGGGCGGACGGAGAAGCCGCGCGGCGGTCGTCCGGGTCTGGAGGACGACTCGATCGCGCAGGTCTGGGCCGGCGTTCTGCCGCGGCCGGTGAAGCGGCCGCGCGGGCGGGAATGGCCGGGCGTGCGGGTGCTCACCATGGTGGAAGGTTATGGGTGGGAGCCGGGCCCTGTCGCCATCGCGTGGGACACCGGACGGGGTTGGCGTGAAAAGGGCCGCCGGTCGCCTCGGCGGTCGACGGCCCTTCACACGGGGTTCGCCTGCGGGTCAGTCGGCGCTGCGGTCCGAGGAGACGGACTGCGGCTCGGCCTGCTCCAGCCGGGAGTGCTTGATGCTGTAGCCGAAGTAGACGACCACGGCGACGGCGAGGGCGATCGCGCCGGCCCGGAAGGTGTCGGCGTGCAGGCCGGTGATCAGGTAGATGCAGAAGCCGACGCTGATCAGCGGGACGACCGGGTAGCCGGGCACCTTGAAGCCGCGCGGCAGGTCGGGCTGGGTGCGGCGCAGCACGATCACGCCGATGGACACCACCGAGAAGGCGATGAGCGTCCCCAGGCTGGTGATGTCGGCCAGCACCCGCAGCGGGACGAACGCGGCCAGCGCGCCCACGCCGAGGCCCACCACGATGGTGTTCCACACCGGGGTGCCGCTGCGCGGGGAGAGTTCGGCGAAGCGCCTGGGCAGCATGCCGTCGCGGCCCATCGAGTACAGGATGCGGGTCTGGCCGTAGATCACCACGAGGGTGATGCTGAAGATCGAGACGATCGCGCCGATCGCGAAGACCATCGCGGGCCAGCTCTGGCCGGTGATGTCCTGGAGGATCTGGGCGAGGCCGGCCTCCTGGCCGTCGAACTTGGTCCACGGCTGGGCGCCGATGCCGGCCAGGGCGACCAGGATGTAGAGCACGGTCACCACGACCAGCGAGATGATGATCGCCAGCGGCAGGGTGCGGCGCGGGTTCTTGACCTCCTCACCGGCGGTGGACACGGCGTCCAGGCCGATGAAGGAGAAGAAGATGCTGGACGCGGCGACCTGGACGCCGCCGATGCCGAGCGGCATGAACGGGGTCAGGTTGCCGGAGTGGAAGCCGGTGAGCGCCACGCAGATGAACATCAGCAGGATCACGATCTTGATCGCGACCATCACCGCGTTGACCTTCACCGACTCGCTCACGCCGCGGATCAGCAGGAAGCAGACCATGGCGACCAGCAGCAGCGCCGGCAGGTTGAACCAGTGGGTGCTGTCCGGCGCGCCGGACAGCTGCTCGGGGATCTTGAAGCCGAAGGCCAGGTCGAAGAACTTGTTCAGGTACTCGGCCCAGGTCACCGCGATGGCGGAGGCGGAGACGCCGTACTCCATCAGCAGGCAGATGCCCACGCCGAAGGCGACGCCCTCGCCGAGGGTGGCGTAGGCGTAGGAGTACGAGGAGCCGGAGACCGGGATCGCGGAGGCCATCTCGGCGTAGCAGAGCGCGGTGAGTCCGGCGGTGACCGCGGCGATCACGAAGGACAGGATGACGGCCGGGCCGGCCGAGGGCACCGCGGTGTTCAGCACGAAGAAGATGCCGGTGCCGATGGTGGCGCCGATGCCGATCGAGGACAGCTGCCACAGGCCGATCGAGCGGCGCAGGTGGATGCCGGAACGCCCGCCCTCCTCGGGCGCGCCGGCCGGGAGGGAGTCCTTGCCTTCGGTCTCGGCGATCAGTGTCGAGACGGGCTTGCGTCGCAGCAGACGCGCACCAAGGGTGTTGCTGGCCAAAACTGCGGTCCTTCTGGGCGGGGGAGGGTGTCCTTGCGTGTGGTCACCCGACATGCCACGGGGTGCCATCGGGGACCAACCGAACAAAGATGGGACAGTCCACGGCGAAAGCACCAGTGTCGCAAACGAACAGTACCAACCCGCGCATTGTCCGAATCGGCGCATATCGATGTACAAACCGGACACTTCGTAAACGGCGCATCGCCCGCCGGACCGTTAAAGCAGCAGCTCAGCACCCCTGCCGGGGTCATCGGCCGAGCACCGCGCGCATCACCGATCGGGCGATCGGCGCGGCCAGCGCACCACCCGTCACGTCGGTGGCGTGACTGTCCGCGACCACCACGGCCACCGCCACCGGTGGCACCGCGTCCGAACCGGCCGGAGCGGCCCAGGCGATGAACCAGGCGTAGGGCGTGCCGCTGTTGCCCACCCCGTGCTGGGCCGTCCCGGTCTTGCCGCCGACCACCGCCCCGGCGATCCGGGCGCTGCCGCCGGTGCCCTTCTCCACCACGTCGGTCATCAGCCCGCGCACCTGCGCGGCCACCGCCGGCGTGATCGCCCGCTTGTAGACGGACGGCCGCATCAGCTGCACCGTGGTGCCGTCGCTCCTGGTCAGCCTGTCCACGAGCTGTGGACGCATCACCGTCCCGTCGTTGGCGATCCCGGCGGCGACCATCGCCATCGTCAGCGGGGTGGCCGCCGTGTCGAACTGCCCGATCGAGGAGAGCGCCAGCTGCGCGTCGTCCATCCGGGTGTCGAAGTTCGACCGGGCCGCGCGCACCGGGACGTCCAGCTTCGCGTCGTTGAAGCCGAAGTCCCCGGCGATCGCGGCCATCCGGTCCAGCCCGACCCGCACCCCCAGGTAGCCCAGCACGCTGTTGCAGCTGGCGGTCATCGCCTCGGCTAGCGACAGGCCCGCCCGGTCGCACACCGGGGTGTCGTTGACCAGCGGCGTGGTCGTACCGGGCAGCACGTACGGGTACGGCGCGTCGGTCGGCGCGTCCGGGTCGGTGACCACCCCGTCGGCCAGCGCGGCCGCGGCGGTGACCACCTTGAAGGTCGAGCCCGGCGGGTAGGTCTGGCGCAGCGCCCGGTTGAGCATCGGCTCATCCGCGTCGGCCTGCAGCCGGTTCCAGGCCGCCTGGTCGTCGGCGCCGTACCCGGCGAAGGCTCCCGGGTCGTAGGAGGGCGTACTGGCCAGCGCCAGGATCCGCCCGGTGGCCGGCTCGATCGCGGCGACGGCGCCCTTCTGGTCGCCGAGCCCGCGCATCGCGGCCTGCTGGGCGGCCCGGTTCAGCGTGGTGTACACGTCCCCGCCGGGGTTCTGCCGGCGGGAGACGGCGTCCCAGACCGGCCAGCCCGCCAGCCGGCTGTCGGTGCCGGTCAGCAGGTCGTCCTCGGTCGCCTCCAGCTGGGTGGTGCCGTACGCCTGCGAGGCGAAGCCGGTGACCGCCGCGTAGGTCGGGCCGTCGGTGTAGCCGCGCTTGTACGCGTACCGGCCTCCGGTCGGCTCGGAGCCGGTGACCGGCTCCGAGCCGACCATGATGTCGCCGCGCGGCTGGGCGTAGCGCTCGATGGTGCGCCGCTGGTTGGCGCTGTTGTGGTTGAGCTCCTTCGCCTGGAACACCTGCACCCGGGTGGCCTGCGCGCACAGCGCCGCGATCAGCAGCAGGCAGAAGGTGGCCGCCCGGCGCCCGGTGACGGAGATGCCGGGCAGCCCCTGCGGGCCGTTTCCCCCGGGCCGCGCGCGCGTCATCGGACCTCCTCGGGAGCGGGCCGCCTCGCCGTGTCGCTCATCCGCACCAGCAGCGCGACGATGATCCAGTTGGTGACCACCGAGGAGCCGCCCTGGGCGATGAACGGCATGGTCATCCCGGTCAGCGGGATCAGCGCGAGCACCCCGCCCGCCACCACGAACACCTGGAGGCCGACGATCGCGGCCAGCCCGATCGCCAGCAGCCGCCCGAACGGGTCGCGCAGCGCGATGCCGGTCCTGAAGCCCCGCGAGACCAGCACCGCGTACAGCAGGAACACCGCGACCAGCCCGGTCAGCCCGAGCTCCTCGCCGATGGTGGCGAGGATGAAGTCCGACTTGGCGGCGAAGCCGATCAGCACCGAGTGCCCGTTGCCGAGCCCGGTGCCCAGCTCGCCGCCCCAGGCGAAGGCGAACAGCGACTGGGCGATCTGGTTGGCGCCCCGGCCCGCCGCGATCGAGCCCAGCGGGTCCAGCCAGTCCGTGACCCGGCTGTGCACGTGCGGCGAGAGCCAGCCCACCGCCACCGCCCCGACGGCGGCCAGGCCCAGGCCGATGGCGATCCAGCCGGTGCGCGCGGTGGCCACGTAGAGCATCACCACGAACAGGCCGAAGAACAGCAGCGAGGTGCCGAGGTCGGTCTCCAGCACCAGGACGCCGACGAACGCCGCCCAGATCAGCAGCACCGGCCCGAGCACCCGCCCGGGCGGCAGCTGCAGGCGCCACACCCGGCGTCCGGTGAGCGCCAGCGCGTCCCGGTGCACCGCCAGGTAGGCGGCGAAGAAGACGGCCAGCAGGATCTTGGCGAACTCCCCCGGCTGGAAGGAGAGCGGCCCGATCACGATCCAGATCCGGGAGCCGTACACCGGCGGGAAGAAGATCGGCAGCACCAGCAGGACCAGCGCCAGCAGCGCCCCGATGTACGCGTACCGCTGCAGCCGGCGGTGGTCGCGCACCAGCAGCACCACCGCGATGAACAGCGCCACCCCCAGGGCCGACCAGAGCAGCTGGGTGGAGGCGGCACCGGCGCGCCCCGGCGTGGCGCGGTCCAGCCGGTAGATCACCACCAGCCCGATCCCGTTCAGCAGCACCGCGATCGGCAGCAGCAGCGGGTCCGCGTACCGGGCCCGCCACCGGACCACGCCGTGCGCCGCCAGGGCGAGCACACCGAGCGCGGCACCGTACTCGGCCGCGTCGGCCGGCACCTGGCCGTCCAGGTTGACGCCGACCTCGACGTAGCCGTACACGGCGATCAGGACGGCGCCGACCACCAGGACGAGCTCGGTGGTGCGCCTGGTCGGCACCGGCCGGCTCGGCCCGGCGGCGGATCTCGGCACGGCGGAGGGTGTCGCCACGGACCGTCCTGGGATTGGGAAGGACCCGGTGCCGCCGGCCGGGGGACGCCGACCGGGGCGGACCGGCGGCGGGGCGGGTCCGCCCCGGGGGAGCGGCGGTCGGACGGGGAGGGTCAGACGGAGGCCTGGGAGCCGGAGGCCTCGACGGTCGCCTTCAGCTCGGCCTCGGCTTCGGCCGACAGCGAGGTCTGGATGATCCGCCCGCCGAAACGGGCCAGCGCCGGGACCACCTTGTCGGCGGTCGCCTTGCGCACCAGCAGGAAGACGGCGGCGGTGCCGGGCTGGAGGTGCTCGCCGACCTGGCGCATGAAGTCGTCGTCCACCCCGATGTCGGTGGAGGCGCCGACCGCGGCCCCGGCCGCGCCGCCGACCGCCGCGCCCACCAGGGGCATGAAGAACAGCAGGCCGATGACCCCGCCCCAGAGCGCGCCGCCGGCGGCGCCCGCCCCGGTCGTGCTGACCTGCTGGTGCAGCTTGATCCGGCCGTCCGCGCGACGCTCGACGACGACCGCGTCCTCCAGCTCGATCAGCTTCTGCTTCTGGAGCCCGATCGCCTCGTTGCGCACCGCCTGGGCGGTGGCGAGGTCCGGGTAGGCGATCGCGAAGAGGTTGCTCACTGCGGGGTCCTTCCAGGGTGTCGGACAGGCCGGGGAGGGGCGCCCGTGTGGTGGCACCGTGTCCCGATTCCGCACCCTAACGAGTGTTATCCATATTTATCGGCTCTTCGCTGCGGTGTGTCCGCCATTGCCGGAATCACCCGGCACGCCCGCTCACTCCGGCCGCCGCCCGGCCAGCGCCGCCACCCCCGCGCCGACCGCGGCCAGCAGGACGACGGCGGCTGCCAGGCTCGGCCACGGCACGGCGATCCGTCCGGTCCGGGCCGCCGACACCAGCCCGCGCACCGCCGCGTTGGCGGGCGAGTACGGCACCACCAGCAGCAGCGTGGCCAGCGCCAGCGCCGTCGGGATGCCGTACTGCGCCCGGCCCAGCACCGGACGGTTCGCCAGCGCCCCGGCCAGCACCCCCATCAGCGCGCAGACCGCCGAGGCCGCCAGCCCGGCCGACACCGCCGCCCCGGCCCCCGGATCCCGCTCCGCCCCCGCGTTGGCCACCGACCCGCTGGTCCACCACACCGCCGCCACCTGACCGACCGCCAGCACCAGCGACACCGTCAGCGCCGCCAGCAGCGCCCCTAGGTGGACCCGGACCGGGCCCGCCGCCGCCACCAGGCAGGCCCGCGAGGCCGGCGGCTCGGCACTCAGCACGCTGCGCACGTACCAGGCGCTCACCGGCAGCAGCACCCCCGCGCCGAAGCCGAGTCCGCCGAGCAGCGGGTCGCCCACCGCCACCCCGACCACCAGCAGCAGCGCGTACGCCAGGAACGGCGGCAGCCAGGCGTGCGAGCGCAGCAGCAGCTCCAGGTGGTACCGGGTCAGCGAACCGATCTGCGCCATCACCGCTCCCCCGCCCCGGGCTCCTCGCGCCGCCGCACCGAGAGCACCCGGACGGCCGGGCGGCCCAGCAGCAGTCGGCGCAGCAGCGCGTCCGAGTGCGCGGCCGGGACCGCCAGCCGCACCGCCGTCCCGGCCAGCGCGGTGACCTCCGGTGCCCCCGGCAGCAGCGGCGGCAACGGGGCGCCGCCCTCGACGTCCACCTCGACCTCCATCACCGGGCCCTCCCGCCCCTGCTCCCCCGTCCCGTCCTCGACGGGCCGCAGCGCGCCGTCCGTGCCGACCCGGTACGCGGCGCTGGTCAGCCCGGCCAGCCGGGCCGGGTCGTGGTCGACGAACAGCACCGTGCCGCCCTCCGCCGCCCGCTCGGCGGCGGCCTCGTCCAGCACCGCCCTGGCCTCCGGGTCCAGCCCGGTCCAGGCCTCGTCCAGCAGCAGCACCCGCGCCTCGGGCAGCAGCGCCTGGGCGACCGCGACCTTCTGGCAGGTGCCCTTCGACAGCCGGCTCAGCGGCGTGCCCGCCCGGTCCGCGACACCGAAGCGGTCCAGCCACTCCTGCGCCCGCCGCCGCGCCCGCTCCGCCGACAGCCCGTGCACCCGGCCGACCCGCAGCAGGTAGGAGACGGCGTCGAAGGGCAGCGCCGGCGGGAAGCGCTCGGGCACGTAGGCCGTCGGCCCTGGCCGCACCACCCGCCCCGTGCTCGGCCGCTCGATCCCGGCGACCAGCCGCAGCAGCGTCGACTTTCCGCTCCCGTTCCGCCCGGCGATCCGCACCAACTCGCCCGGCCCGACCGCCAGATCGACCCCGCGCAGGATCCACCGCTCCCGCCGCCCGTACCGCTTGCCGACCGCCGTCAGCTCCATCACGCCCCCGTCCCGTCCCGTTGTGCACGGAAGGCTATCCATCGGCGGTAAAGCCGGCGTGAGCTAATTCCCCGTCCGTGCGCCGGAGTTCACCCCACGGCTGGTCGAGGCACGATCGGGACTCGTTTCGCCATGACGAACTGATGATCCCTAGTATCGGCCGGGTGACTACCGGACGACGACCACAGACCAGGCTCGGCAGCCTGCTGGCGGCCCTGGCGATAACGGGCACCTCGCTGCTCCTCGGCCTGCCCGCCCACGCCGACGAACCATCAGCCGGGGCCGCTCCCGCGACCAAGGAGGCCCCCCGGGTCGACCTCGTCCTGGACGTCAGCGGCTCCATGCGGGAAGCGGACATCCAGGGCAAGAGCCGCATCGCGGTGGCCCAGCAGTCGCTGAACGAGGTGATCGACGCGCTGCCCGCGGAGACCGAGTTCGGCATCCGCACCCTGGGCGCGACCTACCCCGGCAACGACAAGGCCCTGGGCTGCCAGGACACCAAGCAGCTCTACCCGGTCGGCAAGACCGACAAGGTCGAGGCCAAGACCGCCGTCGCCACCCTGCGGCCCACCGGGTTCACCCCGATCGGCCTGGCCCTGCGCGGCGCCGCCCAGGACCTCGGCAAGGGCGAGACCACCCGCCGCGTGGTGCTGATCACCGACGGCGAGGACACCTGCACCCCGCCCGACCCCTGTGACGTCGCCCGCGAGCTCGCCTCCCAGGGCATCCACCTGGTGGTCGACACCCTGGGCCTGGCCCACGACGACAAGACCCGCCAGCAGCTGCTCTGCATCGCCAACGCGACCGGCGGCACCTACACCGACGTCCGCACCCAGGAGCAGCTCACCGACAAGGTGAAGCAGCTGGTCGACCGCTCCAACGACACCTACACCGTGACCCCGGTCAAGACCACCGGCACCGACAAGTGCGAGAACGCCCCGGTCCTCGCCCCGGGCGTCTACACCGACCGCGAGAAGTTCTCCGAGCACCGCGTCTACAAGGTCCCGGTCAAGTCCGGCCAGGAGCTGCGCGCCTCGGTCAGCGTCGCCCTGGACCGCCCGGTGGCCCGCGACTACGGGGTGCTGCTCCAGGCCACCAGCGCGACCGGCCAGGAGCTGGTCCGCGGCACCGACGCCGGCAGCTCCCGCACCGACGTGGTCTCCACCGGCCTGCGCTGGTCCACCGCCGACTCCAAGGGGTACGTCACCGCGAGCCCCACGGCCTCCAAGGACGCCAAGGACAAGCCGGAGACCACCGTCTGCCTGGTCGTGAGCAACGCGCTGGCCCCGCAGGCCGGCGTCCAGGCCGACCCGGGCATGCCGCTGGAGCTGACCGTCGACCTGGCCTCCGCCTCGCCCGCTCCCGAGGGCGCCGCGATGGGCCTCGGCCGCGGCTGGATCCTGCTGCTCACCCTCACCCTGGCCGGCCTGGCCTTCGGCCTGGTCTTCGGCTGGATCGCGCGCTGGCGGATCTCCGTCTGGAGGGCGAACTGACCATGCGTACGACGATCCGCGGCGCCCTCGCCGCCCTCGCCCTGCTGCCCGCCCTGGCCCTGAGCGCCCTGGGCGCGCCGACCGCCTCGGCCGCCTCGCCGTCCCCCTCGGCCAGTGCGAGCGGCACCCCGGCCCCGGCCACCAAGGCCGGCACCTCCTTCCTGACCGCGGTCAACCTCTCCCCCGGCCAGGACGCCAACGTCGCCGTCTCCACCGGTGACTACCTGTACTGGGCGTTCGGCGCCTCCGAGGGCCAGACCCCGACGATCAGCCTGGCCGTCACCCTGGCCCCCACGGCCGACCGGCACGGCCCGCAGACCTGGTCCGTCGAGGTCTTCGACGGGCTGCGCCGCCGCCAGGCGTGCACCGCCGGCACCCAGAACGCCACCGCCGAGCAGGGCGCCGCCTCCCTGGCGCTGGACTGCACCCTGCGCGAGGTCCGCACCTGGGCCGAGCCGTGGTCCGGCGACCCGCTGCCCGGCACCTACTACGTGCGGCTGTCGGTCAGCGACGTCCCGCAGCCCGACCTCGGCCTGGCCTCCGCGGTCAAGCTGCACGTCGCGGCCAAGGGCGACGCCGACAACGCCCAGCCGGAGGGCGGCGAGCTGAAGGCCCCGCTGGTCCCGCCGGCCGGCGGCGGTGCCAGTACGGCCAAGGCGGCCGCCCCGGTGGCGCAGGAGGAGCACTGGTACACCGGCTGGTTCTCCGGCTGGAACAGCCGCTGGTACTGGACGATCGGCGGCGGCTTCCTGGCCGCGCTGGCCGGCGTCCTCGGCTACAACCTGACCCGGCACCCGCACGGCCACCGGCCCGGCCGCTACGGCTCCGTCCCGGCCCAGGGCTCCCACCCGAGCGGCAGCTACACCGGCTCCGACCGCCCCTGAGGCACCCCGAGAAACCCGCGGAGGGCCGGCCGGACGTCGTTCCGGCCGGCCCTCCGGCGCGTTCGCGGGCGTCGGTCAGCCGCGGAACAGGTTGTGCCCCACGTCGGACGGGACCTCGTCCTGGACCGGCTCGCTGTCCGGCCCCGGTACGTGCTCGCCGGGGATCGGCTCGTCGCCCTCCCGGTGCAGAAGCACGACCCCGTCCTCGGCCCACACCTGCCGGTAGCCGTGCGCCAGCAGCAGCCGGATCCGCTCGGCCTGCTCCTTGTCCGTCTTGAACGGGAAGGACCGCTTGTCGCCCCGGGTGAGCACGTACTCGCGCCCGCGCGGTGTGCCGTCCACCAGCACCACGTCCGTCCGGGCGGTCAGCCGCGGCGCGATCTGGTTGTCCGCCTCGACGAACGCCCCGTCCGGGATCAGCGCGGCCGCCCGCACCAGCGCCGCCTCGCTCGTCTTGGGCGCCCAGGAGGACGGTACGGCCAGCGGCAGCAGCCCCATCGGCACCGCGGCCAGCAGGGCGATGCCGGCCGCGCCGAGGCCCAGCCGGCGGGCCCGCCGCACGCTCCGCTCCGGCCGCCCGACGGCGCTCAGCCGGCCCAGCACCTCGATCGCGGCGGTGAGCAGGACCGGCCACAGCAGCGAGTCGTAGTGCCGGGCGATCGACCAGTGGTTGGGGTTGCTGGACAGGATCCGCTCGGCCAGCAGCGGCAGCGCGCACAGCACGGTGGCCGAGCGCAGCGGCAGCAGCAGCGTGGTGCCGAACAGCCAGAGCAGCAGCAGCGGCTTGAGTGGCTGGTCGAAGGCGGCCTGCACCAGCAGGAACGGGTCGTGCAGCAGGTTGCGCAGCGCGTCGCCGCCGTCCGCGCCGAGCGAGCCGTAGTTCCAGTAGTAGCCCGGCTCCCCGCCCATCGCCGGGATCAGCCAGGTGATGGCGACCGCCGAGGCGACCGGCCCGCCCAGCAGCAGCCCGAGACCGGTGAGGCGGCCCGCCCGGTCACCGGTGCGGCGGGTGCGCAGCAGCAGCACCAGGCCGTACGCCCCGACCATCAGGCCGAGGTCCTCCTTGGTGCAGCACAGCAGCAGGGCGGCGAGCACCACGGTGCCGTACCGGCGGGCCAGGCCGCGCTCCAGCATCAGCAGGGTCAGCGGCACCGCGAAGGCGACCTCGTGGAAGCCCACCCGGGCAGCCACCAGCAGCGGCCAGCCGAGCGCGTGGACCAGGCCGGCCAGGTCGGCGGCCCGGCGGGCGGTGCGCGGCTCAGCGGCGGCGAAGGCGTGCCCGGCGATCCGCCGGACCAGCGGCACCCCGGCCGCGAACAGCAGCGCCTGCCCGATGATCAGCGAGCGCGGGTCGTCCCAGATCCAGTACAGCGGCGCGAGCAGCGCCAGCACCGGCGAGAAGTGGTCGCCCAGCAGCGAGAAGCCCGGCGGGAACTCGTGGTGGAAGCTCTTCAGCGTCGAGACGGGCAGCCCGAAGTGGGCGTAGCCGCGCACGCCCTGGTCGAAGATGCCGAGGTCGAAGCCGCCGAGCGACACGGACGTCCAGCCCTGCAGGCCGATGGCGCAGGTCACCGCGAAGCAGAGCGCGGTGAGCAGCGCGGTGCGCCGGGCCGGGCCGAGCAGGACGGCCTCGGCCAGTCGGCGGGCGGCCGGTCCGGCGGCGGCCGGCGGCGGGGGTGCGGTCTGGGTGGTCACGTCGGGTCCGATCCGTCCGGTCTGGGTCCGTGGGTCCGGTCCGTCAGGTCCGGTTCGTCAGGGCGGCTTCGCGGTCCGGCCTGGTGGCGAGTGGGGTCCCGGCGCCGTCCGCGGCCTGCCGCCGGGCGCGGTACAGCCGCACGCCCAGGGTGACCAGGACGGCGATCGCGATCGGCGGGTAGATCGCGCCGGGCAGCTGCCAGTACCAGGCGACGCCGCGGCCCCACCGGTGCGGCACCGTCCACATCACGTGGGAGAGGAACACCAGCAGGGTCAGGCCGAACAGCACCTGCCGGCCCCTGGTCCTGGCCTCCACGGCCAGCAGGGCGAGCAGCGGGACGCACCAGACCCAGTGGTGGGTCCAGCTGATCGGCGAGACCAGCAGCGCGGTGAGCGCGGCGCAGACCGCGCCCCAGGCGTCGGCCCGGCGCAGCATCCGCGTCGAGCGTCCGGCCAGCACCGCCACCCCGAGCCCGAGGGCCGCGACCAGCGCCGAGGCGACGAGCCCGACCGGGCCCGGGTCGTTGACGTCGAGCAGCCGGCAGACGGCGCCGCGCAGCGACTGGTTGTCCACCAGGACGGTCACGCCGACCCGGCTCGGGTCCCAGAGGTAGGTGGTCCAGAACCCCCACGAGGCGTCCGGCAGCGCGGCCCAGCCGATCAGGCCCGCCGCCAGGAAGGTGCCGGCCGAGACCAGGGCGGCCCGGACCCTTCCGGTCAGGAACAGGTAGACGGCGAACAGGCCCGGGGTGATCTTGATGGCGGTGGCCAGGCCGATGCCCACGCCCTTGAGGCGGTGGCCGTCCGGGCGGGTCAGGTCCCACAGGACCAGGCAGAGGATGCCGAGGTTGACCTGGCCGTACTGGAAGGTCGTGAAGACCGGCTCCAGCCAGATGCCGAGGCCGGTCGCCAGGATCACCACGGCCGCGCGGTGCTGCTTCGGCCAGCCCGCCAGCTTGAGCGACAGGTGGACGGCCGCGGCGAGCAGCGCGTAGTTGAGGAGCATCACCAGGACGCGCAGGGTGCTCACGTCGAACCAGGTGCTCGGCACGAACAGCATCGCCGCGAACGGAGGGTAGGTGGCCGGCAGGTCCCAGCCGGGCAGCCGCATCGCGTACAGGTCCTCGCCGCGGACGACGGCCTCGCCCTCGGCCCGGTAGACCAGCATGTCGACCATGGTGGCCCCGTGGGTGTGCCGGAACCAGGCGAACACCGCCAGTGACACCGCCGCCACGCAGGCCGCCGGGAGGGTCCAGGAATTCGGTCTTCCGGTTTCCGCTGCGCCGCCGGCCCCTTCCGGACCCGTCTGCCGCCCCCACCGTTTCAGACCGAACTCGCGCACCGCGATGGCACCCCGTCGAGATAGACCAGATCGTTCCCTCGTCAGCGTCTGGGCCCACCCACCATAACCGACCCCTCCGAGCCCCAAACCGCGTCAGAAACGGGCCCGGAAGGGCGATGTGATCTCACCCACAGCCACCCGGGAACCGGCCCCGACCGCGGGCCCGAAGCCCAAAACGCGAAATCCCGCCGGGAGTTGCCTCCCGGCGGGATTTCGTCGACCGACCGGAGTCGATCTGTTGGGTGGAGCTGAGGGGATTCGAACCCCTGACCCCCTCGATGCGAACGAGGTGCGCTACCGGACTGCGCCACAGCCCCAACGAGAAGAAACTCTAGCACCTTTCGGAGGGGGTCCGTGACCACCCCCCGGCTGGCGGCGCCGACGGGGGGTGGCCCTGGTCATTCGTTGGCCGCGCGCGGGCGCGACTCGGGGGCCTGCGGCTCGGCGTACTGGTCGAACAGCGGGGTCTTGCGGGGCTCCGCGGGGCGGCCCGACGTCCAGGTGCCGGGGGACGACAGGTCGAGGCCGCGGGAGACCCTGGGGGCGACCGGGGCGGTCACGTAGGTCGGCAGCGGGACGGGCACCGGCTCCCAGGAGTCCGGGCCGGCCGCACCGCGCTCGCGCATGCCGTCGACCCACTCCTCGTGCTCCGTCGCCTCGGCCACCGCGGAGGCGGAGGGCACCGAGACGGTGGGCTGCTCCGGGTCCGCCGCCAGCCGCAGGTGCGCACGGCGCGCGGCCCGCTCCCCGACGGGCGGGGCCGGGGCCGGCCCCGCTGCGACGGGGGCCTCGGCCGGGGCGTCGCCGGGCGCCGGGGCCGCGGCGCGCTGCTGCTCGCGCTTGCGCAGCCGCTCGGCCGCCTGGGCGGCCCGGACCCGGTCGAGCTTCACCTCGTACCGCTGGCGCTCCAGCTTGCGCAGGTGGCCGATGTACAGGGTGAGGAGGACCGCCGGGACGGCCGGGACCCAGAGGAAGGCCAGTCCGGCCACCGCGGCGACCACCGCGCCGAGCGCGAAGGAGAGGAAGAGGGCGGTGACCATCCGCCGCCGGCGGGCCAGCAGCCGCGCCCGGCGTTCGACTCCGGCCCGCGGCTCGGGGGCCGGCCGTTCGGCCGGGCGCTGTGCCGGGGGTTCGGGCTCCCGCGCGGGGTCGCCGGAGGCGGTCGCGTCCCGTTCGGGAGGACCGTCGTTGCTCTGCTCGCCGTCACGCGGTTCGTCGCCCAGGGCCCGGGCTGCCCGCCGCTCCAGCGCCGAACGCCCGGCCAGCAGGCGGATGGCGGTGCTGAAGCGTTCCGTCGGGCGCGCCTCGTTGAGTTCGTCCTGCCTGCGGAGCCACATCGGCACCAGATAGGCGGCCCAGGCCCCTACGATGACGGCGTAGATAAGGCCGCTACTGCTCACGATTCACACCGTACGGGCGCCGGGGAAGCCTGGCAGCAATTTGGCACGGCGTGTCGTGTGATCAAGCTGATTCTCCGACTATTTTGCCGCTATTTGTGGGGGTCCGGTGCCCCTCCGATGCCATATCGATATTTGTTTCGAACATATATTCAATTACCTCAGCCGCGCCCGGAACTGAGCGCCCGCCAGCGCCCCAGCATCCCCTCCGGGACCTCCTCGTCGGTCAACGCGTAGACGAGGTGGTCGCGCCAGTCGCCGTCGATGTGGAGATAGCGCGGACGGATTCCCTCCGAGCGGAAGCCGAGCTTTTCCACCACCCGTCGGCTCGGGGCGTTCTCCGGACGGATGCAGACCTCGATCCGGTGCAGCCCGAGCGTGCGGAAGCAGTGGTCCACCGAAAGCGCCACGGCGGTCGGGATGATGCCGCGGCCGGCCACCGCCTCGTCCACCCAGTACCCGATGTTGGCCGAGCACATCGACCCCCAGGTGATCCCGCCGACGGTCAACTGGCCGACCAGCTGGCCCTTGTGGACCACGACGAAGGGCAGCATCCGGCCGGCCGAGGCCTCGCCGCGCAGGAAGCGGACCATCTGCCGGTACGTCGGCCGGGGGCCGGCCACCCGACCCGCCGGGCCGGGCGGCACGGTGGCCTCCCAGCGGCGCAGCCAGTCCCGGTTGCGGCGGCTGACCTCCTGCCACTCGCGCTGGTCGCGGGCCCGGATCGGGCGCAGCACGACCTCCCCCTCCTGGAGTTCTACCGGCCAACCGGCGTTCAGTGCGCTCTCCCGGGTGCTGGGGCGTCGGCCCGGGGGTGGTCCCCGCCGCCGAGCTGGTCGACGGCGTGGGCGAGCAGCGGCTCCAGGACGGCCAGGCCGTCCCTGACGCCGCCGGTCGAGCCCGGCAGGTTGACGATCAGGGTACGTCCGGCGAGTCCGGCGAGCCCGCGGGAGAGCGCCGAGGTCGGCACCTTCTCCCGGCCGTACGCGCGGACCGCCTCGGCGATGCCGGGGACCTGACGGTCGATCACCCGGGCGGTCATCTCGGGGGTGAGGTCCATCGGCGAGATGCCGGTGCCGCCGGTGGTCAGCACCACGTCGTAGCCGGCCGCGACGGCCTCGCGCAGCACGGCCTCCACCGGCTCGCCGTCCGGGACGACCCGGGGGCCGTCGGCGGTGAAGCCCATCGCGGTCAGGCCGGCCACCAGCAGCGGGCCGCCCCGGTCCTCGTAGACCCCGGCCGCGGCCCGGTTCGACACGGTGACGGCCAGCGCCCTCCCGGCCGGGGCCGTCATGCGTCCACCTCCGGGGCGAACCAGTCGCCGCTCTTGCCGCCGGTCTTGCTCAGCACCCGGACGGACTCGATCGTGGCGGCCTTGTCCACCGCCTTGACCATGTCGACGACGGTCAGCCCGGCCACCGCGACGGCGGTCAGCGCCTCCATCTCGACGCCGGTGCGGTCGGCGGTCTTCACGGTGGCGGTGATCTCGACCGCGTCGTCCGCGACGGCGAGGTCGACCTTGACGCCGGAGACCGCGATCGGGTGGCAGAGCGGGATCAGGTCCGGGGTCTTCTTGGCGCCCATGATCCCGGCGATCCTGGCCACCGCGAGGGCGTCGCCCTTGGGCACGCCCTCGCCGCGCAGCAGCTCGACCACCTGCGGGGAGACCCGCACCCGGCCGGCCGCCACGGCGGTGCGCGCGGTGGTGGCCTTCTCGGAGACGTCGACCATCCGGGCCGCGCCCTGGTCGTCGACGTGGGTGAGGCGGTCGCCGGGGGGAGGTGTCGTCACGGGGAACTCCAGGGGCGCGCAGGTCGAATACCGCGCTACCGTACCGTTCCCGGGTCCTGGTGGCCGATCAGGAGTCCAGCAACACCACGTCGACCTCGCTGCCGGCGGGCAGTTCGGTGGTCTCCTCGGGGACGGTGATCAGGCAGTTCGCCCGGGCCAGCGCGCCGACCAGGTGCGATCCGGCGCCGCCCACCGGCTCGACCGTGCCGTCCGCCGCCGAGTGACGGCCGCGCAGGAACTGCCGGCGGCCGGCCGGGGAGCGCAGCGCCGTCGGACACACCGCGCGGACGACCGGGCGGTGCACGTCGGCGGCGCCGAGCATGGTGCGGACGACCGGGCGGACGAAGAGCTCGAAGGAGATGTAGGCGCTCACCGGGTTGCCGGGCAGGGCGAGCAGCGGCACCCCGGCCGCGCCGCCGATCCGGCCGAAGCCCTGCGGCTTGCCCGGCTGCATCCGCAGCCGCCGGAAGTCGACGCCGCCGTAGGACTCGAAGACCTCCTTGACCACGTCGTACGCGCCGACGCTGACCCCGCCGCTGGTGACGATCAGGTCGGCCCGGCCGAGCTGGTCCTCCAGGACGGCGCGCAGCCGGTCGGCGTCGTCCGGGACGGCGCCGACCCGGTAGGCGATGGCGCCGGCCTCCTGGGCGGCCGCGGTGAGGGTGAAGCTGTTGGAGTCGGCGATCTGCCCGGGGCCGACCGGCTCGCCGGGCTGGACCAGCTCGCTGCCGGTGGACAGCACCACGACCCGGGGGCGCGGGCGGACCTTCACGGTGGGCCGGCCGATCGCGGCGAGCAGGCCGAGCTGGGCGGGGCCGAGCCTGGTGCCGCCCTCCAGCACCCGGGTGCCGGCCGCGACGTCGCCGCCGCGGCGGCGGATGTGCGCGCCCGCGGCGACCGGGCGCAGCACCCGGACCTCCTCGTCGGGGACGGGCGCGGTCATCGCGGCGGCGGCGACCCCGGTGCCGGTGCCGCCGTCGGTCCACTCGACCGGGGCGACGGCCTGCGCGCCGGGCGGCAGCGGGGCGCCGGTCATGATCCGGGCGGCCTGGCCGGGGCCGACCTTCGGCAGCTCGGCGGCGCCGGCGGCGATGTCGCCGACCACCGAGAGCACCGACGGGTAGGTGTCGGTGGCGCCCTCGGTGTCGGCGGTGCGGACCGCGTAGCCGTCCATCGAGCTGTTGTCGAAGGGCGGCAGGTCGCCGTCGGCGACCACGTCCTCGTCGAGTCGGCAGCCCTGGGCGTCGAGCAGTGGGAGCTCGATCGCGGGCAGCGGGCCGACCGCGGCCAGCACGTCGGCGAGGTGCTCGTCCACCGTCCAGAGCCGCGGGGCCGCCGGGGCCGGGTCCGTTCCGGTGTCGCAGCAGGCGCTGGGCATGGTGCTGTGCTCGGTGGACCCGGTCATCGGCGGCTCGCTCTCGGTCGTGGTCGTCCTGCGTCAGTCCTGCATCTCGGTGTCGACGAACTCCCGCAGCCAGGAGCGGAACTCCGGGCCCAGGTCCTCGCGTTCGGCGGCCAGACGGACGATAGCGCGCAGGTAGTCGGCGCGGTCGCCGGTGTCGTAGCGGCGGCCCTTGAAGAGCACGCCGTGCACCTGGCCGCCGTCCGCGGCCTCGCGGTTGGTCAGCTCGCGCAGGGCGTCGGTCAGCTGGATCTCGCCGCCGCGGCCGGGCGGGGTCTCCCGCAGCACCTCGAAGACCAGCGGGTCGAGGACGTAGCGGCCGATCACGGCGTAGGCCGACGGGGCCTCGCCGGGCTCGGGCTTCTCGACCAGGTCGGTCACCTGGAAGACGTCCTCGCCGAAGCCGTTCGCCTTGACGGCGGCGCAGCCGTAGAGGTGGATCTGGGAGGGGTCGACCTCCATCAGCGCGACGACGGAGCCGCCGAGCTGCTGCTGGACCTCGATCATCCGGGAGAGCAGCGGGTCGCGCGGGTCGATCAGGTCGTCGCCGAGCAGGACGGCGAAGGGCTGGCCGGCGACGTGCTGCTCGGCGACGGAGACGGCGTGGCCCAGGCCCTTCGGGTCGCCCTGGCGGACGTAGTGCATGTTGGCCAGCTCGACGGACTCCCGGACCCTGGCCAGACGCTGCTCGTCGCCCTTGCGGACCAGCAGCTCCTCCAGCTCGTAGGCACGGTCGAAGTGGTCCTCCAGCGCGCGCTTGTTGCGGCCGGTGACCATCAGTATGTCGGACAGGCCGGCGGCGGAGGCCTCCTCGACGACGTACTGGATCGCCGGCTTGTCGACGACCGGGAGCATCTCCTTCGGGGTGGCCTTGGTCGCCGGGAGGAAGCGGGTGCCCAGTCCGGCCGCGGGAACCACGGCCTTGGTTACCGGCACTCGGGAGTTGGTCGTCGTCATGCGTTTACCTTACTCAGGCACGTTTTCGCCCGGCCGAGCGCAGTCGGACGGCTAGGACAGCGCGTCGCGGGGCCCGGCCACGGTGGCTGGTGTATGGGTCACGACCGGCTGGGAGAGCAGGTCCCCGCCGACACAGGCCGACAGACTACCCGCCTTTCCCGAACGGTCACCTTCGCCCTCCGCTCCGTGACCGGGCGGGCAAGTGGCCTGCTCGGGGCGGTCACCGCCGGGCCGGTCGGGCTCCTCGGGCGGCCGGGTCGACAGCCGCCAGCAGTCGCCGCCGGCCTCCTTGGCCGCGGCGAGCGCGGCGTCGGCGGCGCGCAGCAGGACGGCCGCGTGGGTGCCGTCCTCGGGCAGTACGGCGATGCCGGCGGCGGCGGTCAGGCCGTTGCCGGCGGCGGGGCGGGCCTCGCGCGGGCCGGAGGACCAGTCCAGCAGCAGGTGCCGGCGCACCGACCAGACCAGCCGCTCGGCAACCTGCGCGGCGCCCTCGGCGCCGGTGTCCGGCAGCACCACCAGGAACTCCTCGCCACCGTAGCGGCCGAGGGTGTCGGCCCGGCGGATCTCCATCGCGAGCCGCTGGGCGAGGTCGCGCAGCACCGCGCCCGCCCGGCCCCGGCCGTGCTCGGCGACGACCGCGTCGAAGCCGGTGATGGCCAGCATCAGCACGGCGAGCGGGCGCGGCCCTTCGGCCTGCTCGGTGTGCTCGGCCCGGCGGGCCCGTTCGATCTCGCGGTCCAGGGTGAGCTGGAGGTGGCGGTAGTTCCACACGCCGGTGAGCGGGTCGCAGGAGGCGGTGCGCTCCAGTTCGGCGCAGCGCTCCTCCAGTTCGGCGATCCGCGCGCGCAGCCGCTGCGCCCCGGCGGCGGCCCCGGCCCGTTCCCGCCGTCCGCGCAGTCCGAGGGCGGTGGCGCCGGCCAGTGCGGGGACGCTCAGTGCGGCCAGGGCCTGGACCAGCAGCGGGGTGGTCAATGGGGGCGCCCCTTCGCGTGTCAGGCTCTGCGCGTCGGCGGTGCGCAGGCCAGGAGGATCGGATGAACGAGGATCGGATGCCCAACGAGAAGAGCGGCCTGAGGACACGGCTGTTGGCGCGGCGGCGCGAACTGGCCGCCGGGGAACGCTCGGCGGTGGCCGACGCGCTGGCCCGGCACGCCGGTGAGCTGGCCGCCGCGGGCGACACGGTGGCCGCCTACGTCTCGGTGGGCTCCGAGCCCGGGACGGGGCCGCTGCTGGACGCACTGCGGGCGCGCGGGGCGCGGGTGCTGCTGCCGGTGCTGCTGGCCGACAACGACCTGGACTGGGCCGAGTACGCGGGCCCCGACGGGCTGGCCCCGGCCGGGCGCGGGCTGCTGGAGCCGGTCGGCCCGCGGCTCGGCCCGCAGGCGGTGACGGAGGCCGCGGTGGTGCTGCTGCCGGGCCTGGCGGTGGACCGCTCCGGGCTGCGGCTGGGCCGGGGCGGCGGCAGTTACGACCGGGTGCTGGCCCGGCTGGAGCGGGCCGGGGTGCGGCCGGTGCTGGCGGTGCTGCTGTACGAGCACGAGCTGCTGGAGCGGGTGCCGGCCGAACCGCACGACCGGCCGGTGGACCTGGCGGTGCTGCCCTCGGGGGTGCGCGGGCTCGGCTGAGGCCGGCGGCCGCGGGCGGGAACGGCGGCGGCCCCGCTCCCTCGGGGGAGCGGGGCCGCCGGTGGCCGGGCCGTACGGGCCGTACTGGCTCTACGGCCGTCAGCCGGTGGTCAGCACCAGCTTGTGCTTGGTGGCCTTCTCGACCGCGTCCGGTGAGTAGGCCCAGGTCAGCAGCTTGCCCTTGAGCCAGAGGTCGGTCTGGTCGTTGTAGTTGTCGTGGAAGGCGTGGCCGGAGGCGCCGCCGACGTTGATCCAGCGCGAGGCGTCCAGGTCGTTCAGGTCGACCACCATGCGCATCGACGGGATCCAGTCCACCTGGTAGCCGGCCGCCGCGTTCCAGCCGGCCGCGTCGACCGCCGCCGAGCCGCCGGAGAGCCGGTACGGGCCACGGTTGAGCAGCTTGTGCACCGCGCCGGAGGCGATCGAGGAGTCGTCGGTGCCGAGGGTCTGCTCGCGCAGCTCCAGCTTGTGCAGGCGGCCCCAGCTCCAGGTGGAGACGTCCTTGCTGAGCAGCGAGGTCAGCTCCTGGCGGGCGTTCTTCATCGCCTCCTGGAGCAGGTTGTCCAGGCCCTTCTGCTCCTTGTGCTGGTCGTCGATGTACGTCCACCACGAGCTGTCGGGCTTCTCCAGCTGCTGGCGCACGACCTCGGTCCAGCGGTCGCCGCCGTCCGGCTGGGCCTTGCCCGGCTCGCGGGTGCCGCACTCGGTGACGATCTTGGTGGAGCTGTCCGGCTTGGTGGGGTCGTCCTGCTGGCGGACCAGCAGGCAGTTGTCCTTGGCCCGCAGGTCGGCCGGGAACTTCTGCCCGAAGGCCAGGATCAGCAGCTGGCGCCAGACGCCGTTGTAGTAGGCGGCGGCCGCCGAGTCGGCGTCCTGGTGGAAGTTCCAGTCCTTCAGCAGGTCCTGGGCCTCGCGCACGTACGGGTCGCTGACCGGCTGCTTGAGCAGCAGCGGGACCAGCGTCTTGGCCATCACGCTGGTGTTGTCCAGCTGGAGGGTCTGCATGTCGTCCGGCGAGATCTTGCCGTTGTTCTTGAGCAGGCCCTCGATCTGGTCGGTGATCTCCTTGGCGCGGGTGCCGTACTCCCAGTCCTTGGTCAGGTTGTACTTGTAGCTCGGGTCCACCACGGCCTGGTTGGCGGTGACGATGTAGCCGGCCGAGGGGTTGAGGCTCCAGGGCAGCGCGGTGAAGGGGATCGGGTCCTTCCACTGGTACGTGGAGTCCCAGCCCGGCGCGGGGTAGCTGCCGTCGCCCTTGCCGCGGACCGGGATGGCGCCCGGGGCCTGGTAGCCGATGTTCTTGGCGTCGGCGTAGATCAGGTTCTGCGCGGGGACGGTGAAGTCCTTGGCGGCGGCGCGGAACTCGTCCCAGTTCTTCGCCTTGTCCAGCTCGAAGACGGCGTCCATGGTCTTGCCGGGGTTCAGCGCCGTCCACTGCAGGGCGACGCCGTAGCCGCTGGTGCCGCGGTCGGGGGCGGACGGGCCGTTGGGGGCGTACTTGCCGACGTTCTGCTGCTCGCTGCTCTGGTCGGAGATCAGCGGGGCACCGGTCTGGGTGGTGCGGACGGTGATGGTGCGGTCCTCCCCGCCGGCGACCTTGATGGTCTCCTTGCGGAGGTCGAACTTCACGTCCTTGCCGTCCACCTGGTACGTCTCCGGGCCGGTGACCTTCTCCAGGTAGAGGTCGGTGACGTCGGCACCGAGGTTGGTGAAGCCCCAGGCGATGTCCTTGTTGTGGCCGATCACCACGCCGGGCATGCCCGCGAAGGTGAAGCCGGAGACGTCGAACTGGCAGGCCGGGGAGCTGGTCCGGCAGTGCAGGCCCATCTGGTACCAGACCGAGGGCAGGCCGGGGCCGAGGTGCGGGTCGTTGGCCAGCAGCGGCTTGCCGGTGGTGGTGTGCGAGCCGGCGACCACCCAGGAGTTGGAGCCGATGCCCTGGCCGGGGCGGCCGAGCAGCTGCGGCATCGCGTCGATCCGGTCGGTCAGGCCCTGCAGCAGCGCCTTGGTGGTGGCCGCGCCCTGGGCGGTGGCGGTGCCGGGGGCCGCGCCGGACTGCGGGGAGCCGTCGGCGGGGCGGTAGTTGTCGCCGTTCACCGTGCCGGTCTTCACGATCGTGCCGTTGCGGGCGTACGGGTAGTCCGGGTACAGCTCGGCGATCTTGTCCGGGCCGAAGTCCTGGGCCAGCAGCGAGCGGTCGATCTCCTCCTGGAGGTTCCCGGAGAGGTTCCAGGCCATCGCCTTGAGCCAGGCCACCGAGTCGACCGGGGACCACTGCTCGGGCTGGTAGCCGCTGTTGACGACGCCGAGCAGGCCGTACTCCAGCGAGGCCTTCGCGCCGCCGGGGTGCTCCGCGAGCCAGGCGTTCACGCCGTCCGAGTAGGCCTGGAGGTACTTCTTGGTCTCCGGCGACAGCTTGGTGTCGAACTCCTTCTGCGCCACCTGCCGCCAGCCCATGGTGCGGATGAAGGTGTCGGTCTCGACCTGGCCGTCCCCGAACATCTCGGAGAGCCGGCCTGCGGTGATGTGCCGACGGACGTCCATCTCCCAGAAACGGTCCTGCGCCTGGACGTAGCCCTGGGCGCGGAACAGGTCCTCGTTGGTGTCGGCGTACAGCTGCGGGATGCCGTTGGCGTCCCGCTTGACGTCGACGGGCGCGCTCAGGCCGGCCACCTTGACGCTGCCGTCGACCTCCGGGAAGGAGGCGCGGACCGCGGAGACCCCGCGGTAGCCGCCGTAGCCGGCGCCGGCCACCAGCAGCACGACCAGCACGATCACGATCAGACGGGCGCGCCGGAACTTCTTCGAGCGGGGCATCTGGGTCCTTGCGGTCCTGACTTCGGGGCGGGCGGGCGTGTCCAGGGCCTGCGGCCGTGACAGGGCACCACATTAGGCCGAGAGGGCCAAGCACCGTGAACGGGGGACCAAGCTAAAGATATGGCAAAATGTTAGACTGCGTAACGATCCACAAGGGGAGTATTGACGACTTCTTAACGCGTCGACCCCACAGCACCGCCAGACACCCCGTCCGCCCCTGCCTGCCCGAGGTGCCCCTGCGTGAACGTCTCCCACCTGAACCAGCTCCTGCTTGAGTCCTCCGTGATCCTGCTGTTCGCGGTGGGCGCCGTACGCCTCTCGACCCGATCAGGGCTGCCCAGCCTGCTGATCTACCTGGGGATCGGTGTGGCGCTGGGCCAGAACGGGATCGGTGTCACCTTCAACAACGCCGAGCTCACCCAGGTGCTCGGCTACGCGGCACTCGTGGTGATCCTCGCCGAGGGCGGCCTCAAGACCAGCTGGCACGAGATCAAGCCGGTGATGCCGGCCGCGACCGTGCTCGCCACCGTCGGCGTCGGCGTCAGCGTCTTCGCCACCGCGGCGGGCGCCCACTGGCTGGTCGGCCTGGACTGGCGGACCTCGCTGCTGCTGGGCGCCATCGTCTCCTCGACCGACGCGGCCGCCGTCTTCTCGGTGCTGCGGATGGTCCCGCTGCCGCACCGGCTCACCGGCCTGCTGGAGGCCGAGTCCGGCTTCAACGACGCGCCCGTGGTCATCCTGGTCGTCGCCTTCGCCACCACCGGGGAGCTGGACTCCTGGTACGTCCTGATCGGCACGATCATCGCCGAGCTGGCGATCGGCGCCGCGATAGGCCTCGCCGTCGGCAAGATAGGCGCCTACGGGCTCAAGCACGTCGCGCTGCCCTCCTCGGGCCTCTACCCGATCGCCGTGATGGCGCTCACCGTGCTCGCGTACGCCGGCGGCGCGCTGCTGCACGGCTCCGGTTTCCTCGCCGTCTACGTCAGCGCGGTGATACTCGGGAACTCCAAGCTGCCGCACGGCCCGGCCGTCCGGGGCTTCGCCGACGGACTGGCCTGGATCGGGCAGATCGGCATGTTCGTACTGCTCGGCCTGCTCGTCACGCCCGAGTCCATGGGCGACGCGGTGGTGCCCGCGCTGGTGATCGGCGCGGTGCTGGTCTTCCTGGCCCGGCCGCTGTCGGTGATGCTCTCGCTGACCCCCTTCAAGGTGCCGGCCCGCGAGCAGGCGCTGCTGAGCTGGGCCGGACTGCGCGGGGCGGTGCCCATCGTGCTCGCCACCATCCCGGTGGTGTCCGGCGCGCACCGGGCCGAGGACGTCTTCAACATCGTCTTCATCCTGGTCGTCGTCTTCACCCTGCTCCAGGGGCCGACCCTGCCGTGGGTGGCCAAGCGGCTGCGGATCGGCGACGGCGCCATGGGCCAGGACCTGGGCATCGAGTCCGCGCCGCTGGAGAAGCTGCACGGGCACCTGCTGTCGGTCGCGCTATCCCCCGCCTCGAAGATGTCGGGCGTGGAGATCAGCGAGCTGCGGCTGCCCAAGGGGGCGGCGGTCACCCTGGTCGTGCGGGAGGGGAACTCCTTCGTGCCGGACAAGGCGACGGTGCTGCGCGGCGGGGACGAGCTGCTGGTGGTCACCACGGACGAGGTCGGCGCGGCGGCGGAGCGGCGGCTGCGGGCCGTGGACAAGGGCGGCAAGCTCGCGGGGTGGCTGAACGGGCGGTGAGCCTGGGCCGCCCCCCGGCTCCCGACCCCCCGACCCCCCGGCTCCCGGGCCTTCCGCCCAGGAGCCGGGGGGCGGGAGCCGGGGGCAGGGGGTGGCTGGCGGTGTCTACGCGCGTAACTGTATGCTGGCCCGACCAGCCGTATAACCATCGTTAGAACACCCCCAGCATCTGCCTGACGCAGAGTTGGCGCGACCGCTCGGCGGCCGCGGTCCGGTCCCCGGCCACCAGGCCGGCCCGACCCGGTATCTACCCCGGTCGACGCGCGAGAGGACGACTCTCGGCGCCGTCGGGGCTCCACCATGCCCTGCCGCGCTACCAGGCAGCAGGAAGGACCGACCGTGACGGCGCGCCGAACGGTCGACACCGCCGCGGACCACGCGGCCACCACCCCCGCAGCTCCGGCCCCCGCCCGTGTCGGGTACGGCGAGCTGCTGCGCACCCCCGGGGCCTGGACGTTCCTGTTCCCCGCCCTCGTCGCGCGGCTGCCGTACGCGATGCTCAGCATGGGCATCCTGCTGCTCGTCACCCAGACCCACGGTTCGTACGGCACCGCCGGTACGGTCACCGCGGTCGCCGCCGTCGCCCAGGCCCTGATCGGGCCGCAGACCGGGCGGCTCGCGGACCGCTACGGCCAGGCCGCGGTGCTCGTGCCGACCGTCCTGGTGCACGCGGTCTCGGTCGGCGTGCTGATCGCGCTGGCGCTCGGCCACGCGCCCGCCTGGAGCCTGTTCCTGGCCGCCGTCCCGGCCGGTGCGAGCGTGCCGCAGGTCGGCGCGATGGTCCGGGCCCGCTGGGTCGCCAGGTTCACCGCGGACGGCGCCTCCGAGACCTCCGCGGCCCGGGTGAGCACCGCGTTCGCGTTCGAGTCCGTGACGGACGAGTTCACCTTCGTGGTCGGCCCGATCCTGGCCTCCGGCATCGCCGCCCTCGCCAACCCGGCCACCGCCCTGGTCGCCGAGGCCGGGCTGACCCTCGTCGGCGGCCTGGCCTTCGCCGCCCAGCGGCGTACCGCCCCGGCCCGGATCGTGCCCCAGCCCGGCACCAAGCGCGCCTCGGCGCTCGCCTCCCCCGGCGTCCGGCTGCTGGCCGGGTCCATCCTCGGGGTCGGCGCGGTGTTCGGCGGCATGCAGGTGTCGGTGAACGCCTTCGCCGACTCGGTCGGACAGCACGACGCCGGCGGCACCGTGTACGGGATCTTCGCCGGCGGCTCGATGCTGGCCGGTGTGCTGTACGGCGTCGTCGCCTGGCGGCGACCGGTGCAGCAGCGGATGCTGATCAGCTACGCGCTGCTGGTGCTGGGCTGCTCGGTGCTGTGGGCGATGCCGAACCTGGTCGCCCTGACCGTCGCCGGGCTGGTCTGCGGGCTGGCCATCGCGCCGACCCTGATCAGCGGCTACACCCTGGTCGAGACGCTGGTCGCGGACGGGGCCAAGACGGAGGCCTTCACCTGGCTGACCGGCGCCATCGGGCTCGGCCTGGCCGTCGGCTCGATGGCGGCGGGCCGGCTGATCGACGGGCACGGGCCCTCGACCGGGTTCCTGGTGCCGGTGATCGGGGCGGGGCTGGGGCTGGTCGCGCTGTTCTCGCTGCGGCACCTGCTGGTGGCGCCGGGGGACGTTCCGGCCGACGGCTCGGGTGCCGGATCGGGCTCCGGCTCGACCGGCGGTTCGGGCGCGGGCTCGGGCTCCGACTCGGGCTCCGGCTCGACGGAGCGCGGTGGTGCCGGGCGGCTGGTGGGCGCGGCCAAGGGCTGAGCGGGCGGCGGTCCGGCGGCCGGGCCCGGCCCATCTCACACCGGAGTCGCTGGACTGATCCCGCGGAATACCGCATCATTGACCATCGTTAGCACTCATCAGGCGAGAGTGCCAGGAGGAAGACAAGTGCCCACGTACCAGTACCAGTGCACCGAGTGCGGCAGCGGCCTGGAGGCGGTGCAGAAGTTCACCGACGAGGCGCTGACCACGTGCCCCGACTGCCAGGGACGGCTCCGCAAGGTCTTCTCAGCCGTGGGCGTCGTGTTCAAGGGCTCCGGCTTCTACCGGACCGACAGCCGCTCCTCCTCCAGCAGCTCGGTGGGCGCCGGGTCGTCGTCGACCTCTTCGACGTCGTCCAGCACGTCCACGACCTCGTCTTCGTCGTCGTCGGGCTCCGGCTCCTCGACCTCGTCCAGCCCGGCTCCGGCCGCGAGCTGACCTCGGCGCCGGGCATCGGCCCGGACGGCCCGCAGTCCTCGGAAAGGCCCGTCGACCCCGCTTCCGCGCGGGGCGGCGGGCCTTTCCGCATGCCTCCGCACGGGCATCCGGTCAAGCCGGACCGGCCCGCATCACTCTCGTGGGTGGACGAACTCGTCCACAGGGCCGAGTTGTCCACAGGCCTGGGGAAAGGACTTCCGGAGTTCGACGGAAACGCCCATCGTGTGGCTCGTCCGGTCCGCGAGGGGCCGGCCCGCCGACACCCGGAGGTGCGTCGATGACGACCGTGAGCTTCTCCCTTCCGCTGCCCGCCCCCGCCGTGCCGCCCCGGCAGGAGCTGCCGAGCTTCCCGCCGATCCGGCGCGGGTGCGGCGGGTGGCACCGCTGGCGCAGCGCGGTGCGACGGCGGGCCGGGGTGCCCGCGCTGGCGCTGCTCGCGACGGCGGCGGCGCTGGCGCTGGGGCCCGCGCGGGCGGGTCTGCCGCCGCCGCACGGGGGCTCGCTGGTCCGGACGGGTTGTCAATCCGAGGCTCTGGAAGATCACCCGTAACCGGAATGCGGCTTCGTCGTTCGAGGCGGCATGAAGGGCTTCAAGGAATTCCTGCTGCGTGGAAATGTCGTCGAACTCGCCGTGGCCGTGGTCATCGGCGCGGCCTTCACCGCCATCATCAACGCCTTCGTCAAAGGCGTGATCAATCCGATCGTCGGCGTCTTCGGAGCGAAGGACCTCGCGTCCTACAGTTCCTGCCTCAAGGGGCCCTGCGAGGTGAGCCCGACCGGCGAGGTCACGTCCGGGGTCCTCATCCTGTGGGGATCCGTGCTCAGCGCCACGCTCCAGTTCCTGATCACCGCGGCGGTCGTCTACTTCGTTCTGATCCTGCCCATGAACAAGCTGGCGGCCCACCGCAAGTCCGCCGCCGAGAAGGCGGCGGAGGCCGAGCTCAAGGAGGTCCAGCTACTGACCGAGATCCGCGACGCGCTGGTCACGCCACTGCGCTGACCGGTGGGCGCGCGTCGCCCACGGCCCCGCTCCCCCGTCCCCGATCCTCAGTCCCGCTCCTCAGCCCCCGTGGTGCGGCGGGCGCTGGCTCAGGTACCAGTCCAGCCCCCGCCCACCACTCTCCCCGGCCCCGGGGCGGTCGCCCCAGCCCGTGTCGGTGTCGTCCCTGGACTGCTGGTCGAACGGGTCCCGGAAGACCAGCCGGGCCTTGGCGGCCGAGGCCTTCCGGGGCTCCCGCGCCTGGTCCTGGCCCTGGTCCTGGCCCGTTTCCTGTCCCTGTGCCTGCTCGCTCACGCCGTCCACTCCGTCCGCTCGTCCCTCCCCTCCAGACTAAGAGCCCCGTGGCACGCCTCGGGCCCCGGTGCGGAGCGCTCCGCGCCAGGGCCCGGGTGAGGGGCTCGGCCCGTGGGGCCGGCTGGACCGTCAGGCGGCTTCGAAGCCCGCGTGGTCCGCGATCTTCTTCAGCTCGGCCAGGGCGTGCTTCTCGATCTGGCGGATCCGCTCACGGGTGAGGCCGTGCTGCTTGCCCACCTCGGTCAGGGTGCGCTCGCGGCCGTCCTCCATCCCGTAGCGGGAGCGGATGATCGAGGCGGTGCGGTCGTCCAACCGCCCGATCAGGTCGTCCAGTTCCTCGCGGCGGAGCATGACCATCACCGCGTCCTCGGGGGACGTCGCCCCGGTGTCCTCGACGAGGTCGCCGAACTGGGTCTCACCCTCGTCGTCGACGGACATGTTGAGGCTGACCGGGTCGCGCGCCCAGTCCAGCACGTCCTTGATCCGGGCCTCGGTGGTGTCCAGCTCGGCCGCGATCTCGGCCGGCTCCGCCTCGCGGCCCAGCTCCTTGGACTTCTCCCGCTGGACGCGCCGGATCCGCCCCAGCTCCTCCACCAGGTGCACGGGCAGCCGGATGGTGCGGGACTGGTCGGCGATGGACCGGGTGATCGCCTGCCGGATCCACCACGTCGCGTACGTGGAGAACTTGAAGCCCTTGGCGTAGTCGAACTTCTCGACGGCGCGCACCAGGCCCGCGTTGCCCTCCTGGATGAGGTCCAGCAGCGGCAGGCCGCTGCGCGGGTAGCGACGGGCGACGGCGACCACGAGCCGGAGGTTGGAGCGGATGAAGACATCCTTGGCCCGCTCGGCGTCGGCGGCTATCGCCTCCAACTCCTCACGCGTGACGCCGTCGGGGAGTCCGCCCTCCTCCAGCAGGTGCTGGGCGTACACACCGGCCTCGATCCGCAGCGAGAGCTCGACCTCCTCGGCGGCATCGAGCAGGGGTGTCCTGGCGATCTCGTCGAGGTACATGCCGACCAGGTCGCGGTCGGCCTCGAGGTTGGTCGGGCGGGCCGCGCGACTCCGGTCGGCCCTGTCGCGAACGACGGCACGGGTGGCCATGCTTGCTCCCTTTGCTGGTGTTGCCGAGGTCTGCCTGCCTGCCTCGTGAGGGCAAGATGTGCGGCCCCTTGGGGCTCACACGTAACGATCCAACGAACAGATTCCGGACAACATTCCCAAGTCACTCAGATTCTTCCCGGCGATGCAGTATCCTGCCGGTTTTCACCCCGATTCCGAACCCTGGGTGACCAGTCGGGCACTTCCCGTGCCATCGGACGACCGTCGCGGGATCGGCTTCTTCACCCGACCCACACCCCGTCGCCGCCTACCCGTGTGAACCCGCGAGGAGCCGCCGACGTTCCCCCTGCGCCCCCCTTTCCGCCCGCGCACGCAGGTCCTCCTCACAAACGATGCCGAATCGCTATCACTCCGGCTCTTGCTCGGCACGGGACACTGGGAAGGTGTCAGCCATGCACCTGACCAACAGCACGACCCTCCTCACCGCGCGTAACCGCAGTCTCCTTCGGGACGCCGCGCTCGCGCTGGGCTGTGCCGCGCTGTTCGGCCTGCTGGCGGTCCTGGTCACCGGCCAGTGGCGCCCACTGGTCCGCTTCGACCAGGAGTGGATCGGCGAACTGCACACCTACGCACGGGAACACCGGATCTGGACCGCCTCGGTGCAGACCCTCTCGGACATCGGCGGGACCGTCACGATGCGTACGCTGCTCGGGATCGCCGCCGGGTGGCTCTGGTTGATCGGCGCCCGGGTGCTGGCCGGCTGGGTGGCCGCCCAGACCCTGGTCGGCTGGGGCGCCCTGTGGGCCCTGAAGCTGGCCTTCGGCCGTAGCCGACCCACCTTCACCGACCCGGTCTCGCACGCCGGCGGCCCGGGCTTCCCCTCCGGACACGCCATGGCCTCGGCGATCACCTGCGCCGTCCTGGTCGGCCTGCTCTGGTACCGGGTCCACCGTCGCGGCCGGACCGCCGCCTGCGTGGTGGCGGCGGCGACGGTGCTGACCATCGGCTGGACCAGGGTCGCGCTCGGGGTGCACTGGCCCAGCGACGTGCTGGCCGGCTGGCTGGCCGCCGGGATCGTGCTGGGCGCCGTGACCGCGGTGATCCAGGTCTGGCGCCCCGGCGCACTGGCCCGGGACGTACGCCGGGTCAACTGGCGCACCAGGCCCCGGGTCCAGCGGGTCACGGTGTCCGCCGGGCGGCCTTCGCGCACCGCCGCCGCACCGGACGAGGACGGGCCCCACGACCCGCGGGCGTAGGCCACGGGCGTAGGCCACGGGCGGACCGGACGGGCAGGACCGAGCGCTGACCCACCGTCAACCCGCCGCCCGCTGCGGGCCGCCGCGCTAGCGTGACGGCCATGTCCGACACCTCCGCTCCCGCTTCCCCCACCGCGCCCACCGGCTACCCCGAGCAGCCGCTGCGGATCGCCACCGTCCAGGCCCAGGCCGTGGCCGGCGACATACCCGCCAACGTCGCCCAGGCCGCCGACCTGATCCGCGAGGCCGCCCGGGCCGGTGCCCGGCTGGTGCTGTTCGCGGAGAAGTTCCTCTCCGGGTACGAGCCCGAGCTGATCCGCACCGACCCCGGCAAGTACGCGGTCCAACCCGGCGATCCGCGTCTCGCGCCGATCGCCGAGGCCTGCCGCGAGACCGGGACCGCCGCGATCGTCGGAGCCGCCGTACAGGACGGCGCCGACCTGCGCATCTCCGCCCTCGTCCTCGGGCCGGACGGTGGCTTCGTCACTCGCTACGACAAGCAGCACCTGTTCAAGAGCGAACGCGAGCACTACCGCCCGGGGGCGGCCGGCTGCACCGTGGAACTGGACGGCTGGCGGCTCGGCCTCGGCATCTGCTACGACTCCGGCTTCCCGGAGCACGCCCGGGCCGCCGCGCTCGACGGCTGCCACGCCTACCTGGTCGGCGCGCTGTTCAGCATGGGCCACGGCCACCACGAGTCCCGCACCTGGTTCCCGGCCCGCGCGCTCGACAACACCGTCTACACGGTGCTCGCCAACCACATCGGCCACACCGGCGGCTGGCACACCTGCGGCGCCAGCGCGGTCTGGGGCCCCGACGGCCGACTGGTCGCCGAGGCGAGCGAGGACCGGCGTGAACTCGTCGTCGCCGACCTCGACCCGGCCGTCCTGCGCACCACCCGCGAGACCGAGACCCTCCTCGCCGACCTCGCCCTCGACACCGGCCGGCCGTCCGCGCCCCGGACCCGGGTCACCCTGGCCTGAGGCTCCCGACTCCCGACTCCCGGCCGCGACCGCGACCGCGACCGCGACCGCGGTCAGGAGGCCCGCATGGCGGCCACCGCGCTCATGCGGCCGACGCGGCGGGCCGGGAGCACGGCGGCGGCCAGACCGACCAGCACGGTCAGGGCCAGGGCGGCCAGCACCGGCAGGACGGGCGGGGTGCCGACCGTGCCCACGGTCGAGGTGACCGAACGCGCGGCAGCCCACCCGTAGCCGACGCCCAGCGCGGTCCCGACCAGGGCGCCGGCCAGGGAGAGGAGCAGGGCCTCCAGGGTGAGCATCCGGCGCAGCTGCTCGCGGGACATGCCGATCGCCCTCAGCATGCCGATCTCGCGGGAGCGTTCGCTGATGCTGAGCATCAGGGTGGCCGCGACGCCGAGGCCGGCGATGGCGACGGAGAAGGAGAGCAGGGCCATGCTGACGGTCTTCAGCCGGTCCAGCAGGGAGCGCAGGGTGTCGGCCTGGGCGGCCGTGTCGGCGACGGTCACCTGTGGGTGGTCGGCGAGGGCGCGGTCCAGGGCGCGGCGGGCAGTCGGCCGGTCGTCGCCCGTGGCCGGGCTGATCCAGGCCGTGGTGACGGGCGCGCCGGGGGCGAGGCGGTCCAGGGTCGCGGGCGTCACCAGCAGGGTGGCGCCGCTCTGCAGGGTGAACGGCAGGCTGCTGCGGCCGGGTCGCAGGCGCAACTCGACGTCGCCGACCCGACGCGTCCCGGTCTCGCCGAGCCCGCTCAGCGCGTCGCCCCCGGTGAGCCCGCGGGCCCGGTCCACGTCGTCCGTCGAGGAGTTGAGCCGGGTGGCGTCGACGGCGGCGACCACGGTGGGCCGGCCGTCGAGGTCGACGGTGGCCGAGCGGACCGGGGTGACGGTCAGCCCGTGCTCGGCGCCGAGCGCGCCGAGTGCCCCGGCGGGCAGGGCGCCGCCGGTGGCCGTCGCCGAGAAGACCCCGGGCTGGCGCGCCGACACCACGGGCACCAGCGACTGCGAGGTGATGTCCAGCGCGGTGACGGCGCCGACCATCACGGTCACGCCGAGCAGCAGTGCCGAGCCGGTGGCCCCGGTGCGGCCCGGGTTGAGCCGCAGCTGCTGGGTGGCGAGCCGCCCGGCCGTACCGCCGAGCCTTCGGGCGGGCCGGCCCAGTACGGCGACGACCGCGGGCAGCACCCGGTGGGAGAGCCGCAGCACCCCGAAGAAGCTGGCGATGGCGCCGACGGTGACGGCGAGCAGCGACAGCGGCGGCGGGGTCATCGCCCCGACCGCCAGCAGCGCCGTGCCCCCGATCAGCAGCCCGGAGGTCCACACCGTGGCCCGCATCCTGGCCGCCCCGCCGGTCGGCGCGGGGGTGCCGCCGAGCGCGGCGATCGGCGGCACGGCCGCGGCGGCCTTCGCCGGGCCGCGGACGGCCAGCAGGGTCAGCAGTACGCCGAACAGCCCGGCCAGCAGGCAGGTCAGCGGGGAGGGCATCAGCGACAGGTGCACCGGCCCGAGGTCGAGCCCGCCGACCACGGCGGTGCCGAGCGCGCCGAGGGCGATCCCCAGCAGCACGCCCACCGCCGAGGCGCCCAGCCCGAGCAGCAGGCCCTGGCGGCGGATCAGTCGGCGCAGCTGCTGCCGGTCGGCGCCCACGCAGCGCAGCAGGGCGAGCTGGCGGGTCCGCTGGGCGAGCACCACCGTGAAGGTGTTGCCGACCACCATCCGCGCCACCGCGAGCGCGATCAGGACGAAGGAGAGCGCGGCGACCAGCACCACGCCGTACATCGTGCTGCTCTGCCGGGTCGCCTCGGTGACCGAGGCCTCGTGGGTGTGCACCTCGACGCCGGTGCCGAGGGCGGTGCGCAGGGCTTCGACGGTCGTGGTCCGGGAGGCGTCGGGGGTGACCCTGACGTCGAGCCGGTCGGTGGTGACGCCGGTCGCGTAGCCGGCGACCGCGTTCGCCGGGACGCCGATGATCGGCACTCCGGCGAGGCTCGGTGCGCCCCGCTCGTCCAGGGTGCCCACCAGCCGGGCGGTGGTGGCGGTGCCGTCGGCCCGGGTCAGGTGGACCTCGGCGCCCACAGCGGCGTCCAGCCGGTGCGCGGTCCCGGTGTCGAGCAGCACCTCGCCGGGGCCGGCGGGCCAGCGGCCGTCCTTGAGCAGCTGCCAGCGCAGCGCCGGGTCCTCGGCGACGGCGCTGACCGCGGCGGTGTGGTCGAGCGGCCGCCCGTCGGCGGCCAGCACACCGCCCTTGCCGGTCAGCCGGGGGGCCACCGCCGCCACCCCGGCGGTCTGCCGCACCCGCTCCGCGGTGGCCGCGTCCAGCCCGCCCGTCCTGACGGCCCGGGTCACCTGGATGTCGCCGGGCCCGACCTCGGCGGCCGCGGTCTGGCTGTAGGAGTCCACCAGTGCCCCACTGCCGCTGACGGAGGCGATCAGGAAGGCCACCCCCAGCGCGATCGCGGCGCCGCTCAGGATCAGTTGGCGCAGTTGGCCGCGCAGCTCGGCCACGGTGTATCGGTACGTCGTCATGGTTCCCCGGCTCGTCCGCCCTGACCGGGAACGGTGCTCCGGCAGGGGTCTCGACGAGCCTAGGAACGCGGCGGCCGCACATCGTCAGCACGAGGTCTGCTTCATGATCACTCCGTGGGCGGACGGCCGCCCACCACCGCCTCCTCCTGGAGGGGTACGCCGCCCCCGAGACGGTCACCCGGAAATGGCAACGAGGGCCCGGGAACGCCGCAGGCCCTCCTGCCCGGTGTGGGCAGGAGGGCCTGCGACCTGCGTGTTCGCTGTGCCCCAGGCAGGATTCGAACCTGCGACACCGGCTTTAGGAGAGCCGTGCTCTATCCCCTGAGCTACTGAGGCGCGGCCCGGATGCCACCAGGCCGCTCACAGCGTACCGGATCGGGGGTCGGTCGCGGGGTGACGGAGGGGATACGGGGGGCCGACGGGCCGTCAGGGCTGGTCCAGTAGCCTGCCCGGCATGGTGGGACGCGCCCGCGCACCACGTTGAAGGAGACGAACGACTCGATGAGACCTGCTGTGCACCCGGTCGGTCGGCTGTTGGGGCAGGTGTGGGTGTGGCCCGCGCTCGTCATGCTGGCGGTGGGCGGGTACCGGCTGGGGACGCCGGACCTGTGGCGGGACGAGATCGCGACCTGGACGGTGGCCACCCGCTCGCCGGGCGACCTGTTCCGGCTGCTGCAGCACATCGACGCCAGCAACGGCGCGTACTACGTGCTGATGCACGGCTGGACGGCGGTGTTCGGCGACTCGACGATCGCGCTGCGAACACCCTCCGTGCTGGCGATGGCCGGGGCGGCGGCGCTGGTGTCGCTCACCGCCCAGCGGCTGTTCGGCAACCGGGTGGCGGCGATCGGTGCCGGGCTGCTGCTCGCGGTGCCCTCGGAGATCTCCCGGTACGCCCAGGAGGCGCGCTCCTACGCCCTGGTGACCTGCGCGATCGCGGCGGCCTCGCTCTTCCTGCTGCGGGCGCTGGACCGGCCGTCCTGGCGGCGCTGGGCGCCGTACTGCCTGGCCATGGCGCTGGGCGGCGCCGGGCACCTGATCTCCTTCAGCACGGTCGCCGGGCAGGTGGCGCTGGTGGCGCTGCACCTGTGGCGGACCCGTTCGGCGGTGGAGTGGCGGCTGCTGTGGCAGTACCCGCTGGCGGTCGTGGTGGCGGCGCTGCCGGTGCTGCCGGTGGTGCTGCTGGGAAGCCGGCAGTCGGACCGGCAGCTGGGCTGGATACCGACCCCCTCCCCGGAGGACCTCACCTACTTCGGCGAGGTGCTGTTCGGTTCGGAGGACGTGTTCCACGCCTTCCTCCCGCTGGCGCTGCTGGCGCTGCTGCTGCCCGGACGGCGGATCCAGGCCTGGCAGCTGCTGCTGCTCGCGGTGCTGCCGGTGGTGGCCGTCTGGCTGGTGTCCTGGTCCGGCGAGACCTCGTACTTCCTCGGGCGGTACCTGCTGTTCACGGTGCCCGCCTGGGCCGCGCTGGCCGGCGGCGGCGCCGGGGCGGTGTACGGCGCGGTGACGGGCCTGGCCCGCCGGCTCGGCCGGGCGCCCCGGGGGGCCGCCGCGGTGGCCGGGCTGCTGGCCGCCGGGCTGCTCACGGTGCCGGCCGTGAAGGCCCTGCCGGAGCAGCAGTCGGTGCGGTACGTGGGGTCGCACAACCGCTCGGTGGAGCCGTTCAAGGCGGCGGCCCGGGAGATCTCGGCCGGCTACCGCGCCGGGGACGGGATGGCGGCCCCGCTGGGTGTCCAGTCCTGGGCGATGGCCTGGCCGGGCGTCAGCTACTACCTGCCCTCGGACGTGCACCCCTACCCGGTCTTCGTCGCGCGGAGCGCCGAGGACGCCGAGGACCTCTCGCCGGCGCCCTGCCCGCAGCCGGAGGCCTGCCTGGGTGAGGTGTCCCGGATCTGGCTGATCGTCCTCGGCGACACCGAGGACCCGCTCGGCACGATGCCGCCGGACCAGGCGCAGGTGCTCCGCACCCGGTACGGCGTCCCGGACCGGGTGACCCCGCTCGGCGGGCTCACGCTCGCGCTGCTCGACCGGGACGTCTAGGACACGAAAGGGGAGAAGGGGAGCCGGTGGACCGGCTCCCCTTCTCCCCTTTCCTCGTCTTGCCGCGTTCGACGGCTCGGCGGGCTCAGCGCCTCACAGCGCGCGCAGCAGCCGGGACTGGATGGACGGCGGGTTGAGGTCGCTCTGGAGGGCCACCGGGACCTCCGAGCCGTCGTCGCCGGTGCCGACCCGCAGCACGCCGACCTCCTTGCCGGCCGGCTCGCTGTGGCCGATCTTCAGGGTGTCCAGGGTGATCGTGCCGGAGATGCCGGGGAAGCCCGCCACCACCAGGTCCTTGGTCGCGACGACCGCGACCTTGTGGCCGAGCCCGTCCTCCACCGAGCCGACGACGTCGCCCTTCTTCACCACGGTCTGCCCGGTGACGCCGTTCTGGGCGGCCTGGATCTGCTTGCCGCTGACCTTCAGCACGGTCGGCAGGATCCCGCCGTCCGGGCCGGAGGAGGTGGCCTGCTGGCCCAGCGTGACGCCGAGGATCAGCCGCTTCACGCCGCCGATCTCCTTGTAGGCGGCCCACATCAGGCAGCCGCCGGCCGGGGTGCTGGAGCCGGTCTTGACGCCGATGACGCCGGTCTTCGGGTTGATCAGGTTGTTGGTGTTGGGGATCTTCGCGTTGTTGAAGTTGGTCTCCGGGGTGGAGACGATCTGCCGGAAGATCTCGTCCTGCATGACCTGCTCGGCCAGCTTCAGCTGGTCCTTGGCCGTGGACTTGGTGTCCGCGTTGAAGCCCGCCGGGTCGGCGTAGATGGTGTTGGCCATGCCGAACTTGGCCGCGGTGTCGTTCATCAGCTTGACGAACTCGGCCTCGGAGCCGGAGTGGAAGCGGGCGAGCAGCCGGGCCACGTTGTTGGCGGAGGGCAGCATCAGCAGTTCCAGCGCCTGGTACTCGGTGAGCACCTGGCCCTCGGTGAGCGTCACCTTGGACTCGTCGACGTTGCCGGACTCCTGCGCGGCCTGCTTGTCGACGGTGATCTTCGGCCCGCTCTCCCCCTTCTTCAGCGGGAACTTCTGCAGGATCAGGTAGGCGTTCATCACCTTGGTGACGCTGGCGATCGAGGACGGCGTCTCCGGGCCCGAGCTGCCGAGGCTGCCGATGCCGACCACCTCGGCGGCGGACTGGCCCTTGGCCGGCCAGGCGAGGTCGAGCGCGTCGCCGGAGAAGCTGTAGCCGCCCGCGGCGGTCATCTTCAGCTTGGGGTCCGGCAGCGGGCGCAGCAGCTGGGCGACCGCGAGCGCGCCGAGCACCACGGCGAGGAAGACCGTCCAGATGGTCACCCGCTTGAGGGCGCGCCGCAGCGGCGAGACCGGGCGGGCGTTGAGGGAGGCCAGGACCTCCATCGCCTCGGCGGTGTTCTCCGGCGACGGCAGCGGCTCCGGTGCGGGCAGCGGCTCGGGCTTGGGCAGCGGCGGGACCGGCGGCACCGGCCGCGGGTCGGGCTGCGGCAGCGGCTTCGGGGCCGGCCCGGGGACGGGCACGGGGGTCGGCTTCGACAGCGGCGCCGGAGCGGGGGTCGGCTCGGGCTCGGGGGCGGGCCTGGGCTCCGGACGCGGCTCGGGCTTGGGCGCGGGCTCGGGCTTCGGCTCCGGGACGGTGCCGGCCGCGGAGGCGCGCAGCGGCGCGGGCTTCTCCAGCTTCTCGGCCGGACCCGACGGCTGACCAGGCTGCCCGGTCTTGGTCAGCGCGAGGGTCACGTCGCCGTTGGTGGGGGTGTCCTCGGCGTCGGTGTCCTCGGCCTCGCCGGTACCCTCCGGGTCGTCCTCGGTCCCGGCACCGTCGGCCTTCTCCGACTTCTCCGACTTCTCCGACTTCTCCGTCTCGTCGGCCTTGTCGGCCTTGTCGGCCTTGTCGGCCGCTCCGTCAGCGGCCCCGTCCGGTACGGCCGTCGGCTCGGCACCGCCCTCGGCGCCGGTCTCGGCACCGGTCTCCCCCGACGACTCGGCCGCCTTCCCCGCGGCCTTCCCCGCCCCCGCGGCACCCGTCCGCACGGTGAGACGCGGGTCGGCGGTGACCGGACGCCCGGCGGGCTCGGCCGCCTCCGCGGCCTCCGGCGAAGACTCCCCCTTCTCCCCCTCACCTTCGGAACTCGCCTTGCCGGCGGCCTTCACCAGCTCCTCGGGCAGCCGCAGCGCGGTGGTCTTGTTGTCCACCGGCAGCCGCAGCATCGTCGTCTCGCTGTCCACATCGTGGACGCGGAGCTGTACGGTCGAGCCGCCCTTGGGGGCCGTCGCCGGAGCGTCGGCGGACGCCTTCGGGGCCGTCTCGCCGGAGGTCTCCGCGGGGCCGTCCGAGGAGGTGTCCGAGGAGGCCTCGGCAGAGGTCTCGGCGGTCGCCTCGGCGGCGGCCGTGCCTGACGCACCGTCGGCCGCCGGGCCGGAGCCGCCCGCGGCCGGCTCGGCGCCGCCCGCCGCCGTACCGGTCCGTTCGCGCTCGCGGTCCCGCTGCCGCTCGTCGCCGTCCCTCAGCACCCTGTCGGGGGACTCGCCCACGTATCCCAGCCTCCTCAACGCCCGGCGGGGCACCGGCGAACCCGATTTCGGGAAGCCGACGCCCCGCCCCGTGTACCTGTACAGTCTCCGCCACCGGCGGCCGTTCCGGCCGTGCACACCCCGCCCGACCGGCGCTTATTGTCGTCGCCCGGTCGCGCCACGGCCTGTTCACCGGTCAGACGCCAGGCCCGCCGCCGCCGGTTCCGCGCCTTCACCGCAAGGTCACGATTCGGAGGCGTACTCGACAAGCCCGTGTGAGAGGCGTCACCCTGTCTCTCATCCACGCGGGGAGGCTTGGATGGGCAAGAGCCGCAGAACTGTTCCCGAGGAACTCTTGCTGCTCGCTTTGGACCCGACCACGGGTACCACGGCGCAGCCGCAGACCCTCGACCTCGGACTCGCCGGGGCGCAGCTCGTCGAGCTGTCCCTGGCCGGACGGATCGTACCGGAGGGAGACCGGATCGCCGTCGTGCTCGCACGGCCGACCGGCGACCCGACCCTTGACCACGCACTGGAACTGCTGCGCCGACGCGGCAGTCCGGTCCGCGCGGCGCACTGGATCGGCGGGCCCCGGCTGGGGCTGCGGCAGACCTATCTGGCGCACCTGGAGCGCTGCGGCATGGTCACGGCCGTGCCGGGCCAGGTGTGCGGGGTGCTGCCGACGACCCGGTACCAGGCGTCCGACGACTGCACCAACGCCGCGATCAAGCAGCGGTTGGACACCGCGATCCGCACCGGTGTCCCGCCGGACCCGAGGACGGCCGCGCTGGCCGCGCTGGCCCACTCGGTCGGGCTGGGCAAGCACCTGTACCCGGGCAACGAGGGACGGTCCTCGCGGTCGCGGCTGCGCGACCTGATCCGGTACGACCCGCTGGGCGGGATGGTCGCGCACGCCGTCATGGACGTGCAGAACGGCCTTCCAGCACAGCAGAACCGTTCTTCCCAGGGTCCCGGGGCCGCCGCCGGCCGTCCCGGTGCCCGTGCGGCGGGCCGGGATTCGGGCGGGCGGGTTCCCGCCTCCCGGGTCGGCGCACGCTGAGCACCACGATCCGCTGAGCACGACGGTCGACCGAGCACCACGATCCACTGAGCACCCCGGTCGACCGAGCACCACGGTCCACCGAGCACCACGGTCCGCGCGGCCCGGCGGGCAGCCCTCACGGCGCCCGACACCACCGACCGCGCACCCGGCGGCGCGGGCCGCTCGGCTCGCACCGCCCGAGGGCGCCGAGCGACCCGACGCACGACCGGTGCCACCGGCGCCAGGAGTACGACGAGCGCTGGACGCACCGCACGCACCACCGGCACCACCACCAGCACCGAGGGGCGGTCGCCCCGCGACGCAAGTCGCCCGGCGACCGCCCCTTCGCCGTCCCCGGACGCCCGGCAAGCCGCCCGCCCCCGCACGTGCCGTGGGCCGGGGCAGGTGCCGGCCGGTCCGGGGGCGGTCTGCGCAGCATCTGTCCGAGCCACCGAGCCGCACTACCACCTGGGGGCTTTCGCTGTCTCGCGGAAGCGCTTTTCCGATGATCTGTTCTACCGCGCTGCGGTGAATCCCCGGCGCCGACCTGGCCCAAGGTGACATGCTGCTCCGAGTCAGGGGGGTTGGTCCCAATGTCCGAAGTGTTCCGAGGACTGCCGTTCCAACGAGCACCAGAGGTCCGGCCGGAGGTCGAAGTGTCCGCCAACGTCAATCCCACCGTGCGCCGTCGGCGCCTCGGTTCGGAGCTGCGCAAGCTCCGCGAGGGCCTGGGCATGACGGCGGAGGAGGTCGCAGGCCGCCTGATGGTCTCCCAGTCGAAGATCAGCCGACTGGAGAACGGCCGCCGCAGCATCAGCCAGCGCGACGTGCGCGACCTCTGCGACGTCTACAAGGTGCCCGACGACCAGTTGCGCGCCAGCCTGATGGAGATGGCCAAGGAGTCCCGCCAGCGCGGCTGGTGGCACGACTTCAACGACATGCCGACCCCGTACAGCGTCTACATCGGGCTGGAGGCCGAGGCCTCCTCGATCCGCGCGTACGAGTCCTCCTTCGTCCCCGGGCTGCTGCAGACCGAGCACTACGCCCAGGCCGTGGTCGAGGGCACCCAGCCGGACACCGACGCGGTCGCCGTGCAGCGCCGGGTGCAGGTCCGGATGAAGCGCCAGGAGCGCATCCACGGCGAGAACCAGCTGGGCAGCCTGTGGACCGTCATAGACGAGGCGGTGCTGCGCCGCGAGGTCGGCAGCAAGCAGGTGATGGCCCAGCAGCTGCGGCAGATGCTGGAGCTCAGCCAGCGCCCGAACATCACCATCCAGGTGATCCCGTTCTCGCACGGCGCCCATCCCGGCATGACCGGGACATTCTCGCTGCTGGAGTTCCCCGAGTCAGCCGATTCCACGGTTGTCTACTTCGAAGGTGTGACGAGCGATCTCTACCTGGAGAAGGAGGCGGACGTGCGCCGCTATACCGGTCTGTACGACTACCTGAGAGCGGCCGCGCTCGGTGTCGCGGAGAGCCGGTCGCTGATAGCCGACATCGAGAAGGAATTCCACGAATGATCACCCCGTCCGAGTACGGAGCCGGTTGGCGCAAGAGCAGTCACAGCGGAGGCCAGGGCGCCTGCGTGGAGATCGCCGTCCCAGGAGCGGGGGAGGTGGCCGTCCGGGACTCGAAGGACCCCCGGGGCCCCCAGCTGCGCTTCTCGGCCGAGGCCTGGAACGCCTTCGCCTCGGCCGCCGCGGGCGGCCTCTTCGGTGAGCTCCCGGGCTGACCCGCCCACCCGGTTCCGCACTCGGACCAGTTGCCCGTAGCGGTGTCCGTCGCCCCTCGGCGGCGGCGGCGCCACGGGCAACTCCCGTTTCGGGGGCCCGGTTTCCGGAAGTCCCGGTTCAACTCACCACCGGGTAGCGGCTGGTCCAGTTGACCCCCTCCGGGGTCCGCCGGTCGTGCAGTTCGGTGCCGTGCACCAGCTCCAGCACGAAGTCGTCGGCGAGTTCGAGGATCGCCCCGCGCCCTTCGAGCCCGGCCAGCAGGCCCGGCGGCAGCGCGGTGTCCCCGTGCAGTGCCCCGAGCAGGTTGCCGCAGACGGCGCCGGTGGAGTCGCTGTCCCCGGAGTGGTTGACGGCGAGCAGCAGGCCCGAGCGCACGTCGTGCGCGACCAGGGCGCAGTAGACCCCGATCGCCAGCGCCTCCTCGGCCACCCAGCCCTCCCCGAGCGCCTCGACCCGCTCGGCGGACGGCTCGCCGGCCCGCACCGCGTCCAGGGCGGCCCGCAGCGCGGCGGTGGTCTCCTCGTGCGCCGGCCGCTCGGAGAGCAGCGCGAGGGCGAGGTGCACGCCCTCCTCCAGGGTGCCGCCGCGGGCGACGGACTGGACGATCACCGCGAGCGCGCCCGCCGCGAGGTAGCCGGTGGGGTGGCCGTGGGTGAGCACCGAGCACTCCACCGCGAGCTGGAACACCAGGCCCGGCTCCCAGGTGGTGAGCAGCCCGAAGGGCGCCGCCCGCACCACCGTGCCGCAGCCCTTGGAGTGCGGGTTCTTGGGGGCCGCCAGGGTGCCGAGCCGCTCCGCCTCGGCCCCGCTGAGGCCGGACAGGCAGCCCTGGCCGGGGGCGCGCTGGGCGTACAGCCACTCCTCGCGGCCGAGCCAGCCGAGGTCGGGGCGGCGCTCGTCCGGGCCCCAGTCGCGCTGGGTGGCGGCCCAGCGCAGGTAGGCCAGGTGCAGGTCGGTGGGCGGGTGCCAGCTGCCGGTGTCGCGCCGGATGTGGGCGCGGATCAGGCCGTCGACGGTGAACAGGCTGAGCTGGGTGTCGTCGGTGACGGCGCCCGTGCGGCCGTACGCGGGGAGATAGCCGGTGACGCCCTGCGGGCCGTGCTGGGCCCGGATCTTCTCCAGCGACTCGAACTCGACGCCGGCTCCGAGCGCGTCGCCGATGGCACCGCCGAGCAGACAGCCCCGCACCCGGCTGCGGTAGTCCTGCTGCTGGGCGCGTGACCACAGTGGCATCACGACGGGGCGCCTTTCCTCGGGTGTGGGGGCCGCGCGACGGTCGGCCGGCCGCGCGCCCTGGCACTGTATTCGAAGAGCCGATCGGATCGGCCCCTCCCCCGGCGTCCGGTGCCCCGTCCCGGCCGCCCGCGCGGGGCGGCCGGGACGGCACGGGTGTCAGTCCACCACCGGCAGCAGCTGCGGCAGGTGCCCGTCCGAGGCCAGCGCCGCGGCCCGCCGCTCGGCCGGCACCTCGCCGTAGGTGGTGGTGCGCTGGCGGTGCGGGCGGCCCGCCGCCTCGGCGATCGCCTGGAGGTCGCGCACCGACTTGTAGCTCCCGTACGCCGAGCCGGCCATCCGCGAGATGGTCTCCTCCATCAGCGTGCCGCCGAGGTCGTTGGCGCCGGAGCGGAGCATCTCGGCCGCGCCCTCGGCGCCCAGCTTGACCCAGCTGGTCTGGATGTTGGGGATGTGCGGGTGCAGCAGCAGCCGGGCCATGGCGACCACGGCGCGGTTGTCCCGGGCGGTCGGGCCGGGCCGGGCGATGCCGGCCAGGTAGACCGGGGCGTTGGTGTGGATGAACGGCAGGGTCACGAACTCGGTGAAGCCGCCCGTCCGTTGCTGGATCCGGGCGAGCAGCCGCAGGTGGCCCAGCCAGTGCGCCGGGGTGTCCACGTGCCCGTACATCATCGTGGACGAGGAACGCAGGCCCAGCTCGTGCGCGGTGGTGACCACCTCGACCCAGGTGGCGGCCGGCAGCTTGCCCTTGGTGAGCACCCAGCGGACCTCGTCGTCCAGGATCTCGGCGGCGGTGCCCGGGATGCTGTCCAGGCCCGACTCCTTGGCCCGCTGCAGCCAGTCCCGGATCGACAGCCCGGTGCGGGTCGCGCCGTTGACCACCTCCATCGGGGAGAAGGCGTGCACGTGGATGCCGGGCACCCGCTCCTTCACCGCGCGGGCGATGTCGAAGTAGGCGGTGCCGGGCAGGTCCGGGTGGATGCCGCCCTGCATGCAGACCTCGGTGGCGCCCACCTCCCAGGCCTGCGCGGCCCGGTCGGCGACCTGCTCCAGGGAGAGGGTGTAGGCGTCCGCGTCGGTGCGGCGCTGGGCGAAGGCGCAGAAGCGGCAGCCGGTGTAGCAGACGTTGGTGAAGTTGATGTTCCGGGTAACGCAGTAGGTGACGTCCTCCCCGACCGCGTCGCGGCGCACGTCGTCGGCGATCCGGCAGAGCGCGTCCAGGGCCGGGCCGTCCGCGTGGAACAGGGCCAGCGCCTGGTCGTCGGTCAGCCGCGTCGGGTCGTCCGCGGCCACCGCCAGGGCCTCCCGCAGGTCCCCGGCGAGGCGCTCGGGGGCGCCCTTCGCGAGCACCTGCTCGCGCAGCACCTCCCAGTCGCCGTACACGTCCTCGAAGTCGGCCCGGCGGTCGCCGGTGCGGCCCTCGGTGTCGATGGTGGCGTGCAGGTCGGTGCGGCCGTACGACTCCGGCAGGTCCTCGGGCTCCTGCCAGGGCAGGCCGCGGACCACCGCGTCCGGGTCCGCCAGGCCGGTGGCCGGGTCGGCGAGGGCGCGGACGTGCGGCAGCACCCGCGGGTCCAGCCAGGGCTCGCCGCGGCGCACGTACTCGGGGTAGACGGCGAGGCGCTCGCGCAGCTCGAAGCCGGCCGCCGCGGACCGCTCGGCCAGCCGCTCGATCTGCGGCCAGGGGCGCTCGGGGTTGACGTGGTCCGGGGTCAGCGGGGAGACCCCGCCCCAGTCGTCGATGCCGGCCGCGATCAGCCGCTCGTACTCGCCGTCCACGAGGTTCGGCGGGGCCTGGAGGCAGGCGGCGGGGCCCATCAGGTGCCGGGCCACGGCCACCGTGGCCACCAGTTCGTCCAGTTCGGCGTCCGGCATGCCGCGCATCGCGGTGTCCGGCTTGGCCCGGAAGTTCTGCAGGATCAGCTCCTGGACGCCGTGGTACGCCCGGGAGACCCTGCGCAGCGCGAACAGCGACTCGGCGCGCTCCTGGTACGTCTCGCCGATGCCGATCAGCAGGCCGCTGGTGAACGGGACGGAGCTGCGCCCGGCGTCCTCCAGCACCCGCAGCCGGACGGCCGGCTCCTTGTCCGGGGAGCCGAAGTGCGGGCCGCCGGGCTCGCTCCACAGCCGGGTGGCGGTGGTCTCCAGCATCATGCCCATGGAGGCGGAGACCGGCTTGAGGCGCTGGAAGTCCGTCCAGCCCAGCACCCCGGGGTTGAGGTGCGGCAGCAGGCCGGTCTCCTCCAGGATCCGGATCGACATCGCGCGCACGTAGGCGATGGTGTCGTCGTAGCCGTGCGCGTCCAGCCACTCGCGGGCCTCGGGCCAGCGGTCCTCGGGCTTGTCGCCGAGCGTGATCAGGGCTTCCTTGCAGCCGAGTTCGGCGCCCCGGCGGGCCACCTCCAGCACCTCGTCCGGGGACATGAACATCCCGTGCCCCTCCCGGCGCAGCTTGCCGGGGACGGTGGCGAAGGTGCAGTAGTGGCACTTGTCGCGGCAGAGCCGGGTGAGCGGGATGAAGACGCTCTTGGAGTAGGTGATGACGCCGGGGCGGCCGGCCGCTTCGAGGCCCGCGTCCCGGACCCGGGCGGCGCTCGTACAGAGGTCCAGCAGGTCGTCGCCTCTGGCCTGGAGCAGCACGGCGGCCTCGGTCACGTCGAGGGCGACGCCGTCCCTGGCGCGGCGCAGGGCGCGGCGCATCGCGTTCTCGGTCGGCGGGGTGCTGGAGTCCGTGGCGGTTCCGTCCATGGCGCGAGCCTATGTCAGGGGTGGTACCGCGGATGGAGCGAACCCTGAGGCCGTCTCAGGGTCGGCGTACCCAAGAAGGCCACCCCGATCTGGCCCCACAGGGCGATGACGGCGGCGGCGCGGCGGCCTCTAATGGGAGGGCAGGGCCAATCACACGTGTTCACGGAGGAGTTGAGGACGCCATGACCATTGAGAAGGCGGCGGGGGCCGATCCGGACGGCGGTGTGCCGTACCGCTCCCGGCGGCGCGTACTGATGCGCGCCGGGGTGCCGGTGGCCGTCGTCGCGGTGATCGCCGCAGGGGTGGGGCTGGTCCCGGCGCTGGCCGCCGACGGCGCGCCCGACCTGCCGGCGGTGTCGGCGGAGCAGCTGGTCGCCAAGGTGCTCGGCTCGGAGGCGCAGACGCTCTCCGGGACGGTCTCGATCTCCACCGACCTCGGGGTGCCCGGCCAGCTGCTGGGCGCTGCCGGCGGTCTCGGCGGGGCGGTCGGCGGGCACGGCGGCGGCAGCGGCCAGGGCTCCGCCGCGGACCCGCAGGCCAAGCTGATGGGCCTGCTCGGCGGGGACCAGACGCTGCGGGTCGCGGTGGACGGTCCGGAGCGCCAGCGGGTGGACCTGCTGGAGAAGATGTCCGGCTACACCCTGGTCCACAACGGCGACCAGACCTGGGCCTGGGACAGCTCCTCCAACAGCGCGGTGCACACGACCGGGCGGGCCGCCGAGGGGCGGCACGCCGAGGCGCCGCTGTCCGAGCTGCCGACCACCCCGCAGGAGGCCGCCAGGCAGTTCCTGGCCACGAGCGCCGGCACCACCTCGGTGACGGTCGCCGGGACGGCCAAGGTGGCCGGGCAGAACGCCTACCAGCTGAGCGTGAAGCCCACCCAGTCCGGCTCGACGCTGTCCGAGGTCCGGATCGCGGTGGACGCCGACAACGGGGTGCCGCTGGCGGTGACGGTGACGTCCGTCGACGGCAGCACCGTGCTGAAGGTCCGCTTCACCGAGGTGTCCTTCGCCAAGCCGGACGCCAAGACCTTCGAGTTCACCGCCCCCAAGGGCGCCAAGGTGACGGACCGGAAGGCGGACGCGGCGGCCGAGGGCGCACCGGGCGGCGCCGGGGCGCACCCGGGCGCCGAGGGGCACCAGGGCGTGAACGTGATCGGCGAGGGCTGGACGACGGTCGTCTCCGCCCAGGTGCCCGGCACCGTGGACGCGGCGCCCAGCGGAGACGGCAAGGGCGACGGCAAGGGCGGCAAGCACGGCGGCCGCGGAGGCGAAGCGGCCCGGTCGATGAACCCGCAGGCGTTGGTGAAGTCGCTCGGCAAGCCGGTCGAAGGCGGCACCCTGGTGAGCACCAAGGTGCTCAACGTCCTGCTCACCGACGACGGCCGGGTCTTCGCCGGCGCGGTGACCCTGCCGGTCCTCCAGCACGCCGCCGGGGTGAACTGACGGATGACCAAGACTCCCGTAACGGGGGACGTTACGGAGTCGGCCGGGGGTCCGGGCGCCGCGCCGCGCCCGGCCCCCGTTCCCGTCCCATCCGCTTCCCCCGCCGCCCCCGACGCCTCCTCGGCCGGCTCCGACGACGTCATCCGGACCCGCGGCCTGACCAAGCGCTTCCGCGGCGGCCAGCTCGCCGTGGACGGCCTGGACCTCGCCGTGCCGCGCGGCTCCGTCTTCGGCTTCCTGGGCCCCAACGGCTCCGGCAAGACCACCACCATCCGCATGCTGATGGGCCTGATCGCCCCCACCTCGGGCGTGGCCGCCGTCCTCGGCGAGCCGATGCCGCAGTCCGTCGCCACCGTGCTGCCCCGGGTGGGCGCGCTGATCGAGGGCCCTGCCCTGTACGGCTTCCTCTCCGGACGGGACAACCTGGTGCGCTTCGACGCCGCCGACCCGACCGCCGACCCGCGCACCCGCCGGCGGCGGGTGGACGCGGCGCTGGAGCGGGTCGGCCTGGGCGCAGCGGCGGGCAAGAAGGCCCGCGCGTACTCGCTGGGTATGAAGCAGCGCCTGGGCCTGGCCTCCGCCCTGCTGCAGCCGCGCGAGCTGCTGGTGCTGGACGAGCCGACCAACGGGCTGGACCCGCAGGGCATGCGGGAGATCCGGACGCTGGTCCGGGAGGTCGCGGCGGAGGGCACCACGGTGTTCCTCTCCTCGCACCTGCTGGACGAGATCGAGCAGGTCTGCACCCATGCCGCGGTGATGTCCCGGGGCCGGCTGGTGGTGCAGGGCACCGTCGCCGAGCTGGCCGCCCGGGCCCAGGGCCGGCTGGTGGTCCGCACCCCGGACGTGGCGCGGGCCGCCGAGGTGCTGGCGGCCCACCGGGTCACCGCGCTGGTGCCCGGCGAGGACCGGGTGGACGGCGAGCCGGGCGTCCTGGACGAGGAGGCGCTGCCCAGGCTGTGCGCGGCGCTGGTCGGGGCCGGGGTGCGGGTGCAGGGTTTCGGGCTGGAGCGGGGCACGTTGGAGGACGCCTTCGTGGCGCTGACCGGGGAGGGTTTCGATGTCGCGGGCTGAGTCACTGCCGGCCGAGTCGCTGCCGCCGGCCGAGGCGCTCGCACCGGTGGCGGGTCGGCGGCCGCGAACGGCGGCCGGGTTCCTGGCGCTGTTCCGCAGCGAGCTGCACCTGACCTTCCGCCGGCTGCGCACCAAGGTGCTGCTGGCCATCCTGGCGGTGCTGCCGATCCTGATCGGGGTGGTGGTCAAGCTCAACACGGACGGTCCGCACGAGGGCGGCGGCGGTCCGAGCTTCATCGCGCAGACCACGCAGAACGGGCTGTTCCTGGTCTTCACGGCGCTCGCGGTGGCGCTGCCGGTCTTCCTGCCGATGACGGTCGGCGTGGTCGCCGGGGACGCGGTGGCGGGTGAGGCGGCCGCCGGGACGCTGCGCTACCTGCTGGTCGCCCCGGCCGGGCGGACCAGGCTGCTGGCCGCCAAGTTCACCGCCGGGCTGGTGTTCTGCGCGGCCGCCACGGCGGCGGTGGCGGTGACGGCGCTCGCCGCGGGCGCCGCGCTGTTCCCGCTGGGCCCGGTCACGCTGATCTCCGGGGACACCATCGGCCTCGGCGACGCGCTGCTGCGCGCGCTGCTGGTGGCCCTGGTGGTCGCGGCCTCGCTGGCCGGGTTGGTGGCGATCGGGCTGTTCGTCTCCACCCTCACCGGCAGCGGCATCGCGGCGATGGCGGCCACCGTCGGGCTGGTGGTCACCGTCCAGATCCTGGACGCCTTCCCGCAGCTGGACGCCGTCAGCCCGTTCCTGTTCTCCCACTACTGGCTGAGCTTCGCGGACCTGCTGCGGGCGCCGATGTACTGGGACGGGGTGCTGAAGGACCTCGGTCTCCAGGCCGCCTACGTCGCCGTGTTCGGCTCGGCGGCCTGGTCCCGCTTCACCAGCCGGGACATCAGCGCGTGACGGCCTCGGTGGCGGCTTCCGGGACGGACCCCGGGGCGGCCGCCGCCACCGGTGCGGGCTGCGGCACGGCCGCGGCCCGCGCCGCGCGGTCGGCCCGCACCTGGCGCAGCGCGTCCCAGGTGAGCAGCGCGAGCGCGGCCCAGACCAGGCCGAAGCCGGCCCAGCGGGCGGGCGGCATGGACTCGTGGAACACCGCGACGCCGATCAGGAACTGGAACACCGGCGCCAGGTACTGCAGCAGGCCGAGCACGGTCAGCGGCACCCGGACGGCGGCCGCGCCGAAGAACAGCAGCGGGACGGCCGTGATCACCCCGCTGAGCATCAGCAGCCCGGAGTGCCCCCAGCCGTACGAGCCGGCCACCGTGTGCCCGAAGGTGCCGCGCCCGCTGACCTCCAGGTAGACCAGGTAGCCGAGGGCGAACGGGAACATGAAGGCGCTCTCGGCCGCCAGGCTCTCCAGCCCGCTCAGCCCGACCTGCTTCTTCAGCAGGCCGTAGGTGGCGAAGGAGAGCGCCAGGGTGAGCGCGATCCAGGGCAGCTGCCCGTACGCGACGGTCAGCACCACGACGGCGGCGGCGCCGATGCCCACCGCCGTCCACTGCGCGGTGCGCAGCTGCTCCTTGAGCACCAGGACGCCGAAGCCGATGGTGACCAGGGGGTTGATGAAGTAGCCGAGGCTGGTCTCGACCACGTGCCCGGCGTTGACGGCCCAGATGTAGACGCCCCAGTTGACCGAGATCACGGTGGCGGCGCCGGCCAGCATGGCGAGCCGGCGGGGTTGGCGCAGCAGCGGGCGTATCCAGCCCCAGTGCCGCTGGGCTATCAGCAGCAGGACGACCGCGACCAGGGACCAGACCATCCGGTTGGCCAGGATGTCGTCGGCGGCGCCCGGTTCCAGCAGCGGCCAGAACAGGGGGAACAGGCCCCAGATGCCGTATGCGGCGACGCCGTACCAGAGGCCCCGGCCGTTGTCCTGCTGGTCTGTTCCCGCCATGGCCTGGTGCCCTCCCGCGCGCGTGTGTCGAGGCGACGGTAGCGGGCGGGAGGGGCGACTGTCATCTCCGTTTCCGGATTTTGGTCATGACATTGCCTGGATGCCGGACGGCCCCGCCGTTCCGGGGCCCTGAGCTGCGGCGTTTCAGGCGCCCAGGGCCGCGCGGACGGACTCGGCGAGCGGGGTGGTCGGACGGCCGATCAGCCGGGCCAGGTCGCCCGTGGTACCGGCCAGCTCGCCGCGCGCGATGCCCGCGTCCACGTCCACCAGGGCCTCGGCGAAGCCCTGCGGCAGGCCGGCGCCGACCAGCGCGTCCAGGTGCTCGGCCGGGGTCACGTCCCGGTACTCGACCGGCTCGCCGGAGGCCTTCGCCAGCTCGGCGGCCAGCTCGGGCAGGCTCCAGGCGGCGTCGCCGCTCAGCTCGTACACCCCGCCCTCGTGACCCTCGCCGACCAGGACGGCGACCGCCGCGTCCGCGTAGTCCCGGCGCGGGGCGGTGGCGATCCGGCCCTCCCCGGCGCTGCCGAGCACCACGCCGCGGGCCACCGTGCCGGCCGCGTCGCCCAGGTAGTTCTCGGTGTACCAGCCGTTGCGCAGGAACGCGTACGGCAGCCCGGAGGCGAGGATCAGCTCCTCGGTCGCCTTGTGCTCGTCGGCCAGCCGGAAGGTGGCCGCCCCCAGGATGCCGGTGTAGGCGAGCAGCGCGACCCCGGCGGCCTTGGCGGCCTCCACCACGGCCCGGTGCTGCGGGATCCGGCGGCCGACCTCGCTGCCCGAGATCAGCAGCACCCGGTCGCCCTCGGCGAAGGCGCCGGCCAGGGTCTGCGGCTCGTCGTAGTCGACGACGCGGACGGTCACGCCGCGCTCGGCCAGGTCGGCGGCCTTCTCGGCGGAGCGGACGGCGACGGCCACCTCGCTCGCGGGGACCTCGGCCAGCAGGCGCTCGACGACGAGACGGCCGAGCTGGCCGGTGGCACCGGTGACGACGTACATGGTGTGCTCCTCAGGGTTGCTACGCGGGGACCGCCAGGGGGATTGCCGTGCGGGTCCGACCTCGAAGCTCACCCTAGGCCCGGCACTAACCTTTCGAAAGTACGCACTTCAAAGTACGGTACTGACATGAAGGTGAGCGAGATAAAGGCCGGCGGGTTGCCCCCCGCCGACGTCTTCGACCGGATGTGTCCCTCCCGGGGCGTGCTGGAGCACGTCACCAGCCGCTGGGGCGTGCTGGTGCTGGGCGCGCTGCACGAGCGCGGCTACCGGTTCAGCGAACTGCGCCGCAGGGTCTCCGGGGTCAGCGAGAAGATGCTCGCCCAGACCCTCCAGACGCTGGAGCGGGACGGCTTCGTGCTGCGCGAGGCGCACCCGGTGATCCCGCCGCGGGTCGACTACAGCCTCACCCCGCTGGGGCGGGAGGCGGCGGAGCTGGTCGCGGCCCTGGCCCACTGGTCGGAGCGGCGGGTGCCGGAGGTCGAGGCGGCGCGCGGGGAGTACGACGGGCGGGCCGCCGCGCGGTGAGCTTGCGCCCCGCGCGCCGGGGAGGGCGCGCCGGCCCGGCTACCGCCCCGCGATGAGGGCGCCGAGCCCGTCGAGCAGCCGGGCCAGGCCGAAGTCGTAGGCGTGGTCCGGGCTGTACGCGCCGCCGTGCGCCTCACCGGCCGCGGCCCCGACCCGGGCGGCGACCGGGTAGCGCTCGGGGTCGAAGACACGGGCCAGCAGCTCGGCGTTGGCGGACCACCACTGCTCGTCGGTCATCGCGCTGTCCTGCCGGGCGGCGCGCTCGTCGGCGGCCATCCGGGCGCAGGTCTGGACGAAGCCGAGCAGGTGGGTCAGCGCCGCGTCCAGGTCGACGTCGGGCAGCCCGGTGCCCTCCAGGGCGCGCAGCTCGTACTCGTACTTGGCCATCAGGCCGGGACCGAGCGGCGGACGGCTGGTGGAGACGGCGGCGACCCACGGGTGGGCGCGGTGCAGGGCCCGGTTGTCGTCCGCGACGGCGGTGACCCGGGCGCGCCAGCCCTCGTCGGCGGGGGCGCTGCGGGGCATCGTGGCGTAGACGGTGTCCAGCATCAGGTCGAGCAGCTCGGCCTTGCCCGGAACGTAGGTGTAGAGCGCCATCGGGGAGAGCCCCAGCTCCTGGGCGACCCGGCGCATGGTGACGGCGTCCACGCCCTCGGCGTCGGCGAGGGCGATCGCGGCGGCGGCGATCTCACCGGTCGAACGCGCCTGGCGTGGCCCGCGCCGGCCGGGCTTCTCCTCGGCGGTGAGCCCCCAGAGCAGGGCGAGGGTGCGTGCCGGGTCTCCTGCGCTGCTGCGGTCGGTGGCCATGGGGCCATCGTTTCACGCACCGGCGGCGGCCCGGACGGAGCGGGCGGCTACCGTCTCAGCATGACCAGCCCGACCAATCCCCCCGGCGCGATCGGCGCGGCCGGCCCGACCGGCCACGAACCGCTGCCCGGGACGGACACCGCGCAGACCCTCCGCCCGCGGGTGACCTGCCGCCGCTGCCACCGGCCGCTGCACGACCCGGAGTCGCGGATGCTGCGGCTGGGCCCGGAGTGCCGGGACCCGGCGGAACGGGTCGCCCGGTTCGACGTCGACCAGGAGCCGCTGCCCGGGGTCTAGGACGGGTCCGGGACGAGGTCTAGGACCTGCCCTGCCCCCGGCCGAAGAGGCGGCGCAGCCGGCCGGGGCGGGGCTCCTCCTTCGGAGCCCGCGCCGTCTCCTTCGGCTGCTCCCGTGTCTGCTCCCGTTCCGCCGCCTGTTCCGGTTCGGCCCCCGCGTCGGCGACGTCCTCCCGGGCCGTCAGGTGCCGGGCGAGCGCCCGGTCCTCGTCGGACGTCCAGGGCGCGGCGAGCACCAGCGCGCAGAGCGAGCGCAGGATCGTCACCACCCGGGTGCGGCGGGCCCGGGCGCCGTGGTGCAGCCGCTGCCGGAGCAGCTCGGCGACGTCGGCCCGGGTCTGCGGTTCGGTCCAGCCGATCGCGACCAGCGCGAAGCCGGCCGCCTCGACCACCCAGTCCTCCGGACCGAGCAGCAGGTCGCGCAGCACCCGGCGGCGCTCGGAGCCCTCCCAGGGCTGGTCGGTGCGGTGGTGGGCGATGCCCAGGCAGGCGAAGACCTGGACGGCCCGCACCCAGAGTTCGGGCTGGTGGGCGAGCAGGGCGCGGCCGAGTTCGTCCTCGCGCGGCATCGGCGGGTGGACCAGGACGCCGAGCAGGTCGTCCAGCGGCAGGCCGGCGAGCCGGACGGCGTGGTCGTAGGCGGCGGGGACGGTCGGCCAGAAGATCTCGGCGGTGGCGCGGACGAGTTCGGCGCTCTGCGGCGCGGGCGGGGCGACGGCCGGGCGCGGGTCGGTGCCGTCCCAGGCCCAGATCCGGGTGGTCGGCTCGGTCAGCGGCAGCCGGGGGTCGGGCTCGCCCACGGCCTGGTAGCCGACGGTGGAGCGCGGCAGCGCGAGCCGGACGGCCAGCACCGAGCTGGGCGGCTCCAGGGTGGAGGCGGTGCAGTCGATCTCGGTGTCGCGGCCGGTGTCGGGGGCGGAGAGCACCTGGTGCAGCACGTTGACGGTGGCCTCGGTGGCGCCGGAGACCAGGCCGAGCCAGGGCTGCCGGTGGCTCAGCCGCTCCAGCAGCTCCAGGGCGTACTCGTGCTCGGGGTGGGCGCGGTGGTGGTCGGCCAGGGCGAGCAGGTGGGCCGGGTCGCCGTCGAGGGCGTGGCGCAGCCCGTGCCGGGCCGGGCCCGCCTTGGGGTGGTCGGGCTCGGCGGCGAGCACCTTGTCCAGCCAGGCCAGGCCCTCGGCGGGGCGGCCGAGGGCGCCGTACAGTTCGGCGACGTCGACGGCGAGGTAGCTGCTGGAGTCGTCGCGGCCGGGTGCCGTCCTCGCCAGCTCGGCCTCCCAGACGGCGAGCGCCTGCTCCGGGCGGCCGGCCGAGCGCAGGGCGTTGCCGAGCATCACGGCGGGCAGGTAGCCGGGAGCCAACCGGTGGGCGCGGTCGGCGAGTTCGACGGCGCGGGCGGTGTCGCCGAGCCGGCGGGTCAGGCCGGAGGCCATCGCCAGCAGCAGCACGTGGTCGGGGTGGCGGGCCAGCACGGCCTGCACGAAGTCGTGGAACGGCTTTACGGCGTCCGCCGGTTCGGCCGGGAGCGGGTCGGGCAGCGCGCCGGCGGCGCGGGCCACCGCCTGGGCGACGGCGTCCGGGTCGACCAGGCCGGGCAGGTCCTCGCGGGCGAGCCAGGCGGCGTGCGCCCAGGGCCGGGCCGGTTCGTACTGGACGGCGGAGGCGAGCAGGCCGATGGCGCTGTCCCAGTCCCCGGCGGCGGCCTCCACGTGGGCCCGGCAGACCACGGTGCCGAGGTACACCTGGCCCTCCAGCGGGAACAGCTCGCGGGCCGCCGCCGGGCCGCCCGCCGCGGCGCACAACTCGGCGAGGGCCTCGTGCAGTTCGGGCAGCTGGGGGTCGGCGAGGATCGCGTCGCCGAGGTGCTCGGCGGCGTGCGTCAGGTCTCCGGAGTCGATCGCCAGCCGGGCGACCGCGACCTCGCCCTCGGCGGCCAGGCGCTCGGCGCCCTCGTCGTCGGTGTGACCGCTCATTCGCCCCTGCTCCCCCGCCGGCCTCGCCCTGTCCCGTCCCGCTCCGAACGAGGCTATCCGGTGCCACCGACAGCGCGATGATCACCCCGGCGGCGGCGCCGTCCACCCTTCGGATCGGATACGACTCGTACGGGTGGTTTAGACCTCCGAGGGCTTCAGCCGACGGCCGGCGCGCACCACGATGGCCGGGGTTCTTCGCAAGCGAAGTGCCAATCCTGCCAATCAGATCGAGGAGACCAATGAAGCTCTCTCGCACCCTGTCCCTGGCCGCCTCCGCCGCCGTGCTGAGCACCCTCGCCATCGCCGGCCAGAGCGCCCCGGCCTCCGCCGCCGGCTCCTTCGTGGTCAGCGAGGCCCAGTTCAACAAGATGTTCCCGAGCCGCAACCCCTTCTACAGCTACAAGGGCCTCACCGACGCCCTGAGCGCCTTCCCGAAGTTCGCCACCACCGGCAACGACGCCACCCGCAGGCGCGAGGCGGCGGCCTTCCTCGCCAACGTCAGCCACGAGACCGGCGGCCTGCGGTACGTGGTCGAGCAGAACACCGCCAACTACCCGCACTACTGCGACACCTCGCAGGCGTACGGGTGCCCGGCCGGGAAGTCCGCCTACTACGGGCGCGGACCGCTCCAGCTGAGCTGGAACTTCAACTACAAGGCGGCCGGCGACGCCCTGCACATCGACCTGCTGCACGACCCGTACCAGGTCGAGAAGAACCCGGCGACGTCCTGGAAGACGGCCCTCTGGTTCTGGAACACCCAGAGCGGCGCCGGGAGGACGACCCCGCACGACGCCATCGTCAACAACAAGGGCTTCGGCGAGACCATCCGCAGCATCAACGGCGCGCTGGAGTGCGACGGCAAGAACCCCGACCAGCGCAACAGCCGCATCAACCTCTACAAGCAGTTCGTCGGCGTCCTGGGCACCGACGTGGGTGGCGGCAACATCTCCTGCTGACCGGTTCCCCGGCGGGGAGTGGGAAGTCGGCCGGTCCGACTTCCCACTCCCCGTCAGCGCCGCCTGCTTCACTGCCGACCGACGGCGAACACCAACGAAGGGGTGGCGGCGATGGGCGCCCTCGTAGCCCGGTGCCTCGGGCCTCCTCCACGCCCTCGCCCCCGTCAGCCACCCCGGAGGGCGCGGTGACGAATCCCAGGTCTACGAAGGTTCCGGACATCCGCCGACTATCTCCGAGCGGGGCGTCGGCCTCCTCGCATAGCCTGCCCCGGTGAATCTCGACGATCTCGCGTGGCAGCGGCAGTTCGACGGCGGAATCGACCCTCCCATGGCGGAGTACCTGCTCGAGCAGGGGCAGTTGGAGCTGCTAATCGAGACCGCCCGGGACCGCGGTGAGTGGTTCTGCGCCAAGGTGGCGGTCAGTGAGCTGTGCGCGGCAGGGGAGCTCGAGCGGGCCCTGGCGGTCCTGGAGCCGTTCGTCGCGGTCGGCTGGCCGTTCGCCGTACGGGAGTCCGCCGCGATCCTGGTCCGGCTGGGCCGGATCGAGGAGGGGCTGGCACTGGTGCGCCCGGACGCGGCCGGCCTGGAGTCGCCGTTCGACTGCCGGTGGTTCGCCGACGCGCTGGTGGAGGCCGGGCGGGTGGACGAGGCCGTCGAGGTGCTCACGCCCCACCTCGGGGAGCCGTGGATCCTGGAGTCACTGGTCGATCTGACCAGGGGGCAGCACCGCGACGCCCGCGTCCTGGAGCTGCTCGCCCCGTGCGCCGAGCGCGCCCTGGGCGGCACGGCGGACTGCCGGTGCCCGGCGGCCGGGGGTGAGCGCGGGTGCCGGCACCAGCCGTCGGAGGTGCTGGTGCTGTACACCAGGGTCCTGGAACGCATGGGCCGGGCGGACGAGGCGATCCGGGTACTGGGCCCGGTCGTCTCCGAACTGCCCCGCATAGCCTGGCTGTACGCGGAACTCCTCGCCCGCCAGGGCCGGTTCGAGCAGCTGCGCGAGCTGGCCGCCGGCGAGCACGCGGAGGCCGCCCTCACCGCGTACGTGGACGCGCTGGAGGGACAGGGGCGGATCCTGGAGGCCGAGGCCGTCCTGCGCGAGGCCCTCGAAGCGGACGGCAGGCTCGCTCGCCCGCGCCTCATGAAGTTCCTGGGCCGCCAGGGGCGCCTCGACGAGGCCGTCGACGTCGGACGGCCCACGTACGAGGACGACGAAGGGAACCTCCTCCACGAGGCGATCGACCTGCTGGTCCGCGGCGACCGCCCGAACCAGGCGCTGGAGCTCCTGGACGGCCTCGGCGCCGCGTACGTCGACGGGCATCCCGACGTCGTACACCACACGCGGTTCTACCTGCTCGGGAAGGCGGGGCGCTACGCCGAGGGCGCCGCGGAGGCGAAGGCCCTGAGCGAGCGGGAGCCCGGTCTCTGGGACAGCACGCTGGCCTGGATGCTGGCCCGGGACGGCCGGGAGGACGAGGCCCTCGACGTGCTCCGGTCGTCCACCGAACACGAGGCTTTCCGAACCATGGCCATGATCCTCGGCAGGCAGGGCCGCTTCGCCGAGGCGGTCGCCGCCATCCCCACGGTGTCCGCGCAACGCGAGGCGTGGGAGCGGCGCTGAGGCGGGAGGCCGCCGACCGGCTCGCCTGAATGTTTCAGTGCGAGAAATATCCAGGTGCCCGAAGGCGTTCCGGTGGGCGTTGGCGCGGGAGGTCCGCGCGAGGCTGGAAGGAGTGCGGCGCCGTGCGCGTGGAGATCTGGAGCGACATCAACTGTCCGTGGTGCTACGTCGGCAAGGCCCGGTTCGAGCAGGCGCTGGCGGCATTCCCGCACCGCGAGGAGGTGGAGGTCGTCCACCGCTCCTTCGAGCTGGACCCCCGGGCGCCGCACGAGGCCCGTCCGGTCGTGCCGCTGCTCGCCGCCAAGTACGGGATGAGCCTGGAGCAGGCCGAGGCGGCGGAGGCCCGGATCGCCGAGAACGCGCACGCCGAGGGCCTGCCGTACCTGCGCGAGGGCCGCGACGCCGCGAACTCCTTCGACATGCACCGCCTGCTGCACTTCGCCAAGGAGCACGGCCGCCAGGCGCAGTTGCTGGACGCGCTGTACCGGGCGAACTTCGCCGAGGAGCGCTCGGCCTTCGAGGCGGGCCGGCTGGTCGAGCTGGCCGTCGGGGCCGGGCTGGACGGCGAGGCGGCCGCGGCCGTCCTGGCCGACCCGGAGGCCTACGCGGAGGCGGTGCGCGAGGACGAGGCCACGGCGAGCGCCATGGGCGCGACGGGCGTGCCGTTCGTCGTCCTGGACCGGCGGCTGGGCGTCTCGGGCGCCCAGCCCGCGGAGACGTTCACCCGGGCACTGGAGCAGGCCTGGGAGAGCCGGGTCGCCCTGCCGCTGACGCCGCTCGCACCGAAGGAGTAAGGGGCCGCTGCGCAGGAAGTCGGACGGGCCGACTTCCTGTTCACGCGGCGCGCCAGCGGTGGTCGTACACGACGTGCAGGCTCGCCGGGACGCCCTTGGCCGCGCGGGCCGAGCCCCAGCCCTCGTGGGTGAGGGTCACGCACTGGTGCGCGTCCGGGCGCCATCCGAAGCGCCGGCCGGGGGCTTCGCGGCTGAGTTCGTGGAGCCGGGCCCCCGTCCGGCGGAAGGCGGTGGGGCTGCCGGTGACGACCAACGTTCGGGCGGCGCCGGCGAAGCGGAGCTCGTCGCGCCGGTGGGCGAAGGAGCGGTCGGCGTCCTCACCGTCGAAGTCGGTGGCCGGAAGGTCCACGGTGTGCGGGATCCCGCCGCCACCCAGCCGGGCGCGGACCTTCTTCCACCGGGAGGGCGGGAAGCCGAGGCTGTGGTGGACGAGCAGGAGGTCCAGCCGGTCCTCCGGCGGGACGTCGTACAGTCCGGCCGGGCCGGTGTTGGCCCGCAGCGGCAGGTGGATCAGCGAGCGCCGGGAGCGGGCGGCCAGGGCCCAGGCGGTGGCGAGGTCCTCGGCGCCCTGCCGGTCGAGGTGCATGTCCATGAACCAGCTGCCCGGGCTCGCGGAGAGGAAGGCGCCGGGAGTCTGCCGCAGCGGGGTGACCACCCGGTACTCGTCCCGGCCGAGGCGGACCTGGTGGATCTTCGTTCGCAGTCTCACCCGGTTGTCGTACCGGAAACCGGGCCCGGGTGTCCTGCGGTTTTCGGGGCCACGTGGAGCAGGAAGTCGGGCGGGCCGACTTCCTGCTCTAACGGTCGAGGGTGTTGAGGAACTCCGGCCGCAGCGCGCTCATCACCCGGGAACGCCGCAGATCACGGACTCCGGGGTTTCCGCGAAGCCTTCGGCACAGAAGAAGCTCATGGGGATGGGCCCGAGCCGCGAGGAGATGAGGGCGTTGCTGAACGGCCCCTGCGCGGGAGCACCGTCCGAGGCGACGCAGTGGCCGAGGCCGGCGATCGGTTCCTGGACCACGTCGCACGTGTAGGCCGGGGTGCCCTGGGCGTGGGCGGCGGGTGCCGCGAGCGCCACCGGGACGAGCGCCAGTGCAGCGGTGGCCGCGGAGGCGATGAGGCGTCGGACGGACATGAGGGTCTCCCTTGCTGTCAGTGCGGGGTCGCACACCAGCAGGTTCGACGGGCCGTGCCCGGCCGACAACCGTACGCGCCCGAACGAGGGTTGCGGCCGAACGGCCCGCCGGGCTTCCTGTGCTCTCCCTAGGCGGTCTCGCCCAGGACGGAGTCGAGGCGGTCGAGGACGTGGGGCCAGCCCCTGCCCATGCCGTCGTACGCCTGCCGGCCCATCGGGGAGTCGAGGTCGAAGCCCGCGTGGACGAGGACGAGGCGGGTGCCCGTTCCCTCCGGGTGGAGCGTCCAGGTGATGGTGGTGTCGAGCGAGCCCTCGGCGAACCGGTAGGCCAGCAGCCGCTGGTCGTCCACCTCGGTCACCTCGCAGGACTGGCTGCCGAAGTTGCCCATGTCGAGGGTGAAGCGGTGCCCGACGACGGGCTTGATGTCCCCGGCGGCCCACCAGCGGGCGTGCAGTTCGGGATCGGTGAGGGCCTTCCACACCGCCGCCGGCGGGCGGGGCAGGAACTTCTCGCAGGTGATCGTGTTGTTCTCGGTCATGTCCCCTTGTCCTCGTCCAGGAGGTCGGACAGCGCGTCCAGGCGCTGCTTCCAGTAGTGCTCGAACGGATGCAGCCACTCGCTCACCTCGGCCAGTCGAGCCGGTTCGAGGTGGTGGAAGCGGTGCCGGCCGCGCGGTTCCTCGCGCACCAGCCCGACGGAACGGAGCACTGCCAGGTGCTCGGAGACCGCGGGCCTTCCGAGCTCGAACATCGAGGCCAGTTCGCCTGTGGAGCGGGGGCCGTCCCGCAGGCTTTCGAGCAGTCTGCGCCGCACCGGGTTGGCCAGCGCGCCGAACACATCCGTTGGCATGAGACCAGTATGCGTCGGAAATTTCCGACGCGTCAAGAATCTCCGACGCGTCTGGGGGCTACTGGGGGAGCGGGTTGAGGCGGGTGGCGGACCAGGGGGAGTTACGGCCGGCGGCCTCGCGGTAGGCGATGCGCTGGACGGCGAAGAGCAGGCGGTAGAGGTTGAGGGCGGTGTCGGAGTCGTCGGCGGCGAAGCCCAGGTGGTGGACGAAGGCGTCCAGCTTCGGCCAGTCGAAGTCGTCGGGGACGGGCGGGGCGACGGCGACGCCGAAGAGGGCGTTGAAGGCGGCGGCGACGGCGTAGTTGGCCGCGGCGAGGGCGTTGCTGACGTCGGGGTCGTCGGCCGGGTCGGGACTGGGGGTGCTCACGGGAAGGGCTCCTCTTCGTCGGGGATTTGCAAGGTTGAGCGCGGCGGTCACCGGTGCTCGGGGTTGTGGCCGGCGTCGAAGAGGAGGGTGAGGAGGTTGAAGAGGGTCGAGGCCGGCGCCGTGTTGAAGCGGACGAGGACTCGGCCGTCGAGGGTCTTGTCCGTGGTGGCGGACGGGAAGATCAGGCCGAACTCACGGCCGCGCTCGTGGAGTTCGCCGAGGAGGCTGCGGACCTGGGCGTCGGTGTAGGCCCGGATCCGCGGGTCGGTGGGCTGCATGGGGTAGCGACGGCGGGGCTTCACGCGGCGGACTCCTTGATCAGCTCGAACCAGACGACCTTGCCCTGCTTGCGGGGCTCGGCGCCGAAGCGGTGGGTGAGGGCGCGGACGAGGAAGAGGCCCCGGCCGGAGAGGGCGAGCAGGTCGGTGGGGAGGGAGGCCTCGGGGAGGACCGGGCTGTTGTCCGAGACCGAGACCCGGAGGAGGCGGTCGGCGAGGGCGAAGACGACCAGGGGTGCAACGGTGTCACCGTGCCGCCAGGCGTTGAAGAAGACTTCGTGGAGGGCGAGTTCGGCATCGGAGATGACGGAGGGTCGCCACCCGGCGGAGGTGAGGAGGCCGGAGAGCTCGGCACGAGCCGTGGACCAGTCAGGAGGGTTGCAAGCACGCATGAGACCCCCGAAGGAGGGAGAAGGGGAATCACTGACGTCCCGTCATGTGATCGGTGCAACACTGAGAGTAGGGCCGTAGGTGTTACGCGTGCAACCTGCTCGCGGAGAAACCCCACCCAGTTTGGCTAAGCTCACTCGTGTGGGTGGAGACTGGCCCGACACGGAAGGAATCCGCCTTGGCACTCAGGACCCAAATCAGCGAGCGGCAGCGGCGGTTCGGCGCTGAGCTGAGAAGGTTGCGCGAGGCCGCGAGCTTGTCGGTCAAGGATGCCGGTGCTCTCATCGGCATGCTCGGCCCGCAGCTCAGCCACATCGAGGCCGCTCGAACGGCGCTCGACCCGGAACGGCTCACGACGTTGCTTGCCGCCTACGGGTGCACGGATGAGACCTATACCAAGCTCCTGCATGATCTCGGCGCGAGCAACGGCAAAGGCTGGTGGAGCGAGTTCAAGGGCAAAGTCCCCATGCTCGCCCTGGACTTGGCCGAAGCAGAGGACCGCGCAGAGTCCTTCGCCGTCTTCGATGCCCTATACATCCCTGGAACGCTCCAGGTTCCAGGCTACGTTGAGGCCATCTACAAAAACGCTTACAAGGACGGCCGTTGGGACACCGCCACGGCCATTGAGTTCCGTCTGCAGCGCCAACGCATCATGACCGACCGCAAGCAGCGGCAGTTTCGGTATGTCATCCACGAGGCAGCGCTTCGAATGCAGTTCGCCGGCAAGCACGTGATGCGCGACCAGCTCCACCACCTCGTAGACATGGCAGAACTCCCCAATGTCACGATCGAGATCTTGCCGTTCGATGCTCCAGGAAGGGCCCCATACGCTGGCGCATTCCTGATCTGCGACCCGGGATGCGCGGATCTCTCAACCATCATCCTGGACGGACCGAAACGGGCGATTCACCTCGGCGACCCGGATGACATCGCGGCCTACCATCAGAAGTTTCAGGAGGCCCGGGATCTCGCGTTGCCCGCTGTCGACACCAGCAAGCCCCGGCGTGACAGCTCTCGCGACTCCTGGGGGCTACTTCAACACCTTCTTTACGAGCTCCAGCACTGAAAGGCATCCCATGTCCCACCTGGCCTGGCAGAAGTCTTCCTTCAGCGATGCCGACGGCGGCAGCACCTGCGTTGAGCTGGCCACCGGAGGCGCCGACGATCGCCACCTCCGCGAATCCGATGATCCCTCCGTCGTCATCACCACTAGCGCTGCCAAGCTCCGCGCCTTCCTCCGCGGCGCCAAGGCCGGCGAGTTCGACCACCTCACCTGAGCCTCGCCCGCTCGCCAGCACGGCGAGCGGGCGAGGGGGCTATGCCCAAACGCAAAGAACCCCCATCCGGAATCCGGATGGGGGTTCTTCAGAAGAATTGTTCGGCGGCGTCCTACTCTCCCACAGGGTCCCCCCTGCAGTACCATCGGCGCTGTGAGGCTTAGCTTCCGGGTTCGGAATGTAAC